>NZ_JBFAGG010000048.1:0-1449 GCF_040653595.1 Sphaerisporangium sp. NPDC051011 | reverse complement strand
GGCTCTTCAACTTTGAGGGGGATGCCTCGCCTTATGCCGCTGGGTTGATCATGTGATGTGTGCATGCCAACCGTACGCGGCGGCGCTGGTTGTTGAGGTTTCGGAAGCCGAACGCCACGCGGGCGGCGTCCTTGATAAGGCGGTTTGTGCCTTCGGTCCGGGCGTTGGTGATGCCGCTGGTGATGAAGGCGAGCGTCTCGGGCCACCAGGCGTCGATGGTCTGGGCAAGCGTGATGAGCTCGGGGATGCCGGAGTCGGCGCACCAGGAGAAAAAGCGGGCCAGCCGGTGAGAGATAACCGATCGTGGCGCCTGGGTGCGGGCGCAGGCCAGCAAGGTCCGTAGTTCTTCCTTGGCGATCCACGCGGTGAGGATCTGTCCGCTGGGTTCATGGTCGATCAGGGCGTTCCACATCGTGGTGAAGCTGCGCTGGGACAGATGTTCACGGGCGCGCAGCAGGCGGCGCCGGTTGGCCCATTCGGGGTCGGTGGACCGTCCTCGGCGCCCGCGTTCCTCACGGGTAACGCGCTGGCGCACGGCGGTGAGGGCCTTGTTGGCCAGGGCGACGAGGTGGAAGTGGTCGACGACGATGGTGGCGTGCGGCAACGCGTGCTTGATGGCGGTGCGGTAGCAGGCGGCCGGGTCGATGGCCACCACCTGCACCGCTGCCGTCCACTGCGGGCCTCGAGCCTGCAGCCACTCGACCACCGCGGCACCGGTACGGCCCGCCGCCTGGCCGAGCAGTCCACCGCTGCCGGACAGATCGACGAAGTTGGTCTCGAAGGGCTCGCTCCGGGACCAGGTCGCAGTTGCCGGGTCTTTGAACCACTTGGGCTTGCCCCGGCGGGTCTCGTCGATGCCCAGTACTTGGGGAGGTTCTGGCTCGAGCAGGACGGCGTCGGCGTGGATGGCGAAGTGGCGATGGACCAGGGGCCAGCTGAGCCGGTACTGCCGGCCGACCGCCGCGACCGAGCGGCCCGAGGCGACCTGTGCTGCCGCCGCCCGGCACAGCCGGCCCGTCGTCCGGGCCCGGGGCGGGATCTCCGCGGTCGACTCGGTGAACGCCTTACGCGGGCACAGCTGCTCTGTGCAGGAGAACTGGCGTTTGTGCCATCGCACCTCGATCGGCTCCTCACCGTATGGCAGGTCGCGCGGGCGGGTCGTGCGCCGTTGTCGCACCGAGGTCGAGATGACACCGCATTCGGGGCAGGCCGCCCACTCCTCGGGGCGTTCGATATGCACCAGCCGTCCGGTTTTCCCGTCGTCATCGGCGACGCGTTCGACGTCCACCACCGTTATTTCCGGCATGCCGAACAGGATCGAAGTACTGTCGTTCACAGCCCGTGGCCCCCGCTCACTAACTGTCCTTGATCAACAGCCAGTGTTACGGGGCTGCGGGCTCTCGCCTATCAGGCCACGCCCACGAACTTCCCCCTCAAGATCGAAGAGCC
>NZ_JBFAGG010000047.1:0-1501 GCF_040653595.1 Sphaerisporangium sp. NPDC051011 | reverse complement strand
CGGGTCAGACATCCCTGGAGCCGGAATGTCAAGCGGCGAGGTCGTGTTGCCGGTGTGACCATGCGGTTGCTTGGTCGTAGGTGGTGTGGGTTTTCAGGCATCCATGGAGGATGCCGACCAGGCGGTTGCCGACCTGGCGGAGGGCGGCGTTGTGGCTGACGTCGCGGGCTTTGAGCTGGTCGTAGTAGGCGCGGACGGCCGGGTCGTGCAGGATCGCGGCGCCGGCCTGCATGTGGAGGGCGTCGATGAGCCGGTCGTTGTGGATGAACCGGGCGTGGACGGTCTTGGACTTGCCGGATTGCCGGGTGATCGGTGAGGTCCCGGCATAGTTCTTGCGTGCCTTGGCACTGGCGTAGCGGTCTTCCGCGTCGCCGAACTCCGCGAGCACCCGGGCGCCGAGGATGGCGCCGATGCCGGGCTGGCTGAGGAGGATCTCAGCGTCCGGGTGCCGGCCAAAATGGGCCTCGACCTGCCGTTCGAGGGCGTTGATCTGGGTGTTCAGGGTCTGCAGGACCGCGACGGTCGCCGACACGGTGGCCGCGTAAGCGGAAGCGACCAGGTCGCTTTGCCCGAGATGCTCGGCGCGGAGTTCGGCCTGGATCGCAGCGGCCTTGGCGGGCTTGTCGCGGTGCCCCTTGAGCGCCGCGGTGATCTGGTTGACGGTCAGCCTCGCCGCGGCCTGCGGGGTGGGGGCCTTGGCCAGCAGGACGAGCACGGCCGTGCTGGTGAGGCCGAGAGCCTTGTAGGCCGTGAGCGCGGCGGGGAAGTAGTCCCGCAGCGCCGAGCGCATCCGCAGCATGTGGCGGGTCCGTTCCCAGATCATCGTCTGATGCGCGCGGGCGACGACCTTGACCGCCTCGGCCTCGTCGGAGTCGCCGGCGACCTCGCGGAGCTGGTGGCGGCGGGTGCGGACCATGTCGGCCAGCGCGTGCGCGTCGGCCTTGTCGCTCTTGGCGCCGGAGTTGCCCATCACCTCGCGGTGCCGGGCGGCCTGCCTGGGATTCACCCCGAACACCCGGTACCCGGCCGCGACCAGCGCCCGCACCCACGGCCCCCGGTCGGTCTCGATACACACCAGCACCTCGGCCGGCTCGGCGTCCTCAGGCAGGAACGAGGCGACCAACTCGTGGAACCGGGCCACCCCGGCAGCGCCCTCGGGCAGACGGGCCCGCTTGACCGCCCGGCCCTGCTCGTCCTGCACCTCCACATCATGGTGGTCCTCGGCCCAGTCATCACCGACGAACAGCACGCGATCCCCCAACCCCTCGACTACATGATCAAGCAGCCGGCAGGAGCCAGTCGGCGTGCTAATGGACCAGTACTCACGCCACCAGGGCGGGCACGACATCCCATCAGTGATCAAGACCCCTGACCACTGGTGAGGGCACGGTCTGACCCCAGGACTCACGATGGTCCAGCGGACGAAAGTGCTCGCTCACCAGCGGCTACCAGGCACCGAGTCTGCCCGATCAGCCGACCCGGTAGCTCCCATTAGCGGGCG
>NZ_JBFAGG010000046.1:0-1514 GCF_040653595.1 Sphaerisporangium sp. NPDC051011 | reverse complement strand
CAAGGCCGTGAAGTTAAGGCCTCAGGGCTGGTGGCAAGGGACGGTCTCGATCTGATGGACCGCCGGACATGGGAAGCGGAGCCCCGATAGAACGGCTTGTCCGCCAAGACGAGTCGTTACCAAGGGGGCTCCGCTGTCTGGCCAGTCTGTCATCACCCGCGAGATCGCGGTAGCCGAAGGTGTCTTCGCTCCGGGTCATCTGGGTGAGTTGACCCAGATCGTGCCGTTCGAGATGGTCGACGCCGCGCTCGCTGAGGCGGGCGCGGTCCAGCGACGGTTGCGCAAGCTACCCGCCCGGGTGGTGGTCTACCTGCTGCTGGCGGCCGCGCTGTTCGAGGAGTGCGGCTATGTGGCGGTGTGGCGCAAGCTCACCGGCGCTCTGGGTGCTCTGCCCCTGCCGGCGATCACGGCCACAGCCTTGTGGCACGCCCGTACCCGGCTGGGCGTAGGCCCGATGCGTGAGTTGTTCGACCTGCTGCGTGGCCCGGCGAGCGCGATCGGCACCTCGGGCGCACGCTGGGCCGGCCTGCTGGTCGTCGCGATCGACGGCACCTACATGGATGTGCCCGACGACCCCGCGGTGCGTGCCCGGCTGGGCAAGCAGGCCAACCAGTACACCACCGCCTCGGGGTATCCGCAGATCCTGCTGGTGGCCTTGGTCTGCTGCGGTACCCGGGCCGTCATGGACGCGGTGTTCGGGCCGCGTACCCGCGGCGAGATCGCCCACGGCATGCGTCTGACGCGCTCGCTGCAGACCGGCATGATCGCACTGCTGGACCGCGGCTTTTCCTCCAACGACTTCCTGGGCGCCGTCGCCGGCACCGGCGCGGCGTTCCTGGCCCGGCTGTCGGCCGCCCGCAAACCCCCGGTATTGCGCCGTCTGAGCGACGGCTCTTTCCTGTCCCGCCTCGGATCGCTGCCGGTCCGCATCATCGAGTGCGAGATCACCATCACCACCACGGCCGGACGGCATACCGGCGTCTACCGCCTGGCCACCACCCTGACCGACCCCCGCGCCCATCCCGCCCGCGAACTGGTCAAGCTCTATCACCAGCGATGGGAGGTCGAATCGGCGTACTTCGCCATCAAGAAGACCATGCTCGGCCGCCGGGTGCTACGGTCCCGCACCCTGCCCGGCATCACCCAGGAGATCTACGCCCTGCTGACCGCCTACCAGGCGATCAGGATCGCGATCACCGACGCGACCCAGACCGTCCCCGGCGCCGACCCCGACCGGGCCGGCTTCAGCATCGCCCTCCAGGCCGCCCGCGACCAGATCATCCAGGCCGCCGGTGTCATCGCCGGCACCACCATCGACCTGGTCGGGGCCATCGGCCGAGCCGTCTTGGACCATCTCCTGCCGCCCCGGCGGCTACGCCTCAGCCCACGAGCCGTCAAACGCCCACTGTCCCGCTACGCCTACAAGAGCCTGCGCGTCGACCGGCGCACCTACAAAGCGACCATCAGCATCGACATCTTGACAAAGCCGATCAGCCCCTAACTTCACGGCCTTG
>NZ_JBFAGG010000045.1:0-1681 GCF_040653595.1 Sphaerisporangium sp. NPDC051011 | reverse complement strand
GCTTAGTGGTCCGGTTCGTAAGTCATTCGAGGGTTCACGCGGCTGCGGGTAGTGCGGCAGGCTGGTTGCTGCAGCCAGCGGGCTGCTGGGAGTGGTGCTCTTTCTGTTCGTGTCGCTCGATCCGGGCCGGCAGGTCCTCGAGGTCGGCTGGGGTGAACTTCCATCTGAAGGGCCGGGCGGTCTCGTTGTAACGACGCTCGAAGGCGATCAGTCGGTCTTCGACCTGATCAAGACTGGTGAAGTCGTTGGGTGTGACCACTTTGCGCTGCACGATGGAGAAGAAGATCTCGATCTGGTTGAGCCAGGACGCGTGTACCGGGGTATGGACCATGACCGCGTTGGGGAACCGGGCGGCGAGCCGGTCGGTGGCTGCCTTGCCGCGGTGGGAGGAGCCGTTGTCGACTACCCAGAACACCCGCTTGGC
This sequence comes from Sphaerisporangium sp. NPDC051011, assembly GCF_040653595.1. Taxonomy (NCBI): domain Bacteria; kingdom Bacillati; phylum Actinomycetota; class Actinomycetes; order Streptosporangiales; family Streptosporangiaceae; genus Sphaerisporangium; species Sphaerisporangium sp. NPDC051011. Next base: position 1,257 of record NZ_JBFAGG010000045.1, on the reverse strand, counting down.
GGAGGCGTAGGGTTCGGCGGCCATGACCTTTTCGACGAGGGTCATGAACGGGGCGATGCCGGTCGTGGCCGCGCAATGTCCGGTCACGTGCGCTCGGTGGACGTCGTAGGCGGCCAGGTAGGCCAGTGAGCCGCCCCGGTTGTATTCGTGGTTGATGCGCATCCTGCGGGCGATGCCGGGCGGCAGGGTGGGGTGGCAGCGGCAGCGGGCCTGGATCGAGGTCTTCTCGTCGGAGGAGATCACGTACTCGTTGCGGGCGAGAGGTTGCCCGTCCCAGATGCGCTGGTAGAGATCCAGCACACGGGCGGCTTTGTGGGCGAAGCCGGGGTCGCGGATGAACACCCAGGAGGCGTGCTGCCAGGGCTTGAGCACGTCAGCGGCCAGGATCCGGCGGACGGTCGAGGCGGACATCGCCTCGGTGATGCCCCTGCCGGCCGCTTCGCGAGCCAGGTCGGTGCTGCTCCAGCGGGACAGCGGCACTCCGGTCTCGGCCGGCAGTTGGCAGGCCAGTGCCGTGACCTCGGCACGCTGGACGGGGGTGAAGCGGGGTGGCCGGCCGGTCCGGGGTCGGTCCTTGAGTCCGTCGATGCCTTGGTCGGCGTATCGGCCACGCCACAGGCGGACGGTGTCGAGGTGAACGCGCTGTCGCAGGGCGATACGGGCGTTGGAGTGGCCGTGCGCGGCGTCCAGCACGATCCGGACGCGGACGACTTGCTGGTGGGGGGCGGTGTGAGAGTGGGCCAGTTGGTCGAGCCGCCGCCGCTCGGAGGCGGTCAAGACGATCTGGCGGGCGCGGGGGACGGGCACGCGGGACGCTTTCCGTGATCTTCTTCAGGGGCCCTGCTACTTTGCTCCGATCTCGGCTGTCCAAGGTGTGATCGACACGCCGGACGGCAAGATGGGGCCCATGCCCGCCATCCCGGAGTCGACCAAGACCTCCCTGGCCCAGCGACTGCGCCGGCACGCCCGCGACCGCTGGCCTCAGCTGGCAGGACTGCACGTCCGCTACCACGGCCAGTTCGCCTACGTCGAAGGCGAACTGGCCGACGGCCACCGCCTGCCCCTCATCCGGCTCCGCTACGGCGGATCGGCCTCCATCTGGGGATTCGGGCTCTACCTCGCCAGCAGCGACAAGTACGAGAACCAGATCCTGCCCACCGGCATGTCAGCCGGCACACCCCAAGAAGCCCTCGACTGCGCCTGTGGTCTCTACCTCAGCTACTGACCCCCGAAGGACTTACGGGCGGGACCACTTAG
>NZ_JBFAGG010000044.1:0-1773 GCF_040653595.1 Sphaerisporangium sp. NPDC051011 | reverse complement strand
GACTCCGTTGGCGAATACTCTGTGTTATGCGGTGATCGTCTGGCGCAGTCTGATGAAGCGTGATGTGCGGGTTCGTCCCAAGGGTGTCTCGGTCAGCCAGGCGTCGACGCGGACCAGATTGATCGCCGTGGCGGTCAACACGCTCTGCAGGTGGGTTTTGGCGAGGCCGATGTAGCGGGAGCGGCGCTGGCCGTGACCGCGGACCGCTTGTGAGATCGTGCCTTCGGCGCCGGCACGGACTTGGTAGCGGCGTTGCCACTGTTCGGTCCGCTGAAGGGCACGGGCGTGGGCGAGCGCCTGGTGTTGCTCGCGGGGGCGCAGCGTAAGCTTGCGGGAGGCGGTGGCCGACTTGGTGCACTGGGCTCGGACCGGGCAGGGGGTGCAGTGGGCCTGGGAGAAGTTCACCTTGATGACCGGGTGCCCGGTCCCGCTGCGCTGGGCCGCCATGGACAGGCTGGTATGCCCTTGCGGGCAGGTGACCTGCCCTTCATCCCAGTTGACGAGGAAATCAGCGGTCTGGAAAGCGTCGCCGTCCTTGGTCTGCCAGCTGGTGTCGGCCGAGACCGGGCCCAGGAGCTCGATCCCGAACCGGTCACGAGCGGTCACGATGTGCTCGGCGCTGACGTAGGCGCTGTCCACGGCGTGTTCGTCAGGCAGCACACCGCGTCGCTCCAGGCTTTCCTGGACCAGCAGGGTGACCTCGCTGTCGTCCACGGGTGCGGGCGTGGTCGCCACATGCGTGACCAGATGCGGACGGTCCGGCTCGCAGGTCTCGGTCAAATGCACCTTGTAGCCGGTCCAGCCGCTGCCCCGCTTGACCGCATAACGGGCATCGGTGTCATACGGGCTGGCCAGCCGGTCCCTACCGACAGGAAGATCCTTCTGTTCACGCAGCCGCACCCCATCATGGTCACGGTAATACTGCTGGATCCAGCACAGCCGCAAGGTCTGCACGGCCTCGACCTGGCGAAGCCACAACGGCGAATCAACGTGGTAGACGGCCTCCAGCAGGACATACCCGTCCCCGCCCACCACGCTGGCATAATCGGCGCGGGCCTGCTCGCCCTTGGGCAGCCGATAGGAGTCGGCGCGCTGGTCATACCGCTCACACCACTCCTGGCCGATCAGCGGGGACAACCAGGACGGCGCGGCCACCGCCAGCGCGTTCAACGCCGCCCGCATCGCCTCCACCACCAACTCCAGCCGGTTCAACGTCCGGGCGGCCGACAGCACGTGGGTGGAATCCGTGCGCGCGCGACCACCCGCGCGAAGCAGCCGAGCCTGCCACAACCGCTCTAACAGCAGCTCCAGCACCCGTTCCTCGGCCGAGCCGCCGATCACCCGATCCCGGAACTCGCTGAACACCGAGAAATCGAACCCCGGATCTTCCAGCTCCATGGCCAGGGCATATTTCCAGTCGAGCCGACCGCGAACCGCATCGGCGGCCTGCCGATCCGACAACCCCTCGGCGTACTGCAGCACCACCGCCAGCGCCAACCGCCCCGGAGACTGCGCCGGCTGCCCGTCACCGGGATACAAATCGGCGAACTCCTCGTCGCTGAACAACCTCCCCAGCGCATCACGCAGCCGCATGCACATGGTGCCCTTGGGGAAGGCAGCCGCGGCAACCCTCCGGGTCGCCTCCGGAATCTGCATGAACGACTCCGGACGCATCGACACGCTACCCGCCACCTTTTGGTCCCCACCTGGATCTTGCGCAGACCATAACTGGACCCTTACGGAACGATCAACCAGGTTCGCCAACGGAGTCCT
>NZ_JBFAGG010000043.1:0-3214 GCF_040653595.1 Sphaerisporangium sp. NPDC051011 | reverse complement strand
GCTTTATGGTCAAGTCCTCGGCCTATTAGTACCGGTCAGCTCCACACCTTACAATGCTTCCACACCCGGCCTATCAACCCAGTCATCACCTGGGAGCCTTACCCCCCTCACAGGGGTGGGAGACCTCATCTCAAGGCAGGCTTCCCGCTTAGATGCTTTCAGCGGTTATCCCTCCCGAACGTAGCCAACCAGCCATGCCCTTGGCAGAACAACTGGCACACCAGAGGTTCGTCCGTCCCGGTCCTCTCGTACTAGGGACAGCCCCCTTCAAGTCTCCTACGCGCGCAGCGGATAGGGACCGAACTGTCTCGCGACGTTCTAAACCCAGCTCGCGTACCGCTTTAATGGGCGAACAGCCCAACCCTTGGGACCTACTCCAGCCCCAGGATGCGACGAGCCGACATCGAGGTGCCAAACCATCCCGTCGATATGGACTCTTGGGGAAGATCAGCCTGTTATCCCCGGGGTACCTTTTAGCCGTTGAGCGACGGCGCTTCCACAAGCCACCGCCGGATCACTAGTCCCAGCTTTCGCTCCTGCTCGACCCGTCGGTCTCACAGTCAAGCCCCCTTGTGCACTTACACTCACCACCTGATTGCCAACCAGGCTGAGGGAACCTTTGGGCGCCTCCGTTACCCTTTAGGAGGCAACCGCCCCAGTTAAACTACCCACCAGACACTGTCCCCCACCCGGATCCACGGGCGCGGGTTAGACATCCAAAACGACCAGAGTGGTATTTCACCAATGACTCCACCAGAACTAGCGTCCCAGCTTCACCGTCTCCCACCTATCCTACACAAGCCGTCCCAAACACCAATGTCAAGCTGTAGTGAAGGTCCCGGGGTCTTTCCGTCCTGCTGCGCGTAACGAGCATCTTTACTCGTAGTGCAATTTCGCCGGGTCTGCGGTTGAGACAGCGGGGAAGTCGTTACGCCATTCGTGCAGGTCGGAACTTACCCGACAAGGAATTTCGCTACCTTAGGATGGTTATAGTTACCACCGCCGTTTACCGGCGCTTAAGTTCTCACCTTCGCCCACCGAAATGAGCTGAGCGGTCCCCTTAACGTTCCGGCACCGGGCAGGCGTCAGTCCGTATACATCGTCTTACGACTTCGCACGGACCTGTGTTTTTAGTAAACAGTCGCTTCCCCCTGGCCACTGCGACCCCCACCAGCTCCAGACGCACGGTCCATCACCAGCAGAGGCCCCCCTTCTCCCGAAGTTACGGGGGCAATTTGCCGAGTTCCTTAACCACAGTTCACCCGATCGCCTCGGTATTCTCTACCTGACCACCTGAGTCGGTTTAGGGTACGGGCCGCCGGCACACTCACTAGAGGCTTTTCTCGGCAGCATGGGATCACCCACTTCACCACAATCGGCTCGGCATCACATCTCAGGATACATTGAACGCGGATTTGCCTACGTCCATCCCTACATGCTTACCCCAGGAACAACCATCGCCTGGGATGGGCTACCCTCCTGCGTCACCCCATCGCTTACCTACTACCAGATCAGGCCAGGCGTTCACCCTCACCCCGACCCCGAAGGACCGAAGGGGTTAAGGACCCTTAGTATCACTGGATTCGATATGGGCGCATGCCCGCGGGTACGGGAATATCAACCCGTTGTCCATCGACTACGCCTGTCGGCCTCGCCTTAGGTCCCGACTTACCCTGGGCGGATTAACCTAGCCCAGGAACCCTTGGTCATCCGGCGCAGAAGTTTCTCACTTCTGATTCGCTACTCATGCCTGCATTCTCACTCGCACAGCCTCCACAACTCGGTCACCCGGCTGCTTCACCGGCCGCACGACGCTCCCCTACCCACCCACACACCCAGACGCCACAAAGGCGCCAGGCTAACGTGTGAATGCCACGACTTCGGCGGCGTACTTAAGCCCCGCTACATTGTCGGCGCAGAATCACTTGACCAGTGAGCTATTACGCACTCTTTCAAGGATGGCTGCTTCTAAGCCAACCTCCTGGTTGTCACTGCGACTCCACATCCTTTCCCACTTAGCACACGCTTAGGGGCCTTAGTCGGTGGTCTGGGCTGTTTCCCTCTCGACCACGGAGCTTATCCCCCGCAGTCTCACTGCCACGCTCTCACTTACCGGCATTCGGAGTTTGGCTGACGTCAGTAACCCGGTAAGGCCCATCAGCCATCCAGTGCTCTACCTCCGGCAAGAAACACGCAACGCTGCACCTAAATGCATTTCGGGGAGAACCAGCTATCACGGAGTTTGATTGGCCTTTCACCCCTACACACAGATCATCCCCCAGGTTTTCAACCCTGGTGGGTTCGGTCCTCCACACGGTCTTACCCGCGCTTCAACCTGCCCATGCGTAGATCACCCCGCTTCGGGTCCACAGCATGCGACTCAAACGCCCTATTCAGACTCGCTTTCGCTACGGCTCCCCCACACGGGTTAACCTCGCCACACACCATGACTCGCAGGCTCATTCTTCAAAAGGCACGCAGTCACATCACAGCCACCCGAAGATGGCTACGCTCCTACGGCTTGTAGGCACACGGTTTCAGGTACTATTTCACAACCCCTCACCGGGGCGCTTTTCACCTTTCCCTCACGGTACTCGTGCACTATCGGTCATCAGGGAGTATTCAGGCTTACCAGGTGGTCCTGGCAGATTCACACAGGATTCCTCGAGCCCCGTGCTACTTGGGATCCCCTCAAACAGTCGGCAGAATTTCGCCTACCCGGCTCTCACGGTCTACGGCGCCCCTTCCCAGAGGCTTCGACTACCCCACCGATTTATCACTGTCCAGAGAAACGGCGGTCTCTCCCAGAAGGTCCCTCAACCCCACACACGCAACACCCGCCGGCTATCACACGCGCATGGTTTAGCCTCATCCGCTTTCGCTCACCACTACTCACGGAATCACTGTTGTTTTCTCTTCCTACGGGTACTGAGATGTTTCACTTCCCCGCGTTACCACCAACCGCCCTATACATTCAGACGGCGGCGACACCACATGACTGGTGCCAGGTTTCCCCATTCGGACATCCCCGGATCAACGTCTGGTTGGCGACTCCCCGAGGCTTAACGCAGCCTCCCACGTCCTTCATCGGCTCCTGATGCCAAGGCATCCACCGTGTGCCCTAAAAAACTTGGCCACAAAGATGCTCGCGTCCACTATGCAATTCACAAACAACAAACGAGACCACCAGCCCCACCCACCACCAGACACCCAC
>NZ_JBFAGG010000042.1:0-3585 GCF_040653595.1 Sphaerisporangium sp. NPDC051011 | reverse complement strand
TGTAGGACGACACTCAGGTTGAGTACGTAGGAGGCGTACGGCGACATCGCCGTTGTCCATGATCTTGAGGGTCGTTCTTTGGATTGTTCTTGTTCGTGCCCGGCGACAACGTGAGCAACAAGCTCAAGATCGGCCCTCCCCGCCTCGTCTTGGCAGAAGCGCGGGGAGGGCCTTGAACGGTGTGGAGGTCACACCGCGTGCTCACGGTAGGGAAATCGCCGGTTCAGGTCGAGTCTGCGTTGCGCGAGGGCGTGTTGGCGTGTCCCGGATGCGGGGGTGAACTGCGTCCGTGGGGTCACGGTGTGCGGCGGGTGATCCGGACGTTGGCCTGTGGGGTGCGGCTGGTGCTGCGTCCTCGTCGCTCTCGATGCCGGGGATGTGGGGTGACGCATGTGCTGCTGCCCGCGCATCTGCTGGCGCGCCGGGCCGATGAGGTGGCGGTGATCGGGCGGGCGCTGGGCCGGGCGGCGGCCGGTGAGGGGTATCGGCGCATCGCGGTGGCTGTGGGTCGCTCCTGCTGGACGGTCCGCTCCTGGGTGCGGCGGGCGAGGGGCCGGGCCGAGCGGCTGCGGTCGGCGCTGGCGGCGTGGATTGTGGCGTTGGACCCTGATCCGCCGCCGCTGGTGGCGTCGCCGACGGCGTGGGGGGAGGCGGTGGTGGTGATCGCTGCGGTGCATCGGGCTGCCGTGGCGCGCTGGCCGTGGTTGGTGGGCAGGGTGTCGGCGTGGGAGGTGGCGGTGGCGGCGACGGATGGGAGTCTGCTGGCGCCCGTGCTGGCGGTGCGGGTGATCAACACCAACCTGCCTCTAGTCACGTTCGGTAACTGATCTAACCCTTGAGGTGAGTGTGTGTCGTCATCTCGAAAGGGGACGAAAGGTGACGCCAGAAGATGCCCGGGCGCAGCGGCAGGCCGAGCGAGCCCGCCAGATCGCCCTGTTCCGATACCGGCTGATCCAAGAAGCGGTCAGCCGGGAGCTTTCCACGCGCCAGCGCGGCCGGCTGGTCCGGCAGGTCGCGGAGCGCACGCATGCCGGGGCGGACGGGACGCCGGTGCGGGTCTCGCGTAAGAGTCTGGACCGGTGGATCCGGGCTTGGCAGCAGGGCGGGTTCGAGGCGTTGCTGCCCGCCGTCCGCCACGTGACCGCGCGCAGCAGCGGCGAGGCGCTGGCGCTGGCGGTGGCCTTGAAGAAGGAGAATCCCGCCCGCACCGCCGTCCAGGTCCGGCAGATCATGCTCCGGCATGGCGTGGACGCCCCCTGCGAGCGGACCCTGCAACGCCACTTCCGTCGCCTGGAACTCACCTTCGACCTGGAACCGGCCGGCCCGGCCTTCACCCGGTTCCAAGCCGTGCGGCCCAACGAGTTGTGGGTCGGGGACGCGCTGCACGGCCCCAGGATCGGCCCTGGCAACAGGCGGGCGATCTTGTTCTGCTTCCTGGATGACCACTCCCGGGCGGTGATGGCCGCCCGGTTCGGTTGTGCCGAGGACGTCGTCCGCCTGGCCGTCGCGCTGCGCCCCGCGCTGGCCTGCCGGGGCGTGCCCGAGGCCGTCTATCTGGACAACGGCAGCGCCTTCGTCGACTCCTGGCTGCTGCGCGCCTGCGCCAGCCTCGGCGTCAAACTCATCCATTCCACCCCGAACCGGCCCGAAGGCCGCGGGAAGATCGAACGGTTCTTCCGCACCGTGCGCGACCAGTTCCTGGTGGAGTTCGACGGCGCCCACCCGCGGACCATCGAAAGCCTGGGCGAGCTGAACCGGCTGTTCTCCTCGTGGGTGGAGACCGTCTACCACGTGCGTGAACACTCCGAGACCGGCATCGCCCCGCTGGCGCGCTGGCGCGCTGGTCTGCCACCCGCGCCGGCCCTGCCCTCGGCCGCCGCGCTGACCGAGGCGTTCTTGTGGGAAGAGCGCCGCACCGTGGACAAGACCGCGCTGATCAGCCTGCTCGGCAACTCCTACCAGGTCGATGCGGCGCTGATCCGCAAACGCGTCCAGGTGTTGTTCGACCCGTTCAACCTCGATGAGGTGGAGATCCGGCACGGCGGGCGCAGCTACGGCACCAGCCCGGTGTTCCTGCGCGCCCGCCACGCTCACCCCAAGGCCCGGCCCGAGATACCCGGCCAAAGTCCGCCCGCCCCGACCGGGATCGACTACCTCGGCCTGCTCGACCACGCCCGCGACCGCCAGCTTCAGGGCGCGGTCAACTACTCCGCCCTGCTCCAGCCACCACCCGGCCAACACGACGGGCACGACGGGCACGACGGGCACGACGGGCACGACGGGCACGACGGGCACGACGGGCACGACGGGCACGACGGGCACGACAAGGGGCGGGTGGCCTGAATGCGCATCGACCCCGCGCCACGACCGATGCCCCGCCGCATCGCCGACCTGGCCGCCGAGGCCCGGCTGCTGTCAGCCGACCACACCGCGCGCACACCTGAGCGCATGGCCGCCTACTTCTGGACCAAGGCCGCCGTGCTCGCCGAGATCGCCAACAACTGGGGCGACAGCGACCACCCGCAGGCCCTGCAGGCCCGCCAGACCGCAGCCGACGCCCGCCGGCACGCGCTGAACATCACCGACGCGCTCACCTTCGACGGCCAGGCCGTCCATCCCGGCATCGCCCAACCGGAGACCACACCATGCACGACATGTTGATCAAGCACTTCGCGCTCACCTCGATGCCGTTCCGCCGCGACCTGGACCCCGCCGCGCTGCACCGGCACGACGACCACCAGCAGGCCTGCGCCCGCATCACCTGGACCATCGCCGACCGCGCCCTCGGCGTGCTCACCGGCGAGGTCGGCGTCGGCAAGACCGTCGCGGTCCGTGCCGCCCTCGCCGCGCTGGACCCCACCCGGCACACCATCATCTACATCGGCAACCCGGCCGTCGGCACCCGCGGCATCTGCCACCACATCGTGGTCAGCCTCGGCGGCAAACCCCACCTGCACCGCGCCATCCTCATCCCGCAAGCCGCCGACGCCCTGGCCACCGAACAAGCCGAACGCGCCCGCACCCCCGTCGTCATCATCGACGAGGCGCACCTGCTCGACCACGACCAACTGGAGTCGATCAGAATGCTCACCAACCACGATCTTGATTCGCGGTCCCCGGCCGCGATCCTGCTCATCGGCCAGCCCACCCTGCGCCGCATGATCAAACTTGGCGTGCTCACCGCCCTGGACCAGCGGATAGGCGTCCGATGGCACATGAACGGCATGGCCGAGCAGGAGACCGCCGGATACATCCACCACCAACTGACCCAAGCCGGGCGCTCCGATCCACTATTCGCCGAGGACGCCATCGCGCTCATCCACGAGTCCAGCCGCGGCCGACCCCGCAGCGTGAACAACCTCGCCACCGCCGCCCTGATAGCCACCTACGCCACCGGAAAGAAGATCGTGGACCAGACCGCCGCCCGCGCCGCTGTCAGCGAGGTGATCGCGACAGAATGAGCACCAAACCGACACCCTGAGCACCACGACCCCGCCCGGCACCCACCCGGCGGGGTCTTCCATGTCGTCCACATGGACACCGTCAGGGTCGTCTACATGCCCAAGTCGAGCGTCGTCCTACACC
>NZ_JBFAGG010000041.1:0-9079 GCF_040653595.1 Sphaerisporangium sp. NPDC051011 | reverse complement strand
GAGACGGTCGACACACCGATTCCCGTCTCTCTGGCCAGGTCGGATACCGGCCGCGGCCGGGTCGACTCCGCGACAGCGGCCAGCAGGGTGAGGGCACCGGTCACCCGCCGATGCATGGGCACCATGCGGGGGCGGGTCAGGCGGCCGCCGTCGGCCCGGGTTCGGCGACGAAGACCATGCCGGAGCCGGTGAGGGTGACCTCCGGGTCGGCGGCGGGGACGAAGACCGACTCGCCCGCGCCGACCGGCAGGTCGTCGACCCGCAGCCCGCCCTCCACGCACAGCAGGATGCGCGGCAGCCCGCCATCGAGGCGCAGCTCGCCGTCCACCGCGACGCGCCGCAGGCGGAACTCGGGCGACGGGCTGCCGAACGCGCCGTCCGGGCCGGCCTCCAGCGCGAGCGGGCTCGCGTCCGGGCGGGTGATGCGCAGCAGCTCCTTCACGTCGACCGGCTTGGACGTGAGGCCCGCGCGCACCACGTTGTCGGAGCTGCCCATGATCTCGACGCCGAAGCCCTTGATGTAGCAGTGCAGCACTCCGGCACCGAGGAACAGCGCCTGACCCGGCGCGAGCTCGTGCCGCCGGAGCAGGAGCGGCGCGAGGCATGCCGGGTCGCCAGGGTAGCAGCGGGCGAGCTTCACGATCAGGGCGTAGTCCGGCTGATGGACGGCCGAGGCGGCCCAGACGACCTGCTCGGCGATGTCGCGCCCGTCGAGCAGGGCCTCCAGCGCCTGGAGCGGGGAGCCGGAGGCGAGCAGCGTGACGACGTCCTTGAGCGCCGAGACGCCGAGACGCTCGACCAGCATGGCCGCCTGGTCGGCCGGGCGGAAGCCGGCGAGCGCGGTGAACGGCGTCAGCGCGCACACCAGTTCGGGCTTGGGCCAGGGGTCGCCGTAGACGCCCCGGGCGTGCCCGTCCACGGCCTGCTCGGCGGACGGGTGGACCTGCAGGGACAGCGGGCGCGCGACGGCGATGAGCTTCAGCAGGAAGGGCAGGCGGGAGCCGTGCCGCTCCAGCGTCGCCGCGCCGAGCCCGGCGGCGGGGTCGTCGGCGATCAGGTCGGCGAGCGACCGGCCGTCCCCGACGAGCAGCGAGGGGCCGGCCGGGTGGGCGCCGAGCCACATCTCGGCCTCGGGGCCGGGGGACGGCGCGGGTCGGCCGGTGAGCTCGGCGATGTCCGTGCGCGACCCCCAGGCATAGTCCTTCAGGGGGTTGGTGAGCAGGTGCAACGTGGGCTCCTCGATCGGATGTCGATCAGCTACGGCCGGGGGTCATGACCCGGAGGCAGAAGGGTTAATATAACCGGATTTGCTATGACAAATGGTCACAAATGACACGCACTAGCGCCCGGCGGTGGAACCGGCGGCCAGACCGGCGCGGTCGGGGATCGTCCGGGGCAGGTCGCGCAGCCAGCCCTCCAGGTCGGCGGGCCACCACCGGCCCGCCGACAGGCTGCCGAGCGTGTGGGTGACGGCGGACGCCGAGGCCGGGGAGGGGACGACGCGGGCCGGTGCCGCGCCGGCGAGCACGCCGAGCCACCAGTGGCGCCGCGTCTCGGGCATGTCGTCGGGGTCGAGGACGACGTAGTAGTCCGGCAGGATGAGCCGCTCGGCACGCAGGGCCGCCAGCGTCGACTCGATCGCGACCTCCAGACCGCCGACCGGCGCCGCCTCGTCGAAGAATCCCGTCCACGCCTCGCCGACCTCGGCCAGCGGGTCGGCGTCGTGCACGACGTACGTGGCCGACGCGCGCACCACCACGTCGGTGATCTCGGCGGGCGTCCGCTCGCCGCGCCGCACCGCGCGCACGTTGTGCAGGCCGTCCAGGCCGGCGACCGTCTCGGCCGCCCGCTCCCCCGCCACCACGACCACCGTGCTCCTGAGCCGCCGCATAGAGGCGAGTCTAGAGACCCTCCCGCCGGACCGGCGACGCCCCCTGAACCGGAGCCCTACTCCGTCTTCCGCACACCGAGCGCGGCGGCCCGCGGGCAGGACGCCCCGCAGGGCGGCGTCCACCGGGTTCACCGGGACGCCCAGAGGAGATCACGCTTACTCAGACCCATGACCGCATAACTCTTGAGTCGATGAAAACGGCTGCCATGCGCACGAAAGCGATGTCAGGGATAATTGGTGCTACGGCGTCACTTCGGGGTGCGTGAGTAGTTCCGACTCGCAGGATCGTGTACCGGAGTACACGAGGGTCGACTCCAAAGAACCGGTGTGGCGCAATGGCCGATAAGGACATTTCCATGCGCGGATTTATTGAATGGGTCACAACTCTGGGGAGATCGAGTTACGATCGGCCGGCAGAGCGTGGACGGCTTCACCAGGCGAGCCATGCGACGCCAAACGATAGTGATCGGAAATGGAGGGGCGATGCACGGGGGAAAGAGCCGGGGAAAGCACGAGGGCGACCCGAAGAAGGACAAGCCCTTTAAGCCGGGGGACAAGGTCGCGCCCGGAAACACGAAAGACGGACAGGGAACGGGCGGCGGGAAGCGCGGGGGCGGTAAGAAGTGACGGATGAAGGGATATCGATCGCAGCGCGGATCGATGCCCTGGCCGATGAGCTGATCGCGCGGGAGGAGATGGGCGAGGAGTGGCGGGCAGCGATGCATGCCGCGCCCCGGCATCTGTTCGTGCCGCCGGTGGCCTGGTCGGGCCCGTACGACCGTCCGGGCCATGTGATCGACCACGAGGCCGACGCGGCAGGGTGGCTGAAGGCGGCCTACGCGGATCACCCGATCGTGACGCAGATCGATGACGGGGAGACCGATGTCCGCGAGGGTGAGGGGCGGGTGTACTCCTCCTCGCTGTCGGCTCCTGGCGCGGTGATGTCGTTCCTTGACCTGCTAGCCCCCTATCCGGGAGACAAGGTGTTGGAAGTCGGCACGGGTACCGGGTGGACGGCGGCGCTGCTCTCGCATCGGGTCGGGGCCAGGAACGTGACCAGCATCGAGATGGACGAGGTTCTCCTGGCCACGGCGGCCGAGAACCTCGAGCGCGCCGGTCATGATCCCCGGCTGGTGCGGGGTGACGGCCTGCTCGGCTTCGCGGACGGGGCTCCCTATGATCGGGTGCACGTCACCTGCGGGGTATATGAGATCCCCTATGCCTGGGTGGAGCAGACCCGGCCGGGCGGGGTGATCGTGCTGCCGTGGAGTCCGCCCTTCGAGCCGGGGCACAACATCGCGCTTACCGTCACCGCCAAGGGGACGGCCATCGGTGGGTTTTCCGGCGGCTCGTCCTACATGATGGCGCGCAATCAGCGGCATCCGGACAAACCTCAGGTGGAGCCGGGCCGGTGGCGGCTGAGTGAGACCGACGTCGATCCGCGCCGGGTGATGCGTGGGGGGTTCGGCGCGGATGTGGTCATTGCCACGCTGGTCCCAGAGGCCTGGTCGGAAACCGAATTCGGCGAGGAGTCCATGACGGTTCAGCTGTGGGACCGTACCTCGCTGGCCGTGGTCGCCGGACGGGAGGTCCGCCAGCACGGGGAGCGCAACCTCTGGGATGAGGTGGAGGCGGCCTTCTTCAAGTGGGTGGAGTGGGGCTGCCCTGGCCGCAACCGCTTCGGAATGACCGTTACGCGGGATGGCCGGCATGTTTGGCTGGATTCGCCGGACAGCCCCATCGGGTAGATGGACGCGCTTGTCGCGCTACCGGGCCGTCACGCGTGGAAGGCGCTCACCCGGAGCGAACCCGGCGTCCCCGGCGGCGTGCCGTCCGGGGCGGCGATCGCAGGTGGACCAGTGCCACGTCCGCGTGCTGGGCGAGAGAACGGTCGCCGGGTTGTCGTGCCGGCCCGTCTGCTCAGAACAGGCGCGGCCCGGCCACGAGATCACTGAGCTGGACGACCGCGAACTCGATCTGGCACTGTCCTTCCTCCCAGTTGGCGATCAGCGAGCAGCCTTCCTCCACCAGGATGCCGCCGCCTGATCTGTCGTCCTGGAGGTAGCTCAGGCCTTCCTCCCCACCGGTGCAGAAGAAGCTCAGGTGTGCGCGGAGTCCGGGATGCGCGACCACGGCAAGTGCCTCCTCCCATTCCTCGGTGGCCTCCGCCTCGAAGGGAAGCAGGCTTTCCGGTCCGTGACCGATACCGACGGCGACCCGCATCGCGTCGAAGAGCGTGCCGTCCGAGGCGATCCGCGGGTAGCAGACGTACCACTTGTCGCGCCATTCCGGGCCGGTGAGGTCGAGTTCATGCCGCACCAGCAAGGGGGCCAGATCCGCACCCCGGATGAGTCCTTGCGAGAAGGATGCCTCATCCAGATCCGCGGCGAATTCCGGGGGAAGCCCGGAGTCCGCCTTGGCGAATTCGAAGATCGATCCACTCGCGTCGAATACCAGCGGCGGTTCACCCTGGTCGTACGGGGGGTAATCCCAGACGACCGGTTCAGCTCCGCTCAGAGCAGCGGGGCGCACCCAGGTGCCATGCCGGTTGTAGCCGGTCTCATCGATGAAGTTGCCACCCAAGTATGTGACGTAGACGGCCTCGGGGTCATAGCTCGACAGCGGACGGTCGAGCAGGATCTCGAAGGCGCCGGCCAGTTGCCGCTTCCAGTCGTCGACATCGCTTGAGGATATGGACGATTCATGCATCATGCCGAGACCCTATTGTCACGCCCGGCCGCTTGTCACTTGATCCCCACGGGTCCCGTGGGCTTACGTGTGCGGCCCAGTCGTTCTCCCGAGTCGGCCGACCCGTCATGCCGGCCGGAGTGAACTCCTAATGCAGCGTGCCCACAGGCTCCAGTGCCCAGCCGCCGGCGAACCGCGTCTCCTGGGTACGGGCGCGGCTCGCGGGCGAGCGTGGGCTTCAGCACGGCCACCGACAGCCCGCCTCTGCACGCCCCTGCCACCACGGATGCGTACGGCGGCAACGGCGCCTACTTCTACGGCCCATCTTCTCAGTTCCCCACCAGCACCTATGGCGGCGCTTTCACTTACCGGAGTTTGCCGGCGAGCCAGTGGTCGATGGTGTCCGTGGTGGTGTCGGCGTTGCGTTGGAGTGCCAGGTCGTGTCCTGCGTCGCGGATGGCTACTACTTCGGCGTCGGGGCTGGCGGGGTAGGACTTGGGCTCCGCGGCGATGGCCTTGTCGCGTTGGTCAGGGTTGAAGAAGAAGGTGTCGTGGCCGCCGATGACCGACAGGACCGGGACGCTGACGTGCTTGCCGAAGACGTCGTTATTCGACTCGGCCTGGAAGTCGACGATCTCTCCCATGGTGGCGGTCTGCTTGTTCGTGTCATCGGCCTCGACGGTGCTCAGGTCGGCGTTGAAGGGCCAGTAGAACAGGTGGCGCAAGCCGTCCTGGGTGGTGAGGTAGCCGGATGGCACCGGGCGCTTCTCGAACTTCGGGTCTTCGGCCGCTGGTTGGATCAGGGCGCCGAACAGTCCGCCGGCGACACCGGAGTGGTGGAAGAATCCGGTCGCTACGACGGCGTTGACGTCCTTGTAGGTTGCTGCTTCTTGGATCGCGATCGCGCTGCCCAGGGAGTGGCCGACCAGCGCGATGGGCAGCCCCTTGTAAGTGGCTTTGAGGCTGGTGATGAGTTTGTGGACGGTGAGAACGTGGGCCGTGTCGTTCAGCTTGTCCGCGGGCGGGTGGCTGGAGTTGCCCGTCCCCAGGCGGTCGATGGCAACCGCGATCCAGCCGTCCTTGGCCGCCTGGCGGGCCTGCGAGACCCAGCCGCGGCTGGTCTTCAGGTCGAAGTAGCTGTGGTCGTATGTGACGCCGGGAATCATGACCTGGATCCCGCGGGCGGGCCGGCTCGTCGGCTCGTAGACCACGGCGCTCAGCGTCTGGTCTGCCTGGCCGCCGGCACTCAGCGAGACCTGCTCGGTGATCGTGTGGCGCTTGAAGCCCTGAGATCCGTTGGTGGCGGCGGCCGAGCCCGATGCGGCGAAGACGCCAACAGCAACGACAGAAGTGGACGCAATTACGGCAGCCGTGCGCCGGACCATGCGACGCCGAAGTGAAGGACAAGTCACGAAATTCTCCTATATTTTTCTATTTCAACTAAAGACGCGGACATACTCCCTAAGGGTCTGGTCAATGCTCCCCTGGAGTTCGCAGCCCGCTTCTGCAACGTCCAGTCCGTGTGCTCCGGGGCCGGGAACGGGGCGCGGGGAAACCGGTGAGGCCGGGTGGCGTAATACCGCCGTCAGCGGCCGATCTTGTCCAGTTCGGCGAGATCCTCGTCGGAGAGCGAGAGTCCCGCGCCCGCGACGTTCTCGCGCAGGTGCGCCACCGACGAGGTGCCGGGGATCAGCAGGATGTTCGGCGACCGCCGCAGCAGCCAGGCCAGGGCGACCGACATCGGCGTCGCGTCCAGCCGGGAGGCTACGGCCGTGAGCGCCGAGGACTGCAGCGGAGTGAAGCCGCCGAGCGGAAAGAAGGGCACGTAGGCGATGCCCTGCTCGGCGAGCTCGTCGATCAGCTCGTCGTCGTGGCGGTGGGCGAGGTTGTACATGTTCTGCACGCACACGATGGGCGCTATCGTCTGCGCCTCGGCGACCTGTTCCGGCGTCGCGTTGCTGACGCCGAGGTGCCGGATCAGGCCCTGCTGCTGGATTTCGACGAGTGTTTCGAACGCCTCGGCGAGCGAGCCGGGCTGGGGGCCCTGGGCGTCGCCGAGGCGGAGGTTGACCACGTCCAGCGTCTCGAGGCCGAGGTTCTCCAGGTTCTCATTGATGAACCGGCGCAGGTCTTCGGGTCGCCGGGCCGGGGGCCAGCCTCCCTCCTGGTCCCGGGTCGCGCCGACCTTGGTCACGATGTGCAGCGAGTCAAGGTACGGGTGCAGCGCTTCGCGGATCAGATGGTTGGTGATGTGCGGCCCGTAGGCGTCGGCGGTGTCGATGTGGGTGATGCCGAGGCCGACGGCCTCACGGAGGACGGCGAGTGCGCCGTCGCGGTCGGCAGGCGGGCCCATGACCCAGGGGCCCGCGAGCTGCATGGCGCCGTAGCCGAACCGGGTGACGGTCAGGTCGCCCAGGGTCCAGGTACCGCCGGGAAGCGAGGCGGGGAGCGTGCTCATGCTCTGCCTTTCGTGTTGAGCCAGGGGGTGGTGCCTGTTGGCGCCTTGCACCATCATTGGTGTGTAGCTTCCTGGTAGGAAGAAGGCACTTCGGAGTGCGTAAGGCACCCGGAGGGGAGAGGGGCGGTCGATGGCGACGATGACGGCGGCCCAGCAGAGGGCACAGGCCAAGGTGGAGTACGACGCCTTCGTGGCGGCATGTCCCAGTCGCAAGCTGCTCGACCGGATCTCCGACAAATGGGTCACGCTGATCCTGGCCGCGCTCGGCAGCGACGCCTCGCATCAGCCCGGCACCGACTGCGCCGGCGAGCCCCGGGTGATGCGCTACTCGGAGCTGCTGCGCCTGCTGGCCGGCGTCAGCCAGAAGATGCTCACCCAGACACTGCGCTCCCTGGAGCGCGACGGCCTGGTGACCCGCACCGTGACGCCGACCGTGCCTGTCACGGTCTCCTACGAGCTGACCGATCTCGGCCTGTCGCTGTACGAGATGATGCGCGGCCTCAAGGCCTGGGCCGAAGTGCACATGGACGATGTGCTTGCCAACCGCGAGACCTACGACACCCGCGTCGCCTGAAGGGAGCCCTCTGCACGGTCGTCAACGGGGGCATCGATCAAGGGATGCAACTGGCGGCCTCGGTGATCGATGCCCTGCCACGTCGCGCCCGCGAATCCTGTCTCTCAGCGGGGCTGGACTCGCGGGCGGGCGGGGGCTGCGGTCAGTCGGGGTCGTAGGCGAGGTTGGGGCAGAGCCAGCGTTCGATTTCGGCGAGGTCGACGCCGCGCCGCTTGGCGTAGTCCTCGGCCTGGTCGCGGCCGATGCGGCCCACGGTGAAGTACCGCGAGGCGGGGTGCGCGTACCCGGCCAAGGCCAGCGCACGCAGCCGTCGTCACGAGCACTGTCTAAGCCGGGCGGTAGCGCACCCAGACATCACCGGTCTTCACGTAGCCGGTGAGCCGCACGGTGACGCCGTCTGACGCCAGTGGGCCCCGGGGGCGGTTGTGGACGGACCCCATGGACCGCCTGACGACCTCCCTGTCGTCCACCCTCCAGCCGCGCGGCACCACGATGACGATGTCGCCGAACCAGGAGGTGACCTCCACGTCGACGACGACCTCGCGGTGGGGGCAGTCGGCCGTGGTGAAGTCGATGCGCACCCGGCCGCGCCGCCCGGCGCGGGCGCTGATGCGCGGCGGCACCCGCCAGCCGCCCTCCTGGCGGAGCTTCCCGCTGATCGTGTGCAGCCGGAGCTCGGCTCCGGCGACCTCACCACCGGAGACGAGGGCGGATGAGGACTGCGGCAGGTCGGCCACCACCTGATCCAGCTCGCCTAGGGTGCGTGCCGCGTAGGTGCGGTCGATCCGCTCGGTGAGCTCCTCAATGTCGATCCGTCCCTCGCTGACGGCGATCCTGAGCTGCTCGGCGACTCGCTCGCGGTCATCATCCCCTGCGCGCACGTGCTGGCGGTCGATCATCGCGTCCCCCTAGAAGCGTATGAAGGCACCGTGCGGCGAAAGGCCCTGAACTCGGCCGGCCCGGCAGACAGGGGTTGTGAGCCGACGCACCATATGTGATCTTCGCGAGGACGACACATCCTGGAGTCACGGGACTGAGTGTATGGCCGTAAAGTACCGCTTTTCGCGCCACTGGTAGAAGCACCGGCCGTACGACATAGGAGCAACCCCATTCTCCAGTGAGCCAGGGTGAGCAACGAAACCTGGATCTTCGATCGCCCGCGACCACGACAGACCTGAGCCACCCCGGCCGTCTTAGCCGCCCCAAGCCCTCCGGCTTGGAGCCTCTCTATTGAACTCCTCTCCGGCCTGAAGTGAAGGCTGGAGGTTCTCCCGTCGCGTCGTGGTCAAGCGGCGCGCGGGGGTTGACGCTTCACAGACCGGGCAGCCCCGAGGTCTCCACGTCCTGACACCACAGTCCCTGCGGCGTTGCGAATGTTGATCGCGGCGTTGGTGTCGGCATGCCCGGTCCACCCGCATCCCGGGCTGGCGCACGAGAACCGGGCGCCAGCCCGGGAGGCCGGGTCGCG
>NZ_JBFAGG010000040.1:0-10368 GCF_040653595.1 Sphaerisporangium sp. NPDC051011 | reverse complement strand
CTCGCGGTCACCTTCGACGCCGGCGACCCCGAGAAGGGAGTGACGCAGGACCTCACCAAGCTCGCCGAGGTCTTCGACACGATCTACATCCACTCGCAGTGACGTCCCGCCGTCCCGCGACGGCGTGAACCTGGGCAAGCCCGGCGGAGCTCAATGTTCCGCCGGGCTTTCGCCTTGTTCAGGCGGGGCGTCGCGCCGCGGGTCGGCCGGCGAGCCAGGCGTCCACCGCCGCCAGCAGCTCCTTCTTGTGGGAGTCCGGCGCGGCGGAGGAGCGGATCGACTGGCGGGCCAGCTCGGCGATCTCGGCGTCGCCGAAGCCGTACACCGTGCGCGCCAGTTCGTACTGCGGCAGGAGCCGGGCGCCGAACAGCAGCGGGTCGTCGGCGCCGAGGGCGATCGGCACGCCGGCCTCGAACAGCCGCCTCACCGGCACGTCGCCCGCCCGCTGCGCCACGCCGAGGCCCACGTTGGACGTCGGGCACACCTCGCAGGCGATCTGCCGGTCCGCCAGGCGCTCCATGAGGCGCGGTGATTCGGCCGACCGGATTCCATGGCCGATACGGTCGGCCTCCAGATCGTCCACGCACTCGGCGACGCTCGCCGCGCCGGACAGCTCGCCCCCGTGGGGCACGGCCAGCAGGCCCGCGCGCCGGGCGATGCGGAAGGCCCCGTCGAAGTCCCTGGCCCGGCCGCGGCGCTCGTCGTTGGACAACCCGAAGCCGGTCACGCCCTTGTCGGCGTACTGGGTGGCGAGCCGGGCGAGGGTCTTGGCGTCCAGCGGGTGGCGGGTGCGGTTGGACGCGACGATCACGCCGATGCCGACGTCCGTGGCGCGCGCGGCCTGCCCGGCGGCGTCGAGCACCAGCTCCAGCGTCGCGGTGAGCCCGCCGAACCGCGGGGCGTACCCCGAGGGGTCGACCTGGATCTCCAGCCACCGGGAGCCCTCGGCCGCCTCGTCCTCGGCCGCCTCGCGTAGCAGGCGGTACACGTCGCTCTCGCGGCGCAGGACCGAGCGCGCGATGTCGTACAGCCGCTGGAAGCGGAACCACCCGCGCTCGTCGGTCGCGCGCAGCTTGGGCGGCCAATCTTGGACGAGCGCGTCCGGCAGGTGGAGGCCCTGCTCCTGTGCGAGCTCCAGCAGGGTCGAATGCCTCATGGAGCCGGTGAAGTGCAGGTGCAGGTGGGCTTTGGGTAGCTGGTCGAGCGGGCGTGCCATCTCCATATCCTGCCGTACGCGAGTCATGCCACGACGCCGACTTCGGCACTCGACCCCGGAAGCCCCGCTGCGTTGGAGGGCGAAAGGGGACCGCTCATGACGGAAGACTACGAAGCGGCCTTCGACGGGTTCCTAGTCGCCGCGAATTCGCCCCAAGATCTCGGCGGCCTCAGGGAGGCGCGCGTTCGGTGGGATCCGGGTGGGATATATCCCGGACGGCCTTATATGGGGGAAATGGTCGGACAAAAATGGTTTTGGTGCGACCGGCCACCTATGCGGGCGACAGGTCACGTCACGAAGAAGGCCCCGGACCGGCGTGGTCCGGGGCCTTCCGTACGCATGCGGGCGTTACCGCCGATCAGTGGGCTTCGGCCAGCAGCTTGGCCAGGCGGCTGACGCCTTCCACCAGGTCGTCGTCGCCCAGGGCGTAGGACAGGCGGAAATAGCCCGGCGTGCCGAACGCCTCGCCCGGGACCACGGCGACCTCGGCCTCTTCCAGCACGACCTCGGCCAGCTCGCCAGAGGTCTGCGGGCGCCGCCCCCGGATCTCCTTGCCGAGCAGCCCCTTGATCGACGGGTACACGTAGAACGCGCCGAACGGCTCCGGGCACACGATGCCCGGGATGTCGTTCAGCATGCGCACGATCGTCTGGCGGCGCCGGTCGAAGGCCTCGCGCATGCGGGCCACGGCCGACAGGTCGCCGGAGACGGCGGCCAGCGCGGCGGCCTGCGCGACGTTCGAGACGTTCGAGGTGGCGTGCGACTGCAGGTTGGTCGCGGCCTTCACGACGTCCTTCGGGCCGATCAGCCAGCCCACCCGCCAGCCGGTCATGGCGTAGGTCTTGGCGACGCCGTTGAGGACGACCACGCGGTCGCCGAGCTCGGGCACGGCCGTCGCGATGCTGGTGAACCGCGCGTCGCCGTACACCAGGTGCTCGTAGATCTCGTCGGTGACGACCCACAGC
Source organism: Sphaerisporangium sp. NPDC051011 (assembly GCF_040653595.1). Taxonomy (NCBI): domain Bacteria; kingdom Bacillati; phylum Actinomycetota; class Actinomycetes; order Streptosporangiales; family Streptosporangiaceae; genus Sphaerisporangium; species Sphaerisporangium sp. NPDC051011. The sequence continues at coordinate 8,187 of NZ_JBFAGG010000040.1, read as the reverse complement.
CCGTGCCCGGCGGCCCAGCGGCCGATGGCCTCGACCTGCTCGGGGGAGTACACCGCGCCGGTCGGGTTGGACGGGGAGACGAACAGCAGCACCTTGGTGCGGTCGGTGCGCGCGGCCTCGAGCTGCTCGACCGAGGCGAGGTAGCCGGTCGACTCGTCGGTCACGACGTCGACCTGGACGCCGCCGGCGAGCTTGATCGCCTCGGGGTACGTCGTCCAGTAGGGGGCGACGACCAGGACCTCGTCGCCCGGGTCGAGCAGGGTGGCGAACGCCTCGTACACGGCCTGCTTGCCGCCGTTGGTGACCAGGACCTGCGCCGCGTCGACCTCCAGGCCCGAATCGCGCCGGGTCTTCTCGGCGATGGCCTGCTTGAGCTCGGGAAGGCCTCCGGCCGGGGTGTACTTGTGGAACCTCGGCGTGCGGCAGGCTTCGATGGCGGCCTCGACGATGTAGTCGGGCGTCGGGAAGTCCGGCTCGCCGGCGCCGAAGCCGATGACCGGCCGACCGGCGGCCTTCATCGCCTTGGCCTTGGCGTCGACGGCCAGCGTGGCGGACTCGGTGATGGCGGAGATGCGCGCTGAGATGCGAGGACGGGTCATACCTCCATGGTTCCAGACGGCCGGGACCACCACCGACGCATATTCAGCATGTGGACCGGGACGTGCGAGGATGTGCCGGTCGGTGGAATGGTGCGGCGTGCCTGACGAGTTGGTTCGACGTGAGGCTCATTCCCCCGTACACTTCTGCAACTAGTGAGCGACACGCCTCGGGCTGCTCGGGGTAAGGTGGTTCACGGCAGAGGGCACTAGCGCAATTGGTAGCGCACCGGTCTCCAAAACCGGCGGTTGGGGGTTCGAGTCCCTCGTGCCCTGCGAAGTGCGGTCCGCGCACCGACTGGCGTGTATGCCGCCGTAAAGTTGCGTAGGAACGACGGATCAGGTGAGGACTGTGGCGATCGACACTCGCGGCGAGGCCGCGGACAGGCCGAGCAAGCCGACCGGCCGCCCTGCTAAGAAGCGCACTTCGCCTGCACTCTTTTACCGGCAGGTCGTCGCCGAGCTTCGTAAGGTCATTTGGCCGACACGCAAGGATCTCATCTCCTACACCACGGTTGTCCTCGTCTTTGTTGTGATCATGGTCGGGATCGTGGCGGGGGTAGACGCCTTGCTCACGAAGGGTGTGCTGGCGGTCTTCGGCTGATCCTGAGCCGCGCCCATACCACGCGACACCCGCCCTCGACAGGGCGGTAAAAGATCGCACCATCGACGAGAGAAGAAAGAGTCACCGTGTCCGAGTCCCCACTGTCGGCTGGCGATTCCCGCGAGAAGTGGGAGGGCGAGCCGGAAGAGGCGATCGAGATCACCGAAGAGTCCGGCCAGGCCGGCGCGTACGGTGAGGCCGAGGAGCCCGACGACGTCGACGACGCCGTCGCTCCCGCCGGTGCCGCCGACGAAGACGGTGATCTCGTTCCCGACGTCGACCCCGTCGAAGAGTTCAAGCGCTCGATGCGCGGCCTTCCCGGTGAGTGGTACGTCATCCACTCCTACGCGGGCTACGAGAACCGCGTGAAGTCCAACATCGAGACGCGCACCCAGTCCCTCAACATGGAGGATTTCATCTTCCAGGTCGAGGTGCCCGTCCACACCGTCACCGAGATCAAGGGCGGCAAGCGCACTCCGGTCAAGGAGCGCGTCCTGCCCGGGTACGTCCTGGTGCGCATGGACCTGACCGACGAGTCCTGGTCCGCGGTGCGCAACACGCCCGGTGTGACCGGCTTCGTGGGCCTGTCCAACCGGCCGAGCCCGCTGAACCTCGACGAGGTCGCCAAGCTTCTCGCGCCCGAGCCGACCGAGCAGGCCAAGACCACCACTGCCAAGGCCGCCGCCGCGACCGTCGACTTCGAGGTCGGCGAGTCCGTCACCGTCATGGACGGCCCGTTCGCCACCCTGCCCGCCACGGTCAGCGAGATCAGCGCCGAGTCCCAGAAGCTCAAGGTGCTCGTCTCGATCTTCGGCCGTGAGACGCCGGTGGAGCTGTCGTTCAACCAGGTCTCCAAGATCTGACACGCGAGCAGGTCCTGGTGATCTGACGGCGCACATACACTGGATACTCGTCCCCGCGCGTCGGCGTGCCGCCGTCCGCGAGGTGAATCCCGAGGCCGCACAGTCCCGCAGTGGCCCGTGCGCGCCCTCGGGGGCCCCGCTCCCCGCGGGAGTCTCTCAGCAGTCAAGGACCCGGAGTAGGAAATGCCTCCAAAGAAGAAGATCGCGGCTCTGGTCAAGGTCCAGCTTCCCGCTGGCCAGGCCACTCCCGCGCCGCCGGTCGGTACCGCCCTCGGTCCCCACGGCGTCAACATCATGGACTTCGTGAAGCAGTACAACGCTGCGACCGAGGCCCAGCGGGGCAACATCATCCCCGTCGAGATCACCATCTTCGAAGACCGCAGCTTCACCTTCGTCACGAAGACGCCGCCGGCGCCCGAGCTGATCAAGAAGGCCGCAGGTCTCGACAAGGCCAGCGCCAACCCGCTCCGCGACAAGGTGGGCAAGCTCACCAAGGAGCAGCTGCGCCAGATCGCCGAGACGAAGATGCCCGACCTCAACGCCAACGACATCGAGGCGGCCGAGAAGATCATCGCTGGCACCGCCCGGTCGATGGGCATCACGATCGCCGACTGACACCGGCCGACACAACCGCGGCCGACACAGAACACCTGTGGGAGGGCCAGGCGCTGGCCCGCGACCACACACTCCACGAGGAGAAGCAGTGAAGCGCAGCAAGAGCTACCGCAAGGCCGACGAGCAGGTCGACGGCGAGGCCCTGTACAGCCCCGTCGAGGCCGCCAAGCTCGCCAAGAGCACCTCGGTCACCAAGTTCGACGCGACCGTCGAGGTCGCCCTGCGGCTGGGCGTCGACCCCCGCAAGGCCGACCAGATGGTCCGTGGCACCGTCAACCTCCCGCACGGCACCGGCAAGACCGCCCGGGTCCTGGTCTTCGCGACCGGTGACCGTGCCGAGGAGGCCCGCGCCGCGGGCGCCGACATCGTCGGAGCCGACGAGCTGATCGATGAGATCGCCAAGGGCAACCGCCTCAACGAGTTCGACGCGGTCGTGGCCACGCCGGACCTGATGGGCAAGGTCGGCCGTCTCGGTCGCGTCCTGGGCCCCCGCGGCCTCATGCCGAACCCCAAGACCGGCACCGTCACGCCGGCCGTGGGCAAGGCCGTGACCGACATCAAGGGCGGAAAGATCGAGTTCCGCGTCGACCGGCACGCGAACCTCCACTTCATCATCGGCAAGGTCTCCTTCCCGGAGCGCCAGCTCCTGGAGAACTACGCCGCCGCGCTCGACGAGATCGTGCGTCTCAAGCCGTCCGCGGCCAAGGGGCGCTACCTCAAGAAGGTGACCTTCTCCACGTCCATGGGCCCGGGCATTCCGGTCGACCCGAACGTGACGCGGGGCATCACCGCCGAGCTCGACGCCTGACTATCGCCGGCACCACCGGCATCCCGTAGCCGTGGCACGTCACGTGTCCCGGCCATGGCCGACGTCGCAGAGGGCCTCCACCTCCGGGTGGGGGTCCTCTGCACGTTAATTTCACATTTCCTTCCTCGCAGGTGAGAGGCCGTTTCCGGGCTCGCGCGCGCCGTGGCGGCGGATTTCGCGCGCACAAGGCCACGCACGGGGCAGGGCTTGCGCGTAGGGTCGAAATCACCTATGGGGAAGACGAAGGGATATCCAGTGAAGCGGCGAATGACCCCCGTGCTCGCGGCCGTGGGCTCAGCCATGCTCATCGCGGTATCGGCGTGCGGCCAAGCTCCGCAGCAGCCGGCCACCTCGCTCGGGGCGGTGCAGCTCTCCGCCGCCGAGACGTTGCAGCAGAGCGTCAAGAACACCGAGGACGTCACCTCGTACACCGCCCAGCTCGCCGTCGACTTCTCCGCCCCTCAAGAGGGCGCGGGGTCGGTCAAGGGCACTGTGGTGTACCACCAGAAGCCCCAGCTCGCCTCTGACGTCACCCTGAGCCAGATCAGCATGGCCGGGCAGAACGTCCCCGGCGGCGTCCGGGTGATCCTCCTCGGCGACACGGCGTACCTGAAGATGGACATGCTCAGCAAGCTCGTGGGCGGCACCAAGCCGTGGATCAAGATCGACCTCAAGAAGGCCGGTGATTCCGCGGGCGTCGACGTCAACCAGTTCCTGCGCCAGGCCCAGCAGGTCGACCTGCAGAGCAGCGTGAAGATGCTGACCAGCTCCAAGGACGTCGCCAAGGTCGGCACCGAGTCCGTCGGCGGCGTCGAGACGACGCACTACAAGGGCACGTTCAGCGTCGCCGAGGCGGTCAAGCAGCTCACGCCTGAGATGCGGCAGAACCTGGAGGGCCGGCTCTCCGACGTCAAGGACATGAAGTTCGACGCGTGGATCGACGCGCAGAACCTGCCACGCAAGGTCGAGATGAACGGCGCCGCGGGCCAGGACGGCACGTTCAAGCTGGCCGCCCAGTTCACGTCGTTCAACGACGCCGCCGAGGTCACCGCCCCGCCGGCCGACCAGGTGGGCGAGCTTCCGAACACGCTGGGGAACGCGCCCGCCGGTGACGGCGGCACGGCCGGCAGCGGCACCTGACCCGTTCGGGGCGCGGCGGTGTTCTGGAGGAGGAGGGAGGAAGGGTGAGGAACGAGCCCTTCCGAGTGACGACGGAAGAACGCCGCCTAAAGTGGCGCCCCGAACCGCCGTGCCGGAGGCGCGGCAATATGCACAGTTCGGGCCTCCGGGGCGCCCCGGACCGCCGAGCGGAGCGAGGCCATTGGCACGCCCAGGCCTGAGACGCACCCCGTGGGACGGACACCCGCGGGGTGCGTCGCCGTTCGGGGACCTTCGGGGGCCTTCGTGGGGCCGGATTTTGCGCGACGCGGGGGAACGACGTACAGTGTGGTCTGCCGAAGACCGCCGGTCGTCGCCGAGTCTCTCATGGCTCGGTGGCCCAAGGATCCACGACGTGGACGGCCAGCGTAGGTGATGCGAGTTTTCATATGGTCTGTCACGCGGCTCCGCGCCGCCTGGTGTCCCGTGTGTGAAGCCCCGTTGCGCCTGCGCCGGGGCTCGTTCGTTTTTCCAGGTCCCTTGAGCCCTTCGCCGGCGGCACATCTGGAAGGAGGCCCATGGCGAGGGCGGAAAAGGTGACCGCGGTCGCCGAGCTCAAAGATCGCTTCGAGAGCTCGAACGCCGCTGTCCTGACCGAGTACCGCGGTCTCACCGTCGCGCAGCTCAAGCAGCTGCGCGTGTCGCTCGGTGAGCATGCGAAGTTCGCCGTGGCGAAGAACACGCTGTCCAAGATCGCGGCCAACGAGGCCGGGGTCACCTCCCTGGACGATCTGTTCCAGGGGCCGACCGCGATCGCGTTCGTCAACGGCGACGTGGTCGAGGCGGCCAAGGGCCTGCGTGAGTTCGCCAAGGCCAATCCCCTCCTGATCATCAAGGGCGGCGTCGTCGACGGCAAGTCGATGACCCCCGAGCAGATCAGCACGCTTGCCGACCTCGAGCCGCGCGAGGTCCTCCTCGCGAAGCTGGCCGGTGCGCTGAAGGCGAAGCAGTCTCAGGCCGCAGCCACGTTCAACGCGCTGCCCACGCAGATGGCCCGCCTCGTCGAGGCCCTGCGCGCCAAGCGCGAGGAGCCCGTCGCGGCGGAGCCCGCCGACAGCGGCGAGTAGGTCGGGCGCGCAAGCGACCACAGCAGGGGATTCAGGCGCATACCGCGGTCCGTTTCCAAGTTCTGTAACACACACGGAGGAACCACCACTATGGCGAAGCTCAGCACCGACGAGCTGCTCGACGCGTTCAAGGAGATGACCCTCCTCGAGCTGTCCGACTTCGTGAAGCTCTTCGAGGACACCTTCGACGTCAAGGCCGCCGCGCCGGTCGCGGTCGCGGCCGCCCCGGGTGGCGGTGGCGCTGCCGCCGCCGCCGAGGAGGTCGAGGAGCAGGACGAGTTCGACGTCATCCTCGAGGCCGCCGGCGACAAGAAGATCCAGGTCATCAAGGAGGTCCGCGCCCTCACGAGCCTCGGCCTCAAGGAGGCCAAGGACCTGGTGGACGGCGCTCCCAAGTCGGTCCTGGAGAAGGTCAACAAGGAAGCCGCCGAGAAGGCCAAGGCCGCCCTGGAGGGCGCCGGCGCCACCGTCACCGTCAAGTGACCTCTCGCGGCTGAGGCCGTAAACGAAAGGGGCGGTTCCACCCAGGTGCCGGGTGGGCCCGCCCCTTTCGCGTGCTCTGGGGTTGTTCAGGCCACATGTCACCCCATGGCACTCAATGACGGAAATCGGATGAATACATCTGCTTCTGTCATCTCGGGGGCATTGTGGGTAGAACGCTGCGGGCTCCGCGCCTTCCGGTGGTTCGTCCCGTCCCGGGAAACCCGGTGAACCCCGCTAGATGATCTTGGCGGCGGGTTATGATCCGGCGACCGGCCGCCGGTCCCGGCATCGCGACGCGCCCGTCGCCGTGATGCCCGCGAGGCGGCCCCCAGGCGAGGGAGGGTATAGGTGGCGCTGCACGCGGCTCGCTCTCCCCGCCGCTGGCTGCCGCTGATCGTGGCGTTGCTGATCGTCCTCATCGGCGTCCTGGGCGTCGCCTGGGTGCGCGTCGGCGCCGATCTCGACGAGGCGAGGGTCGCCGCGGCCGACCGTGTGGCCGCGACCCAGGCCGCCGAGCGCTACGCGCTGATCCTCATGGCGGTCGACTACCGCACCGTCGACCGTGACGTGCAGCGCGCGCTGGACTCCTCCATGGGCCAGGCCCGGGCCGAGTACGAGCGCGACGCCGAGCGCCTGAAGGCCGCGACCCGCGAGCACAAGGTCGTCCAGACCGGCGTGGTGCGCGCCGCGGGGCTGGTCTCCATGGACGCGCGCCGGGCCGGCGCCCGCGTGCTGGTGGTGGCCGACGCGGTGGTCCGCTGGGACGGGACCAAGACGCCCCCGCAGGAGCGTTTCAACCGCTGGCGCATGGAGGTCACCAAGAGCCGTGGAGCGTGGTGGGTGTCGAAGCTGGAGCGGGTGACGTGACCGGCGAAGGGCTCTCCGCGGGCCTGGAGCGGCCTGACAGCCGCCCGGCCCGGCGCTACGGGTATCTGATCGCGATCGGGCTGGGAACGCTCCTGGCGGCCGTTCTGGCCGTCCTGGTGGCCATCACCTACTTCCGCCTCCAGGAGCTGCGCGAAAGTGAGGCGGCCTCGGCGGAGGCCCTCGCGGCGGCGCTCGCGTACGCGCCGGACATGCTCAGCTACGACTACCGGACGATCGACGCCGACCTGGCGCGGGCGCGCGGGTACGCGACGGGCCCCCTGGCCGATCACTACCGCGAGCTGGCCCGGGTGCTGGCCCCGACGATCAAGAAACAGCAGACCGTCCAGCAGGCGGTGGTGGCCGCGGCGGCCGTGGAGTCGGCCACACCGGACCGCGTCCAGGTGTTGTTGTTCATGAACGTGGGAACGACCAAGGTGTTGCCGGGCGAGACGGTGCCCCAGAAGCAGGTGGATCAGAACCGCGCCCGGTTTCTGCTGGTCAGAGGTGATGGCCACTGGTTGGTGGCTGAGCTGTCGACCTTGATTGGCAATGCCCCGACAAGCTGAGACATGTCCGGCGGCTCGCCATGGGCACGGCGTGGCGCGTTATCCAATTGTTAGTAAAGCTTAGGTTTGGGCCGCGTGAGCCTGGGCAGGGATAACGGCACGACAGCGTCGATGGCGGGTAAGCCTTCGACCCTCGGAGTGACTGAGCGTTAGCCGATCCGCCTCGCGGGTATCGTCTGGGTTCGGCTCGGGCCTTGGTCGCCCCGGGGGAAGAAAACGCAGCGTGACGGCCATCGGTTCGCTCGAATCGGGCCTCTCGGGCTTGACGTTTCGGCGCTGACGGGCGATGCTGCGTCCAACGTGGAGCGCAGAGCGAGACTGGAGTGGACAGGTGTATGCCTATCGGCTACACTGCCCCTTTGCGCTGCCCTTTGACGACCCGCTTCTCTAGGTAACTTTGGAACATGGTCGTCTGGCGTGCGTGTAGTCAGTCCGCGAGCCCTCGGAAGGACATCTGTTGGCAGCCTCGCGCAACGCCTTCGCCGTACCCGCTGGTCCCCGCCGCGTGTCTTTCGCGCGCATCCAGGAGCCGCTCGAAGTTCCCGATCTTCTCGCCCTGC
>NZ_JBFAGG010000039.1:0-12318 GCF_040653595.1 Sphaerisporangium sp. NPDC051011 | reverse complement strand
ACTGTCCTTGATCAACAGCCAGTGTTACGGGGCTGCGGGCTCTCGCCTATCAGGCCACGCCCACGAACTTCCCCCTCAAGATCGAAGAGCCCCTATGTCCAACCCCACCCCCGCTCGATCGTGAAGCCAGGCGGCGCCTTGCGGTCATCCGTCACGTCAAAGACGTCTCGGGCGACGTCGCGCTGCCTGCCGCTACTACGGGCTCAGTCGGCAGGTCTGGTTCACCATCTGAGGCTTACCCCCGCCGTACGCGCGGGCCTAGCCGAGATCTGGACGCTGGACTTATAAGCTGATAGAGCTCTCCTACGGCTGAGAGTATTTCGGCCCCAGGTACGTCGCCGACCCGAAAGAGTGGGCCGACTTCCGAGACGAAGCCGTGTCGGTCATGTGGCGGGAACGCGGCGGACGGTTCGCCGGTTACCAGCGCTCCCACATCCCAACCCCAGCCGATCCGATTATCCTGATCATCGTCGATGATGTGGCGTTCCTGACTGCCTACCAGTCCGACAATAGCCTTCGCCAGCGCATCACAAGGCCCTTGCCACCTTGACCGCAAGGCCGCGCGGTCGGCGTCTTGTCCGCACTCCAGGACCGCGCAAAGGAGGTAATGAACTTTCGCAACCTGTTCCCCCGAAAGATCGCCCTCCGCCTGATCGAGTTCGAGCAGGGCGACATGGTCCTCGGCGACGGGGCCAGGGATCGCGGCGTCTCTCCGATCCCGGAGTTGGGCGGCGGAGTCGAATACGTCCCGCTGGATGGCCTGTGCCCGTTGGCCGGCGGGACCCGGACTAGCTAGGGGTGCGGGTCCCGCTCGTCTTCTAGGGGCAGGTGGTTTTCAGGCTCAGGCGCTCAGCTCGCCGGCCTTGAGGCTGCTGTGGAAAGCGGCCCACTCGGTGGCGGGGAAATGGAGTACGGGGCCGTATGGGCGCTTGCTGTCGCGGACGGCCATGCCCTTACTCGGCAGCGCGGCAAGCTCGACGCAGTCACCACCATTGTCACTGCTGTACGAGGATTTGGCCCATCTGGCGGTAGCCACGTCGTCCATTTGGCATCGTCTCCGTGTCCGGGATCGAGGGCTGATGTCTTGGTACCGCCGTCTTGTGGGTTGTGAGCGGGGCCCGCGCTGCGGCAGGTCCCGCTCACAACGAGGGTCAGGTTGTCAGGGTGTCGAAGTCGCCGGTCTTGAGGCTCTGGCGGAATGCGGCCCACTCGGCGGTTGGGACGCGGAGCACCGGGCCGTGGGGGCGCTTGCTGTCACGGATCGCCATGCCGTTGCCGATCAGCATGGCAAGTTCCACACATTCACCGCCGTTGTCGCCGCTGTACGAGGACTTGACCCACCGGGCACTGGTCAGTTCGTCCACCTCTGCATCCACTCCCTCATTTTATTGAGCGACTCATTGTCATTGAGCGCGCTAGTTCGGACGGCTTCATACCGTATCTCGATATCACGCACATCGACGGGGCGGGAAACCACCTGCCCCTTACCGGCGGACTCCAGGTAGGCGACGTTGCGACCGTCTCGTAGCTGTGCGAGAAAGAAGCCTCCCAGCAATCCTGCGGTGCAGGAAGCCGACAGGGGGACTATCTGGATCGTGATACATGGATGCTCGGCCATGGTCAGGAGGTGATTCAACTGCGCTTCCATGACGGCCACCCCGCCGATGGACCGCTGAAGGACCACCTCGTCAAGCACGGCCCACATCATAGGGGGGCGCTCGCGCGCGAGGAGGACTTGTCGTTCCAGCCGGGCCTCCACGGCCTTGTCGATCTCCTGGGGCGACATGCCAGGCTTGCCGGCGAATATCGCTCGCGCATAGTCCGCCGTCTGGAGTAGTCCCGGGACCAGGTTCGGTTGCGACGTGCGCAAGCTCACTGCTTGCTGCTCGGCCTCCAGCCACGGATAGAACCAGCGCTGGGTTCCGTCCATGCGGACCTGTTCCCAGACCTGGATCAGGGCGCCGTTGACGCCGAGGGCCTCGTCGCACTGTTCGACGAGTTCTCGTTGCTGCGGGAGGCGTAGTCCTCTTTCTATCGCGCCCATCGCGGCTCCCGTATAGCCGAGTTTGCCGCCCAGCTGGGACTGGGTCATGTGTACTTCGATGCGGAGTCTGCGCAGTTCGTAGCCGAAACGGGCTGCCGGGGAGGACTCCGGGTTGGTCGTCTGCGGTTTTGGCACCTGACCCTCCACGCAACGGAATGCAACTGAATGCAACGGGAGACGACCGCGCCATTACAAGGCCGTCGTCGGTATTCGCTTACGGACAGTAGAGCCTGGGGGCACTCTTGGAAGGCAGAATCAAGAACCGGATAGGAAACGGTATCTCATGTGTCACATGGAAATCGCGTCCAACACCTTTCCGCAACCCCGAAAAACCGGACATCCCACCGAAAGTATCGATATCGCTTTTAGAGCGGCGCAATCTCCTCGGCGTGCGTTGGGTGCCTTTCATATCTCCACGGATTTCAATGTGGGGAGCGGCGCCGCGCTGCTGTTGCGGACTGGCGCGTTGACACACGACGCGGAGAATGGCACGTCCACGCCGATGCTGCTGACCTCCTCCCGCCACGCCTCCATACGGTCCCTGGAACGCTACGCTCGCCCCGGAGTCGACACGGTCGCCCGGCATGTCGCCGAGCGCGCCCCCGCAGCTCGTCGCAACGCACCCAGCTGACCGCGAACGCGGCAAGATGGACCACATGGATTTCCGACCGGTTGAGCGCGTCCCGGCGGCGTTTCAGCAGTCGCTGTCTGCTGAGGAGATCGAAGAGGTCTGCCGACGGGCCTTCGGCGGCGACGCGGCGCCCGTGTCCGCTGTCGAGTTGGGCACGGGCATGTACAACAACGTCTACCGCGTGACCCTGGCCGGGCGGGCCCGGCCGGTGATCCTGCGGGTCGCGCCGGAGGACGGCCGGCAGTTCCGCAGTGAGCGGCACCTGATGCGCAACGAGTTCGCGAGCGTGCCGTGGCTGTCGGCGATCGCGCCGCTGATGCCGCAGGTGATCGCGGCGGACTGGTCGCAGGAGGTGATCGGCCGGGACTGGATGATCCAGACGCACCTGGACGGCATCCCCGCCCCGGAACGTCTGGGGACGTACCCCCGTACGGCCTGGCCGGTGTTCTTCCGGCAGATGGGTGCCATCACCCGGTCCGTACACGGGGTGCGTGGACCGCGCTTCGGGCCGGTGGCCGGGCCGGGCTATGCCACGTGGAGCGAGGCGGTGATCGCGTCGCTGGAGGAGATCGCCGCCGACCTCGACGGTGTCGGCCTGGACTCCGCCGACGTGCGCAAGGTCGCCGCCGTGGCCGTCCATGACCGCGCCGTGCTGGACGAGGTCACCGAACCCCGCCTCCTCACGGGCGACTTGTGGACGGTCAACTGCCTGCTGGCCCCTGCCGCCGAGGAGCCGACGATCACCGGCGTGCTGGACTTCGACCGCACATGGTTCGGGGCGGTGGAAGCTGACTGGACGATCCGGATGGCGACGGCCAAGGCGGACGAGCGTGAAGCGTTCTGGGAGTCCTACGGCGCGCTGGACCGTTCCCCTGCGGCGGTGTGGCGGGCGCGGATCTACGAGGCCCGGCACCTGGGCGCGATCCGCTTGGAGCGCCATCGACTCGGCAAGCCCGAAGAGGTGATCCAGCAGAGCTACAGGGCGATGGCCGACGTGCTCGCCGGTCTGACCTGACTGGCTCCGCCCTCGCAGGGCAGTTCGACGTGGATGCGGACCTGCCGCAGCAATGTGTCGGCTCGCTCCTCTACCTCGGCCGCGTCCGTGCCGGTGACCACGAAGGACCCCAGCCGGTGGGCGTTGACCCCGGGCTCGTGGACCGGGCCGCCGATCGCCGCTCGCCAGCGGACGAACGGCACACCCGGCCCCTGCTTCGGCAGCCCGCAGACCGACGCCAGCCGCCCGGCGCGCGGGCTGGTCATGAAACGCACGGTGGCGTACCCGTCTGCTGTGGGGGTGAGCGCGGCCGGGCGGCCGAGGGCGATATTGAGTAGGGCTGCCCAGACGTCGAGGCCCAGGGCGTACTGGAGCAGGAGGCCGATCTGTCCGGCGGCGAGCCGGGCGGCGATCTCGATGACCGTGCACCGCCCGTCGGCGTCGACGATCACCTCCGTGTGCGAGGCTCCATGGCGGATGCCGACCGCCCGGATCGCCACGTCCACCTCCTGGTACACGGCCGCCTCGATCGCCGGCGGCAGGCGGGTGGGGAGGCTGTGCCCGGTCTCGACCCTGTGGGCACCACCGGTCACCCGCTTTTCGGTGACGGCGAGGTGCGTGGTGGCGCCGTCCTGGGTGATGGACTCGACGCTGTACTCGGTCCCGGCGGCGTACGCCTGGACGAGGACGCGAGGGTCGCCCACGCTGGCGTACATCCCGGTCACCGCTCGGGCGGCGTCGGCGGCCGCAGCAGCTTCGGCCTGGCCGGTGGCCACCGTGACCCCTGCGGAGCCCGCCCCGCCAACCGGCTTGATCACGCACGGGAAGCCGACCTGGCTGTCCGACAGGACGGCCTCCAACTGGACGTCGTCGTAGGCAAGGCGGGTGTACGGGGTGCGTACACCGGCCCCGGCGAGCGCGCGGGCCATGGCGGCCTTGTCGCGGGCCGCCCGTGAGCGGGCCGGGTCGTTGCCGGGCAAGCCGAGCTCGGCGCACACGAGCGCGGCGAGCTCAGTCAGGTACTCGTTGACGGTGAGCACGGCACCGACCCCGCGGCGGCGGGCGTAGGCGGTGATCTCCTCCCCAGCCCGCTCGGGCTGGCCGAGGTCGGTGAGCACCTGCCCGGCCAGCAGGCCCTTCAACTCGCGGCCGTAGGCTGCGTATCCGCCGGGGGTGGTCGCGGCGTGGACGGCGTAGCCGCGGGCGGCAGCAGCTTTGGCCAGGGCGCCGGACTCGGGGCCGGCCGCGTCCAGCAGCAACACAGCAGGGCCGGTCACGACAGGTAGTCCTCCAAGCCACCCTCGCGGCACGTGTCCAAGGTAAAGCAGTGGAAGCCGCCGCCGAACAACCTCCTGTGCCGGTGCCGTACGGGCACTACGGTGAAGTGCTCGGCCTCCAGGGTCTTGATCAGGCCAGTGCACTGCTCGTTGACCAGCACGGTGTTTTCGTCGAGGGACAGGACGTTGAGGTCGATGTAGGGGCTGGTGAGGACCAGGTCCTCGTAGTCGTCGTAGACGGGAAACGAGCCGAGGTCGGGTTCCGGAGGCACGATGTACCGCCAGGAGCGAAAGCTCTCGGGCATCAGGTCGCGGATGCCGTCGTGCCGGGCGAGGAATACCCCGGGACGCAGGGCGAGCACCATCGAGTCGATGTGGTTGTCCGCCATCCGCCACACCCGGTGCACGCGGTAGCGGTCGCCGAGGTGCCGCTCCAGCCAGTGAACGCCTTGTTCGTGGTTGCTCTGAGCGACGTTGACGACCAGGTCGCGGCCCAGCCGCAGGACCTGCGCGCCGTCGAGCATCATCTCCAGTCCGACGTCGTACGGGCTGGGCTGCGGGCCGTCGATCGCCTCGGTCGGCCCGCCCAGCGTGGTCGCGGTGTCGCGCGCGTACGACAGGTCGAATGACATGTCGGTGAGGGTGGGGCGTGGCATCGTGGTCCACCTGGCGCCGGCCTCGAAGTAGGCGCGGAAGACGGGAGCCAGCAGGCGGGTCTCCAGATAGCGGGAGCGGATCGCGGGCGGCGTCTCGATGATCTCGCCCCCGAGGATCAGCGTGTTGTCTCGCACGTTCAGCGCCGGGGTGGGGGCAGCCTCCCACCCCAGGCCCGCGATGCGGGCTGCGTCGGGCGGCAGCGCGAGCGGCCGGTGCACGGTGACCCCAAGACCGGCGAGGGTGGCGGCCAGGGCCTCGACGTCCTCGTGCAGTTCCTCGGCGTACCGCTCCTTGATGGCCCAGTTCTCCCGGCGCGTATCCGCATCGGCCTGTGCGAGACGGGGGTAGGCCCAGGCCGAGCGGAAGCCGGTCAGGGTCTCGTGGTGGAACAGCTCGAATGAGAGGTCGCGGTCGTGGCCCAGGTAGTTGGCGGCGGATCCGACGATGACCTCCCGCAGCGTGGTGAAGTCGTCGTGGCTGTGCAGGCGCATTGCGAAGGCGTTCCTTCCGGGTATCGGGTGGGTCAGGTGGTGCGGGGTTCGGCGGTCACATGCCGGTCGGCCAGCGCGCGGCCGCGGCGGACCCGAAGCAGCAGCCCGCCGTCGCCGTCGGGCTGGAGGGTGCGCTGCTCGCTCCAGCCGGAGAACCGGAACTCGGTGTCGTCGACCGGGGCGAGCGCCAAGGCTCGCCCGGCGATGGTCAGGTTGAGGATGCCTGCGGGGTCGCGGTCGATGCGGGCCGGGATGAGGGAGCCGTCCAGCGGGGCGGCCGCGTCGAAGTCGGCGAACCCGGACGGCAGCAGCGCCTTGTACGGCAGGCCCGCGGGCCAGGCGGGGGCCAGGGCCAGGGCGGTGCGGTTGAGGAGGACCTCGCCGCAGGTGAGCAGGTCCTGCCAGGAGGTCGGGAACCAGGCCGCGAGCTCGGCGGTGAGCAGGGCGTCGATGACGACGTGGATCCGGGTCACCGCGTCGCTGGCGTTGCGTACCAGGTGCTCGCGGGAGAAGTCGCCGTACCACAGGGTGCCCGGCTGCCAGCAGTGTTCGACGCCGTCCAGGACGAGCACCGCGTCAGTAGTGGTGACGATGGGGATGTGCAGGCGTACGAGGCCGCGGTCCAGGCGGTACTTCGGGTCGCAGTGCGGGTTGGAGACGGCGCCGGGCCCGAGCGCCATGAGGCGTACCGCGTTCAGCGGGGCGGGGAGCGAGGCGAGGATCTCGGCATGGTAGGGCAGTTGGTCGAGCCAGCGGGTCGGCGCGAACGGCTCTGGACCCGGCCCGCCCGGGTCGGTGCGCTCCGGATCACCGCCGAGGCTGCGAAGCGGCAGAACGCGCCAGTCGATCGCGGCCGCCTGGCCGGCCTGACCGCCGTAGATGTGGGTGCGTTGCGGGTTCCAGGTGTGGGCGGTGACGGCGTCCAGTTCGGCGGCGAGCCGGGCCGCGTCGAAGACGGGGGTGAGCTGGGCCGCCTCGGCGGCCGCGGTGAGGGCAGTGGTCATGGTCAAGGCTCCCGGGTCAGGAGGAGAAGGACACGGCGGTGGTGCCGACGTGCTGACTGGCGTCGTATGTGCCGGCGGGCACGTTCGCGAACCGTGCGTTGAGTCGTCCGAACGCGCCCTCGTAGCCCTCGGCGGGTTCGTAGGCGATGCAGAACACGAACTGCGCCGGGGCACCGGGCGTCAGGGGCAGCGCGGGCATCGACACGATCACCCCCATCCGCGTGGCCGGGTCGTACGCCAGTGCCAGGTCGTCAAGGGCGGCCAGGAAGGCGGTGAAGCCGGGCACGGTCCAGGTGGGCGGGACGTGGTACTCGACCACCTGCCGGGCCGGTTCGGCGGCGACGTCGACGATGCCGTGGGCGATCGACTGATAGATGTGCAGGCTCCCGGAAACCTGCGCGTTGACCTCGGTGAACACCACGGCTCCGCCGGGCAGGACCAGAGCGTCCGCGCTCAGGTGCCCGCGGTAGCCGAAAGCCCGGTATGCCTCGGCCAGGCGGGTGCCGCCGTCCAGTAGCGCCGCCCGCACCCGGTCGTCCACGCCGTCCAGGGGCACGACCTGGTGGCTCAGGCGTCGGCCCACGTAGAGCAGGCGGCCCATCTCAGTCGGTCGGGTGCCCTCGTCGGCAGCGTAGTGTTCGGAGTACACCGCGTCCGCGCCTGGCGCGAAGTCCTCAATGACCACCGGCCAACGCCCCTCCCCACTCGCCCAGGACCAGCGCTCGGCCCAGTACGCCGCGACGCCGTCCTCGCCGGGCGCCAGGCGATGCAGGTGCCGCGCGCCGACGTGGTCCACCGCCATCCCCGCATCGCGCGCGAGCAGTTGGTTGCCGACCCCGGCCCCGTTGTGGGCCTGCTTGACCACGACCGCCCGCGTCGGGGACCTCTCCAGGAGCGCGCTGGTCGTCTCGATCGCCTCGGCACGGCTGCGGCACACCCGGCCCGGCACGATCGGCACCCCGGCCGCCGCCGCCAGCGCGCGGAAGTTCGCTTTCGAGTTGCCGATCTCCCCGCCTCCCTGGCCGAAGAACGCGGCGCCCGGGAAGCGGTCGGCCATGCCCAGGGCGTCGGCGAGCCGCGCCACTGCGGCGGACGGCCACAGCGCGAACACCTCCGTCACCGCGTCGGCGCCGCCCTCGCCGAGCGCGGCCCGCACCGACTGCAGGAAGCCGGGCGCGGTCAGCGAGGCCGGATCAAGCAGCCGGTCACCCCATGCCCCGGACGGCGCGACCAGCACGGTCAGCTCCTTACGCTTCACGCCGGTGTGGGCCAGCGCGTAGTCGACGAACGCAGTGTCCGGCTCGCAGCACAGGATGAGCAGGTCACCGGGGCGGGCGAACCAGAACAGGCGCTGCGTCCAGGCCCGCATGTCGCCGCGCTCGCGGATCGACGGGTCAATCTGGTTACCGATGAGGATGCGCACGAGGGGACTCCTGAAGCAGGTCGAAGGACACTCCCGGCGGCGCCGCGCAGGCACCGCGAGCCGGGGAGAAGAAGGTCAGGGCCGGAGCACGACGGGGAGCGTGTCAAACGCGCGCATCGTCGCCGTGCGGCGCCGTACGCCCTCGCCGGCGGCAACCAGACGGGCCAGGGAGCCGTTCAGAGCCGCGACCAGAGCGTGCAGGCCCACCTGGGCGACGGTGGTGCCGATGCAGGAGTGCGGACCCCACCCGTAGCCGAGATGCCGGTTCGGCGTCCGGTCCAGCACCAGTCGGTCGGCGCCGGGGAAGGCCGCCGGGTCGCGGTTGGCCGCGGCGAACAGCGGGACCACCTTCTGCCCCGGGCGGATGTCGACCGCGCCGATCCGGCACGCCCGCACCGCCACGCGCGTGGTGCCCTGCACCGGCCCGTCGAAGCGCACCAGCTCGTCCACGCCCGTGCCCAGCAGCACCCGGTCGCGCATCCGGTGTAGGGCCTCGGGGTGGGTCAGCAGGGTGTGCACCGCGTTGCCGACGGCGGCCGCCATCGTGCTGTAGCCGCCCTGGAACATCACCCGCGCCGTGTTCTTCACATAAAGCCGGACGAGCGCGTCGGCGCCCGGCTCCGCCGCCCGCACCCGGGCCAGCAGGCCGGGCCGGGCCGAGGCCGCGAACCAGGAGTCGACCAGGTCAGACAGTTGCTGACGGGCGATCCGCCCCGGCTCCACGAGCGATGGGTCGAGCCCGCCGTCCATGCTCCGCATGATCGCGTCCGAGATCGCGGCGAACTCGGCGTACGGCGGGGGCTCGACGCCCAGCAGGTCCGCCACGACCGCCACGGACAGCGGCACCGCGATCTCGGACACCACATCGAATGCCCCGGCACCGGCCAGCGCGTCGAGGCGGCCCCGAACCAGGCAGTGGGCGCGGGCCTCGATGCTGGTGAGGTCCTGGGCCCGCAGCGCCGTCATGAACAGCGAGCGGATGTGGCCCTGCTGCGGCGGGTCGAGGGTCTGCACGCTCAGGCTCGGCTCCGCCACGGTGCCCCCGGTGCGCTGCGGGTCGCGGGCGAACGTGGCATGGTCGCGCAGGACCCGCACGCAGTCCCTGTACCGGGTCAGTGCCCACGAGCCCATGCCCTCGTGCCAGAACACCGGCTTCGATTGCCGCAGTTCGTCCAGCACTGGGTACGGGTCGCGCAGGATCTTCGCGTCCAAGGGGTCATAGCGGTCGGTCATAGACGGCATCGCACATCCTTCCGGAGTGGGGCGGGCCCGCCGTGCGGGCCCGCCCGGTACCTCGGGCTCAGTGGTCGTACGACATGGCGGCCCCCCTTCCCTGCGCATCGACGGCGGTGAACATCCCGCGGGGACGAAGGGCCTGCTCGGCCTTCACGTGGGCTGACGTGCAGCCCTGCGGGCGGGACGAGACGGTGAGGACTCCCGGTCGTCACCCGGTCCCGCCCGGTCGCACGGGCGCCGGGCGAGACCACGACGAGTACAACGCCCACCAGGCGCCCGCGCCTAGAGCAGATCCCTATCCCCGCCCTATCCCCGGTCTTCTCGAACGGCTACCCAGGGCCCGGGGGTGGGTGGTGCAATGAGCAGGTGGACGACGAGATCCGCCACCCCCTCGCCTGCGCCAGGATCGAACGCGGATGGCCGCAGGAGGAGCTGGCCCGCCGCATCCGGCGAGCCGCCGCGCGTCGCGGCCTGCGCTCGGGCACGCGAGGGTCACGGGTTTCCAAGTGGGAGGCTGGCCGGGCCACCCCCGACGAAGACGAATCCCAGCCGCTCATCGCCGAGGTCTTCGGCATCGACTACGCGGCTGTCGCCCATCTCGGCTGGCCCAACTGGCTCCCGGGCCAGGACAAGCCGCTGCCCGTTGGCCCGTACAACGCCGTCCCCTCACTCCGAGAGGCCCTGATGACCTCCCTGGACCGCCGGTCGTTCATCGCCTACACCAGCGGCGCCCTGGCCGCGCTCGCCCACCAGTGGGCGATCATCGAGCCAGGACGGTTCCCGCAGTGGACTCCGCGCGGCGACGTTGACACCGAGATGGTCGACTGGCTGGAGACCGCCGGCACCGAGCTGATCCGCCTCGCCACCGAACGCCGCCAGCGCACCTACCGGCTGCTCAACGAGCACCTGACCACGGTGACCGACATCATCAGCGAAGGCCGCTACACCCGCCCTATCGAACAGCGTCTGCACACCTTGGCCGCCTCCCTCTCCCAATCCGTCGCCTGGCAGCGGTTCGACGAACGCCGCCACGCCTCCGCCGCCCGCTTCTGGCACGCCGCCCTCCACAACGCCCACACCGCCGGTCAGCACGACCTCGGCGCGGGCATCCTGTCCGACCTCGCCTACCAGCTGCTGTGGCTCAAGGACGCGCGCACCGCGGCGGACATCCTCGAACACGCCATCCCCCGCACCCAGCACCCCACCGCACGCTCCCTCCTCCACCTCCGGCAGGCCCGCGCCCTCGCCGTCCTCGACGAGCACAGCCTGTGCCGCCGGGCGCTGACCGCCGCGGAGAAGGCGCTGGACACCCCGTCGTACGACCCGCCGCCCGCCTGGTGCTCCTGGATGTCGCACGCCGACCTCGCCGCCGACAGCGGACGCTGCCTTGCTGACCTGGGCCAGCGACGTCGGGCCCACCAGCTCATGGACGAGGGCATCGCCCTGCTGCCCGCCAACCGCTCCAAGACCCGCGCAGTGTTCCTCACCTACAAGGCCGAGACCTACCTCCGCGACGGCGAACCGGAAATCGCCGCCGCAACAGCCACCCGTTCCCTGGACCTTGCCAGCCGGATCAACGCACCCAGGTGCGTGACGATGGTCCGCGACCTGGAGCCGGAGCTGGCCCCATATGCGCACACAGCAGGCGTGGGCGACCTCCTTGAACGGCTCCGCGCCGCCAGTTGACACCGGTCCACCCCACGGCAGCCCGGTCCGACAAGACCCCGTCGCAAAAGGCAGCAGAGGGGCAGGGCCGGTGGCGTTCCTGACCGACGAACAACGCCGCAACCGCGGCACGTTCACCGCAGAGCCCGACGACAGGCATCTGGCTGGCTACTTCCCGCGAGGGACCCCGGCCCTCGCGCTCTCCGGACGCGGGCGCCGCGGTCCCGCGTGTCTTCTAAGGGGTTTCAAGCTCAGCGCTCAGCTCACCGGACTAGATAATGCTGCGGAATGTGGCCCACTCAGTGACGGGGATGCGGAGCGCCGACCCGTGCGGACGCTTGCTGTCACGAAGCGCCACGCCTTCGACGGACCATTTGGCCCACTCGACGCCCTCAGCGGCGTTCTCACCGGAGAGGCCGGCGTCCACGGCCGCCCCGGGGACAAGGCCACCTGGGGCCCACCCGCTCACGCCGCACTGCGATGCCTCATCGCAACGGTCCGTTGAATGACCGGGCAGGGCAGGACGCCGGAGCAAGGTGAGCCGCGTGGGCTGCTTTATGAGAGCAGACAGGGCCATCAACGAGCTTTTGCGGGCGGACCGGCCTGGGGAGCACGGCCCAGCGGCCGCTGTCACCGACACGCGTCGCCCAGCGCGAGCAGGCTGGTGAGCTCGGCGATGGCATCCGGGGAGGGCTTGAAGTAGTGACGGACGTTCTCCGGCTTCTTGTGCCGGGACTTGGCCATCAGCATCAGCAGGGAGGTGCCCTGTTCGCCGAGGTGGGTCAGCGCCGAATGGCGCAACGCCACCTGGCACTGTCTCCACCGGCTCCGGCGGTTCGCCGAAAACAAACCAATCACCGAGAAGCAAACCCAGCAGGCCCGAGGCGAGATCCTGC
>NZ_JBFAGG010000038.1:0-13547 GCF_040653595.1 Sphaerisporangium sp. NPDC051011 | reverse complement strand
CGGCGCCCCCCCCCCCGTCGCGGTGGGTTGCTTCGGGGTCGTAGAGGACGTGGTGGGTGACGGTCACGGGGATGAGGGTGTCGCCGGAGAAGACGTACAGGCGCTCGCCCACGCGGTCCCTGCCGCCGCTGACCAGGGCGAGCGCGAAGGTGCGGCCAAGGGCGGCGCTGCGGTAGCTCGATGTCACGTGGCCGAGCATGGGGACGGGCGGCGGGGGGAGGTGGTCGAGCGTCGGGACGGGCGGCGGGAGGTGGTCGGTGGATATGACCTGGCCGCCTTCGGGGAGGAGGACGTCCGGGTTCTCGGGCAGGAGGCCCACGAGGTGCCTGCGGTCCGGCCGGGCGGTGTCGGCGCGGGCGTGTGAGCGCTTGCCGATGAAGTCGGGCTTCTTCTTCGAGACGATCCAGTCCATGCCGAGGTCGGCGGGGGTGACGGTCCCGTCGGTGTCCTGGCCGATGATCGGGTACCCCTTCTCGGCGCGCAGCACGTGCATGGCCTCGGTCCCGTACGGCGTGACCGCGCCCGTCGCGAGGACGGCGTCCCACAGCGCCTGCCCGTACCACCAGCTCACGTTGATCTCGTAGGCCAGCTCGCCGGAGAAGCTGATCCGGCAGACCCTGGCTCCGATGCCCGCGACCTCGGTGTCCCTCCAGGTCATGAAGGGGAAGCTCTCGGCGTCCACGGCGAGCGAGGGCGCGAGCGCGGCGAGCACGGCGCGCGAGCCCGGCCCGGCCAGGGCGACCGTGGCCCACTGCTCGGTGACGGACGTGCAGCGGGCCCGCAGGTCAGGCCATTCCGTCTGCAGCCACTCCTCCATCCAGTCGAGGACGGCCGCCGCGTTGCCCGTCGTGGTGGTGACGAGGAAGTGGTCGGGGGCCAGGCGGATGACGGTGCCGTCGTCGAAGACCATGCCGTCTGCCCGGCACATGACGCCGTACCGGATGGAACCGACCTTCAGGGTGCTCATCATGTTGGTGTAGAGGCGGTCCAGCAGTTCGGCGGCGTCCGGCCCCCGGACGTCGATCTTGCCGAGTGTGGAGGCGTCCAGCGCGCCGGCGGCCTCACGTACGGCGCGGCACTCGCGCAGGACGGCGGCCTCCATATCCTCGCCGGGGGCGGGGTAGTACCGAGGCCGCTTCCACTGTCCGACGTTCTCGAACACGGCGCCCCGCTCGACGTGCCGGCCGTGCATCGCGGTGACGCGTACGGGGTCGTGCAGTGCGCCCCGGTCGCGCCCGGCGAGTGTGGCGAAGGACACCGGGACGTAGGGCGCGCGGAAGGTCGTGGTGCCGAGGGCTCCCACGTCCACGCCGACCAGTCCGGCGACGACCGCGCCGGTGAGCGTGCCGGACGTCTTGCCCTGGTCGTGGGCCGTGCCGGCGGTGGTGTAGCGCTTGACGTGCTCGACGGACCGCAGCCCGGCAGAGGTGGCGCGCTGGAGGTCGGCCACGGTGACGTCCCGCTGGAGGTCGACGAAGTGGGTCGTGTAGTCGTCGGCGGGCACCAGCCAGAGCGGGTACGTCCGCGCCTCGCCCGAGGAGCCCGAGGAGCCCGGAGAGTCCGTCCGCGTCCCGCGCGAGAAGTACGTCCGCGCCTCGCCCGGAGAGTGCGTCGGCCCCCCGTCCGAGGAGTCGGCAGCCGTGGCGGAGGCGGCCGCCAGGCCGTCGGCGACGCAACCGGCCGTCGTGAACTCTCCGCGCGCCGCGCCGGCCACCTGGACGGACTGGTCGCCCTCGGGCGGGCGTCCCGGGACGAACGCGGCGATCCGCTCGTCGTACCGCAGGTCGCCCCCGGCCTGGCCGAACAGGTGGAGGACCGGGTTCCAGCCGCCGGAGACGAGCAGCAGGTCGGCCTCGACCTCGCGTGCCGGGCCTCCGGACCGCCCGACCAGCACCGCGCGCACCTCGCCGTCGCCCCGCACGCCCGTGACCAGCCGGTCCTCCCGCGCGTCGGCGATCTCGGCGATCTCCACGCCCGCCGCGGCGAGGTCGCGGGCGGCGTCGTACGCGTCGTCGCCCGTGGTGAAGACCACCGCGCGGCGGCCGGGCGGCACCCCGTACCGGTTGACGTAGGCCCGCGCGGCGGACGCCAGCATCACGCCGGGGAGGTCGTTGCCGGCGAAGGCGATCGGGCGTTCGTGGGCTCCGGTGGCCAGGATGACGCGGCCCGCGCGGATGCGCCAGACCCGTTCGCGGGTGACGGCATGCTCGCCCCGGCGTTCGACGGCCACGAGGTAGTTGTGGTCGTAGTAGCCGATCACGCTGGTCCGGGTGAGCAGTCGCGTGTCCGGGAGCCACAGGAAGGCGTCGGCCGCCGCGCGCGCCCATTCGCCGCCGGGGCGGCCCTCGACCGTCTCGCCGGTGTCCGGCAGGCTGCCGCCGATCTCGGGTCGGTCGTCGGCGAGGATGACCCGGTTCCCGGCGCGCGCGGCGTTCAGGGCCGCGGTCAGCCCGGCCGGGCCCGCCCCGACCACGAGGACGCCGCAGTGCGCGTGCGTGGCGTCGTACCGCGCGGGGTCGGCGGCGAGGGACAGCCTGCCACGGCCCGCGAGCCCGGAGGCGGCCAGCCCGTCGTACAGCGGGGTCGTGGTCGCCTGCACCATGGGCTCGGGGAACGGGTGCTCGATCTGCACGACGGCGGTCGGGTCCTCGGTCCAGGCGCCGACGATGCCGCGCGGGCGGCCGAGCGTGACACTGGTCCCCACGCGCCGCACGCCGTTGGCCAGCAGCGCGGCGGCGAGCGTGTCGCCCTGGCGTCCCTCGTACGGGCGTCCGTCGAAGGTGAACGACAGCACCTCGCGCTCGTCCCGGCTCATCGCGTGGTCTCCGGGTTGATGGCGTTGGTCATGGTGTCCCTGGTGACGTTGAACCAGCGGCGGCAGCCGGCGGTGTGGTTCCAGCGTTCGGCGAACGGGCCCATGGGGTTGTCGCGGAAGAACAGGTAGCGCGCCCATTCCTCGTCGGTGAGCGCGGCCGGGTCGGCGGGGTACGCGACGTGCGCCTGGCCGCCGTAGTGGAACTCGGCCTCGTCGCGCGGCCCGCACCACGGACAGGGGATCAGCAGCATGGCTCCTCCAACGAGGCGATCTCGGCGGTGCTGTGCCTATGGCCGCGCCTTCGGCACGGCGGTTCGGGGCGCCCCGGAGGCGGCGTTCTTCCGTCGTCACTCGGAAGGGGTTGGTTCCTCACCCCTTCCTCCCTCCTCCTCCAGAACACCGCCGCGCCTCGAACAGGTCAGTGGGCGACGGCCGCCGCGCCGTGTTCGTCCACGAGCGCCCCGGTCGTGAAGCGGTCGAGGGTGAACGGCGCGTTCAGCGGGTGCGGCTCCCCGGTGGCGATCGTGTGCGCGTAGCACCAGCCGACGCCCGGCGTCGCCTTGAACCCGCCCGTCCC
The DNA here is from genome assembly GCF_040653595.1 of Sphaerisporangium sp. NPDC051011. Lineage (NCBI taxonomy): Bacteria > Bacillati > Actinomycetota > Actinomycetes > Streptosporangiales > Streptosporangiaceae > Sphaerisporangium > Sphaerisporangium sp. NPDC051011. The sequence continues at coordinate 10,155 of NZ_JBFAGG010000038.1, read as the reverse complement.
CCACCCGCAGTTGACGTACAGGCCGTCCACCGGGGTGAGCCCGACGATCGGCGAGGCGTCGGGGGACACGTCGACCACCCCGCCCCAGGTGCGCAGGACGTGCGCCCGCGCGAAGCAGGGGAAGAGTTCGAGCGCGGCGGCCATCTGCCGTTCGATGATGTGGAAGGCGCCGCGCCGCCGGTAGGAGTTGGCCGCGTCGATGCCCGCGCCCATGACCAGCTCGCCCTTGTGGGCCTGGCTGACGTAGACGTGCACCGCGTTGGACATGACGACGGTGGGGTGGACGGGTTCGAGCAGGTCGGAGACCAGCGCCTGGAGCGTGTGGCTCTGGACGGGCAGCCGTACGCCGGCCGTGCCCGCCACCACGGACGAGTGCCCGGCGGCGGACAGCGCGACGCGGTCGGCGGCGATGCGCCCTCGCGTGGTCTCGACCGCCCGCACCCGGCCGCCGGAGACCTCCAGGCCGGTGACCTCGCAGTGCTCGACGAAGTGGACGCCGAGTGCGGACGCGGCCCTGGCGTACCCCCAGGCGACGTAGTCGTGCTTGGCGATACCGCCGCGCGGCTGGTAGGTGGCGCCGAGCACCGGGTAGCGGGTGCCGGGGTCGATCGAGATGATCGGGCAGACCTCTTTGACCTGCGCCGGGTCGAGCCATTCGGCGTCCACGCCGTTCAGCCGGTTGGCGTTGACGCGGCGGACGCCGTCGCGCACGTCCTGGAGGCTGTGGGCGAGGTTGAGGACGCCGCGCTGGCTGAACAGCAGGTCGTAGCCGAGCTCGTCCTCCAGCCCCTCCCACAGTTTCAGCGCGTGCTCGTAGATGCCCGCGCTCTCGTCCCACAGGTAGTTGGACCTGATGATCGTGGTGTTGCGGGCCATGTTGCCGCCGGCGAGCCAGCCCTTCTCCAGGACGGCCACGTTGGTGACGCCGTGGTTCTTCGCCAGGTAGTAGGCGGTGGCGATGCCGTGGCCGCCGCCTCCGACGATGACGACGTCGTAGGCAGCGTCGGGCTCGGGGCTGTTCCAGAGCCGGTCGCTCATCGCACGCGGGCCGTTCGGACGAGGGCCGTTCGCATGGGGCCCGGTCACGCGCGGAGCCGCTTCATGGCGGGGTCGAAGAGCGGTTCCTCGGCCACGACGGCGGGGACACGCCGGTCGAAGTAGCCGATATGTACCGTCTGTCCGGGGACGGCCAGCCGCGCGGGCAGCCAGGCGTAGGCGATGGCCTTGCCGATGGTGTAGCCGTACGCGGCGCTGGTGACGTACCCCGCGCACGCGTCGCCGTCGAAGACCGGCTCCTTGCCCATCACCACGCCGGTGGGGTCTTCGATCGTCAGGCACGTGAGGCGGCGGCCGACGGACGCCCGCCGCTCCTCCAGGGCGCTCTTGCCGAGGAAGTCGCCCTTGTCCATCTTCACGGCGAACCCGAGCCCAGCCTCGAACGGATCGTGCTCATAGGTCATGTCGGTGCCGAACGCGCGGTACCCCTTCTCCAGGCGCAGGCTGGTGAACGCGCCGCGCCCGCCCGCGATGATCCCGTACGGGCGCCCGGCCTCCCAGAGCGTGTCCCACAGCTTCAGACCCATGTCGGCCGTGGTGTACAGCTCCCAGCCCAGCTCGCCGATGTACGACAGCCGCAGCGCCGTGACCGGCACCGCGCCGATGTACGCCCGCTTGGCGCGGAAGTACCGGAATCCCTCGGCCGAGAAGTCGTCGCGGGTGAGCGGCGCGACGACGTCCCGGGCGCGCGGACCCCAGACGCCGATACAGCACGTGCCGGGCGTGATGTCCCTGATCGTCACCGACCCGTCGCGGGGACGATGGCGGGCCAGCCAGTCGAGGTCCAGGTTGCCGTTGGCCCCCACCTGGAACAGCTCGCGGCCGAGGCGGGCGACGGTGACGTCGCTGCGGATGCCGCCGTCGGCGTCCAGGAGCAGGCAGTACGTCACCGAGCCGACCGGCTTGGCGACGTCGCCGGTCGACATACGGCCGAGGAACGCCTCGGCGCCGGGCCCGGACACCTCCAGCCGCTTCAGCGCCGTCATGTCGTACAGCGCGACGCCCTCGCGGGAGGCCAGCGCCTCGGCGCCGACGATCGGCGACCAGTACCGCGCGGCCCAGTCACCCGGCGCGGGAACGCCCTCGGCGAGCCCGGCGTTCGCGCCGTACCACTGCGGGCGCTCCCAGCCGGACGCCTCCAGGAAACGGGCGTCCAACTCGCGCTGCCGGACGTGGAAGGGGCTGACGCGCAGCGGGCGCAGGTTCTCCGGCGGCTGGAGCGGGTGGATGATGTCGTAGACCTCGACGAAGTTCTGGCAGTCCCGCGTCAGCACGTACTCGGGGGCGAGCTGGTGCGGCTCGAAGCGGTTCACGTCGCATTCATGCAGGTCGAAGGACGCGCAGTGCCCGTCGACCAGCCACTCGGCCATCGCCCGCGCCACGCCCGCCGAGTGCGTGACCCACACCGCCTCGGCGACCCAGAAGCCCTCGACCTCCGGGGACGGCCCGAGCAGCGGCATGTTGTCGGTGGTGAACGAGAACAGGCCGTTGATACCCTCCGCGATCTCGGCGTCCCGGGTCGCGGGGAGCAGGGCCCGGGTCTCCTTCCACGCGTCGGCGAAGTCGGCGGGGGTGAACGGCGTGACGGACGGCATCACCTCGGCCTCGCCCACGGGCAGGATGTCCTCGGGCCGGACGGGCATCGGCCGGTGGCCGTAGTAGCCGACGGCCAGCCGGTCGTACCGCTCCCGGTAGTACAGGTCGGCGTCCTGGTGGCGCAGGATCGGCCGGACCGCCTCCGCCGTCTGGCCGCGCAGCGCGGGGACGGGGCCGGTCCAGGCGAGCTGATGCGCGAGCGGGGTCAGCGGCAGGGGCGTCCCGGCCATGGCGGCGACCTTCGGTCCCCAGATGCCCGCGCAGCAGACCACGATGTCGGCGGGAATGTCGCCCTTGTCGGTGACGACGGCGGTGACGCGGCCTCCGCTCGTACGGATGTCCAGCACCTCGTGGCGGTCCAGGACGCGCGCCCCGCGCTCGCGGGCGATCGCGAGCTGGACCTCGACCGCGCGCACGGCCTTGGCGATGCCGTCCGTGGGGACGTGGAAGCCGCCGAGGACGCGGTCCGGGTCGAGGAGGGAGTGAAGGGCGACCGTCTCGTCGGTGGTGAGCAGCCGCGCGTCCAGGCCCCAGGCGGTGGCCCAGCCGTGCCGGCGGTGCAGCTCGGTCAGCCGTTCGGGGGTGGTCGCGACCTCCAGGCCGCCGACCTGCAGGAAGCAGTCGAGGCGCGTCAGCTTCTCGACGGTGTAGCGGGCCAGCTCGGCCATCGTCTTGGACGGGTTCGTCTGGAACACCAGCCCGGGAGCGTGACTGGACGACCCGCCGGGCTTCGGGAGTGCCCCCTGGTCCACCACGGTGACGTCGTCCCAACCTCGGGCCGACAGCTCCTCGGCGAGCGCCGCGCCGACCACACCCGCTCCGATGACGACGACCCGGGGGCCTGCCATACGCGTACCTCCGTTGCGCATCATGAGTCGCGGTGCGCTTACCGCAACAAGCGTGACCGGCGGCGCTGGGGGTGTCAAGAGCGGCGTGGGCGGCAGGTGACCGTCTTCGCGGGAGGATGGTCTGGGCTTCACGGGAGGGCGATCCCTGCTTTCATCGAAGCGCGGTCTCGGCTTCGCCGGAGGGCGGGCTCAGCTTCACTGGAGAGCGGGCTCGGGCGGAACAGGCTCCCGGCGGGACCGTCCCGCACTCGCTAGGATCAGGGGCAGACGCGCCTGTTTCTTGTGGGGGATGGTGACCGAGCACACGCCTCCGGACGGCCGCCCGCGCAGTTCGTTCGTGGCGGCCGCGGCGGCGTTGTGCCGCCTGGGACGGTTGCGTGACGTGCCCGTCGTCCTCATGTTGGCGTGGGCCGGGTGGCTCGCCATCCCGTGGCCGCTCAGCGGCATCGCCCAGGCCCGCAGCACGTCCGACCAGGCCCTGAGTACGGGCGTCGCCCGGGGCGCGTCCGATCAAGCCGTGAGCACGGGCGTCGATCGCGGTGCGTCCGATCAGGGCCTGAGCACAGGCCTCCTGGCGAGCCCCTCGAGGAGCGGCGTCGAGGCCGCCTCACTTTGGTCGCCCGCTGACACCGCGCAGGCGTCGATCGGCGCGCGAGATCCGATCGCCTCCGAACGCGCGCGTATCGCGGCCGAGGTGCACGACGCCGCCGGACACGGCCTCGCCGTCATCGCCATGCAGGCGGGGGTCGCCCTGCTCATGCTGGACGAGGATCCGGAGCAGGTCCGCGCGTCCCTGGAGGCGATCCGCTCGACCAGCATGCAGGCGCTCGGCCACCTCCGCTCCGCGCTCGACGGCATCGACCCCGCGACCCCGGACGAGGGCCTGGCCGGGCTCGTCGGCAGGGTGCGCGCGGCGGGGCTGCCCGTCGTCCTCGTACCGGCGGAACCGTCCGTGCCCGCACATCTCGCGGGCACGGTCCACCGCGTCGTGCGTGAGTCGCTGACCAATATCCTGCGCCACGCGGGCCCGACCGAAGCCGTCGTGAACATCACCGGCGACGCGCGAGAGTTCGTCCTGGAGGTCACCGACCGGGGACGCGCGCTCTCCGCCTACGGGGAGGGACGCGGGCCGTCCACTCCGGCAGAGGGACGCGAACTCCCCGGGCCGGCGGAGAGAGGCGAACTCTCCAGACCGGCAGAGGGAGCCGGGCTTTCCGGGCCGGTGGAGGGCCGGGGGCTGGCCGGAATGCGGGCCCAGGTGCGAGAAGCCGGCGGCACGTTCGGAGCCGGGCCTCGCGAGGGCGGCGGCTTCCGCGTCGTGGCGCGCTTCCCCCTGGAGACCGTGTGACCTCCCCTCGAAACCGCGTGACCGAGAGCCGGATGAGCGAACACGATGCCCCGCCCCGCGCGGGCGGTCCCACGACCCGGGCCGCGGCGTGACCGGCTCGCCCGGCCCGATTCGCGTGGCGCTCGCCGACGATCAGGCCGTCGTCCGCATGGGGCTCAAGGCGCTGATCGACCGCGAGCCCGACCTGGAGTTCGCCGGCGAGGCGGCAGACGGCGCCGAGGCCCTCCGGCTGCTGGCCGGCACCCGCCCCGACGTCCTCCTGCTGGACATCCGCATGTCGGGCATGGACGGCATCGAAACGCTACGGGCCATCGCCGCGGACCCCGCGCTCAACCCCACCCGGGTCATCGTCGTGACCACCTTCGAGCTCGACGAGTACGTCTTCGCCGCCCTGCGGGCCGGAGCCAGCGGGTTCGTCCTCAAGGACAGCGCCCCCGAGGAACTCGCCCACGCCATCAGGGTGGTCGCCTCGGGGGAGGCGCTGCTTTCCCCCGCCATCACGCGGAAGGTCATCGGCCGGTTCGGCCGGCACGACGTCGCCCCCGTGGAGGGGCTCGACACCCTCACCCCCAGGGAGCGTGAGATGGTCGCCTGGGTCGCCACCGGGCGGTCGAACGACGAGATCGCCAAGGAGCTCGTCATCAGCCCCGACACGGTCCGCACCCACGTCAGCCGGGCCATGGTCAAGCTGCACGCCCGCGACCGTGCCCAGCTGGTCGTCTTCGCGGTCAGATCCGGGCTGACGATCCCCTGAGGAAGCCCTTGTAGGTGCGCTGCTCCACCTGCGCCTCGATCTGTTTCACCGTGTCCAGCCCCACTCCGACCATGATGAGGAGGGTCGTCCCGCCGAACGGGAAGTTCTGCTGCGTCGACGGATCCCGCAGGATCACGAACGCGATGATCGGGATCAGCGACAGCGTGCCGAGGTAGATCGCCCCCGGCGCGGTGAGCCGTGACAGCACGAACCGCAGGTACTCCGCGGTGGGCCGCCCAGGACGGATGCCGGGCACGAACCCGCTGTACTGCTTCATGTTCTCGGCCACCTCCTCGGGGTTGAAGGTGATCGACACGTAGAAGTAGGTGAAAGCCGCGATGAGCAGCAGATATGCCGTTATGTACACCGGGTGGTCGCCCGAGACGAGGTAGCGCGCCAGCCATTCCGCGACCGGCCCTCTGCCGTCCAGCAACTGCGTCGCGAGCTGCGGGAGGTAGAGCAGGGACGAGGTGAAGATGACGGGGACGATCCCCGCCTGATTCACCTTCAGGGGAAGGTACGTCGAGGTCCCGCCGTACATCCTGCGCCCGACCACCCTCTTGGCGTACTGCACCGGGATCCGCCGCTGCGCCTGCTCCATGAACACCACCGCGGCCACCAGGAACACGCCCGCGACGAGCATCGCCGCGACCGCGAGCGGGCTGACGGCGAAGATGTTCGACACGTAGGAGGGGAACACGGCGATCACCTGCGTAAAGATCAGGATGGACATGCCGTTCCCGATTCCGCGGTCGGTGACCAGCTCGCCCAGCCACATGACCACGGAAGTCCCCGCCACCATCGTGGCCACGATCACCACGACCGCGAGCGGGCCCTGATCGTGCAGCAGTGGGCGGGCGCAGTCGGGGAAGATCCGGCCCGCGCGGGCCAGCGACACGACCGTGGTGGCGTTCAGCACGGCCAGCGCCACCGTCAGATACCTCGTGTACTGCGTGATCTTCGCCTGCCCCTGCTGCCCCTCCTTCCTGAGCGCCTCCAAGCGCGGGATCATCACGGTGAGCAGTTGGACCACGATGCTCGCGGTGATGTACGGCATGATCCCGAGGGCGAACACCGACAGCTTCAGCATCGCCCCGCCGCTGAACAGTTGCAGCAGGTCCTGGAAGCCGCCACGAGTACCGCTCAGGCACTCCCGCACCGCGACCACGTTCACCCCGGGCGCGGGCAGTACCTGCCCCAACCGGAACAGCACCATCACCGCCAGCGTGAAGAGCATCTTCTTCCGCAGTTCGGGCACGCGGAAGGCACGAACGAGAACGGTCAGCATGCGCCGAGTCTCGCCGCGCGGCCCCGTCGGGACATCCGCTCACCAGCGGCCTCACCATACGCAGATCCGCGTACCTCCGAGACCGGGGCGGCGCCGTCTGAAAGCCCTCCAGCAGCAGCAAGAGGCCTGGTGACGGGCGGCAGGGCCATGTAGAGCGTGATCGATGAGGCTCAGGGCCACGGGATCGGGTACCCGCCCCAGCGGGTCGGTGCTGGTTCGCATGGTCTGGGCCAGGCCCGCGTCGTGCGCTGCCCGGTGGCGGGCATACTCGCGCAGCCGGAAGATCAGGCCATATGGCGGAACGCTGGACTTGCCGGTCGCCGGCGGACCGAGCACGCTCACGGCCACAGGCCCCTGCCGAGCCGATCGCCGGGTCACGAGTTCCTCACGCTTCTTCGGGCGCGTCTGCGGGAATCCGTGCCTGCGCGCCGCGGGTGCGGCATGATGCGGCGTGCCGATCCGATCTCCGCCTACATGGAGCCGATATGACCTCTCGCGCAGCCCGGCCGAACGGCCACACCCGGCGTTTCAGCATCGGTGGCGCCCAAGGCCACCTGATCACCTCCGCCAACGCGGACGGCTCGTTGGGGCACGTGGTGGTGCACCTGGGCAAGCACGGGTCCACGCTGCGCGGACTCACCGATGCCCTCTACACCATGATCAATGTGGCGCTCGATCACGATGTTCCTCTCGTGAAGATCGTCAACGACCTGGTGGGCGTGGCGTACGAGCCGCGCGGCCTGACCAACGACCCCGACATCCGCATCGCGGCCTCGATCACCGACTACATCGGCCGCCGCCTCGCCCTGGACTACCTGCCACGCGACGAGCGCGCCGAGTTGGGCCTGCTGACCGCTGAGGAGCGGACCGCGCAGGCAGACGAGCAGAAGGCCGGTGCCGCTGTGCCCCAGCCGCGCAGCGACACCCTGGTCACCGCGTAGCGGGCAGCCGCGCCCGGGCGAGGATCTGGCGCGCGCGCTCGCGCGGGTGGGTCCATCCATCCAGGACCTGCACCGTGATCCTGGCCGCACGCCACTCGCCCGGGTCGGCGCCCCGGTACAGCGCCAAGTTCTGGCAGGTGGTGAAGGTGCATGACGGGCAGAGGGAGGCATCTGCGCGTAGGGGTGTGCTTGTCGTTGTCGGGCAGATATGGCCGGTTTGGCGGGCAGGCTCGGGCGGGGTTGGAGGTCTGGCGGGCCTGGGCCGGCGCGGTGGAGTTGGTGGTCGAGGACGATGAGAGCCGTCCGGACGTGCTGGAAAGCGGGCTGCTTCGGCTTGCGGAGCAGTGTGACATCCTGCTCGGGCCGTACTCGACGCAGCTCATGCGGCGGGCGGGGGATGTGGCCGCCCGTCTGGATCGGCTGATCTGGAACCACGGCGGGGCAGGCGATGATGTCGAGGCCGCCCATCCCGGCCACGTCGTCTCCGTACCGACCCCGGCCAGCCGGTACGCCGAGCCGTTTCTCCACCACCTGGCCTCCGAGGCGGGCGGCGTGCCCATGTGGATCGCACATGGGAAGGGCGGCTTCGGCCGGCAGGTGGCCGCCGGGGCCGAGGTGACGGCCCGTTCCCTCAGCATTCCCGCTGTCCGTGTCGCGACTGGACGGCTGTCGCCCCCGGCGGGCACGCGGCGATGGGCCCTGATGTGCGCGGGTTCTTTCGAGGAGGACGTGGAGACGGTCAGGAACGCGCTCGCGCTGGCGAATCCGCCTTCGAGGTTGTGCGCGGTGGCAGCCGGAGTACGCGAGTTCGGTCAGGTCGTCGGCGATCCTCGGGGGGTCTACGGCGTGGGCCAGTGGTCCCCGGGCAGCGGAGGGAAGCCCGAGCTGGGCCCCGCCGAAGCCGACTTCGTTGCCGCATACACCGAACGGGCCGGCGTGCCGCCGGACTACCCGGCCGTCCAGGCGGCGGCCACGGCCGCCATCGCCGTCCACTGCGCACGCGCGACCGGCAGCACCTCCCGCGACGCCCTGTGGTCGGCGGCCACGCGGTTGCAGACGACCACCATGTTCGGCGATTTCCGGATCGACCCGCTCACCGGAACCCAGACCGCCCACCGAACCGTACTCGTCCGGTGGGACGCGGGCGGGCCGTCGCCGGTCCGATGACGACGACCCAGATGTCCGCTGTACGGTCGCGGGAATCGGTTGAGCGGGGTTAGCCCTGAGACGCCAACTCGGCCCCGGGGCCTTGCTCGGCGGCGCTGTTCGCGGCGGTGTGCAGATCAGGAAACCGCTTCAGGTGATTTCTTACCGTTATAGGGCTTTTCCTGATCCGTTTGGCCGCCTGCGCGACCGACAGCCCGGCGGCCAGGAGCGGCGGCAGCCGAGGGTGCCAGGAGGTGTCGGGGGCCGGACCGTGCAGGCGGCGGGCGCGCCCGCGTCTGGCCCTGGCGTGGAAGGCATGGTCGGCCTGGAAGTGCTTGTTGAGGGTGGCAGGGCTCACGCCGAGCGTGCCGAGCGCCGCCTTGAAGGTCAGGCCGTCGTTCACCAGGCGGAGGAACTCCTCGTGCCATGTGGTGTCACGACGCCGCGCCATCATCGGGCACGTCCCAGCCAGATCAACTCCCACAGATCCGCCACCTGCACGTGCGGCATCCGGGCAGTCTGAACCGTCATCGGGCCGGAACCTGTCCGTTGAGTCGTCGTCAGATCGGGGCCTGTCCCTTGAACCGCACCCGCGCCGGGACCTCTTTGTTGAACGGCCGCCGGGCCGGGACCCGTCCGTTCGATGTACCCCTGTCCACCGGCCGCGACCAGGTAGTACACCACCGGCCTGCACTCACACGTCCACCGCAGCACCCTCCGCCGGTCCTCGGCTTGAGTCGCGGCCTGCCACTGGACTTGTACGCAATCCGGCTGCGGCTCCAGCACATGAGGCCCATGCCCGGCGCTGCCGTCCATCGCGCTGAGCGTCACAGCACTTCACCCCGCCTCGCCCCACCGACCACCACGGCGCAGTCGTCGCACATCCGTACGCCCGGCATCCAGATCACCCGCGACCCGGAGATGCCGGCCACCCTGACCTGAGCCGTGCACGCCGCAGCGGCCACCACGCCGGGAACGGCAAGCGCCCAGGCCACGGCGTGCTCGGTCCTGGACGGCACGACGAACGCGACCGCGTACAACGGCCTGTCACCTCCTGTCGTGCAGGAGCCCGGCGGTTCCCCGGGCCGCCCGGTGACGCGCGGGAAGTAGCCGCCCACCGAGATCCGCGCGTCCGGCCCCAATCCGTACGGGTCACGCCACCCGGCCTCGGACGCAGC
>NZ_JBFAGG010000037.1:0-15759 GCF_040653595.1 Sphaerisporangium sp. NPDC051011 | reverse complement strand
GTCGCTTGACCGCCAGCAAATCGCGCCGTTACCAGCACTTGACTTGCGACCCAGCAAACCCACTAGCATTCAGGCCGCCCCGTCTCCAGGGCAACTCCACTAACTTACCCTGATCAAGTGGCTGCGTCAAAAGCCAGCCGAACTCAAGCAAGGTAGGTCTTTGGGAGTGCAGATGAGCGTAGCACCTCCAGGATTCGATGGATTCCCGGAGCCTCCGCCCTTGTGGAGCGGAGTTGTGCGTCGCCCTGCGAGACAGAACTCTAGCACCGACGCGCGCATGCCATGAACATCTTCGGCAAGCTTGCGGTTATTCCCGGGTCACCCCTGCCCAAACCTTCGACATTCGGGGTATTCCCCCAGACGCCGAAGAGCCCGCGGTCCGCCAGGACCACGGGCTCTTCGGCGCGCGTCAGCTCGCCGGCAGGGCCGCCAGCTGGGCTTCGAGCCGGGCGATGTCGGCGTCGGCCTGGGCGGCGCGCGCGCGGACCTTCGCCACGACGTCGTCGGGCGCCTTCGACATGAACTGCTCGTTGCCCAGCTTGCCCGCCGCCTGCGCGGACTCCTTGCGCGCGGCCGTGAGGTCCTTCTCCAGGCGCCTGCGCTCGGCCGCGACGTCGATGGCTCCGGCCGTGTCGAGCTCGACCACGGCCTCCTCACCCACAGCGAGCCTCGCGGTGGCCGTAAAGGACGCCGTGGGGTCGTCCAGCCGCAGCAGGGACCGGATGGCCACCTCGTGCGCCGCGAGGGCCGTGCCGCCGAATCTGAGCCGTGCCGCCACCCGCTGCCCGGGCTTCAGCCCCTGGTCGGACCGGAAGCGTCGAACCTCGGTGACGAGCTCCTGCAAGGCGGCGATCTCGTTCTCGGCGGGTTGGTCGGCGTACGCGTGCGCGGGCTCGGGCCAGGGGGCCGTCATGACGGACGGGCCGCCGGTGAGCGCCCGCCAGAGCTCCTCGGTGACGAAGGGCACGATCGGGTGCAGAAGCCGGAGCAGGGCGTCGAAGACGTGGCCCAGCACCAGGCGCGTGCGGTCGGCCACCTCCCCCCCGGCGCTGATCTGGATCTTGGCCAGCTCGACGTACCAGTCGCAGACCTCGTCCCAGGCGAAGTGGTAGAGCTGGTCGGAGATCTTCGCGAACTCGTAGTCGTCGTACCCGGCGTTCACGGCGGCGACCACGGCCTGCAGCCGGGACAGGACCCAGCGGTCGGCGACGGTGAGATCCGCCGGGGCGGGGAGGTCGGCCGCGGTGGTGGCGCCGTTCATCAGCGCGAACCGCGTCGCGTTCCAGATCTTGTTGCAGAAGTTGCGCGCCCCCGCGACCCAGTCCTCGCTGATCGCGACGTCCGAGCCCGGGCTCGCGCCCCTCAGCAGCGTGAAGCGGGTCGCGTCCGCGCCGTACCGGCTGATCCAGTCGAGGGGGTCGACGACGTTACCGGACGACTTCGACATCTTCTTGCCGAACTGGTCGCGCACGATGCCGTGCAGGGCGACGGTCTGGAACGGCGGGGTGCCGTCCATGGCGTACAGCCCGAACATCATCATGCGGGCGACCCAGAAGAACAGGATGTCGTACCCCGTCACCAGGACGGTGGTGGGGTAGAAGCGCTCCAGTTCGGGGGTGCGGTCGGGCCAGCCGAGGGTGGAGAAGGGCCACAGGCCCGAGGAGAACCAGGTGTCCAGCACGTCGGCGTCCTGGACGTAGCCGGGCGGCGCCTCCTCGTCGGGGCCGACGCAGACGACCTCCCCCTCGGGGCCGTACCAGACGGGGATGCGGTGCCCCCACCAGAGCTGTCGTGAGATGCACCAGTCGTGCATGTCGTCGACCCAGTCGAAGTAGCGCTTGGCGAGCTCCGGCGGGTGGATGCGGGTGCGGCCGTCGCGGACGGCGTCACCGGCGGCCTTGGCCAGCGGCTGGACGTTGACGAACCACTGCAGGGACAGCCGCGGCTCGACGACGGTCTTGCAGCGGGAGCAGTGGCCGACCGCGTGGACGTACGGGCGCTTCTCGGCGACGATGCGCCCCTCGGCCCGCAGCGCGGCGACCACGGCGGGCCTGGCCTCGAAGCGGTCGAGCCCCTGGAACGGGCCGTGGGCGGTGATGACGCCGCGCTCGTCCATGACGGTGAGCGAGGGCAGCCCGTGGCGGCGGCCGATCTCGAAGTCGTTCGGGTCGTGCGCCGGGGTGACCTTGACGGCGCCGGTGCCGAACGCGGGGTCGACGTGCTCGTCTGCCACGATGGGGATCATCCGCCCGGTGAAGGGCAGCTCGACGGTCGTGCCGACCAGGTGGGCGTAGCGCTGGTCGTCGGGGTGCACGGCCACGGCCGTGTCTCCGAGCATGGTCTCGGCGCGGGTGGTGGCGACCACGATGGACGCGTCGCCGTCGCCGTAGCGGATGGAGATGAGCTCGCCCTCGTCGTCGGAGTGGTCGACCTCGATGTCGGACAGGGCGGTCAGGCACCGGGGGCACCAGTTGATGATGCGCTCGGCGCGGTAGATCAGGCCGTCGTCGAAGAGGCGCTTGAAGATGGTCTGGACGGCGCGGGAGAGCCCTTGGTCCATGGTGAACCGCTCGCGTGACCAGTCGACGCCGTCGCCGAGCTTGGTCATCTGGCTGAGGATGCGCCCGCCGGACTCCTCCTTCCACTGCCAGACCCGGTCGACGAAGGCCTCGCGGCCGAGATCGTGCCGCGAGAGGCCCTGCTTGGCCAGCTCGCGCTCGACGACGTTCTGCGTGGCGATGCCGGCGTGGTCCATGCCGGGGAGCCAGAGGGTCTCGAAACCCCGCATGCGGGCGCGCCGCGTCAGCGCGTCCTGGATCGAGTGGTCGAGGGCGTGGCCGATGTGGAGGACGCCGGTGACGTTGGGCGGCGGCAGGACTATGGAGTACGACTCGCGCTCGCTGCCTACGTCCGCCGTGAAGTAACCCTCGGATACCCAGCGCTCGTAGCTCTGGGTCTCGACGTCGGCGGGTGCGTATTGGGTTGGCAGCTCAGGCGTTGTCACAGTCACCAATTGTAGGGAGGCCGCCGGCTTGCCCGCGTCGCCTCGTCGCCCGCCCGTAATCGGATATACGGGCTTGCGGCACAAAAAGCCACATTCGGCGAGCCTATAAGTACGGCATACTACGTTACGTAACGTGCCGGGCACCGGAATGGCACACGCCTGTCGAGAGGCGGACCGTCGCCTCGGACACGTGGGACACGTGAGGCGTCATGACGGGTGAGCGGTCGCCCCTCCGCTCACACGATCATGAGGCTGAGATCGATGTGAAGCCCAGCCTGTCAGGCGGACTTCTCCCTGGGGGTGCGCTGCTGCTTGGCGTTGAGCTGGTCGCGTGGCACCAGGGTTGGGTTGACGTGCTCCAGCACCGACTCGCGGGTGATGACGACGCGCGCGACGTCCTGGCGGGAGGGCACTTCGTACATCACCGACAGGAGGACTTCCTCCATGATGGCGCGCAGGCCACGGGCACCGGTGCCGCGCAGGATCGCCTGGTCGGCGATGGCCTCCAGGGCGTCGTCGGTGAACTCGAGTTCGACGTTGTCCAGCTCGAACAGCCGGCGGTACTGCTTCACCAGCGCGTTCCTGGGCTCGGTGAGGATCTGGATCAGCGCGTCGCGGTCGAGGTTGTGGACGCTGGTGATGATCGGCAGACGGCCGACGAACTCGGGGATCATGCCGAACTTCAGCAGGTCCTCCGGCATGACGTCGGAGAAGATGTCCGAGGCGTCGATCTCGTCCTTGGAGTGGATGATGGCGTTGAAGCCGATCCCCTTCTTGCCGATGCGCGACTCGATGATCTTTTCGAGGCCCGCGAACGCACCACCGCAGATGAACAGCACGTTGGTGGTGTCGATCTGGATGAACTCCTGGTGCGGATGCTTGCGGCCGCCCTGGGGCGGGACCGAGGCGGTCGTACCCTCCAGGATCTTCAGCAGGGCCTGCTGCACGCCCTCGCCCGAGACGTCGCGGGTGATCGAGGGGTTCTCGCTCTTACGGGCTATCTTGTCGACCTCGTCGATGTAGATGATGCCCGTCTCGGCCTTCTTGACGTCGTAGTCGGCCGCCTGGATGAGCTTGAGAAGGATGTTCTCGACGTCCTCGCCGACGTAGCCGGCCTCGGTGAGCGCCGTGGCGTCCGCGATGGCGAACGGCACGTTCAGCATCTTCGCGAGGGTCTGCGCGAGCAAGGTCTTGCCCGAGCCCGTCGGGCCGAGCAACAGGATGTTGGACTTCCCCACCTCCAGACCGTCGTCCCGGCCGTGCTCGCCGGACTGCACCCGCTTGTAGTGGTTGTACACCGCGACCGAGAGGGCCTTTTTCGCCTTGTCCTGGCCGATGACGTAGGCGTCCAGGAACTCGAAGATCTCTCTCGGCTTGGGGAGACTGTCCCACTTGAGCTCGGAGGACTCGGAGAGCTCCTCCTCGATGATCTCGTTGCAGAGATCGATGCACTCATCGCAGATGTAGACGCCTGGTCCGGCGATGAGCTTCTTGACTTGCTTCTGGCTCTTCCCGCAGAACGAGCACTTCAGCAGGTCTCCGCCGTCGCCGATGCGTGCCACCCCAGATACTCCTTTGCGTGGGACCGCCTGCTCCGCGATCCGAATCTTGCGGACTCGGTCCGAAAAGTCATCCCGCTCAGGTTTCGACGTTACCGTCTTCTGGGCCCTCCGTGCGCCCCCTAGCGGTGAGTCGCACCGGAACGTGCCCAATTGGGCACCGTTCCGGTGCGATCCGCGACCTCAGGAAGCAACCGCTTGAGCGCGCTTCTTCCGTGAGGGGATGATGTCGTCGATCAGGCCGTACTGCTTGGCCTCGTCGGCGTTGAGAATCTTGTCGCGCTCGATGTCACGACGCACCTCCTCCGGCGACTTGCCGGAGTGGCGGGCGACGAGTTCCTCCAGGAGCGAGCGCATGCGCAGGATCTCGCGGGCCTGGATCTCGATGTCGCTGCCCTGGCCGCCGCCCTCGGTGGAGGGCTGGTGGATCAGCATGCGGGCGTTCGGAAGCGCGAACCGCTTGCCCGGGGTGCCGCCGGCCAGGAGCACGGCCGCGGCCGAGGCCGCCTGGCCGAGGCAGACCGTCTGGATCTCCGGGCGGACGAACTGCATCGTGTCGTAGATCGCCGTCATGGCGGTGAACGAGCCGCCCGGCGAGTTGATGTAGATGCTGATGTCGCGATCGGGGTCGAGTGACTCCAGCGTCAGGAGCTGGGCCATCACGTCGTTCGCCGACGCGTCGTCGATCTGCACTCCGAGGAAGATGATGCGGTCCTCGAAGAGCTTGTTGTAAGGGTTCATCTCCTTGACGCCGTACGTGGTGCGTTCGACGAACGAAGGGATGATGTAACGGCCGTTGATGTCTCCCGGCCGGATCAGATCACTCACGAATTGTCCCTTCAGGAGACGGCGCCTTCGGAGGGCACCTGCCGCGCACTGCGCACGACGTGGTCGATGAAGCCGTAGTCCTTGGCTTCCTCGGCGGTGAACCAGCGGTCCCGGTCGGAGTCCCTCTCGATCTGGTCGAGGAGCTGGCCGGTGTGGTGGGCGATGCGCTCGGCCAAGGTCTTCTTGACGTAAAGCATCTGCTCTGCCTGGATCGCGATGTCCGCCGCGGTGCCGCCGATGCCGCCGGAGGGCTGGTGCATCATGATGCGGGCGTGCGGCAGAGCGTACCGCTTGCCGTGTGCCCCGGCGCACAGCAGGAACTGGCCCATCGAGGCGGCCAGCCCCATGGCGACCGTGCAGACGTTGTTCGGCACATACTCCATCATGTCGTAAATCGCCATGCCGGCAGTCACCGAACCGCCAGGAGAGTTGATGTAGAGCCAGATGTCCCGATCGGCGTCGTCCGCGGCCAGGAGCAGGAGCTCGGCGCAGATGCGGTTGGCGACCTCGTCGTCCACCTGGGTGCCGAGCACCACGATGCGCTCACGCAGCAGACGGTTGTAAAGCTGGTCCTCAAGCCGGAATGAGCCGTTCTCACGGCCACGCGACTGCGGCCCGAAGCTGGTGGGCTGGTATGAGGTCGGCGGGCTGGTCACAGCGTCACCTTCCGATGCGTCGTAATCGATGGGCTTTGCTTGTGACCTTAACGCGCGGCAACGACCGGTCAGGCCGCGTCTCAACACTGTTCGCTGTCGGCGCAGGTGCCATGAGGTCCGTGCGAATCGGGCGCGCGCCGGCGTTCTTCCAGCTCCGACTGGTGGATGAGATGGCGCCGCGTCGCCGCGCCGACCTTGACCCGTGACGTGCAGGTGGTGCGGTTTCTCCGCTGGGCCCGGGCGAGTCGCTCACGCGGCCGCGCCCACGGTCCCCTCGCTGTCGTAAGAATCATCCCAAAAGTCACCCAAGGGTGCTCATATCCGCTTGATATGGCCCGGATACGACGATGCCCTCACCGTGACGGATCACGATGAGGGCATGGACGATCACCTCGGGGACGCGGCGGGCGCGTCAGGCGAGAGGCGCCTCGGTCACTCGGCGGCCTCGGCGGCGACCGGCGCGCCTTCCTGCTCGGCGTTGAGCTCGGCGTAGATGGCCTTGAGGTCGACCTCGTTACCGGCCTCGTCGGTCACCTTGGCGGCGTCGCCGATGACGGTCTTGGCCTTGTCACGGACGATCTCGACCATGGCCAGCGTGAGCTGGTCGTTGTCGGCGAGGTGCTGGGCGAGGGTGTTCGGGGCGACGCCCAGCTGCGCGGCGCGGCGCACCACGAAGTTGGTCAGCTCCTGCTCACTGACCCCGAGGTCCTCCTGCTTGACGATCTTGTCGAGCACGAAGCCGGTCTTGATCGCCTTGCGGGAGTTCTCTTCGAACTCGGCGAACCGCTCTTCCTCGGTGGTCTGGTAGAGCCGGAAGAAGGCTTCGCGGCTCAGGCCGCTCTCGGCGACCTGGTGCTCCAGGTTGTGCTTGCGAGCGTCGAGCTCGGCCTTCAGCGCGCTGTCGGGCAGCGGGATGTCGATCTGGTCGAGCAGGGCCGTCAGGGCGTTCTCGCGGGCCTGCACGACCTGGTCGACGAGCTTGTTGCGGCGGGCCTGCTCGCCGATGCTGCCGCGCAGCTCCTCCAGCGTGTCGAACTCGCTGGCCAGGCCGGCGAACTCGTCGTCCAGCTCGGGGAGGACCTTCTCTTTGACGTTCTTCACCTTGATGGTGACGTCGGCTTCCTCGCCGGCGTTCTCGCCGCCCACGAGCGTGGTGGTGAAGGTCTTCTCGTCGCCCGCGGCCATGCCGACCAGGGCGTCGTCCAGGCCCTGCAGCACCGAGCCCGCGCCGACCTCGTAGGAGACGTCCGCGGCCTGCTGTTCTTCGATGTTCTCGCCGTCGATCGTGGCCGCGAGGTCCATGACGACGTAGTCGCCGTTGGCGGCGGGGCGCTCGACGCCGGCCAACGTGGCGAAGCGCTGGCGCAGGGCGTCGATCTGGACGTCGACGTCCTCGTCGGCGACCTCGGCGGAGGGGACGGTGACCTCGAGCCCTTCGTAGGCCGGGACCTCGAAGGCCGGGCGCACGTCGACCTCGGCGGTGAACTCGACCTCCTCGCCGTCGTCGATGCGGGTGACCTCGATCTCGGGCTGGCTGACCGGGAAGACGTCGCTCTCGTCGACGGCCTTGCCGTACAGCTTCGGCAGGGCGTCGTTGAGCGTCTCCTCCAGGACCACCGCGCGGCCGAAGCGCTGCTCGATGATGCGGGCGGGAACCTTGCCGGGGCGGAAGCCGGGCACGCGCACCTGCTGCGCGACCTTCTTGTACGCCGCCTGCATGCTCGTCTCGAGCTCCTCGAACGGCACCTCGACGGTGAGCTTGACCCGGGTGGGGCTGAGCTCCTCGACAGCGGTCTTCACGGGGTGGTCTCCTTGATCAAGCTTCTGGTGATCGCGGGCGCGTCGTGCCGTACGGCCACCGCGACACGATCGCGTGCCGCGCCCACTTGGGCGGCTCAGTGCACGGGCCAACGGGCACAACCTGTCCGGGCGTGCGCAACTGTGGCGGGTGTCCAGCGCCGCATGCCAGTCTAGGGCAGATGGGCGCCTCCGGCGTCATCGACAGGCGTCAGATTATGTCAGAGATGATCTTCTGCAGGATGTCGACGGTCGCCTCGGGGGTGGTACTCGCCGCGCACAAGCGTTCCATGACCTCGCTGTAACGGTCCACTTCCTCGCGTTTGTCCAGGTAGAGGGCGCTCGCGAGTTGCTCGACGTATACGATGTCGGGCAGTTCGTGGTCGTTGAAGCGCAGGACGCTGAAGGCGCCGCCCTCGGCGCTGTGCCCGCCGAAGCTGAACGGCATCACCTGAATGGTGATGTTGGGCTGGCGCATGAGCTCCAGCAGGTGTTCGAGCTGGCCCCGCATGACGTCGGCCCCGCCGATCGGCCGCCGCAGCGCCGCCTCGTCGATCACGGCCCAGAAGACCGGGCCGTCGCCGCGGTCGAGGACGCGCTGGCGCTCCATGCGCAGGTCGACGCGGCGGGAGATCTCGGCGGCGCCGATGCCGGCGGACCCGGCGGTGATCACCGCGCGGGCGTACTCCTTGGTCTGGAGCAGGCCGGGCACGAACTGGACCTCGTACGTGCGGATACGCGCGGCGGCTTCCTCCAGGCCGACGTAGGCCTGGAACCAGGACGGGAGGAGGTCGCTGAAGCGGTGCCACCAGCCGGGTTCGTTGGCCCGCTCGAGGAGGTTCATGACGGCCGACCGCGCCTCGCCCTCCGCCACCCCGTAGTAGGTGAGCAGATCGGCGACGTCGCGCTCCTTGAAGCCGACCCGTCCGAGCTCCATCCTGCTGATCTTGGACTCGGAGCCGCGGATCACATGGCCTGCGTCCTCGCGGGAGATGCCCTTCTCTTCGCGGAGCCGGCGGAGCTGCGTTCCCAAGAGGATGCGGAGGGCCGTCGGACCGGAGCCAGGCTGGAACTGAGTCATTTCGGCCTCCTTCTCTTCTCGCGCTCTACTCGTGCCAGCCAACACAGTGTCACCACTTCCGGCCCCCGTGACAAGGTCTGGTCCCGCTGTCCCTTTCACCGGTGCAAGCCCGTTCGCTCACGGAGCGCGTCCATCCGGGCTCTTGCGTATGCACGGCGCAACTGCACGTGCATTTGGGTCTTGCACGTGGCGCAATACTGACCCATGATGGCCTAGTGCATATTGGGCTAAAGGTGCACTAACTCGTATAAGAGACGACAGGCGGCGGAGACTCACAATGACGGCGGGAGGTATCAGCGGGATGCTGGAACCGGTATCCGCGGCCCACTGTCTCACCCCGGTCCGTAACGTGGATTTTAAGGGGCTAATGCGGTCGGCTCTACGCCGTGACACCACCACCTGCCCCCTGCGCCCGCAGGCCGACTCGGTGAAAATGGCTCGTGACGTCACCCGCACGACCCTCGACAGGTGGGGACTGGCCAAGCTCTGCGATGACGCCGCGCTGGTGGTATCGGAGCTGGTCACCAACGCCGTACGGTACGGGAGCCGCGCGCCGCTCCGCCCGCAGGACCACCCGATCACGCTGATCCTGCTGCGCCTCGCGCCGCACGTGCTGCTGGCCGTGTCGGATCCGAGCGACGAGATCCCGACGCCCAAGGAGCCGGACTTCATCTCCGAGCACGGGCGCGGCCTCCACATCGTCGAGACCTACAGCACGTGCTGGGGCTGGGACGCGCTGGACGAGGGCGGCAAGGCCGTCTGGGCGCTGTTCGGCGCCGAGCGCTGACGACGGCCGCAGGAGAGCGGTAGAGCCGTAGATGCGTTAGATGGTGCGGGCCGCGATGGCCTGCATAGAAATGTCCGACCTCGCGGCATAACGACCCGTATCCGAACCCACGTCGGGCGAAACGGCGATCTCACCTTTTGTATAGGGTCACGACACCCCGGATCGCCGCGCCCCCGCAGGGCGGCCGAGGCCGCGTTCGGCTTGTGTCGGGGTGACCGGATTTGAACCGATGATCTCCTGCACCCAAAATTGGCTCAACACTCGAAGCGTGCACTACATTGAGTCCTAAAACCGCAGGTCAAAGCATGATCATGTTGGTCCGTGCAGTCTGATGGAGCCTCGTGGAGGTGCCGCCATCTAACGCACTCTCTAACGCGCGAACCACAGGAGGTCCCCCCTGGCATACACGATGGAGCGCCCCCAGAAGAACGGCGCCATCCGCTACACCGGCATGTACAAGGCCGTGAACGGCAAGTACAAGTCGGCCGGAACCTTCGATGATCAGGACAAGGCCCGCGAGGTCGCTCTCGCGGCCGAGAAGCACGCCGCCAGTCGCCTGACTGTCACCAGCCCCGCCGAGAAGGCCAAGATCACCGTCAGGCAATTTTTCTGGAAGTTCCTCGACGAGCACGGCATCGAACCCGGCTCCAAGATGAACTACGCGGGACTGTTCCGCTGCCACGTGGACCCCTACATCGGCGACCGTCGTCTGATCGAGGTGGACAACGAAGTGCTCACCCAACTACTGACGGTGATCCTTGCGGAGGAAGGGGCAGGGCACTCGTCCATCGCTCACACCAAGACGATGCTCTCTTCGATGTTCGGGCTAGCCAAGCGCCAGCGGTACATCACGGGCGACAACCCGGTGGCCGGCATCCGGCTCACAGGGGGCGGAAGGAGCAAGGGCAAAGGGAAGATCATCAAGGTCTACGATCCGCCCACCTACAATAGGGTTCGGCAGAATCTTCCCAGTCTTGAGGCCAAGCGGTTTTCCCTGCTTATTTTCAACTCGGGAGTCCGATTCTGCGAGGCCATCAGCTTCGTAGAAGGCGATCTGAACTACGAGACCGGACGCCTTGAGGTGACCAAGAGCACAGTAGAAATTACTTCAGAATTTCATCCAGACGGAGAACGCTTCCTAACAAAGAATTACACCAAGAACGGAACGGTCCGAGTTTTCACTATCGACCTATCCGTCGCCAGGGCGCTCAAAGACCATGTCGACAGACATGGCATCAAGAGGGGAGAGCTGCTCTTCCCTTACTGGATGTTCGAGTCAGGTGGCCAACGTGGACGCATGGACGAGCTCACGCAGGAAGAACTTGACGCACTAGGCACCTTCGAAGCGAAGGTTCGGTCCCCCCGCACCAATGCCGAGCACCTGCGAACGTTCAAACACGGAACGCTCACCGGCTACGCTACCGGTAAATGTGGTTGCGTCGGCTGCAAACAGGCTAGTCGCGTGTATGGACGGGAACGCATGGCCAAACTTCGAAGCTCAAAGCGCAAGAAGGCCCCCCCTCCTATGCGCCTCCGGGGAAACGCAGAGAACCTCAGCAAGAACACCTGGCGCCGGATCTGGGTAAAGGCGGTAGCCGAAGCCGGCGTCGACTACATCCCGCCCTACGACATACGTCATTGCCACGCATCAAACCTCCTGCGTGGCGGTGAAGATCTCGCCACCGTACAAGCCCGCCTCGGCCACAACGATATCCACTCAACCACGAGGTACCTGACCGTGATCGACCAGGAGTCAACAAGCTCCGCCCGGATCATGGGGGGCTTCATGCAAGGTTGGGAAGATCTCTAAGCACCCTCGACACCTCACGAGCCGCCCGAGAGGCTAGACTCGTCGTCCGACGGGCTGTAGCGCAGTTTGGCTAGCGCACCGCCTTTGGGTGGCGGGGGTCGCCGGTTCGAATCCGGCCAGCCCGACGTACGCGCTGGATGGCGCAGCGAAGAGCCCTCGCAGCTATGCGCTCGAGGGCTCTTCGCATGTCCATCAGCGAGAGACCCGGACCCCTATCACGTCAGCCAGCCACACCGGCTTCGTCCCGCACCGCCAACACGTTGGCGGGGACAACCGGGGAGGGCCACGATGGCGTCGGCACGCTCGAGGGTGCTGGCTGTGCTCTGCACCTGAAGACTGGCTACGCCGCACGGAACCCCTGGCCACAAGAGGCGAACCTGTCGGCGGTGCTATTCCGTCAGCGGCTCATCTAGCAAAGCTGCGCGAGTACAAAAGAGACTGGTTTCCGCTCTAATTCTGGGCTACGAAAATATTGCTGCAGGTGACTCAACCTGGTTCCTCCTATCGACGCCTGTCGAGTCGTTGAAATCGGTGCGATCATGGGCTTGAGCCTCATGCACGGGGCGCTCGTCAGGGAGTCACTCACGGTGCGACGCCCGTCGGCAGGAGCTAGCATGAGCCGACAGGTTCGAGAGCACGCCAATTCCTCCATAGGGCCGCCCGCTCTTGGATCGCGCCTACCGTTTCGAGGGTGATGTCCCGGTCTGGGGTTTGCTTCCCCCGAGTTGAGGTCCCGCTGCCGAGAATACAACTATTGTTGGGTGCCTCATCATCGATATCTGCTCAGCCTCTCATACGAGAAGTTGTCCCTGACCATTTCGAGCAAAACCCTCGGAAGCGGCAAGATCATACCGTGGCTTGAGACGTAGGGGATTAGGCCTTGCTATAGACGGAGCAAGATCGGTTCAGACTGTCGAAGGCATACGTGCCCTTGAGGGACCCTTGCCCTTCTTTACAGTCTCGCAGGCGCTTGCCAACTTCTTGCTGACTAGGTTCGATTTGACCATCGATTACCATTTAGAAGCATTCGGCAAGAATTAGTATTCTTCGGTCCGCGAAAAAGATGTCGCATTACGCTGAACTCATCCCATCCGCAAGGGTGATCTCAGCACAGTGGAAGACCGCGATGTGGCGGGGAAGCCAGTCCTGTGTAGTTGAGTTAGGAGTCGCTGGCGCCCAGGAGACCGACGTGTGGCTACAGAGATACATGCTGAAGGTGACGTCGAAGGCACCATCCCAACCTGACCCGCTCGGCGCCTGGATGGCGAGCAGGCCACGCGCGCCAACAAGAACGTCACGCTTCGCGGCCTCCGCCCGCCGCGTGACATCGTGATCTATTTGCAACAGTGCGCCCTCGGAAGGAGCGGGCGCTTTTCGCGTCCTCCGGGCTCACTCAGCGTCCCGGAAGGACGGTCTCACCGCGGATTCGGTGTCCGGTTCGTGCTCATTGGCCCACTTCTGTGCCCTCGCGAGGTCGGGCGCCGTACCCGCAGGGACGTAGGTGAAGCCGTCCCACTCCTCCAGTACCCTCGGCTGGTTGGGGTGAAGGTGGCTGGCGCCGCCGTGCAGCGGCCGGTGGCGGCGGTAGATGTCCAGGGGCGGGCGGCGCCGCTTATTGTACGGCGCGAGCGGGTCCGCCGGATCGACGCGCGGGACGGCCCGGGACGGCTGGTTCGGTGGTTTAGGTCGGCTGTGCTTGCCCATTCTGTATACGAATCTCAGGCTGTGACGGTTTTCCGCCTCGCGGCGACGAGATTCTTGACCCGGGCTCGCACCTTGTTCACCGCGGCGGTGGGGCACGAGCGGGTGGCATCCGACAGCGTGTTAAGCCGGGAGGCCAGGCGCGTGGAGTCGGCACGGGCCTCCTCGTCGAGCGCCCACAGGGCCGCTTCGATGCCCTGCTCGGGCTCGCCCCCATCGAACAGCGCGGCTGCGAGCCCGACCCGGTCCATGACGCGAACTCGGTCGAAGCCGGGTGCCCCCAACTTCAGCACTGCCCAAAAGTAACGGCTCACCAGCCCGCCCGGGCCACCGAGCCCAAGCCAGGTCGGGGGCAGAAACTGCGCGGGCGCCAGCGTGCTCACCGGCGTCGTAGTATGCCATCCACTCCGGGACCTAGCCTAGGCCGTCAGCCAGTTGCTCGTCCGCCTGGCCAAGATGCTCATCGGCCGGGCCAGCACCTTCGAGCCGCTCCTGGTCCCCAAGCGGGTTGGGCGGATCGCCGTTGCCGTTCACGATCCCCGGGGAAGTGGTCTGTTGCTGTCCCTCCAGGGATGGTCAGCGACCGGGCACCTCGAATCCGAGTGGGCGGACCTCGCTGAGTTGGTATCCCTCCAGGGATGATCAGCGACTGGAGGTGTGGCAGCCCATCGGCGTCCCCGTCTTGTTGCTATCCCTCCAGGGATGATCAGCGACCGGCCAAGGACGTCCTGGCCGCCCAGGAGCAGCTGCGCGGGTTGCTATCCCTCCAGGGATAATCAGCGACATCCGCACGCTGGCGCTGGCCAGCGGCGTCACCTGTTGCTATCCCTCCAGGGATGATCAGCGACCGGGCGACCACCCGTCACGCGGCCGACCGGACCGGGTTGCTATCCCTCCAGGGATGATCAGCGACCAGCAGTTCGAGGTCGTAGACGGCGTTGAGCCAGCGTTGCTATCCCTCCAGGGATGATCAGCGACCCGCGCGCGAGGAGACGTTAACTCGCCGACTCGGCAGTTGCTATCCCTCCAGGATGATCAGCGACACGACACGGCCGGACACCGCTCAGGACCCGCTCGTGATGTTGCTATCCCTCCAGGGATGATCAGCGACCTGAGCGAGCAGGTGCGGGCCACCTACCGGTACGTGTTGCTATCCCTCCAGGGATGATCAGCGACGACGGCGGCGATGCGCTGGGTGGCGACGCGGTCCTGTTGCTATCCCTCCAGGGATGATCAGCGACCGTGCCGGGTGTCGAACACCAGGCCATCGCCGAGTGGTTGCTATCCCTCCAGGGATGATCAGCGACGTCGCCCGCCACCGCGGCGAGGCCGTCCGTGATGTTGCTATCCCTCCAGGGATGATCAGCGACGCGAGAGCATCCCGCTCGCCCGCCGGCGAGCCGTGTTGCTATCCCTCCAGGGATGATCAGCGACCCCGGCCGAGACCCGCTGACCACCAACCGCCCTCATGTTGCTATCCCTCCAGGGATGATCAGCGACTCCCGCGACACCAACGGCCTGCTGGAGGTCCCCTCACGTTGCTATCCCTCCAGGGATGATCAGCGACCGCGGCCGCCAGACGGCTGCGGGACCGGGGAGACCGGTTGCTATCCCTCCAGGGATGATCAGCGACCGCTCCAACGCCGCCTTGACCTCATCGGACCCCTGTTGCTATCCCTCCAGGGATGATCAGCGACCCAAGAAGATCAAGGAGAGCGAGATGCCCGAGCTCACGTTGCTATCCCTCCAGGGATGATCAGCGACGGTGGAGGACTTCGCCGAGCACCAGGCCCGGCTGAAGTTGCTATCCCTCCAGGGATGATCAGCGACACGACGCAGCGCGGCGCGGCTGGAGGACCGCATCAGCGGTTGCTATCCCTCCAGGGATGATCAGCGACCTGGTCCCGCTGCTGCTGGCGGCGCCGATCGCCGGTTGCTATCCCTCCAGGGATGATCAGCGACGTCAATACCGTCGGCGCTGGAGCAGAGGCCTGCACCAAGTTGCTATCCCTCCAGGGATGATCAGCGACCCCTCCCCCACCGCCACCACGTTCACGGTGCACGTGTTGCTATCCCTCCAGGGATGATCAGCGACCTCAACGTGGCGTTGACCAAAGCGCCAACGGAGTAGTTGCTATCCCTCCAGGGATGATCAGCGACTGGCCGACGCCCAGGAGCAGGCGGCGGCGAAGGTGTTGCTATCCCTCCAGGGATGATCAGCGACTCAGGATCGGGTTCGGCGCGGGGTCGTTGCGGTGGAGTTGCTATCCCTCCAGGGATGATCAGCGACGCGCCCGCGCGAGCGGGTCGACGACCCGCGCGAACAAGTTGCTATCCCTCCAGGGATGATCAGCGACGGGCAGGCCCTTAAGGCCGCGTTCTGTCTCCCCGGACGTTGCTATCCCTCCAGGGATGATCAGCGACCGGATCGTGGCGAAACCGCTGTAGGACGACACTCAGGTTGAGTACGTAGGAGGCGTACGGCGACATCGCCGTTGTCCATGATCTTGAGGGTCGTTCTTTGGATTGTTCTTGT
>NZ_JBFAGG010000036.1:0-18314 GCF_040653595.1 Sphaerisporangium sp. NPDC051011 | reverse complement strand
ACGGTGTGGGAGAGTAGGACACCGCCGGACAATTTTTGTTATGCAGGAGGGCCACCCGAGGTTTCGGGTGGCCTTCCTGCGTTTCCGGGGTGTTTTCTGTGCTTCCCGTGCCTGTGTGTTCGATCTGGTGGCCCGGTTGCCGGGTCCTGTTTGCTGGGTTGGTCAGGTTTTTCCGTGTGTGCTGGGGTGGTGCCGGCCGGGGTCCGGAGGGGGTTGTCTCCCCTCTGGGGCCCGGCTTTTTGCTTGCCCGGCCGCGGGGCCCGTGTCTCCGCTCAACCGCTCCTCTCTCCTTTGCCGCCGTGCTGCTTCTGCGTCGCCGCAGGGGACATCTGTTAGTGGCGCGGGCGCGGTGGGACGCAGGTCGGCGAATCCGGCGCCCAGATACGGCGGCCGACCGGATCCTCACCGCTTCCTCCTGGTGGACGGTCATCGGGCCCTGGACGTACCCGGAGCCGGATCGAGAACCAGATGGACGACCCGCTCTTGGGTTATACGTGGAGGTGGCCGGACCAAATGGTTATGGCTTGGCCTGCGAGGGCTACGCGGTCGTCTTGCACGGTGGTGTGGACGGTGCCGCCTCGTTGGGAGAGCTGGGCGCCTACGAGAGAGGCCGGGCCGAGCTTGGCGGTCCAGTACGGGGCCAGCATGCAGTGGGCGGATCCGGTCACGGGGTCCTCGGGGATGCCGACGGCGGGGGCGAAGACGCGCGAGACGTAGTCGGCCTCGCCTGAAGGGTCGGCGGCGCGGGCGGTGACGCAGACGGCCCGGGCCGGCAGAGAGGCCAGGGCGTTGATGTCAGGGGTCAGCTCGCGGACCGCGTCCTCGGAGTCGAGCTCGGCCAGGATGTCGAAACGGCCCATGCCGACCCACGTCGGAGAGGCTCCGAGAGCCTTGCCGAGGGCCTCCGGAGGTGATATATCAGCCACCGGGATGGCCGGGAAATCCATCGAAATATGGTTGTGATCAAGCTTCCGCGTGGTCAGGATTCCACTCTTCGTAGAAAATTCGATCGAATCGGAGGCCGCCCCGATCGAATAGAGCACGTGGGCGGATGCCAGGGTGGCGTGCCCGCACAATGCCACCTCGGCCGCCGGAGTGAACCACCGCAGGGAGTACGGCCGGCCCTCCTCCTGCTCCAGAACGAACGCCGTCTCGGAGTGCCGCATCTCGCTGGCCAGGGATTGCATCCACTCGTCGGATCGCGGACTCTCCAGCAGGCAGACGGCGGCGGGGTTACCCTTGAAGGCCTGATCGGTGAACGAATCGACGGTGAAGATACGCATGCCGGCGATCCTATCCACCCCCAGATAACCGGTCGAAACGGCTGTGCAACCCGTGCAAAATCAAAAGGACATGGGCGTGTCGCGCCCTCCCCGGCGACGGGTCCGTTACGGTCATTTGTGTCGGGGCACGGCGAATGTGGCCGGTTCTCGCGGAAAGGACAGCCGATGGGGGCAGTGCGCAGGGTGGTGAGTTACCTTGGCCTGGGCGATGGGGATCAGTACGACGAGCCCTACGACTATGACGAGTACGAGGATGAGTGGATGCCCGCGTCGGAACGGGCCGCCAGGCGCTGGGGGTCGGGTGGGGATCCCGCACGGATCATCATGATCCGCCCGCGGAAGTACTCCGACGCGCTCACCGTGGGGCAGCACTTCCGGGATGGCCAGGCGGTCATCATGGACGTGGCGGGCATGTCCATGGCCGAGGCCACCCGTATGGTCGACTTCGCGGCCGGTCTCACCTACGGCTGCGAGGGGCGCATCGAGCGGATCGCTGACAAGGTCTTCCTGCTCGCCCCCGCCGACGTCGAGATCACGACCACGTAAGACGACGAGGACGAGAGGTCAGGTCCATGGAGGGCCCGGTGGCCCCGGTGAGAACCGGGCGAGCGCCTGGCGAGGATCTGGAGCGTCTGGGACGGCACCCCAAGACTGTGACGACGACGGACGATGACGGAGAAGCGCGACGCGGCGCCGGGAATCCGGCGCCGCGTTTTGCGTTCCGAGGGGGGTTGTCCTCTCGGCATGGCTCAGCGGGCCTGCGTGCTCTGCCAGGGCTCTGAGGGACGTCCTCTCCATGCAAGCCGGGTTGCTTGCTCAATCCGCCTCAGTGGGCATGGGCACGGCCATTTGTGGTCAGCGGTTTCCTTCTTCTCGGCCGCGTCCCGATCGTGCGTGCGAGAGCAGAACGTTCAGCGTGACGCGGCGGAAGGACGCTGGCCGGCGACCGCCGGGCCACGGCGCAGGAGGCGGGTGAGCGCCGTGAGGTTCTCCTGGGCGGTCGCGGCGCGCTGCTCCGCCTCGCGCGCGAAGTCGTGCAACGCCCACACCGCCGCCTCGGCCTGCTCACGCAGCCGGGCGACCTCGGCCTCGACGCGGCGTGCCTTGGCCTGTTCGCGGGCGTTCGCACGCCAGAGCAGGAAGCCGACGATGCCGCCGAGGACGAGCGAGGCCACGGCGAACAGCTCGGACACCGTGAAGGCCAGCACCAGGGCCGCGATGGGCAGCAGCGCCGGCCCGTACACCAGCCAGCGCGAGGAGCGGTGTGCCGCGCTCTCGGCGTGGATGGCCGTCTCGGCTGCGGTGAGGGACGGGACATCGGGGCCTTCGGGGCGCAGGATCACCTCGTGCCCGAGCAGCGGCACGCTGATCTCCGAGGGCGGCGCGACCGCCGTCGCCTCGGCGAGCTCTCCGGCGGCGGTACGGACGACCGGCGCGGCGACGTGGAAGGCGATGGCCGCGAGGTACGGGTCCGCGCCGGGCTGGATGTCGTCCAGAAGGTGCGCGCTCAGCGCCCCGAGGTTCGCCGGTTCCTCCACAGGGTGTGCACTGCTCAGCGAATCGAGTGGTCCTGGCTCCTTCGCGTGGGCAAGGGAGCGGAGAACGGTGAGCGGCTCGGTGTCGGGCCGGGGGTCAGGTCGCTCGCCTCGGGGGATCAGCGGCGGGCGGGCGGAGGTGATCTCGGTGCAGCGTTCGAGCAGGCGCTTAAGGCGGGACGCGGCCCGTACCGGCTCGGCCAGTTCGGGGACCTCGGCCAGGGCGGGCAGCGCGGTCATGGCGGGCGAACCGGCGGAGGCGTCCTCCGGGGCGAGGGCGCGCAGCCACAGTTCGGGCTCGATGGCCGAGGAGACGCCCGAGGCGTCGAGCTTGCGCAGCACGAAGATCTTGCCCGCGGGGCCGTACGCGCCGCGGGCGGCGGCGGTCCACAGCGCGCGCTGGCCTGGAGTCACCGGGCGATCGGCGGACAGGTCGCCGAAGGCGGTGCCGAGCCACGAGGCGTGGATGCGGTCGCCGTTCCCGCTGACGGCGAGGGCCAGGCAGAGGAAGAGGGCGGTCCCGGCCTCGTCGAGCTGCGCGGCGCGGCTGAGCGGCTCCAAGGCGTCGTCCCCGGAGAGGATCAGGACGAGCGCCTCGATCGCGGCGGCCAGCCAGGAGCCGGGCGCGTCGAGGCCGCCCGGGGGAAGCGGCGGCGCGGTACCGTCCGCGGCCAACCGCGTGAAAAGCGCCTCGGCATACCGCCGCAACTCCGAAACGTCCTCGACACCGGCCCGCGTACCGTCCTCGACACCGGCTTGCGAGCCGTCCTCGATACCGGGCCCTGAGCCGGCGCCGATGCCGGTTTCCGCGACGTCTTGGGCGGTGCCGGTGGTGTCCCCTGCGGTCGGCTCCGAGAGGGTGCCATCCCCAGGCGCCGGTCCCAAGAAAGGGGTGTCCTCCGCGGCCGGTCCCGAGAGGGTGGGGGCTCCTGCGGCTCCGTGAGTGGTGGGGGGACTGGCGGTGGTGCGGCGTGGGGGCGGCACAGGGTTCGCGGCGCCGGAAAAGCCGGAGTTTTCGGTCAGGTCCATGCTCAAAGCGGGCAACTCCCCGAAGGCGTGAGGAAGCCCCCCGGTGGCGAGGGTTCGGCAGGCATTCCCATGACCGCGCCAAGGTTAGTTCTTTGGGTGCCGCCGTGTACGACGGCACGCCGACGAGCGGCGCGAGGAGAGGACGGGTTGTCACATGCGGTCGGGGACGGGGACGCCCAAGAGGTTCAGGCCGGTTTGGAGGACGCGTAGGGTCAGGGCGCACAGGGCCAGGCGGGAGGTGCGCGTTTCGGGGGTGACGTCGTCCTTCAGGACGGGGCACTTCTCGTAGAAGGTGGTGAAGGCGCTGGCCGTCTCGTAGAGGTAGGCGCAGACGCGGTGGGGCTCGGCCGTGGCGGTGGCGTTCTCGATGACCGTGCCGAACCCCAGGAGCTGAAGCGCCAGGTCGCGCTCGGCCTGCTCGCCGAGGATGATCGGCCCGGTGACCTCGGACGGGTCGACGTCGCCCTTGCGGAAGATCGAGCGGATTCGCGCCGTGGCGTACTGCATGTACGGGCCGGTGTTGCCGGTGAAGGCCAGCATGCGGTCGAAGTCGAAGATGTACTCGCTGTCGTGGCTGACCGACAGGTCGGCGTACTTGACCGCGCCGATGCCGACCGTGCGGGCGATCTCGGCGCGCGTCGCCTCGTCGTAGCCGCGCTCGGCGATGGCGGTGGAGGCGCGCTCGACGGCCTCGTCCAGCAGGTCGAGCAGCTTGACGCTCTCACCGCTGCGCGTGCGGAACCGGCGGCCGTCGGCGCCGAGCATCATGCCGATCTGGAGGTGCTCGGCGGAGACCTCGTCGGTCAGCCAGCCCGCCTGCCGGGCGGCGGCGAAGACCATCTGGAAGTGCAGGGCCTGGTCGGCGCCCACGACATACAGGATGCGGTCGGCCTTCAGGTCGCGCACGCGGTAGCGGATGGCGCTCATGTCGGTCGTGGCGTAGCCGTACCCGCCGTCGCTCTTCCGGATGATCAGCGGCAGGGGTTTGTCGTCGCTGCCCTTGAAGCCCGGGGGGAACACGCACAGCGCGCCCTCGCTGATCACGGCGACCCCGGCGGCCTCCAGATCGTCGCAGGTCTCGGCGAGCATGGGGTTGTACATGCTCTCGCCGGCGATGTCGGCGTCGGTCAGCGTGACGCCGAGCAGGGAGTAGATCCGGTTGAAGTAGCGGATCGTGGCGTCCATGAACAGGTGCCACAGCCGGATCGTCTCCGGGTCCTCGGACTGGAGGGTGCTGACGCGGCGGCGCGAGCGATCTTTGAAGTCCGGGTCGGAGTCGAACTTGGCCCGCGCCTCCTGGTAGTACTCGTTGGTCTCGCCGGACTCCAGCCGGGCGAGGGCGTTGGCCTCGCCGATGTCGAGCAGGTGCTCGATGAGCATGCCGAACTGGGTGCCCCAGTCGCCGAGGTGGTTCTGCCGGATGACCCGGTTGCCGAGGTAGTGCTGGAGGCGGGCCAGCGAGTCGCCGACGATGGTCGTCCGAAGGTGGCCGACGTGCATCTCTTTGGCGGCGTTCGGCGCGGAGTAGTCGATGACGACGGTCTGCGGGGGCGTGGCGCGCCCGACGCCGCTGCGCGGATCCTGGAGCGTGAGCGAGGCCTGCTCGGCGATCCATTCGTCGCTCAGCGTGATGTTGAGGAAGCCGGGACCGCTGATCTCGATCTTGGAGAACGCGTCGCCGGCGCCGGCCGCGCCGAGGGCGTCGGCGATGGCCTGGGCGACCTCCCGCGGGGTGCGTCGCAGCCGCTTGGCCAGGCTCAGCGCGACGTTCGCCTGGAAATCGGCGAACTGAGAGGGCCGGATCAGCGGGTCGGCGCCCATGTACTCCGGACCGAAGGCGGTGCCCAGCGCCTGCTGGACCCGCTCGGTGAGCACGAGCTGCGGGTCGGTCATGCGTCAAGGATATCGGCTGATCACCGGACGGCGAGATGTTTATCCACAGGCATGATCGTCCTGTGGGTGGACCCCCAGAAGAGGCCCGGTCGGCGTCCCGGTCGGAGGGCGGCCGGCGGTGGGGCTGAGGGTGGGGTGGGGGTCAGCGGCGGCGGAGGGATTTGTGGCCCGCCGCGATGCGCTCGCCGACGCGGGTGACCGTGCCCTGGCGGGCGAGGGTGAGGGCGAGTGCGCACGCGGCGGCCACGCCCTTGGCGGTCGAGGCGCCGTGGGCGATCACCACGGTGCCGTTCAGGCCGAGCAGCACGGCCCCGCCGTACACCTCCGGGTCGAGGCGTTTGCGCAGCTCGCGCAGCCGCCCGCGCTGGAGCGTCGCGGCGAGACGCGAGACGTGCCCGGATTCGAGGGTCTCGCGCAGTTCGGTGAACGCGTACCGGACGGCGCCCTCCATGGTCTTGAGGGCGATGTTCCCGGTGAAGCCGTCGGTGACGATCACGTCGACGACCCCGTTCAGCAGGTCGTGTCCCTCGATGTTGCCGGTGAAGTTCAGCGCGGGAACGGCGGCGAGCAGCTCGTGGGCGCGTTTGGTGAGCTTGTTGCCCTTCTCGGCCTCCCCGCCGATCGTGAGCAGGCCGACGCGGGGCCGCTCGATGCCGAGGGCCGTCTCGGCGTACGCGGCGCCGAGGTGGGCGAACTGGACGAGGATCTCCGGCTTGACGTCGGCGGTGGCTCCGGCGTCCAGCAGGACGGTGGGGTGGGGCCTGGTGGGCAGGGGGACGGTGATGGCGGGCCGCAGGACGCCCTGCTGGGCTCTCAGCCGCAGCTTGCCGGTGGCCACGACCCCGGCCGTGGAGCCGGCGGACACGACGGCGGAGGCGTCGCCCCGGCGCACGAGGTGACAGGCGACGGCGATGCTGGAGCGGGGACGGCGCAGGCTGGCGAGGGCGCCCTCGTCCATGGCGAGGGCCTCCTCCGCTCGCACGATCGGGATCTCTCCGACGGCGTCGTGCTCGGCGAGCGCCTCGGAGATCGCGCGGGGGGCGCCGACGAGCACGATGGGCACGCCGTGGTCCCGTACGGCCGCCACGGCTCCCGCCACGATCGCGCCTGGGGCGTGGTCGCCTCCCATGGCGTCAAGGGCTATCGGCGGAATGCCGTCCAAGCGGTCACCTCGTACGGAATCAGTGTGTGTCCCGCATCGTAGGTGGCCAGGCTGAGTGTTCTGTGCGCCAGGCCGGACGCCGGGGTGGTGCGCCTCAGCCCATGTGCCAGGGCCAGTGGTGGTCGCTGACCCCGCGCGAGACCACGACCTTGCCGAACATCGCCCGGCCCGTCACGCGGATGAGCGGCCCGTTCGGGTCGCCGCCCTCGTTGCCGCCGGAGATGTGACGCTTGGAGAAGATCGCGCTGCCCTCGTCCATCACCCGGGCGTTCTCGGGGACACGGACGATGAGCTTGCCGCAGAACGAGTTGAGTTCGAGGGTGACCTCGCGGCCAGGGAGCACGGCGTCGGTGAGGTCGATGATGAGCGCCCCGAAGGTGGAGCGCAGGACGGTGTGGCGGCCGGCCACCCAGCGCCCGCCTCGAATGATCTTGCTGAAGACGGCCGTGACCGCCTGCTGGTCGGCGCTGAAGCTCGGCGTGGAGGCGGGGGCGAGGCCGGTCAGGTCGCGGGTGAGCGGGACCAGGTCGCCGACGGTGACGGCGTTGTAGGCGGCTTCCAGCCTGTCGGCGTGCTCGACGCTGGTGAGGCGGCCGGTGGCCAGAGCCTCGCCCAGGATGGCGGCGATGTGATCGCGGTCGGCGTCGGACGCGCGCTGCGCGGTGTCGCCTGACTCGAAGGGCGTAAGAGAGCTCACACGGACCAGCGTAGCCCAACTCAAGATATGTCGCGATATCCGGAAGGTTTTACCAAGGCTTTTCGGTCGGGCGGAACCAAGCGGACGTGCTCGAGCGTCCGTAAGAGCAAAAGACGCACAACAGGCGCATCAGGTTTACCGGACAGACCACAAGAGAGGAAAAATCTCGAGTGACCCTGACCCAGACCGGTACAAGAGGATTCCGGGCCTACACGGCCAAGCATCTGGACGACCTACTCATGCGCGCGGGGCTCGACTCCGAGGCGCGGCTGCGCGTCCGGGCGGTGGCGTCGGTGCTGCCGTTCAGGACGAACCAATATGTCGTCGACCAGTTGATCGACTGGTCGGACATTCCGGGTGACCCCATCTACCGGCTGGTGTTCCCGCAGGAGGACATGCTGCCCGAGAAGGACGTGTCGTCCATCGCCGGGCTCCTGCGGGCCGGGGCGCCCGCCGCCGAGGTGCAGACGGCGGCGAGCAGGGTGCGTATGAGGCTCAACCCGCATCCGGCCGGGCAGATGGAGCTGAACATGCCGCGGGTGGGGAGCGACTCGATGCCCGGCATCCAGCACAAATACCCGGAGACCGTGCTCTTCTTCCCCAAGCAGGGGCAGACCTGCCACGCCTACTGCACGTACTGCTTCCGCTGGGCCCAGTTCGTCGGCGACCCGGACCTCAAGATGGCGTCCGACGACGTCCAGGGCCTGGGCCGCTATCTGCGTGAGCACCCTGGCGTCACCAGCGTGCTGCTCACCGGCGGCGACCCGATGATCATGAGCGGTCCCGTGCTGCGGAGGTACGTCGAGCCGCTGCTCGCGCTGGAGCAGCTGGAGTCCATCCGCATCGGCAGCAAGTCGCTCGCCTACTGGCCCGGCCGGTTCGTCACCGACCCCGACGCCCCGGACGTCCTGCGGCTGTTCTCGTCGGTCGTCGAGTCCGGCAAGAACCTCGCCTTCATGGCGCACTTCTCACACCCGCGCGAGATGGAGCCCGAGCTCGTCCAGACGGCCGTGCGGGCGATCCGGGACACCGGCGCCGTCATCCGCACGCAGGCGCCGCTGATCCGTACGGTCAACGACCACCCGGACACCTGGGCGGGCATGTGGAGGACCCAGCTCGGGCTCGGCATGGTGCCGTACTACATGTTCGTCGAGCGCGACACCGGGCCGCAGGACTACTTCGCGGTGCCGCTGGCCCGCGCTTACGAGATCTTCCGCGACGCCTACGCGCGGGTCTCCGGGCTGTGCCGCACCGTGCGGGGCCCGTCGATGTCCGCGACGCCGGGGAAGGTGTGCGTGGACGGGGTCGCCGAGGTGGCGGGGCGGAAGGTCTTCGTGCTGCATCTCATACAGGCACGCGACCCCGCGCTCGTCGGGCGCCCGTTCTTCGCGGAGTACGACCCGGGGGCGGCGTGGATCAGCGATCTGCGCCCGGCCTTCGCCGACCGATTCCCGTTCGAGACCACCCCCCTGGATGACGCATGCCTCCCGGCCTCGCCGGGCGGCCCGCTCGGCCGGCTGTAAGACCGCCGGGCGAGGCCGGGAGGCCGGCACATCCCGAACACACCGGCCGGTGCCTCGCCCGAGGCGCCGGCCGGTGTTCGAACGCCGAAGCGAATATCGATGTGGTCGATGACTTGACTTGACCCAGGATCAGATCTCTGTCAGGAGCCCGGATTGCGCACGTAGGTGCGGCGGGCGATCTGGGCCTGCAGGCGGGCCATCTGCCAGTGCAGCTCGATGAGCTGCTCGGCGAGCAGGCCACGTGGAATGTCCGAAGGGTCTTCCGCGGACAGGTGATCGATCGCGATCGCCAGTTCTTGCACCCCGCACCCCCACT
This sequence comes from Sphaerisporangium sp. NPDC051011, assembly GCF_040653595.1. NCBI lineage: Bacteria > Bacillati > Actinomycetota > Actinomycetes > Streptosporangiales > Streptosporangiaceae > Sphaerisporangium > Sphaerisporangium sp. NPDC051011. The sequence continues at coordinate 8,876 of NZ_JBFAGG010000036.1, read as the reverse complement.
CCATCACGTATCCCTCAGATCGAATCTTCGTTCGAATCATAGTGGAACGCCGTGCGCGATGTCAGCAGATTCGGGGGCGCGTGTCGGACTTCTGTACGGTCTAGTCCGATCGGTATCAGAGGACCCGCGAGACGCGGCGGCACCGGCCGCCGACGTCCGTCACCGCGGGGGCTCAGGTCTCGTAGATCGGGGCGATGTAGCCGCGGGCGAGCGTGTTGGCGGTGACGTTGAAGCCCACGACGGCGGCCGCAGGGTCGTCCCCGAGGTCGAGTTTCTCGACGCCGAGCGCGTGGACGGCGAACAGGTAGCGGTGCGGCGTGCCGGGAGGCGGCGCGGCGCCGCCGTAGTGCTTCAGGCCGTAGTCGTTGCGCCCGTGGACGGCGCCCACGGGCAGGCCCTTCAGGTCGGCCGACCCCGCGCCGGACGGCAGCTCGGTGACGTCGGCCGGGATGTCGTACACCAGCCAGTGCCAGAAGCCGCTGCCGGTCGGCGCGTCGGGGTCGAAGCACGTCACGGCGAAGCTCTTGGTGCCCGCGGGCGCGCCCGACCAGCGCAGGTGCGGGGAGACGTTGCCGCCGCCCACGCCCCAGCCGTCGAAGACCTGGGCGTCGGACAGGCGCTCGCCGTCCCTGACGTCGTCACTCTCGACGGTGAGCGGCGGGACCTCGGGCAGGAAGTCGTACGGAATCGGTGGTTGCTTGGCCACAGGGGACCTCCGATGAAAGGACGTTCTCGAACTCGAACGTCCCCATCCTGCCCTGCCTATGACCGAGCCTCCGGTACAGCGCCCCGAACCCGCCGCGCCGGAGGCGCGGCCATAGGCACAGCTAGGCGTTGTAGGCCGCGAGGACGGTCGTGGGGTCGCCGTCCATCTTGATCTGGCCCTTGTGCAGCCAGATGACGCGGTTGCAGGTCTCTTCGATGACGTCCAGGTTGTGGGCGACCAGGAACACCGTGCCGGCCTCCTCGCGCATCTGGTGGATGCGCTCCTGGCTCTTGCGCTTGAAGTCGCGGTCGCCGGTGGCGAGGGCCTCGTCGATCAGCAGGACGTTGTGGGTCTTGGCCGAGGCGATGGCGAACCGCAGCCGGGCGCCCATACCCGAGGAGTAGGTGGACATCGGGAACTGGACGAACTCGCCGATGCCGGAGAACTCGACGATCTCGTCGTAGCGCTCCCTGACCTGGGCGGGCGTCATGCCCATCGCGTAGCAGCCGAGCACGATGTTGCGCTCGCCGGTCAGCTCCTTCATCAGCGCGGCGTTGACGCCGAGCAGCGATGGCTGGCCGTCGGTGTAGACCGAGCCCTTGTGCGGGGGCAGCAGGCCGGCGATGGCCCGCAGCAGGGTGGACTTGCCTGAGCCGTTGCGGCCGATGATGCCGATCGCGTCGCCGTGGCGGGCGATGAAGCTCACGCCCTTCACGGCGTGGACCTCCTTCATCTGCGGCCGGCCCTGGCGGCGGATGATGCGCATCAGGGCGTTGGCGGCGTTGCCCTTCTCGGCCTCGCTGGCCGCGCCGAACACGCGGTAGATGATGTGGAGGTCGTCGACGATGACCGTGGGCGCGCCTATCTCGGCGGCGTCCTGCGGCGCGGCGCCCGCCTGGGTCGCCTGCTCGTTCGCCATCTGGGACAGCTCCTTGGTCAGCTCAGCCACGGCCGTACCTCTCTTCGGCCCGCCAGAAGTACCAGAAGCCGCCGATCAGGGCCACCGCGGCCCAGAAGGCAGCGTATAGCCACAGCTGGCCCAGGCTGCTGTGCGGGTAGCCGAGCTTGTCGAGATCGCGAGGATACGTCGCGAGGAGCAGGTGCCGCATCAGGTCGATGAAGACGGACGGCGGGTTGAACTCCAGCAGGAAGCGGGCCCAGTCCGGGTTGTCCTTCATCTTCGCCGGGATGCTGTAGAAGACGCCCGAGGTGTAGAGCCAGGTGCGCAGGACGAAGGGCAGCAACTGGTTCATGTCGCGGACGAACGCGCCCACGCGGGCGAGCAGCAGGCTCATGCCGACGTTGAAGATCGTCTGTAGGAGCAGGGCGAACGGGATCAGCAGCCACGCCCACACGAGCGGCTCGCCCGTGACCAGGACGATGACCGCCAGGACGCCCATGGAGATGGCGAGCTGCTGGAACTCCTGGATCGTGTACGCCAGGGGGAGCGCCGCGCGCGGGAAGTGGAGCGCGCGGATCAGCGAGAGGTTCCCCGAGATCGACTTGGCGCCGCCCGTGATCGACCGCTGGGTGTAGGAGTACACGAACACACCGGTGATGAGGAACGCGGTGTAGTTGGTGATGTCCTTCTTCTGCCCCAGGATCAGGCCGAACATGAGGTAGTAGACGCCCGCGTTCAACAGCGGCGTGAGCACCTGCCACAGCTGGCCCAGCATCGAGTCGGAGTACTTCGAGACGTTACGCGACGTGGCGTACGTCAGGACGAAGTGCCGCCGCTCCCACAATTGACGCAGGTAGACGGGCAGACTGGGGCGCGCGATGGCGCGTCGCAACCCGTGGCGCTCGGCGAGCGCGGACAGCGATTCCTTCCCGTTCTGGGAGGAGCCGCGAGCCCGGTCGCCCGCTCGGGAGTCCGCGACGGCGGATTCCGGCTGACTCATGGCATGGACTCTATTGGATCCGGGTGAATGACATGCCTACGGTGCCATTCGATCAGGGCGCACGTCTGGTACACGGGTACGCGCGGGGGCCTGACGCCGGTCATGCGAGGCATGTCCGCGCAGGTGGGAGCCGGAAGGGGGGATGCCCAGCAGAGATGCCCTGGGTGCGACCATTGCCCAATTGTGTGTACCTTAGTGAGGACTTTGTGCCATATCAAGGCATTGTTGATGGCCTAGATGGTATGCGTGTGACGCCGGACAGGGCCACGTGTGACCGAACTGCAATGCGCCAGAGACTCGCTGGTGCGAAGTAGTGAGGGATGCTCGCGGTCGACTGGCAGGGCGTCAACTGACTTGACCGTGTCCGCGAATTCCAGGGCCGGATCCCCTGGGAGGGGCACGACACGGCGCGGTTCAGTGTCAACGCCCACCTTAGAGGGAGGATTAATCCACGATGCGTGTGACCAAGGGCGCACAGATCGTAACGGCGACCGCGTTGCTCGCGCTGGCGGTTGCGGCGTGTGGCGGTAGCAGTGGCAACACCAGCACCAACTCCAGCTCCTCCGCCGCCGGCGGTGGCGCCGCGGGTGCGGTCCGGGTCGAGATCGCTGAACCCCAGCACGACCTCATCCCGGGCAACACGACCGAGACGAGTGGCGCCGAGGTGCTGAACGCCCTCTTCGTCGGACTTGTTGACTACGACGCGGACAAGAAGCCGTTCAACCGCGTCGCCGAGTCCATCGAGTCCCCGGACTCCACGACGTGGACGATCAAGCTCAAGGACGGGTACAAGTGGCACAACGGTGAACCCGTCGTGGCCCAGAACTTCGTCGACTCCTGGAACTTCACGGCGAACGGCGCCAACGCCCAGGAGGGCAACTACTTCTTCGGGAGCATCGTCGGCTACGACGAGATGAACCCGGGCGAGGGCAAGACGCCGACGGCGACCACCCTCAGCGGGCTGAAGGTCGTCGACGACAAGACCTTCACCGTCCAGCTCAAGAACCCGTTCTCCGGCTTCCCGACGATGCTGGGCTACACCGCGTTCTACCCCCTGCCCAAGGCGGCCTTCGAGTCCGAGGGCAAGCTCAAGGCCGACTACGGCTCCAACCCGGTCGGCAACGGCCCCTTCAAGATGTCCAAGGCCTGGAAGCGCGGCACGGACCAGACCATCTCCATGGTCCGCAACGAGGACTTCAAGGAGGGCAAGGCCAAGATCGACGTCGACTTCAAGATCTACACCGACCTCGCGACGGCCTTCAACGACCTGCGCGCCGGCAACCTGGACATCATGGACCAGCTGCCCGCCGAGGCGATCGCCACCGCCAAGACCGAGTTCGGCGACCGCTACATCGAGCAGCCGTCCTCGGGTGTCGGCTACATCGGCTTCCCGATCGAGAACGGCGCCAACTACGCCAAGAGCGCGGACGTCCGCAAGGCGATCTCCATGGCGATCGACCGCAAGACGATCACCGAGACCGTCTTCTCCGGCACCCGCGTTCCGGCCGACGACTTCATCAGCCCGGTCGTCTCCGGCTACCGCCAGGGCGCCTGCGGCGAGGCGTGCACCTACGACCCCGCCAAGGCCAAGGCCCTGTTCCAGCAGGCCGGCGGCGACAAGATGGACGAGATCGTCATCGGCTACAACGGTGACGGCGGCCACAAGGAGTGGATCGAGGCCATCGCCAACAACCTGCGCACCAACCTCGGTGCGAAGGTCACGCCGAAGCCGGTCGAGAAGTTCGCCACGATCCTCGACGACCTGGGCGCCAAGAAGTGGCCCGGCGCCTTCCGCATGGCGTGGATCATGGACTACCCGTCCCCCGAGAACTACCTGCGGCCGATCTTCGGCTCGGGCGGCAGCTCGAACTACTCCGGCTACAAGAGCAAGGAGTTCGACGACCTGCTGACCCAGGGCGACGCCGCCAAGACCCTCGACGAGGGCATCCAGTTCTACCAGAAGGCGGACGACCTGCTCATCCAGCAGCTGCCGTACATTCCGATCTACTTCTACCAGACCAACGGCGCCTACTCGCAGAACGTGAAGAACGTCAAGATTGACCCGTTCGAGCGGATCGACCTGTTCAACGTAGAGAAGGCCTGACGCCGACCACTCCGGGTGGTTCGATACATTCGAACCACCCGGAGTGGACGGCCACCCATGAGGGCAGCTCAGAGGTTGCGGCGGGCTGCCCTTTGTAATGATCGGGAGACTCAATGGGCCGCTACGTCCTACGGCGCCTGCTCCAGGCGATCCCTGTGTTGCTGGGCACCACCTTCCTCATCTTCGCCATCGTCTACGCCCTGCCGGGCGACCCCCTCCAAGCGCTGGCCGGCGAGAAGCGCGTCGACCCCGTCTTCGCGGCGGCGATGAGGGAACAGTTCCATCTGAACGAACCGCTGCTCGTGCGGTACGGGTACTACATCCGTGACATTCTCAGCGGCGACTTCGGAACCACGTTCCGCGGGCTTCCCGTCTCGACCATCTTCGAGGGCAAGTTCCAGGTCACGTTCAAGCTGTCGATGACCGCCCTCATCTTCGAGGCCGTCATCGGCATCGGCCTCGGATTCTGGGCCGCGCTGCGGCGCGGCAAGTGGGAGGACAAGGCCGTCCTGGCCTTCACGCTGCTGCTCGTCTCGATCCCGACCCTGGTCAGCGGCTTCGTGCTCCAGCTCGTCCTCGGCGTCAAGCTGAAGCTCGGCACGGGCATCGACTTCTTCCCCGTCGCGGGCGTCCAGGACGGCATGCGCAGCTACCTGCTGCCGGGATTCGTGCTCGCCACCATCTCCATCGCCTACCTCACCCGCCTGACGCGGACGAGCCTGATGGAGACCCTGCGCGCGGACTACGTCCGGACGGCCGTCGCCAAGGGCATGCCACGAAGGCGCGTGCTGGGACGCCACGCGCTGCGCAACTCGCTGATCCCCCTGGTGACCTACCTGGGCGCCGACCTCGGCACGCTCATGGGCGGCGCGGTCATCACCGAGACCATCTTCAACCTGCCCGGAATCGGCCAGCAGCTCTTCCAGTCGGTCTACCTGCAGGAGAACCCTGTCGTGGTGGGCATCGTGACGGTACTGGTCCTGATCTACATCGTGGCCAACCTCCTGGTCGACCTGCTGTACGCCGTCCTCGATCCCAGGATCCGCTATGAGTAACGACACCCTGCCCGCGACGGCGCCCGCCGCGCCGCCCGCGAAGACCGCCAAGAAGGACAAACCCGCGAGCCTGTGGTCGGACGCGTGGTACGACCTGCGGCGCAACCCGGTGTTCATCATCGGTGCCGCCATGGTGGGGCTGCTCGTCGTGATCTCCACGGTCCCCGGTGTCTTCGACAGCGTGGGCGTGGACCCCTCCACCTGCAACCTGGCCAACGCGCGCAAGGGCATCACGTCCGAGCACTGGTTCGGCAGCGACAACCTGGGCTGTGACGTGTACTCCCGGGTCATCCACGGCGCGCGGGTGTCGATCCTGGTGGGCTTCATCAGCGCGGCCGTGACCGGCATCGTCGGCGGCGTCCTCGGCCTGCTGGCCGGCTTCTACGGACGCTGGGTCGACGTCATCCTCTCCCGCGTCGCCGAGATCTTCTTCGCCATCCCGTCGATCCTCGGCGCCGTGCTGATCCTGGCGGTGATCGGCCGCGACAACGCCGGCATCGGCAGCGTCGTCCTGGCCCTGGCCCTGCTCGCGTGGCCGATGGTCCTGCGCATCATGCGCGCCGCGGTCATCACGGCCAAGCACCAGGACTACGTCGTGGCCGCCCGGGCGCTCGGCGCGGGGCCGTGGCGGATCATGCTCCGGCACATCCTGCCCAACGCGGTCGCGCCGGTGATCGTGGTGTCGACCATCAACCTCGGTGCGTTCATCGCTGCCGAGGCGGCCCTGTCCTTCCTGGGCCTCGGCATCCAGTCCCCGCAGATCTCCTGGGGCCTGATGATCGCGGACGCGCGCAACCGCTTCCTGGAGGCGCCGCTCCCGCTGCTCTTCCCCGCGCTGTTCCTGAGCCTGACCATCCTCAGTGTCGTCATGCTGGGTGACGCGGTTCGTGACGCGCTCGACCCCAAGCTGCGGTAGGAGAGGCACAGATGGTGAAGAACCCGTCAACCGACACGAGCCTGCTGCCCGCGGACACCGGGAACGAGCCCCTGCTCGCGGTGGACGACCTGCACGTCGAGTTCACGACCCGCCAGGGCCTGGTCAGGGCCGTCAACGGCGTGAGCTACACGGTGAACGCCGGCGAGTCGCTGGCCGTCCTCGGCGAGTCGGGCTCCGGCAAGTCGGTGACCGCACAGGCGATCATGGGCATTCTGGACATGCCGCCCGCGCGGATCCCCAAGGGCGAGGTCCGCTTCCGCGGCACCGACCTGCTCAAGCTGTCGGACCAGGCGCGCAGCCAGATCCGCGGCCAGCGCATCGCCATGATCTTCCAGGACGCCCTCTCGGCGCTGAACCCGGTGTTCACCGTCGGCTGGCAGATCAGCGAGATGTTCCGGGTGCACCGCGGCATGTCCAAGCGCGACGCCATGAAGAAGGCCGTCGAGCTCATGGACCGCGTGCGCATCCCGGCCGCCAAGCAGCGCGTCAACGACTACCCGCACCAGTTCTCCGGCGGTATGCGCCAGCGCATCATGATCGCGATGTCGATCGCGCTGGACCCCGAGGTGCTGATCGCCGACGAGCCGACCACCGCGCTGGACGTGACCGTCCAGGCGCAGATCATGGAACTGCTCGCCGAGCTTCAGCGCGAGAGCAACATGGGGCTCATCCTGATCACGCACGACCTCGGCGTGGTCGCGGACGTCGCCGACAAGATCGCGGTCATGTACGCCGGGCGGATCGTCGAGAACGCCCCCGTGCACGACCTCTACAAGACCCCCGCGCACCCCTACTCCAAGGGCCTTCTCGACTCGATCCCCCGGGTCGACCAGAAGGGCCAGGACCTGTACGCGATCAAGGGGCTGCCGCCGAACCTGCTCGACATGCCCTCGGGCTGTGCCTTCCACCCCCGCTGCCCGTACCGCCGCGACAACTGCGTGACCGACGTGCCCCCGCTGTACGAGATCAGCGGGACCCGCGGCAGCGCGTGCCACTACTACAGGGAGGTGCTCGATGGCTCCGTCGGCTGAGCCGATCCTCGAGGTCCGCGACCTGGTCAAGCACTTTCCGCTGAACCAGGGCATCGTCTTCAAGCGGCAGATCGGCGCGATCAAGGCGGTGGACGGCGTCTCCTTCGATCTGCACCGCGGAGAGACGCTCGGCGTCGTCGGCGAGTCCGGCTGCGGCAAGTCGACGCTGGCCAAGCTGCTGATGGCGCTGGAGCGGCCGACCTCGGGCCAGGCGAAGATCAAAGGGGTCGACCTGGCCAAGGCGCGCGGCTCCGAGCTCAAGCGGATGCGCCGCAACATCCAGATGGTCATGCAGGACCCGTACACCTCGCTGAACCCGCGGATGACCGTCGGCGACATCATCGGCGAGCCGTTCGAGATCCACTCCGAGGTGGCGCCCAAGGGTGACCGCCGCCGGAAGGTGCAGGAGCTGCTGGAGGTCGTCGGCCTCAACCCCGAGCACATCAACCGCTACCCGCACCAGTTCTCGGGCGGCCAGCGGCAGCGCATCGGCATCGCCCGCGGCCTGGCGCTCCAGCCCGAGATCATCATCTGCGACGAGCCCGTATCGGCGCTGGACGTGTCGATCCAGGCGCAGGTGATGAACCTGCTGGAGAAGCTGCAGAACGAGTTCGACCTCGCGTACATCTTCATCGCGCACGACCTGTCGGTCGTCCGGCACATCTCCGACCGTGTCGCGGTGATGTACCTCGGCAAGATCGTGGAGCTCGGCAAGGACGCCGACATCTACGAGCGGCCCGCGCACCCGTACACCCAGGCGCTGCTGTCGGCCGTGCCGGTCCCCGACCCCGAGGGCCGGGAAGGACGCGAGCGGATCATCCTGCAGGGGGACCCGCCCTCGCCGGCCGACCCGCCGTCCGGCTGCCGGTTCCGCACGCGCTGCTGGAAGGCGCAGGACATCTGCGCCGAGCAGGAGCCGCTGCTGGAGATCCGCGCGGGCGGCCACCTGAGCGCCTGCCACTTCGCCGAGGCACACGACGTGATCAACGCCTGAGCTGTGTTCATGGCCGCGCCTCCGGCACGGCGGGTTCGGGGCGCCCCTTTAGGCCAAGGCCGTGAAGTTAAGGCCTCAGGGCTGGTGGCAAGGGACGGTCTCGATCTGATGGACCGCCGGACATGGGAAGCGGAGCCCCGATAGAACG
>NZ_JBFAGG010000035.1:0-23639 GCF_040653595.1 Sphaerisporangium sp. NPDC051011 | reverse complement strand
CCACTCCCAGCAGCCCGCTGGCTGCAGCAACCAGCCTGCCGCACTACCCGCAGCCGCGTGAACCCTCGAATGACTTACGAACCGGACCACTAAGCTGCACCATTGGTCAGGACTCACTTCCTGATCAGGGACCCGCACGGCGCTGCGATCGCCTGCGGGTCCCGCCATTCCATGGCTACTGGCTGTAGCGGTGTCATCGTGGGCGGTGATCGCGGGAGTCGGAAGGCCAACGGCGTGGTCAGGTGTGGTCGGGCCGAGACCACGCCCGCCTGTGCACGCTCTGTGGTTTACCGATAACTTACGGTCATGCCCACTGCGCCGCACGAGGCATTGCACAGGATCTTCCAACGACGCACCGAGTTGGTCCCTCGCGTCCTGCGGAACGAACTGTGCGTGCCCCTCCCCGACCCGGTCAAGGTCGAGATCATGAACGTCGACCTCACCGACCTGGAACCCGTCCCCCGCTGGGTCGACTCCCTGCTGATGCTGCACTATCCCGACAGACAGGTGATCGTCGCCATCGAGTCCCAGACCAACAGGTCCGAGGAGAAGCGTCGCCGATGGGCGCGCTATGTCGCCCACCTGCACGACATCCACAAGTGTGGTGTGCTGCTCATCGTCACCTGCCGTAGCCTCGCCACCGCACGCTGGGCCGAAAAGCCCTATGAGGTCGGCCTGCCCGACTGGCACACCTTGACCGTCCGCCCCCTGGTGCTCGGCCCTGACAACGTCCCGGTCATCCTCGACCGGGACCAGGCGGCCGCGGACATCCACTTCGCCATCCTGTCAGCGGTCGTACACGCAAGGTCACGACAGGCGGATGCGATACTCGAAGTATTGGCCGACGCACTCCGCGACATCGACAAGCAAGAGGCCGTCGGCCTGGCCGAGTTCACCGAGTCCGGGCTCGGCAGGGGACGCGCAAGGCAGCTATGGAGGAAGCTGATGGCTACCAAGACCTACCCCTACATCTCCGAACTCCGCGCCAAAGGCCGTGAGGAGGGTCGGAAGGAAGGCCGTGCCGAAGGGGAGGCGAACTCCATCCTGCTGGTGCTGGAGGGCCGCGGCCTCGCCATTACCGAAAGCCACCGCAAGCGCATCACCTCCTGCACCGACACCGGTCAGCTCGAACAATGGCTTCTTCGCGCAGGCACCGTCTTGACCACTGACGAGTTGCTCGCATGATGCCTTCCGACATGTTCATCGCCGCCAAGCCCTCCTCTACCGTGGCAGTGTCCCGTGCCGAAGGCGTGGCCATGGCGATCATGTACGTGCTGCATGCTCGCAAGGTGCCTGTCACCTCTGAGGAGTATGGGAAGATCGCCGCCGCGCGGGACATGGCCATCCTTGAGAGGTTGCTCCGGCGCGCTCTTACCGTGAACAGCGCCGACGAGATGTTCTGGGAGCCCGGCGTCCTCCTCGCTGTCCTGGAGGCTCGTGGGGTGCCCCTTACCGATGAGGAGCGATACGAAATCACCACGTGCACCGACCCCGACCAACTCGAGGCGTGGCTCCGCCGCGCGCTTACCGTCTCCGCCGCCGGGTTGCTGTTCATCGACTGACCGGCAGGGTCGGCTACCGCTTCTCTCCATGATGAATGAACGGTCGCGACCGGTCTGCGGTCTTCGCGGGCTGTCGTCGAGTGGTCCCGGTGTGTGTAGCGGAGGGTGGTTCGTCGTTTCGCCCAACTACCCAACGTGTTGATGTAATCATTGACCGTGATTGCTTGATGAAGGTCGTCGGCGTGGTCACATGTGGCCACGCCGGAGCCACGATCGCAAGGGGTGCCATGAGCGCAGACCCGATCGGCCCGCACGCCTCCCCCTGGCACCTGTTCGGCGCGGTGATGCGTCACTGCCGTGAGAGCCGACCGAACCTGGGGCTCCGCCGGGCGGCCTCGCAGATGTACACCGACTTCTCCAACCTGGCCAAGTGGGAACGCGGCGAACGCGTTCCCCCGCCGGACATGATCACGCGCCTCGACCAGGTCTACGGGGCACACGGCATCCTGGCCGCGCTGTACGACACGCTCGAACGCCTCCACGCCGCCGAGTCGCAACGCTCGAAAGCGGGTACGCATTGTGAAAAACGCAACGGAGATGACGACATGGAGCGCCGTGCCGCCCTCCAGTTCCTCGCCGGCTTGGGCACCTTGAGCGCCCTGGGCGTGTCCAGCGAACCCCTGCGCCAGTTGCTCGACCTTTCCCTCGGCCACGAACACCGCAGTCTCGAAGACTGGGACCGGGCCTGCGCCGACCACCTGCACGCGCTACGTACGCGTCCCCCGGCTCAGGTTGCAACCGACCTCCTCATCGACCTGTACGCGCTACGCCGCCAACTGGACGCCGCCACTTCCGCCGACGAGATCGAGCTGCAACGGAGCATGGCGGTGCTCTCCTCCATCCACGCCATTGTCCTGACCTACTTGGACGATCACGGCATGGCCATCCGCTGGTGGCGCACCGCACGGCAGGCCGCCGACACCTCCGGTGACCTGACTCTCCGCCTCCTGGTCAGGTGCGAGGAGGCCGGGCACGGCTTGTACGGCCAGCGGTCCCCGCAGTCCGTCCTCGAGTTGGTGCGTCGCGCCCAGCAGCTCACCCGTGAGCCAGACGTCGACCTGATGACCACCGAGGCCAAGGCCCTGTCCATGCTCGGCAGGAACGACCAGGCGCTCGATACGTTGCATGCGCTGCAGGCGATCGCTGACAGGGATGTCGTCCCGGACGCGTACGGCTTCTGGACGCCGAATCGCATCTACTTCACCGAAAGCTGGGTGTACGCCGCCGCCGGTCAGGACTCGGCGGCCGAAACGGCCCGCAGCAACGTTCTCAAGCACAGTCGGAGCTACATCCACCCGGTCAACGCTGACCTCCATCGGGCGCTGTGCACGGTCGTCCAAGGTGGAATCGATGAAGGGATGCACCAGGCAGCGACGACGATCGACGCGCTCAAGCCCAGCCAGCGAATCCGTCATATCAACGAAACCGGACACCTCGTGCTCCGCGCTGTGCCACAGGACCAGCAGGACCGCCCCTCCGTCACCGAGTTCCGCAAGGTCCTGTCTCTCGAACCCGCCCGAGGCGCCTGAAGCGGGGACGACGGCTACCTGCCGACCGGGCCGGGGGAGGACGTCAGGGACGGGCGGCGCCGATTAGAGACGGCAGGAGGGGTGATTTCGGCCATAGGCCTGAAGGCGGCGAGGGAGGACTTCGACGCGGGACCGGCGGTGCGCGCGGCCGGCGGGGCTGTCAAGGCGGTCAGACGGACGCCAGTTCGCGGTCGTGGCGGGCGAGGAACTCCTCGTCCCAGTCGAGTTCCTTGCGCAGCAGGACGGTGGTGCCGCTGCCGGGGGTGATGTCGAAGAAGATCTCGTCGACCACCGATTCCATGATCAGGATGCCGCGCCCGTGCTCGGCGTCCCCGGGCGGGTACTGCCGGGGGACGGCGCCGATGCCGAGGCCGCCGTCGGCGACCCGCAGCTCACACCGGCCCTGGCCGATCGCGGCGGTCACCTCGTAGCGCTTGGCGGGGCCGCCGTGCCGGACGGCGTTGGCGCAGGCCTCGGAGGTCGCCAGGAGCACGTCTGATACGCAGTCCTCGCTGACGCCGATGCAGCGAAGGGTGTCCCCAAGCACCCGCCGGACCATCGGAATGCCGATCGCATCCCGAGGCAAGGCCAACGAGAACTCAATATCCACCGGACCCCTCCGTGGCGCCGAAAGTCACGTTGGAGAGGTTTCCCCGATGTATCGGGGCTAACCGCAAAATCACGCTGTTGTTATTTAGTGTTGGGCAGACGCTTGCTTTCCGGTCCGTCCAAAGTTCCTTTTGCGGTGATTTGCGAAGCCTTGGAGACGTTGGCGCGGGCCGTCCTAGGGCTCGATGCGCACAGCGTAGTCCTCGATCACCGTGTTGGCCAGCAGGGTTTCGGCCATCTTTCGGACGTCCGCAAGGGCGGCCTCGTCGGCCGGGCCGTCGAGCTCGACCTCGAACCGCTTGCCCTGCCTCACCTCGGTGACGCCGGAGAAGCCGAGGCGGGGCAGCGCCCGGGCGATCGCCTGCCCCTGCGGATCGAGGATCTCCGGCTTGAGCATGACGTCGACGATGACGCGTGCCACGTGTTCCTCTTCCTCCCTGTTCGTGCCGCCCGGCCGGGCCGGCGTGACCAGCCTAACGGTGACCGGCCAGGCCTCCGTCCTCCGGGCGGCCCCAGGCGGTACCCGATCACGTGACGAGTGTGCGCCGAGGCGCACCGGGAACGGGAGAAGTGTGGATAAGAGGGTGTCACCGTCTTGCGCAATGGCCTGTGGCTTCTGCCACGATGTCCCCAGACGTCTACGTACCACCACCAGAAGGTGCGTAAGCGTGTCAACTGGCCGAACATGGATGGAGACCCCATCAGCACGGCCCCAAACGCACAGGAGCGGCACGTGACATTCGACGCCTCTCATGGTGCCGAGGCACCCTTCGAGCTCGTCCAACTCCTCACCCCCGAAGGCGAGCGTGTGGAGCACCCCGCCTACGACATCGACCTCACCGCCGAAGAGGTACGCGCCCTGTACCGCGACCTCGTGCTCGTGCGCCGCGTCGACATGGAGGCCGTGGCCCTCCAGCGGCAGGGAGAACTCGGCATCTGGGCATCTCTGCTCGGACAGGAAGCCGCCCAGATCGGCTCCGGACGGGCGCTGACCGACGCCGACATGGCCTTCCCCACCTACCGCGAGCACGGCGTCGCCTGGTGCCGCGGCGTCGACCCCGTCAACCTCCTGGGCCTGTTCCGCGGCGTCAACCACGGAGGCTGGGACCCCGCCGAGCACAACTTCCACCTGTACACGATCGTCATCGGCAGCCAGACGCTGCACGCGGTCGGGTACGCCATGGGCATCCAGCGTGACGGCGCCGAGGCCGCCTCCATCGTCTACTTCGGCGACGGCGCCACCTCCCAGGGCGACGTCAACGAGTCGTTCATCTGGGCGTCGGTGTTCAACGCGCCGATCGTGTTCTTCTGCCAGAACAACCAGTGGGCCATCTCCGAGCCCCTGGAGAAGCAGTCCCGGATCCCCCTGTACCGGCGGGCCAGCGGCTTCGGCTTCCCGGGCGTCCGCGTGGACGGCAACGACGTGTTCGCCTGCCTCGCCGTGACCCGCCAGGCGCTCAAGAACGCCCGCGAGGGCCAGGGCCCCACGCTGATCGAGGCCTTCACCTACCGCATGGGGGCCCACACCACCTCCGACGACCCGACGCGCTACCGCGTGGCGGGCGAGCTGGAGGCGTGGAAGCTGAAGGACCCGATCGAGCGCGTGAAGGCGTACCTGTTCAAGAACCAGCTCGCCGACCAGGAGTTCTTCGAGAAGATCGACGCCGAGGCCGCGGACCTCGGCCGTGACGTGCGCAAGCGTTGTCTGGAAATGCCCGATCCCCATCCCTTGGATATCTTCGCTCACGTGTATGCCGAGCCGCATAACCTGCTCAAAGAAGAGCGGGATCAGTACGCCGCCTACCTCGCCACCTTCGAGGGAGGCGTCCGATGACGACCCTCGCGCTGGCCAAGGCGATCAACGAAGGTCTGCGGACCGCCATGGAGGACGACCCGAAGGTCCTTGTCATGGGAGAGGACGTCGGCAAGCTCGGGGGCGTCTTCCGTGTCACCGACGGCCTGCAGAAGGACTTCGGTGAGAACCGCGTCATCGACACCCCGCTCGCCGAGTCGGGCATCATCGGCACCGCGATCGGCCTCGCGCTGCGCGGCTACCGTCCCGTGTGCGAGATCCAGTTCGACGGGTTCGTCTTCCCCGCGGCCGACCAGATCATCACCCAGCTCGCCAAGATGCCGCTGCGCTCCCTTGGCAAGCTCAAGCTGCCCATCGTCGTGCGCATCCCCTGCGGCGGCGGCATCGGCGCGGTCGAGCACCACAGCGAGTCCCCGGAGGCGTACTTCACGCACACCGGCGGCCTGCGCGTGGTCGCCTGCTCGAACCCGTCCGACGGCTACCACATGATCCGCCAGGCGATCAGCAGCGACGACCCGGTGATCTTCTTCGAGCCCAAGCGCCGCTACTGGGACAAGGCCGAGGTCGACAAGAACGCCACCCCGCTGCCGTTCGACCGCGGCCAGATCGTGCGCCCGGGCGCCGACGTCACCCTCCTCGCCTACGGGCCCATGGTCAAGACGTGCCTGGAGGCCGCGACCGCCGCCGCCGGCGAGGGCCGCTCGATCGAGGTCGTCGACCTGCGCAGCCTCTCGCCGCTGGACACCGGCCTGATCTTCGAGTCGGTGCGGAGGACCGGGCGCTGCGTCGTGGCGCACGAGGCGCCCGTCTTCTCGGGACTCGGCGCGGAGATCGCCGCCCGCGTCACCGAGGCGTGCTTCTACAGCCTCGAGGCCCCGGTCCTGCGCGTCGGCGGGTTCTCGACGCCGTACCCGCCGTCCCGGCTGGAGGACCACTACCTGCCCGACCTCGACCGCGTGCTCGACACCGTCGACCGCGCCTTCACCTTCTAGGAGGGGCTGTGCTTCGCGAGTTCAAGCTCCCCGACGTCGGCGAAGGCCTGACCGAGGCCGAGATCGTCAAGTGGCACGTCGCCGCCGGCGACAAGGTGACGATCAACCAGACCATCGTCGAGATCGAGACCGCCAAGGCCGTGGTCGAGCTGCCGTGCCCGTACGAGGGCGTGGTCGCCTCGCTCATGGCCGCCGAGGGCGAGACGGTCGACGTCGGCAAGCCGATCATCGCCGTCGACACCGGTGAGGGAGCGGACACCACCCGGGAGACGGCGCCGGCCGACGATATGGTGCCCGCGCCCCCGCCCGAGGCCGTGGAGACCAAGCCGGAGCGCCAGCCGGTACTGGTGGGGTACGGCGTCAAGCTGGGCGCCACCACCCGCCGCCCCCGCAAGGGCCACGCCCCCACCCAGGCCCCCGCCCAGGCTCAGGCTCCCGCGCCCGCCGAGGCTCCGCCGCCGGCCCCCGTCCGGCCCGCCCCGGCGCCCGCTCTCGCTCCCAGGCGCGGCGGGGTCGCGGTGCTGGCCAAGCCGCCGGTCCGCAAGCTGGCCAAGGACCTCGGCGTGGACCTCGCCACCATCGCCGGGACCGGCCCGAGCGGCTCGATCACCCGCGAGGACGTCCACGCCGCCGCCGCGGCTCCCCAGGCGGCGCCCGCCCTGGTCACGGCCGGGGTCAGGGAGGAGCGCGTCCCGGTCAAGGGCGTGCGCAAGGCCACGGCGGCGGCCATGGTCGCCTCCGCCTTCACCGCCCCGCACGTCACCGAGTTCCTCCAGGTCGACGTCACCGCGACCATGGACGCCGTACGCCGGCTGCGGCAGATGCCCGACTTCGCCGACGTCAAGGTGTCGCCGCTGCTGCTGGTGGCCAAGGCGCTGCTCACGGCCGCCCGCCGCTACCCGCTGATCAACTCGAGCTGGGCCGGCGACGAGATCGTGGTCAAGCACTACGTGAACCTCGGCATCGCCGCCGCGACCCAGCGCGGGCTGATCGTCCCGAACGTCAAGGACGCGCAGGCCCTGTCGCTGCCGGACCTCGCCAAGGCCCTGGCGGCGCTGACCGAGAGCGCCCGGGCGGGCAAAGCCCAGCCCGCCGACCTCACCGGGGGCACGATCACCATCACCAACGTCGGCGTTTTCGGCATCGACGCGGGGACGCCCATCATCAACCCCGGCGAGGCCGCGATCCTGGCGTTCGGTCAGGTCCGCGACCTTCCCTGGGTGGTGGACGGCCAGGTCGTGCCGCGCAAGGTGACCACGCTGGCCCTGTCGTTCGACCACCGCATCGTCGACGGCGAGCTCGGCTCCTACGTCCTGCGCGACGTGGGCGCCATGCTGGAGGACCCGCTGCGCATGCTCGCCTGGAGCTGACGCGCCGCCGCCGTGGGCCCGGGGACGTTCTCCCGGGCCCTTCAGCGTCCCGCGCCCGCCGCCGAGGTCGGGCGCGAGACCGAGACCCGCGGCCGGCCGTGCCGGTAGGCCCGGGCGACGTCGAGCAGGAAGGCGATGTCGCTGTTCAGGTCGCCCCCGCCGGGGATCGGCGTCGCGGGCGGGTGTGCGACCGCCGCCGCGCCGCGCGCCTTGGCCCGCAGGGCGGCGGCCAGCGTGGCGGCCTCAACGACCGCCTCCAGCCGCTGCCCGCTCATCCCCGCCCGTACGGCGGCGGCGCGCGCGGCGGCGGCCGCTTCCGGGTCGAAGTACGGCTGGAGGGTCATCCGGCCGTCACGGATCTCGATGACCCGCCGGTACAGGCGAAGGCCCAGGTCGCGGACGGTCAGCAGGTCGGCCGGCGCCGAGGCGGGAGGGGTGAGCGCGATCTGCGGGCTGGCCCGGTAGAGCGCGAGCCAGAGCGGGCGCAGCGCCAGGTAGGTGTGGTAGCGCTGGAACCAGTCCAGCAGCACGGGCAGGCCGAGGAGCGGCCCCCAGGTGGGCATGGTGGCCCCGGCCAGGAACAGGACGTGCCCGGCGAGCGGCAGCACCGCGTCCAGCACGTGGCTCTCGGCCTTCGGAAGGTACGGGAACCCGAACCGCGCGGTGCCGAAGACGAACGCCTTGTGCACGTGGTAGGCCAGCCCGCACACCGCGCCGATCGCGGCGAGGCGGAGGCCGAGGCGCAGCGTCGAGTTGACGGCCAGCCGCGCGTACCGCGACGCGAAGCGCACGAGGTTGCTGAACGCCGGCGTCAGGAACGCCAGGTAGACGATCCAGTACTCGAAGACCCACGGCGCCCCGGCGTAGCGGCCCGCGAACCGGACGTCGTCCACCGGGGTCGGCGCCAGCGCGAACAGCACGCCGAGGATCACGAAGGCTGGGACCAGCACCCACAGGTGGGCGTACCTCTGCCGCGTGGTGAGGCGGGAGGTCGGGGCGCTGAGCAGGCGCAGCAGCGTCTGGGCCGACCAGGTGGCCGTCAGCATGCTGGCGTGGCCGAGGAGCCGGGCGAGGTTGGGGACGCCGGTGTACTGGCCGATCGCGGAGTAGACCGCGGGGGTGAGCACCGTCAGCGAGACGGTCACCGTCAGCAGGATCTCGGCGAGCATCCGCCGGGCGAGGTCGGGAGGGCGCAGGTAGGCGTGCGGCAGCAGTGAGAACAGCAGGGCCCATCCGAGCAGCGGGGGGCCGTAGAGGCGCAGCCAGTCGCCCATCGGTTCCTCAGCGCGGCTGGTCGGGCTGGGACCAGTCCAGCGCCGCGAGCAGGCGGTTGAGCAGGGCGCCGCTCTGGTCGGGCGGGCCGGGCGCCGAGGACGGGCGGCGGGCCCGCTGCTGGATGAGCGAGGCGAGCAGCTCGGCCTCCTGCTCCTCGACCGCGGAGTAGGCGGTCCGCCCCAGCACGGTGTGGACCATCTGGGGGTCCAGGCTGGGCATCAGCGCCTGGCCACTGTCCACGGACGGGAAGGAGGAGCCGTAGTGATCGCAGAGCAGGTGGCTCAGCTCGTGCAGGATGATGTGCTCCTGGTGGGGCGGCGTGGTGGCCTGCTCGTACAGGATGAAGTCGGCCGTGTCGGTCGCCACCCACAGGCCCCACAGGCCGGGCTGCCCGGTCATCGGCAACAGCCGGATCGGCCGTCCCCGTTTCTCGGCGATCGCCGCGCACAGCTCCCGCACGTCGAAGGGCGTGGGAAGCGGGATCTCCCGCAGGCGGGCCTCGCAGCGGCGGCGCAGCGCCCTCAGGCTCCGCGCCTGGCGCGTCAGCGGGGGCTCCGGGCGGTGGGGCCGGTTCGCGGCGGGGAGGGGGGCACGGTCAGGCTCCTCGCGCGGGAGGCCTGCCGGGCAGCCCTTCGAGCTCGCGGACGCGTTCGACCATCTCGGTGATGGCGTCCAGGGACTTCGGGGACAGGCCCGCGGCGCGCAGCGCGATCTGCCGGACCGACGAGTCGCGCAGCGCGCTCAGCAGCGCGAGCTCGGCGTCGATGCGCTGGGCGGCGGCGTCGTCGAAGAAGTACGCGGGAGGGACGCCGAAGAAACCGGCCAGGGCTTCGAGGTGCCGTTTGGTCGGGTTGTCGCGGATGCCCTTGCGGAGCTGCCAGATGTAGGTGGCGGAGATGGTGGGCCCGCCGCGGTCGCGTATGGCCGTGGCGACCTCCTCGAAGCTGTACTCACCGCCGGTACGGGGATGGATCGTACGGAAAAGGTGGTTCAGCTTCGCGGCGAGGGTCCGCTCATCCCCTGGAGCGGTGTCGGGCATCTGCGCCTCCATGCGACCGGCCCTTCCCCAGACGTGGGCCGGTGAATTGGAGCATACCGGTCCACGAGCTCGGGTGGACGGCTACCCGTACGGCTCCCAAATCACAGTTGACGACGATTCTTTCCCTAGTTTACGCTCCTACCGTAACCATCAACTGAGATAAATGATGGTGACGGCCGGCGAACGTCGATCACGTGGGGCATCGGGTCGTTCGCCGGAAACCCTTTTCTCCGGCATCCAGCTATCTCGCGATGCGCGCGGCCGGCCATTCCCCGACGGCTTCCCCGACGGCCTGGAAGCGGCTCGGAAGCCGTCGCCCGCGTACGTGATCCCCGCGCGGGGCCCAGGCCGTACGCTGGCGGGCGCAGGCTAGCGAAGGAGAGATCATGTTCCGGCACGTCGTGCTGTTCACCTGGGTCGCGGACGCCACCGAGGAGCAGAAGGCCACCGTCGAGACCCGTCTGAAGGAACTCCCCGGCGCGATCCCGGAGATCCGCGCCTACGACATCGGCGGCGACGCCGGCGTGAACCAGGGCAACTACGAGTTCGCCGTCGTGGCCGACTTCGACTCCGTGGCCGATTACATCGTCTACCGCGACCACCCCGCGCACCGCGCCGTGATCGCCGAGGCGATCACCCCGATCGTGGCCGGCCGCGTCGCGGTGCAGTACAGCCTCTGAACGGTTACCGAGCCGGCGTTCAGACCGTGGGCGGGTTCTGCTCGCGGTCCAGAAGGCGATTTCCGGACGTCCGGCCGCGCCGGGCCATCATCAGGAAGCTGAGCAGCAGTCCGACGGCGCCCACGACCATGAAGATCACGCCGATGACATCGATGTGCACGGACGTGCCCAGCACATCCGGGTCGATGGCGAACTTGAGAATCGCGCCGATGGTCAGGAGGAAGAGACTGACCCCGATGCCCATCTAGACCTCCGGGCTCGACGGAATTCCAGGAAGTTCCAGGGAATTCGACAGAACGGTAAAGAGCGCCTCGCGGCAGGGTCATACCCACCACAAGGCGCTCGATCACCGATTCATCCGGACAGGCCTGGCACGGCCGTCCCGCCGGGCGGGACCGGCCGTCAGAAGGCTTCCTCGGGCAGTTCCATGAGGCTCTGGTCAGTGGCGGCCAGCGTGCGCAGCTCGGCGGAGAGCCGGGGCAGCACGGTGTGGGCGAAGAACGAGGCCGCGGCCACCTTGCCCTGGTAGAACGCCGTGTCGCGCTCGGACTCGCCGAGGGCCTTGAGCGCGATCTCGGCTTGGCGCAGCAGCAGCCAGCCGATCACCAGGTCGCCGAGGCCCAGCAGGAACCGGGTGGTGTTGAGGCCGACCTTGTAGACCTCCTTGGGGTCCTCCAGCGATCCGATCGCCCAGCCGGCCATGGTGTCCGCCATCGCCTTGACGTCGTCGGCGGCGCCGTCCAGGAGTGCGCGCTCCTCCTTCAGCCTGCCGTTCCCGGCCTGCGAGGCGGTGAACTCCTTGATCTCGGCGACCAGCGAGCCGAGCGCGGCGCCCTGGTTGCGCAGCACCTTGCGGAAGAACAGGTCCTGGCCCTGGATCGCCGTCGTGCCCTCGTACAGGGAGTCGATCTTCGCGTCCCTGATGTACTGCTCGATCGGGTAGTCCTGCAGGTAGCCCGAGCCGCCGAGTGTCTGCAGCGACCGGGTGAGCATCTCGTACGAGCGCTCCGACCCGACGCCCTTGACCAGCGGCAGCAGCAGGTCGTTCATCGCCTCGGCCGCGGCGTCCTTGGTGCCCTCGAACGCGGCGATCTGTACCGCGTCCTGGAAGGTGGCCGTGTAGAGGACGAGCGCGCGCATGCCCTCGGCGTACGCCTTCTGCAGCATGAGCTCGCGGCGGACGTCCGGGTGGTGGGTGGTGGTCACCCTCGGGGCGGACTTGTCGGCCATGCGGGTCATGTCGGCGCCCTGCACCCGCTGCTTGGCGTATTCCAGAGCGTTGAGGTAGCCGGTGGACAGGGTGGCGATGGCCTTGGTGCCGACCATCATGCGGGCGTGCTCGATGATCATGAACATCTGCTTGATGCCCTCGTGCACCCCGCCGACCAGCGTGCCGATGGCCGGGTGCTTCTCGCCGAAGGTCAGCTCGCAGGTCGTGGACGCCTTGAGGCCCATCTTGTGCTCGACGTTGGTCACGTACACGCCGTTGCGCTCGCGGGGCTCGCCGGTCTCGGGGTCCACGAGGAACTTGGGGACGAGGAACATCGACAGGCCCTTGGTGCCCGCGCCGGCGCCCTCGGGGCGGGCGAGCACGAGGTGGAAGATGTTCTCGGCCATGTCGTGCTCGGCGCTGGTGATGAACCGCTTGACGCCCTCGATGTGCCAGGTGCCGTCCGGCTGCTCGACGGCCCGTGTCCGGCCCGCGCCGACGTCGGAGCCCGCGTCCGGCTCGGTCAGCACCATCGTGGCGCCCCACTGCCGCTCGATGGCGTGCGCGGCGAAGCGCTTCTGGTCCTCGGTGCCGATGACGTGCAGCACGTGGGCGAAGGCGGGGCCGCTGCTGTACATCCAGATGGCGGGGTTGGCGCCCAGGACCATCTCGGCCATCGCCCAGGCGACCGACCGGGGAAGGCCGGGGCCGCCGAGGTCCTCGGGCAGGTCGAGGTTGGTCCAGCCCGCGTCGCGGAAGGTCTCGAAGGACTTCCGGAAACGCGGCGGCATCGTCACCGTGCTGGTGGCGGGGTCGAAGACCGGCGGAGTGCGGTCCCCCTCCTCGAAGGAGTCGGCCAGCACGCCGGTGGCCAGGCGGTGCACCTCGTCGAGGACGCTGCGCACGGTGTCCTCGTCCACCTCGGCGAACCGCCCGGCCCCGAGGATCTCACGACGGCCGAACACCTCGAAGAGGTTGAACTCAAGATCCCGGACGTTGCTCTTGTAGTGGCCCATGCTGCGCGTCTCCTCGAACCGGCATAAGAACTACTCGTGAGTAACCTTACCTCCAATGCTACCCGCGAGTAACCCCTAGAAAACCGGACGAACCACCACGTCGTCCGGTATGTCCGTGTAGATAGGCCGTCATGGGAAACCCGGCTGTGGTGAAGTTCCTCACCAAGAAGGTCCGGCGGGTGTGATATTTGCTAGTTTCGGTGCCAGAGGCCCCGTCTCGGGGCCTCCCGGACGAGTGGCGCGTCGTACCCGGCCCAGCGAAGACGACGCGCGAATCAACATGGAACAGATCATTCAGATCGCCGGCGCGATCGCCGTCCTGACCGCCTTCGTCCTCGCGCAGTTCAAGGTCCTCCGGCCCGGCTCGGTCGTCTACCTGACGCTGAACCTCGTCGGCTCCGCGGTGCTCGCCTGGGTGGCGCTGGCGAACCGCGACTGGGGATTCCTGCTACTGGAAGGCGTCTGGGCCCTGGTCTCCGCGGTGAGCCTGGCCCGCGTGACGCTCCGAGGGGAGCCCGCCGCCGAGCACTGAGCAACCGGTTTGACGCTTTTGCTGGTGTTGCGCTTAGCTGGCGCGCATGATTGGCATCCACACTGTCACGATCGACAGCGACGAGCCGTACGAACTCGCCGAATGGTGGCACGAAGTGCTCGGGTGGCCCTTCGACGACGAGACCGACGAGGACGACGACGAGATCATGCTCGTGGGGCCGAACGAGCCCCACCTGCTGTTCATCCGCGTCCCGGAGGGCAAGTCCGTCAAGAACCGCCTGCACCTCGACCTGAGGCCGCAGGGGGACGGGACGCGCGACGACGAGGTCCGGCGGCTGATCGGCCTCGGCGCCACGGTGCATGAGGACCACCGCTACAGCGACGGCACCGGCTGGGTGACCATGCTCGACCTGGAGGGCAACGAGTTCTGCGTGTGCCGCGGCCAGGCCGAGCGCGAGGCCATGGGGGACTGACTCCGGCCCCCGGAGGAGCACAGAAGAGCCCAGGCGCGGGGGCCCGGGGCCCCCGCCGGCCGGCTCAGCGGGCGGACCGGGCCTTTCCCTTGAGCGAGAGCGTGCCGAGGGCCGCGATCAGGTAGACCAGCGCGCCGCCCCACAGCGCGTCCCAGGCGGCGCCGAACACGCCTTCCTGGTCGAAGATGAGCTGGATCGGGTACATCAGGACGGCGGCGCCGATACCCGGGTAGAGCGAGAACCTCCACGGGTGCCGCAGCGACCACAGCCGCGCCTGGCGGGTCACCCTGTCGCCGACGTCGGGCTTGCGCACGGCGCCGACGGCGGCGACCAGGCTGAAGAGGCTGATTCCGAGGCACAGGGCCCAGGTCAGGTCGGCGGGGCCGGGCAGGATGAGCCCCATCGTGAAGCTGATCGCCGCGGCCGCCGTACCGGTGATCGCCGCGGCCTTCCAGGGCGCGCCCCGCAGGGCGGCGCCGGCGAGCGACATCTCGTCGCGCCGAGTCAGTTCGTTCATGGCATCCAGAGTGCCCTGTGTGACGCCTTCGGTACATCGGGGGAGAACCCTGATCCTCCCCTGAGCCGCGTTCGGTTTCCGGGGGCACGTGTTCGCCGGACCGGTCCCGATACCCTTTGAATATGTCTGTGATCTTTCGTCCCGCGCGCCGGGAGGACGTCCCCCTCATCGTGGCCATGCTCGCCGACGATCCCATCGCGGCGGCCAGAGAAGGCGACCCCCAGGACGAGGTCTACATGACCGCCTTCGAGGCCATCGACCGCGACCCCCGCCAGGAGCTGGTGGTCGCCGAGGCGGACAGCCATGTGGTGGGCACCATGCAGGTCACCTACATCCCCGGGCTGTCCCGTAGGGGCGGGGAGCGGGCGCTGATCGAGGCCGTCCGCGTCGGCGCGGGCGCGCGCGGCCAGGGACTGGGGCGCGCCATGATCGGGTGGGCCATCGACAGGGCGCGCGAGCGCGGCTGCCGCATGGTGCAGCTCACCAGCGACAAGGCCCGCCCCGACGCCCACCGCTTCTACACCTCGCTGGGCTTCGTCGACTCCCACGTGGGCTTCAAGCTGGCCCTCTGAGGCGAGCCCCTAGGGGAGCGGGCCGATCTCGACGAGGTTGTCGTGGTAGACCGCGCCCCTGCCCATGTCGGCGTCGCGCTCGTCCACCAGCGCGTTGACGTTGGTCCCTCCCGGGCTGAGCTTGGGCCAGCTCCCCTTGGGCGTCGCGACCACGCCGGGGGCCACCCGGTCGGTGATCTCCACCTCGGCCGTCATCCCGCCGTTGTCGTTGAAGACCCGCACTCGCTGCCCGTGGCTCAGGCCGCGGTCGGCGGCGTCCTTCTCGTTCACCATCACCTTCGGCGCGCCCGCCCGCCGGGCCAGCTCGGGGTTGTTGCCGAACACCGTGTTGAGGAACACGTGCGACGCCGGGGTGATCATCGCGAGCTTGTACGGCCCGTCGGGGCGGATCGTGGCGGGCCTTGCCCTCGGGGACGAACCGCAGCCTGCGCGACGGCGTCGGGAACCCGTCGGTGAACGGCACGAACGGCTCGGGGTAGTTGAGCCGCGCCCAGCCCTTCTCGCGGAGCCCCTCGACCGTGATGCCCGCCAGCGCCGGGTGGTCCGCCGACAGCAGCTCCTCGGCGATCTGGAGGTCGGAGTCGTAGAGGGACGGCTCGGTCAGGCCCAGGCGGCGGGCCAGCCGGCGGAACGTCTCGGTGGTGGAGAGGCACTCCCCGGCGGGGGCCACCGCGGGCTCGTTCCACAGCAGGTACATGTGGCCGTACCCGTGGTGCAGGTCCATGTGCTCGAACTGCATGGTCGCCGGCAGCACGATGTCGGCGTAGTCGACGGTGTCGGTGGGGAACTGCTCCATCACGACCGTGAACAGGTCCTCCCTGAGCAGGCCCTCGCGGATCCGGTTCTGGTCCGACGTGCTGCCCATCGGGTTGGCCCCGTAGACCCACAGGCACTTGACGGGCTTCTCGGTGTCGGCGAGGCCCTCGGCGAGGCGGGTCATCGTGAGCGTGCGCACGGGCTTGGGCAGCAACTCGCGCCGGGAGTCGACGCGCAGCGGCACGTAGGCGCTGGTGGAGTACGCCAGGCCGCCGCCGGGGTACTTCCAGTCGCCGGTGACGCCGGGGATGCAGGCGATCGTGCGCATGGCCGTGCCGCCGCCCTGGTGGCGCTGGATGCCCATCGTGGTGCGGATGCCGGTGGGGCGGGTGTGCGCCAGGCGTACGCCGAGGGCGCGGATGTCCTTCTCGGGGATGCCGGTGATCTCGGCGGCCACCTTCGGCGGATATTTGCGGATTTCTCGCTCGAAATCCTCCCAGCCGGTGGTGTGGTGCTCCAGGTAGTCGCGGTCCTCGGCCCCTTCGTCCAGGACGACGTGCATCAGGGCCAGCGCGAGCGCCGCGTCCGTCCCCGGCCGGATGGCCAGGTACTCGTCGGCCTGGTCCGCCGTGCGGGTCCTGATCGGGTCGATCGCGACGACGTGGGCGCCGTTCGCGCGCGCCTCCTGGATGAACTTCCACAGGTGATGGCCGCTCGTGAGCGTGTTCGTGCCCCACAGCAGGATCAGCTTGGACAGCGCGAACGTCTCGGGGTCCATGCCGCCCGGAGTGCCGTTCGTGCGCGCCAGCCCGAGGTTCCCCGCCCGCGAGCAGATGTTGAGGTCGTGCCGCGACGCCCCCAGGGCGTTCCACAGCCGCTGCCCGGCGAGTCCGGACTCGCCCTGGATGTACCCGAGCGTCCCCGTCCCCTGGTACGGCCAGATCGCCTCGCCGCCGAACTCGTCGATGATCGCGGTGAGCCGGGTCGCGATCTCGTCCAGCGCCTCGTCCCACGAGATGCGCTCGAAGCGGCCCGACCCCTTCGGCCCGACCCGGCGCATCGGGTGCAGGATGCGGTCGGCGGCCTTGGTGTGCTCGAGATAACGATTCACCTTCACGCAGAGGGCGCCGCGCGTGTACGGCTGCTCCCGGTTGCCCCGCAGGCCCACCGCCTCGCCGTCCCTGACGGTCACCACCCACGAGCAGGTGTCCGGACAGTCCAGCGGACACGCCCCCAGCACGTTCAGCTCACGTGTCATGAATAAACGCTACCTGGGCGGTCATTACCAAACCATGGGACCCCGTCCGGTGTCCGCACCATCACCATCGATCATGTCTCGTCCGGCTGATCCCCCACCGGCGGACGCGCCGTAGAGTGTCAACGAATGGCCGGGGGCGACCGAACTCCGGCGGCCTGCCAGGGCGCGCGCCAAGAACGCCCGGAAACAGAGCCGCCGATTTCCGTCGGTCCTGCGCGATCAACGCGAACTAGGGCTAGGAAGATCATATGACGCGAGACGAGTGCAGACGTCGGCGGTGACCGAAATCAGGCAACGTGACGAGGCGGAGGAAGCGGCGGGGGAGCAGATCTCCGCGGCCGACGCCGACGTGACCGCGCACGATCCATCGCGCGAGTCGGTGGCTGAAGAGGGGCACGACGCGGCGGTCCACGCGGAGGCGGCCCCCGAGACCCGGTCCGAGGCACGGCGCGAGGCCCAGGAGGCCGGCCCGTCCGCCGACGCCTCCCGCGATTCCCTCGTGCTCGTCGTCGAGCCCCTGCTGCCCCAGCGCATCCGCCGTCCCTCGGACGCCCTCCGCTTCCTCGGCACGCTGGCCGCGCTCGCCGCCGTGATCCTCCTCGCGCTCGTCGCCAAGCAGACGCTCGACGGGCTGGAGAAGGACGTCACCGACGGCACGAGCCGCGCCCCCGACCTGCTGATCGGCGTGGCCGCCTTCCTCGCGGGCACCGCCGTCCTCGCCGTGCCCGCCGCCTACGCCGTCGAACGGGTCTTCCACCGCGACGGGCTGCGCGTCGCCGAGGGACTGATCGCGGCCATCACCGGCATGCTCGCCTCCTTCGTGCTCGGCGAGTGGCTGGCCGTGGCCGGTCCAGGCGACCTGCGCCAACTCCTCACGGGCGGACGCTCGGTCGAGCCGATCAACACCCTGCTCACCTCCGTCGTCGCCTACGTCACCGCCGTCCGCATCTCCCGCCGCCCCACCTGGCGCGCGGTGATGTGGATGGCCATCGCCCTGGACGTCTTCGCCCTGTTCACCGGTGCCGAGGCCACCGCTCTCGGCGTCTTCGTCACCTATCTGGTCGGCCTCGCCATCGGGTACGCCACGCTGTACGTCGTCGGCAGCCCCAACACCCGCCCGCCCGGCAGCACGGTCATCGCCGCCCTCCGCCGCCTCGGGTTCGTCCCCGTCAAGGCGAGGCGCATCAACGACGACCCGCAGGGCAGCCGCCGCTACGCCGTGACCATGTCCGACGAGCGCCGCCTCGACGTCACCGTCCTCGACCGCGACCGGCAGGTCTCCGGCGTCCTCTACCGCCTGTGGCGGCGCATCCGCCTCAACTCCGAGACCCGCCGCCGCGCCATCCGCTCGCTGCGCGCCGAGCTGGAGCGCGAGGCCCTCATGGCGTACGCCGCCCAGGCCGTCGGGGCGAACACCCCGCGCCTGGTCGGCACCAGCGAGATCGGCACCGACGCCGCCCTGCTCGCGTACGAGCACCTGGAGACCCGCGCGCTGGAGGACGTCGCCGACGACGAGCTCACCGACGAGCTGCTGATCAAGATCTGGAAGCAGGTCGAGCTGCTCCAGGCGCAGCGGCTCGCCCACCGCCGCCTCACCGGCGACAGCATCCACCTGCACGGCGGCGAGGTCGTCCTGATGGACGCCCGCAGCGGCGAGATCGCGGCCGGAGACCTGCTGCTGCGCCTGGACGTCGCCCAGTTGCTCACCTACCTCGCCCTGCGGGTCGGCCCCGAGCGCTCGGTGGTGTCGGCCTCGAAGGTCATGCCCAAGCAGGCTCTCGCCGGGGCCCTGCCGCTGCTCCAGCGCATCGCCCTCACCCGCGGCACCCGCGCCGAGGTCGGCAAGAACAAGGAACTGCTGCCGGCCCTGCGCGAGCACATCGTCGCCCTCACCCCGCAGGTCGAGGTCGAAGAGGTACGCCTGGAGCGGTTCCGGCCGCGCACCGTCGTCACGATCATCGCCAGCGCCCTGGCCGCGTACTTCCTGCTCTCCCAGCTCAGCCGGGTCAACCTCGCGGACGTCGTCACCTCGGCCAAGTGGGGCTGGGGCGGCGTCGCGCTCGCCGCCGCCGGGATGAGCTACGTCGCCGCCGCGCTCATGCTGCGCGGCTTCGTCCCCGAGGCCCTGCCTCTCGGCCGTACGGTGCTGGCGCAGTTCGCGGGCTCGTTCGTCAAGCTCGTCGCGCCCGCGGCGGTCAGCGGTGTCGCGATCAACACCCGCTACCTGCAGAAACGCGGCATCGCCCCAGGGCTCGCGGTGGCGAGCGTGGGCGCATCCCAGCTCGTCGGCCTCGGCTTCCACATCGTGCTGCTGCTGCTGTTCGGCTACGTCACGGGCACCAAGGCCGCCCCGTCGGTGAGCCCGTCCCGGGGCATCGTCATCGGCCTGCTGTCCGCCGGCGTGGTCGTCCTGCTCGTCCTGGCCGTCCCGCAACTGCGGCGCCTGGTCGCCGGGCGCATCAAGCCGCTGTTCTCCGGGGTGATCCCCAGGCTGCTGGACGTCCTGCAGTCGCCGCGCAAGATCCTGGAAGGGGTCAGCGGCACGCTGCTGCTGACCCTCGCGTTCATCGTCTGCCTGGACGCCTGCGTCCGCGCCTTCGGCGGCTCGCTCCCCTTCACGTCCGTCGCCGTGGTGTTCCTCGCCGGCAACGCCATCGGCTCCGCCGCGCCCATCCCCGGAGGGCTGGGCGCGGTCGAAGCGTCCCTCTCACTCGGCCTGACGCTGTCCGGGCTGCCCGGCACCGTCGCCACCTCGGCCGTCCTGCTGTTCCGGCTGCTGACGTTCTGGCTGCCCGTCCTGCCGGGGTGGGCGTCGTTCGCCTGGCTCCAGCGGCACGACGCCCTCTAGGTTTCCCTCAGAGCACCTTGCGGCCCGGCTCGGCGATCTCCTTGTCGATCGCGGCGAGCTCGTCGGCCGAGAACTCCAGGTCGTCCACCGCCGCGACGTTGTCCTCGAGCTGCTTCACGCTGCTCGCGCCGATCAGCACCGAGGTGATCCGCGCGTCGCGCAGCGCCCAGGACAGCGCCATCTGCGCGAGCGACTGCCCGCGGCCCGCGGCGATCTCGTTCAGCGCGCGGACGCGGCGCAGCACGTCCTCGGTGATGTGGCTCGGCCGCAGGAACCGCTCCTTGGCGGCGCGCGAGCCCTCGGGGATGCCGTCGAGGTACCGGTTGGTGAGGATGCCCTGCGACAGCGGCGAGAACGGGATGCAGCCGATGCCCTCGGCCTCAAGCGTGTCCAGCAGACCGTCCTCGATCCAGCGGTCGAACATCGAATAGTTCGGCTGGTGGATCAGCAGCGGCGTGCCGAGCTGCCGCAGGATCTCGGCTGCGCGGCGCGTCTGCTCGGGGTTGTAGTTGGAGATGCCCGCGTACAGCGCCCGGCCCGACCGGACGGCCGTGTCCAGCGCGCCCATGGTCTCTTCCAGCGGGGTGTCCGGGTCCGGCCGGTGGCTGTAGAAGATGTCGACGTAGTCCAGGCCCATGCGCGCCAGCGACTGGTCCAGGCTCGCCAGCACGTACTTGCGCGAGCCCCACTCGCCGTACGGGCCGGGCCACATGTCGTACCCGGCCTTGGTCGAGATGATCAGCTCGTCGCGGTACGGCCTGAAGTCCTGCGCGAAGATCTGGCCGAAGTTCCGCTCGGCGGAGCCGGCCGGGGGGCCGTAGTTGTTGGCCAGGTCGAAGTGCGTCACACCGAGGTCGAAGGCCCGGCGCAGGGTGGCCCTCTGGGTCTCGATCGGCTTGTCGTCCCCGAAGTTGTGCCAGAGCCCGAGCGACACCGCGGGAAGCTTCAGGCCGCTCCTGCCGGACCGGTTGTAGGGCTGCCGCTCGTAACGATCGCTCGATGCCGAATACGTCACTTCTTCTCCTCGGTGTCTTCTGTCGCTCCTGTGGCGGCCCGGTCGAGGATCCAGGAGAGGGTGAACGCCTCCTCGCGCCACGCGTCGTACCGCCCGCTCCTGCCTCCGTGGCCGGCGCCCATCTCCGTCTTCAACAGGAAGGGGCCTCCGGCGGCGGTGGCGCGGAGCCTGGCGACCCACTTGGCGGGCTCGTGGAACAGGACGCGGGTGTCGTTGAGGCTGGTGATCGCGAGAATGGGTGGGTATGTCCGGTCGTTGATGTTCTCGTACGGGGTGTACGACTTCATGTACGCGTATACGTCAGGGTTGTGCAGTGGATCGCCCCACTCGTCCCACTCGATGACCGTGAGCGGTAGCGACGGATCGAGGATCGTGTTCAGCGCGTCCACGAACGGGACCTCGGCCACAACGCCTGAGAACTCCTCGGGCGCGAGGTTCACCGCGGCGCCCATCAGCAGGCCGCCCGCCGATCCGCCCCGCGCCACGATCTCGCTAGACCAGCCCGAACGCTTGAGGTGGCGCGCGACCGCCACGAAGTCGCTGAAGGTGTTCTTCTTGTTGGAGAGCCTGCCCTCCTCGTACCACCGGCGGCCCATCTCGCCGCCGCCCCTGACGTGCGCGACGGCGAACACCATGCCGCGGTCCAGCAGGCTCAGCCGCGCCACCGAGAACGACGGGTCGATCGAGGCCTCGTAGCTGCCGTAGCCGTACAGCACCGTAGGCGCGGGACGGGGCGTCCCCCTCTTGGCCACGATGGACACCGGGATCCGCGTACCGTCCTCGGCGACCGCCCACTCGCGGAACTGCTCGTAGCCCTCGGGCTCGTACCCGCCGAGCACCGGACGCCGCTTCAGCAGGATCAGCTCGCGTGAGGTGAGGTCGTAGTCGTACACCGAGGGCGGCGTCACCATCGAGGCGTACGCCAGGCGCAGCCTGCCGGTGTGGAACTCCGGGTTCCCCGCGGGCTCGGCGGTGTGGATCGGCTCCGGGAAGGAGATCTCGTACGGCTCGCCGTCCTCGGGCAGCACCCGGATGCCGGTGAGGCCGTCACGGCGGAAGTGCACCACCAGGTGGTCGGAGAAGGCGTCGACGTCCAGCAGCCGGGTGTCCTCCCGGTGCGGGACCAGCGGCGTCCACGCGGCGGGGTCGTCGATCGGCGCGGCGGCGATCTCGAAGTTCCGCGCCCCCTCGTTGTGCAGGATCAGGAAGCGGTCGCCCTGGTGGTCGATGGTGTACTCCACCCCGGTCCGACGCGGACGGACCACCGCGAACTCGCCCGTGGGGTACTCGGCGTCGAGGACGCGCACCTCACTCGTGATCTTGCTGCCCGCGCTCAGGACGACGAACCGCTCGCTGCGGGTGAGGCCGATACCGACCCAGAACCGCTCGTCGGACTCCTCGTAGACCAGCACGTCCTCGTCGGCCGACGTCCCGATCATGTGACGGTAGACGCGGTACGGGCGCCACGCGTCGTCCACGGTCGTGTAGAAGAACGCCGAACCGTCCGCCGCCCACGCGCCGCCATAGAAGATGTTCGGGATCTCGTCGGCCAGCACCTCGCCGGTGTCCAGTCTCTTGAACCGCAGAGTGAAGCGCTCGTTGCCGCTGAAGTCGGTCGAGTACGCGAGCGCCGAACCGTCGGGGCTGACGGCCGAGGTGCCCATGGCGAAGAACGGGCTGTCGCCGGCGAGCACGTTGCCGTCCAGCAGCACCTGCTCGCCCGGCAGAGGCTCACCGGCCTTGAGCTCGGGCGGGGTGTCGCCCTCGACGCGCAGACGGCACTGGATGCCGTACTGCTTGCCCTCCTCGGTCCGCGAGTAGTACCACCAGCCGCCCTTGCGCGCGGGGACGGAGAGATCGGTCTCCTGGGTGCGGGCCTTGATCTCCTGGAAGACCGCTTCCTGCAGGTCCTTGAGGTGGCCGGTCTGGTCGTGGGTGAAGGCGTTCTCGGCCTCCAGGTACGCGACCGTGTCAGGGTCGTCCTTGTTCGTCAGCCATGCGTAGTCGTCGATCACGGTGTCGCCGTGATGAGTCCGCTCGGCCGGAACCTTCTTCGCCACGGGAGGCGTGTCGCTGCTCACTTGGCCGAGTCTAGGACTTGCCCTCGCCCTCATCTGGTCTGACGGCGAGCCGTTCAGGCGTGCTGACGGGCAGGTGGCGGTCGATGGACCTCGGTTTGGTGGGCCTCGGTTTGGTGGGCCTCGGCTTGTGGGGCCGTCGCGACGTGTGCGCCAGTGCTCTCGGGGGCTGCTAATCTTTTGTTGTCGGCATCGACCGGCCAATCCCACCGCAGATCACCTCCGGGTGAGTTGCGCGTGAGCTTGACCAGAGGTGCTGGCGATCCCCTCTAAAAGATCTTCCAAGCTTCGCTTGCCATGCGGGGCAGGTTGGTCTAAAGTAGAGGGGTTGCCCTGGAGACGGGGCGGCCTGAATGCTAGTGGGTTTGCTGGGTCGCAAGTCAAGTGCTGGTAACGGCGCGATTTGCTGGCGGTCAAGCGACTTGATAGCCTGAAGGCACACGAGATGGAAGCCCCGGAGTTCGGATCCCTGGTCGGGTTCGGGTGATGGTGTACGCGTCCGTTTCTTGAGAACTCAACAGTGTGTTAAAAGCCA
>NZ_JBFAGG010000034.1:0-23964 GCF_040653595.1 Sphaerisporangium sp. NPDC051011 | reverse complement strand
GTTGGCTTCGCGGTGATCGTCGCGGCGGGAGGGGTAGTAGGTGTTGGCGGTTGTGCTGTGCGGGGCGCCGCCGGAGTCGATCAGCACGTGGCCGGGCAGGCGCACCCCCCCCCCCCCCCCGCCTACCCGCTCATGACCGAAGGGCCCCCTTGTGACGGCTGACCTCCATCAAAGGGACCCGCTGTGACGACCGACCCGCGCCGAGGGAGGACTCCTTCGCCCGCCCCACTCTTCTCCGAAGGAATCCGCTATGACACCTGACCTCCGTCAACCGGCGACTCCTACACCCCGCCCACTCACCTCCGAAGGAATCCGCTGTGACGGCTGACCTGCACGTGAAGCGAATCAGCCCTCTCGCGGGCTTCGCAGGCGTGTCCGACGCGCGGCTCGATGTCCGCGAGATCCCGTTCCTGCACCAGACGAACGTGCGCGCCGACCCCGCCCGTCTCCCGGCCGCGTGGGCGGAACGGCTGCCGATCGAACCGGGGACGTGGCGGCGCTCCGGCGAGGCCGACATCCTGTGGCTCGGCCCCGACGAGTGGCTCGCCATCGGCGACCTGGCCCCGAACCCGCGCACCACCCCAGACGACACCCCAAGCCCGCGCACCACCCCTGAGAGCCGGCACACCAGCCCTGACGACGCCCCGAGCCAGCGCACCACCGCTGATGACGTCCTGCTGACGGACGTCTCCGCTCAGCGGACGACCGTGCGCGTGGCCGGCCCCGGTGCCCGGGACCTGCTGGCCCACGGCTGCGCCCTTGACCTGCACCCCAGCGTCTTCGGCCCCGGCCAGTGCGCCCAGACCATGCTGGCCCGCGCCCAGGTCGTCCTGATGGCCCGCGAGCAGGACGAGTTCTGGATCCTGATCCGAGCGTCCTTCGCCCGCTACCTGGCCACCTGGATCACCGACGCCGCGACCGATTACTGAACGATCGCAGCCGTCGCCTTGCCCGACCCGAGCCCTCCCGTCAGCAGGAGAGCCTCGATCCCCTCGCCCACCGACCCGCCTACGCCGGGCTGACGTGGGCGGCGACCACCTGCCGCGGCCGGGGTCACCGCCCGCCCTCCGGCGCGTCCAGTTCGGCGACCAGGCGCTTGGGGGCGACGATCCGGTAGCTTTCCTCGACCCAGTCGCACAGGACGTCGAAGTCCGGCATGTCATCGGTGAACGGGACGGTCACCCACCCGGACCTGCCGAGGCCGTGGCTGGTCGGGGCCGCGCCGGGAACGCTGAGCGCGTGCCCGTTCGACTCGCCCAGCTTCACGGACAGCTTGGGACCCCACTTCTCGGTCGGCTCCTCCAGACCGAGGAAGACGAAGATCTTCTTGTTGACCTTGACCACGCTCTCACCCCAGGGGAACTCCTCGTGCGCCGCGGGGAAACCGAGGGCGAATTCGCGCAGACGCTCCCGCGTCTCCTGCCACTGGCTCATGACGCTATTTTCGTCCGTCCGTGGCGGCGCGTTCCCGGCCTTCGGCGAAGAAGCCGTGAAGGTCATGAAGGTCGCTCAAGGGGCGGGCGGCCCCGAAGGGCGCGTTCCAGAACTCGCCCGTCCGCGGCTCCCACGGGCCGATGTAGGCGTACGGTACGCCGAGGTAGCCGTCGCCGAGCGAGACCCCGTAGTTGATCTCGTCCACGGTGATGCCCAGGTCGAAGTGCTCGGGCCACAGCACCGGCGTGGCCTCGGGCGCGAGCCGGCGCAGCGCCTCATCCCCCGATACCAGGCACCGCGTGAGATACCCGGCGGCCTCGGAATCGACGCCCAGGACGTCGTCCGCCGATGCCCCCGAGCCGTCGTGGTACAGGTTCTCCGGCGCGCCCAGGCCCACCCCGGCCGCCGCGCCGACCTCCCGGAGCGTCCGCCCGTCGAGCGGCACCCGAACGCCGCCGCCCGCCACCAGCGCGTCCCCCTCGACCCGCAGCTCCGGCGCGGCGACCGTCCGGAAACCCCCCGGCACGACCCCCAGCCGGATCGTCCCGCTCGCTCGGTACTGCGGCCCCGCCATGACCAGCTCCGCGACCGCGTGCAGCGACCGCCGTGTGACGGCGAGCACCTCCGCCTCCGGCTCCTCAGCGTTCATGCGCCACGCTCTCCCAGATCCGTATGCCGTGCCCTTCTGCCTCATTCACCGAAACTCCCCTGAAGGCTGGAGACCTCGGGCTTTAGCCCTTGGGAGGAAAGCCGGACGGTACGGTCACGGTGTGTATGCGAACCGTGCCGTTCTGTTAAGGTTGATCTATGCGGACGGCGTACAAGTGCCGGGTTTACCCGACACCCGGACAAGCCGCGGTGCTGAACCGCACGTTCGGCTGCGTACGCTTCGTCTGGAACCGTACCCTGGCCTGGCGGCGCGCCCGCTACCACGGCGAGCGGGTCACGACGAACTTCGTCCAGGCGAACGCCCACCTGACGGCGATGAAAGCCGGCGAGGAGACGGCGTGGCTGAACGAGGTGTCGTCGGTTCCGTTGCAGCAGGCGATCCGCCACCAGCAGGCCGCGTTCACGAACTTCTTCGCCGGGCGCGCCAAGTATCCGCGTTACAAGTCCCGGACCGGGCGGCAGAGCGCGGAGTACACCCGGTCGGGTTTCCGCTACCACGACGGGCGGCTGTCGCTGGCGAAGATGGACGCGCCGCTGGAGTTCGTGTGGTCCTGGCCGGAGGTGGACCCTGCGGCGATCGACCCGACCACGGTGACCGTGTCCCGTGACCCGTGCGGGCGCTGGTACGTGTCCTTCGCCGTGGACGTGGACGACCCCGAGCAGGCCCCGGCGACCGGTGCCGTGGCCGGCGTGGACCTCGGAGTCAAGCACTTCGCGGTCACCTCCGGCGGCGAGAAGATCGCCAATCCGCGTGTATTGGCGAAGCGGGAACGTAACCTGGCCCGCTACCAGCGGCGCATGGCCCGCAAGCAGCGCGGGTCGAACAACCGGGCCAAGGCCAAGGCGAAGGTCGCCCGCGCCCACCGCAAGGTCGCCGCGTCCCGCGCCGACTTCCTGCATCGCACGTCCACGCGGCTGGTCCGCGACCACGACGTGATCGTGATCGAAGACCTCGCAGTCAAGAACATGGTGCGTAACCGGAGCCTGGCCAAAGCGATCTCCGACGCCGGGTGGGGTACCTTCCGCCGCATGCTGGAGTACAAGGCGGCCAAGCACGGCCGCCACCTGATCGTGATCGACCGCTGGTACCCCAGCTCGAAGACATGCAGCGTGTGCGGGCATCTGCTCGCCGAGCTGAGCCTGTCCACCCGGCACTGGACGTGCCCGGCCTGCCGCACCCTGCACGACAGGGACGTCAACGCGGCGAAGAACATCCTGGCGGCAGGTCTTGCCGTGTCCGCCTGTGGAGGTGACGTCAGACACTCCGGGTCCGCCCGGGTGCGGTCGCCTGGGAAGCAGGAACCCCGACCTGTGAAGGTTGGACTCCCCCGCCTTTAGGCGTGGGAAGGAAGTCAATCATACAACCTGACGCCCGGCGAGGGACGACACGCCCCGCGCGATCAAGGCGCACCGCCGCCGGAACGCGATGATGGGAAATATGACCAGAACCCTCCCCAGGCCGCGATGAAGGTCCGGCACGCACGGGCGGTGGCGGCCCGATGGGTAAGGGAGCACGCGTCCACGGCTCCGGATTTCGCCGGCGCGTTCCTGAGCGGCTCGTCCGTCTGGCTGCCCGAGGACGCCGAGTTGCCCGCCGCCTCCGACATTGACGTCATGGTGGTCACCACCGCACCGCGGCCCCCGGCGAAGCTCGGGAAGTTCTCCTGGGACGGCGTCCTGCTGGAGGTCACGTACCTGACCTGGAACGAGATCCCCTCCGCCGAGGCGGTCCTGGCGGACTACCACCTGGCGGGGTGCTTCCGCACGCGTACCGTCCTCGCCGACCCCACCGGCCGCCTCACCGACCTGCACGAACGCTGCGCCACGCGGTACGCCGAGCGCCCGTGGGTGCTCCGGCGCTGCGCCGCCGCCCGCGCGAGGATCGTCGACGGGCTCGGCGCGCTGAGGACGGCCAGGGGGCCCGGCACCATGGGCGCGAGGACCGCCGACGGGCCTGGCGCCCTCCGCGCCGGCGACCCGCCCCACGACCAGGTGACCGCCTGGCTGTTCCCCACCGGCGTCACCACGCACGTCCTGCTCACGGCGGGCCTGCGCAACCCCACGATCCGCCTGCGCTACCTCGCCGCGCGGACGCTACTGGAGGAGTACGGTCACGCGGACGTCCACGAGGAACTGCTCGCCCTGCTGGGATGCGCGGACATGACCCGCCGCCGCGCCGGGGAGCACCTACGCGCGATGACCGCCGCGTTCGACGCCGCCGCCCAGGTCGCCGCGACCCCGTTCTTCTTCTCCTCGGACATCACCCCGGCGGCCCGCCCGATCGCCGTGGACGGCGGCCAGGCGCTGATCGACCGGGGCGACCACCGCGAGGGCGTCTTCTGGACCGCCGCCACCTATGCCCGCTGCCTGAAGATCCTCGCCCACGACGCCCCGGAAACCTACGCGACGTTCACCCCCGGCTTCGCCGCCCTCCGCGCGGACCTCGGCATCCCAACCCCGACCGCCCTCACCCGCCGCGCGCAGGACGTCCTCACCTTCCTCCCACGCCTCTGGAAGGTCACGGAAGCGATCCTCGACGCGAACCCCGACGTCAGGGGCCGCTGATGCTCGAACGGGTGTCCGGCGTGGCCCACCGAGGCCGCCGCTCTACCCCTTTCCCCCGGACTCGCTTGGCGCTACCCGGGCGGTTCTCACGGGAAGGAGACCGGCGAGGGCGGCGGCGAGAACAGGCAAGCCGATGACCAGGGCGGCGATCAGCAGCCACGGGGTGTCGAAGCCAACCCGGGGCATCGGATCCCAGTCGACCGACGTCGTCATCGGCCACGCCAGAAGTAGGCCGATGGTGCACCCGACTGCCGCGCCCATCACGGCGCCGCAGGCCGCGCCGAGCCCCACACGGCACGCGGCGAACAACCGCTGGATCGCGGTCGAGCCGCCGACCCGTAGCAGGACACGCCGCGATCGGGAGCCGCCGGCCCGCCCGGTCCCGGCGAACGCGCAGCCGAAGGCGACGACGACCGCCGCCACGACGAACATCCTCCAGCCTGTCGAAGCCTGGAATCCCCGTTCGACGTAGGTGGTCGCGGTGTCACCCAACCGGCGGTCGAGTCGGGCCTGCTCGATCGCCGATGTGCGATGGAGGGAAGGGTCGATGATCAGTTGCTCAGGCTCCAGGTCAAGACCCAGGTCTCGCACCACCTTCGCCGGGATGAAAACCCCTTCCACGTCGGGATCGGCGGGCTTGGCGACGGTCGCGGGAACGCTCTTCTCCAAAAGCGACCCACCCTTAGGGGACGATTCGGAGTCGTAGATGACCGTCACAGTGTCGATGTCCACGTCCTGAGCTGTAACCACTACGACCGTATTCTCGGCATAGGGCGTCGACGGGTCTCCCGTGAGATAACAGAGCAGCGCCCGGTCACCGATGAGACCGGCCGGAGAGACGTTCTCCAGGTCCGGTAAGTCCGCGTTCTCGACCTCCAGGCTCAAATGTCCATTACGCTGACGATCGCTCTGCACGATGGGCACTCCGGGCAACTCCCGCTGGACGGCCGCGTGTACGACAGGTGCCTCATCCGGTGAGAGCCCGTGCACCAGAAGGGTGCCAGGCCGGGCCTGCGGATGATAGCCCGCCCTGTTCTGTGCCGTTACGGCGAATACGATGATCATTATTGTGATCGCGAGTGCCGTCGCGGCCATCGTCGCCGCGACCGCGGGAGCCGTTCGGGCGCGATCACCGGCCACGTCGCGCGCTGCCAGACGAATCGGCGGCGGCAGCCGTACAGTCAACCGCCCGAGCATTCCCAGCAACCATGAGACGACGGGGCCCAGACCCAAGAGGAACAATGCCCCTCCCATCATGGCCGCCAGGGCGGTCATCGCCGATCCGAAGTCGTCATAGTGCTGGTCTTCGTGCGTGGACCACGCGGTGAGCGCCATGACCAGAAAGCCGATCACCGACAGAACCAGCCCCCAGGCCAGATGCCGCCGACGCACGCCGGGGCGGCGCCCCTCTGGAACCGATCGCGCCGTGAATCCCACAGACCCGATCACACACGCCGCCAGAATTCCTAAGATCATCTCGGCCACAGGGAAATGGTATGTAGTGCGTGGTCGATGCGGTGGTAATACGAGTGGGAAGTGGTCGAAGGGGTGTCAGTCGTAGACCAGGCAGAACTCATTGATCCCTTCCGCGTAAGCGGTCATCGGCGCTGAGTGATCATCTCGGCAACCGGCAAGGGGCGGCCCAGGCACGAAACGATCCTCAACGCGAACCCCGACATTAGAGGTGTGCTGTAACAGGGAGGCGATCATGCCGCGCCCTACGCCGGTCTGCGTGCCGTCCGACCAGGGTGAATCATCACCGCTGAACTGGCCCGCCCGGACGACCGAGAATCGTCCGGGCGGGCCAGTGGGCTCGATCAGGCGATCGGGTCGCCGATCACCGGCATTATGCGCGTTCCCGGCTCAGCAGTAGTCGGCGTCGACCTCCTGGCGGAAAGACTCTTCTGATTGCGGAGTCGCCTTTCCGATCCAGTTGACCACCTGGGTGCTGTCGGCGAGATTCTCGGGCACTTCGTCCCACAGGAATGCGGAGCCGGTGGGACGCTCGCTCGAAAGTCGAACTCCGACGTCAAGGTGAGGCGGAACGGGGGACGTCAAGGAGTTCTCTTGTTTCGAGAAACCCCGCGCGTCCCCCAGCACGATCATTCCCTTCTGCTCGTCTGGCCGGTTGGGCTCTGACACCTTCCATACGAGTCGTTCGGTTTCCCAGTCCGCCACCTCGAACGAGGAGATGGTCTCACCGTCGCACAACGGAACCACGAATCTGAGTTGACCGTCACCCGTGCGGCCGACTCCGACGGGCCGGGGAAGATCGTCCCCTAGCGGAGGGCGGCATGCCGCCAGCAGTAACGCACAGGACGAAATGAGAATCGCCCTCTTCGATGACGGCCGCCGCCGGATGTACCCGTGTCCAGTCATGTGCACCTATCAGCAGTCTTAGGTAGCCAAGTACATGGATACCACGCTCAGCCTGTCGCCGTATCTGCAGAAAGCGTGGAGGTCAGGCCGATTTACGGGTACAGCACGGGCATCCACCGGAATGGCTGAGCGTGGTCAGTTCGTCGGGAGCCAGGGTTTGACTTTGTCGGGGTTGGCGGTGACCCACTTTTCTGCGGCGGCCTCGGGGGTCATCTTGTCCTCGGCGATGTACTTGGCGACGAGGTTCTGGTCGTCGTTGGTCCAGGTGAAGTTCTTGACGAGCTGGTACGCGGGACCGGCGGCGTCGGCGAACTTCTTACTGACGATCTTGTCGAGCTCGTACGGCGGGTAGTCGCACGCGACCTTGGCGGCGTCGGCGTCGCAGCCCTCGGTGTACGTGGGCAGGTTCACCTTCACCAGCTTGACCTCGGACAGGAACCACTGGGGCTCGTAGAAGTATCCGATCATCGGCTTCTTCTGCGCCTCGGCCTGCCGGAACCCGGTGATCAGCGCCGCCTCGCTCCCGGCGTAGACCACCTTGTAGTCCAGGCCCAGGTTCTTCACCAGCGCGGCGTCGTTGGTCACGAAGGACGGGTCGCCGTCGAGCAGCTGCCCCTTGCCGCCGGACTCCGAGGTCTTGAACAGGTCGGCGTACTTGTTGAGGTTCTTGTAGTCGGTGATGTCGGGGTACTTCCCGGCCATCCACGGCGGCACGTACCAGCCGATGATGCCCTGGTTGCCCGTCGCCCCGGCCTCGACGGCGACCTTCTGGTCCTCGATGTACTTCTTCTTCAGGTCGTCGTGGCCCCAGTTCTCCACGACCGCGTCGACCTCGCCGGTGGCGAAGCCCTGCCAGGCGACCTCCTCCTTGAGGTCCTTCTTGGTCACCGTGCAGCCGAGCCGCTTCTCGGCGACGTAGGCGATCACGGCCGCGTTGGCCTCGTACCCGACCCAGGGGTTGATCGCGAGGTTGAGGGTGCCGCACGCCTGCCCGGCCGGGGACGTGCCCGAGCCGGACGCGGCCGGGGCCGCCGTGGTCTCGCCCACCTTGGCCCCGGCGCACGCGGATACGAGAAGACAGGCCGCTCCCGCGAGCGCGACTCTGGAGATTTTCATCGGGTCCTCCTGAGGGGTGTCAGTGCCGCCCGTGGGCGGCGGCGTCGGCGCGCCGGGCCGCGGCCTTGGTGAGCGCGGCGAGCATGGTGCCGAGCACGACGATCGCGAGGCCCGCCGCCAGGCCCTTGCCGCGGAGCTGGAGCTGGGAGAAGCCGGACACCACGTCGTACCCGAGCGCGCCCGCGCCCACGAGGCCGCCGACCACGACCATGGCCAGCACGTAGATCAGGCCCTGGTTGGCGGCGAGGGTGACCGCCCGGCGCGCCATCGGGAGCTGCACCTTGGAGACGACCTGCCATGGGCTCGACCCGGCGGCCGTGGCGGCCTCCACGGCGCTCACGGGCACGCCTCGGATGCCGTCGGCGACGAGTTTGATCGCCACGGGGGCCGCGTACACCACGGCCGCGATGATCGCGGTGAAGCGCGTCGCGCCGAACAGGCCGAGGATCGGTACGAGGTAGACGAAGGCGGGCATGGTCTGCCCGGCGTCGAGGATCGGACGGATCACCCGGTCTGCGCGGCCGTCCCGTCCCATCCACACGCCGGTCACGACGCCGAGCGCCATGACGAGCACGGTGGCGACGAGCGTCGCGGCGAGCGTCACCATGCCGTCCTGCCACAGGCCGAGCGCGACGAGAAGCGCCAGGCAGGCGGCGCAGATGACGGCGACGCGCACGGTGGTGAGCACGAGGGCGGCCGCGGTGACGACGAGCAGCACGAGCCACCACGGCGAGCCGGTCAGCACGGCCTCGAACGGGTTCAGCAGGCCGTAGGTCACGGCGTTCTTCAGGGCGTTGGTGTAGGTGTACAGGTTGGCCTGCGCCCACTGGCCGGCCGCGTCGGCGGCCCCGCGCACGTGGGCGCCGAGGCCGACCTCGCCCGGGAAGACGGCCGCCCATACGTACACGTGGGAGAGGTACACGAGCACGGCGGTGACGGCGAGGACGGCGGTCACCTGGACGCGGCGCCAGAGCGGGCGGCGGACGCGCCCGGCGCGTCGGGCGGTCTCGACGCGGCGGCCGGCGGCGGAGGTCACCCGGTCGAGCACGATCGCCATGATCACGATGGCGAGGCCGGCGTTGAAGGACGTGCCGACGTCGAGTGTCTCCAGCGCCTTGAGGACGGTCTTGCCGAGGCCGGGGGCGTCGATGAGCGCGGCGATCGTCGCCATGGACAGGGCGGCCATGATGGTCTGGTTGACGCCGACGATGACGGTCCGCTTGGCGAGCGGCAGCCGCACCTTGGTCAGCAGTTGCCATGGTGTCGAGCCGAGCGAGGCGCCCGCTTCCACGGTCTCGGGGGGCACCTCCCTGATGGCGTGGGACGTGATGCGGATCGCGGGCGGGACCGCGTAGATCATCGTCGCGACGGTGGCGCTGGCCGGGCCGATCAGGAAGAAGAGCGTGAGCGGCGCGAGGTACACGAACGTCGGCATGGTCTGCATGAAGTCGAGCACGGGGCTCACCAGCCGCTCGAACCGGTCGCTCAGCCCGGCCCACACGCCGAGGGGGATGCCGATGACCAGGGACAGGACGACCGCGGCGAACGTCAGGGCCAGCGTGTCCATGCTCTCGCGCCACAGGCCGAGCAGCCCGAACGAGGCGAACCCGGCGGCGGTGAGCAGCGCGACGCGCAGGTTTCCGTACAGCAGGGCGACGGCCGTGGCGATGCCGGTCACGCCGAGCCAGCCGACCGCCGGGACCGGGCGGCCGAAC
This sequence comes from Sphaerisporangium sp. NPDC051011, assembly GCF_040653595.1. NCBI lineage: Bacteria > Bacillati > Actinomycetota > Actinomycetes > Streptosporangiales > Streptosporangiaceae > Sphaerisporangium > Sphaerisporangium sp. NPDC051011. The sequence goes on along the minus strand of NZ_JBFAGG010000034.1, from coordinate 14,086 downwards.
GAGGGTGTGCTGATCAGCGCCTGGACGAAGATGACGAACTGGTCGATGAACAGGCGGATGTAGTTCACGAAGTAGAGGAAGAACGGGTTCTCGTTCCTGCTGTCGTCGATGACGTCGGCCGCCTCGCCGATGCGCTCGTGCAGGGGCGTCAGCTCGGCGCCGCCGAGCGGCAGGGTGGCCTGGCCCCGGAAGACCAGCCACAGGACGAGCCAGGCGGCGAGGATGCCCGCGAGAAGGTACGGGCGCGTCCACATCGGACGGCGGGCGGGCGCGGTCGCCGTCACCATGGCGCCCGCCTCGCGGTGAGAGGTCCGGGGCGCGGCCTCACTCCGCGATCACCTCCAGGACTTCGGCGGCGCCGACGACGCCGAGCAGCTCGCCGCCCGCGACGACGCGTACGGGCCGGTCGGCGCGCAGGACGGTGGGCACGGCCTCCTTGATGACGATGTCCGGCCCGAGCTCGGGCCCGTCCAGCGCGTCGCCGGGCTCGGGTGGCCGCATGATCCAGCGCAGGGTCAGGACGTGCGAGCGCGAGACGTCCCGGACGAACTCCCGCACGTAGTCGTCGGCGGGCGCGCCCACCACCTCGTCCGGGGTGCCGGTCTGGACGAGCGCGCCGTCGCGCATGACCAGGATGCGGTCGCCGAGCCGCAGCGCCTCGCCGAGGTCGTGCGTGATGAAGATCATCGTCTTGCCGACCTCGCGGTGCAGCCGGATGACCTCGTTCTGCATGTCCCGCCTGATCAGCGGGTCGAGCGCAGAGAACGGCTCGTCGAAGAACAGCACCTCGGGGTCTCCGGCGAGGGCGCGGGCCAGGCCCACCCGCTGCTGCATGCCGCCGGAGAGCTGGTCGGGGTAGGAGTCCGCGTACCCCATCAGGCCGACGAGGTCGAGCATCTCGGTCGCGCGGGCGTATCGCGGGACCTTCTTCACGCCCTGGATCTCCAGGCCGTAGGCGATGTTGTCCAGCACCCTGCGGTGCGGCAGGAGGCCGAAGTGCTGGAAGACCATCGCGAACCGGTGACGGCGCAGCTCGCGCAACTGCTTGCCGGCGGCCTGGCGAACGTCCACGCCGTCCAGGAGGATCTCGCCCGCGGTGGGCTCCACCAGGCGGGTCAGGCAGCGGACCAGCGTGGACTTGCCCGAGCCGGACAGGCCCATGATGACGAACACCTCGCCGCGCCGCACCGAGAACGACGCCTCGCGGACGGCGGCGACGCAGCCGGTGCGCTCCTTGAGCTCGGCGCGCGGCAACTCGGCGAGCGGGGAGCCGGGGACGTCGGCCGCCCGCGGGCCGAAGACCTTCCACAGGCCGCGCACGTCGAGGATCGCCGGTCGTTCGCTCGCGGGCACCGGAGAGGTTTCTGCCGGGGACGTCGCGGTCATCGTCACCTCGCGGGGGGTCGAGGGAGTGAAGGCCGGTCGCGCCACCGGGACATGGACCTGCCAGGACCATTCCAAACCGCATCTCGGGTTGCATAATGCGCACCGGAATGCTTAATGAGGAACAGAATCAACCTTCACGCCTGCCCCGTCAAGGCTTGCCGGGTTTCCCTTCCCGACCGAAACGCGCACGACGACACCACCCCATTCGTGAGACCCGCCGACCCGCGCCCCCACCTCTAGTCGGTGCCGACGGGCGAACGGCGGTAGAACTCCGTGTGGTCCGGGGGCAGGGGCGTGTTGCCGAGGACGAGGTCGGCGGACTTCTCGGCGAGCATCATCACCGGGGCGTAGATGTTGCCGTTGGTGATGTAGCGCATGGCGGAGGCGTCCACCACACGCAGCCCGTCCAGGCCGTGGACGCGCATCGTCGCCGGGTCCAGCACGTCGTGGTCGCCGACGCCCATGCGGGCGGTGCAGGACGGGTGCAGGGCGGTCTCGCCGTCGCGGGCCACCCAGTCGAGCACCTCCTGGTCGGTCTGGACGGACGGCCCGGGGCTCAGCTCGCCCGCGTTGAAGTCCTCCATGGCCGGCTGGTTCAGGATGGCGCGGGCGACGCGGACCGCCTCCACCCACTCACGCCGGTCCTGCTCGGTGGACAGGTAGTTGAAGCGCAGCGCGGGCTTGACCCGCGGGTCGGCGCCCTTGATCTTCACCGAGCCGCGCGCGTCGGAGTACATCGGGCCGATGTGCACCTGGTAGCCGTGCCCTCCGGCGGGCGCCGAGCCGTCGTAACGCACGGCGAGGGGCAGGAAGTGGAACATCAGGTTCGGGTAGGCGACGTCGTCGTTGCTGCGCGCGAAGCCGCCGGCCTCGAAGTGGTTGGTCGCCCCGGGCCCCGACCGCAGGAACAGCCACCGCGCGCCGATGTCCAGGCGCCGGCGCCACTTCATCGCGGGCTGCATCGACACCGGCCGCCTGCACCCGTACTGGACGTACACCTCCAGGTGGTCCTGCAGGTTCTCCCCCACCCCGGGAAGGTCGTGGACGGGCGCGACACCGGCGGCCTCCAGCTCGGCGGCGTTCCCGACCCCGGAGAGCTGGAGGAGCTGCGGGGTGTTGATCGACCCGCCGCAGAGGATCACCTCACCGGCCCGTACGGTGCGGCCGTCGTACTGGACGCCGACCGCCCGCTTCCCCTCGAACAGGATCTTCGTCACGTACGCCCGCGTTCTGACCTCCAGGTTCGGGCGGCCCTTCACCGGGTGCAGGTACGCGCGGGCGGCGGACAGGCGGCGGCCCCGGCGGATGTTCCGGTCGAACGCCGCGAACCCCTCCTGACGGAAGCCGTTCACGTCGTCGGTCAGCGGGTACCCGGCCTGCTGGACGGCCTGGAAGAACGCGTCGAACAGCGGGCCGGCCGACGGGCCGCGTTCGAGCACCAGCGGCCCGTCGTGGCCGCGGAACGGGGTGCCCGGGTCGGCCGTGCAGTTCTCCATCTTCCGGAAGTACGGCAGGCAGTGGGCGTAGTCCCAGGTCTCCATGCCGGGGTCGGCGGCCCAGCGCTCGTAGTCGAGCGGGTTACCGCGCTGGAAGATCATCCCGTTGATGCTGCTGGACCCGCCGAGCACCTTGCCGCGGGCGTGGTAGATGCGCCGGCCGTTCATGTGCGGCTCGGGCTCGGACTCGTACTTCCAGTCGTAGAACCGGCTGCCGATCGGGAACATCAGCGCGGCGGGCATGTGGATGAAGACGTCCCAGGGGAAGTCCGAGCGGCCGGCCTCCAGGACCAGCACCCGGACGGAGGGGTCGGCGGACAGTCGGTTGGCCAGAACGCAGCCGGCCGATCCACCACCGACGATGACGAAGTCGTACATTCTTGCCCTCGTCTCGCTGTCGTCGCGCTCGCGCGGACGGAGATCGACGTTCGCTTTGTAGCGATTGACGCACAAGGTTGCGGTAGACGCAACCATTAGGTAACGAATACCCAAATGGACGCGGCCATCGCCGACCGCCTACAGTCCGGGGCTATGGGCAACGATTCGTCGGCCGGCGTTCAGTCGGTCGACCGGGCGATCAGCGTGCTGGAGATCCTCTCCCAGCGTGGGGAGGCCGGCGTCAGCGAGATCGCGGCCGAGATCGGCGTCCACAAGTCCACGGCCTTCCGGCTGCTCGGCGCGCTGGAGGCGAGAAGCCTCGTCGAGCAGGCCGAGGACCGCGGGAAATACCGGCTGAGCTTCGGCGTGATCCGCCTCGCGGGCGGCGTCTCCGCCCGCCTCGACCTCACCCAGCAGGGCCGTCCCGTCTGCCGCCGCCTCGCCGAGGAGGTCGGCGAGACCGTCAACATCGCCGTCGTCCGGTCCCACTACGCGGTGAACCTCGACCAGGTGCGCGGCTCGTCCGCCGTCACCGCGCACAACTGGGTGGGGCAGCTCACTCCCCTGCACGCCACCTCCAGCGGCAAGGTGCTGCTCGCCCACCTCGACGACGCGCACCGCGACCAACTGCTGGCCGCCGCCGGCCTTCCCCGGTTCACGCCCGCGACCCTCACCACCGCCGCCGAGCTCCTGCCGCAGCTCGACGAGGCCCGCGCGCGGGGGTACGCCGTGACGCTGGAGGAGTACGAGATCGGCCTGAACGCGATGGCCGCGCCGGTGCGGGCCTACGACGGGGAGGTCGTGGCGGCCGTGAGCGCCTCGGGGCCGGCGTACCGCTTCACCGAGGCGCGCATGCACGAACTGGTGCCCGTCCTCATGGCCGGGGCGGCCGACATCAGCCACCGCCTGGGCTACGCGGGCTGAACCCGGCGGCGATGCCGCGGCGGCCCGCCGAAGCCAGGCAACGGGCGATTCCGGGACGGACCGCCGGCGCCGGTCAGCGGGCGATGCCGAGGCGGCCCGCGACCCACTCGTGGAAGTCGGCGATGTGGTGCTCGCTCGGCACCAGCACGCCCCCGGCCGCGTACGCGCGCGAGCCCATCGCGGGCTGGCAGCGCTCGCACGCCTCGAAGTCCTGCACGTTGACCCGGTGGAACAGCTCGACGGACGGGCCGAGGTCGCTGCCGCCGTCCACGACCTCGGGCAGGAACAGCCAGTCGCACTCCACGATCGTGCGACCGGCGGCCAGCGGGAACATGCGGTGCACGATCGCGTGGTCGGGGACGAGGTTGACGAAGACCTGCGGCCTGATGGTGATCGCGTAGTACCGCCTGTCCTGGTCGTCGCTGACGCCCGGAATGCGGTTCACGCCCGGCGAGCCGTCGATCGTGAACCCCTCGATCTCGTCGCCGAAGGCCGCGCCGTGGCCGACGTAATACTGCGCCGCGTACCCCTCGGCGAACTCGGGCAGCACCGCGGTCAACTCGGGGTGGATCGTCGCGCAGTGGTAGCACTCCATGAAGTTCTCGACGATCAGCTTCCAGTTGGCCTTGACGTCGTAGACGATCCTGCGGCCGACCTTGAGGTTCTCGATGCCGTAGTTCTCGATGGAGGCGAGGTCGCCGAGCCGGGTGGTCACGGCGCCGAGCACGTCCCGCTCGAAGGGCGGCGGGTCGGCGGCGATGCAGACCCAGACGTAGCCGATCCATTCGCGGACGTGCACGGTGACCAGGCCGTACTCGGTGCGGTCGATGTCGGGCATCTTGCCCAGGTTCGGGGCGGCGATCAGCGTGCCGTCGAGGTCGTACGTCCAGGCGTGGTACATGCACGTGAAGGCCCGGCGCACCCGGCCGGACTCCTCGGTGCACAGGCGGGCGCCGCGGTGCCGGCAGACGTTGAGGAACGCGCGCACCGAGCCGTCCCGGGCGCGGCTGATGATCACGCTCTCGCGCCCGACCTGCGCGGTGCGGAAGGCTCCCGGACCGTCGAGGTCGGCGGCCCTGGCCACGCAGAACCACATCGACTCGAAGATCCGCTCCTGTTCGAGGGCGAAGACGGACTCGTCGGTGTAGAGGCCGCCCGCCAGGGTGGCGATCAGGCTGGAGGTCACCACGACTACCCCTCGGGTTCTGAATGGCGAAACGCATCGCGCTATGCGCAACAGACTGCGTCCCAGGTGAGCCGCCTGTCAATACGCGCGCGGGCCGCCCTCACGGACACGGGGTGTAGTCGTCATGAAGTGGCGCCGGCGAGGGACGAAGGCTTTCCCCGGGGTCAGGGTTGTATTACTCGGCCCGGTCCGGCACCGGGGGGGCATTTCTTCGCGGGGGCCGGTGGCTATCCGGAAAGATGTCCCTCATGCGCCTCGAATGGCACCTCTGGGGATATGTCGTTATAGCTACAGTTCTATCCCTCCCCGCGGCCGTGCTCGCGGCACACTTACTGGCCACCTGGCGCTCCAATCGGAGCCATCCGCGTCCATTCCGTACGGCGTACGCCGATGTGTTCGCCGTCGCCGGGACCATCCCGTGGATCTGGATGATCTTGACGCCGGGATCCGCCTCCGGCGTCACGCTGCTGCCCCTCAGCGATCTCGCCGAGCTCGCGACGGCCCCGCCGGGGACGGTATTGGCACAGGTGGGAGGCAACCTTCTCGTCTTCGCGGCCCTCGGCGCCCTGCTGCCCGTACGGTCGGCGCGCTTCGCCGGGACGTGGCGCGTGGCCCTTCTCGCGGCCCTTCTGTCGATCACCGTCGAGGTGTTGCAGTATGGATTGCACCTCGGCCGGGTGTCGTCCGTGGACGATGTTCTGCTCAATTCGGCGGGCGCCGCGCTCGCGAGCCTGGCCACCCGGCGGTGGCACGCGCGACCCTTGACGGCCGGGACCGGTCCACAATAGCGACCCCAGAATACCCCGGGGATCACCACACAGGCACGATTCACACAAAAGAAGCACGGGACCAACCTCCGTATCTGTGCGATCGTGGACAAGGCGGGGCAAGTTCTCTGAAGACGCGGACGGCGTTGGTGACTGAGGGTGATAGAGAGTGATGGCATCTTCCCCGGTACCACATGAACCCCCGATCTATCGCCGGATCGCCGATCGTCTGCGCCAGGCGATCCTCGCGGGCGAATTCCGGGATGGGGATCGGCTGCCGGGCGAGAACGCCCTCATGTCGGAGTACGGAATCGCCAGGGCGACGGCGCGGCAGGCACTGGCGGTTCTCATCAACGAAGGGGTGGCCGTGCCCAAGCGCGGGTCGGGTGTGTACGTACGCCATTTCCGGCCGATCCGGCGCCACGGCTCGCGCCGCCTCTCGCGCGAGCAGTGGGGCACGGGGAAGGCGATCTGGGACTCGGACGTGACCGGCCGTCCGTTCACGGTGGACGACATCGTCATCGCGCGTGAGACGGCCGCCGAGGACGTCGGCCGCGTGCTCGGCTGCGAGGAGGTGTGGGTGCGGCGGCGGCGCTACTCCGTGGACGGACGGCCCGTGCAGCTCGCCGCCTCGCACTTCCCGGCCGACCTGGTGGAGGGGACGCCGATCACGGTGCCGGACACCGGCCCCGGCGGCGTCTACGCGCGCCTCGGCGACCTCGGCCACGCGCCCGTGCACTTCACCGAGGAGGTGCGCGCCCGCATGCCGTCCCCCGACGAGGCCGCCATGCTGCGGCTTCCCGCCGGGACGCCCGTGATCGAGGTGTGCCGGTCGGCCTTCGCGGCGGGGGGCACGGCGGTCGAGCTCAACAAGATGATCATTGACGCCGCCTCGTACGTACTTCAGTACGACTTCGACGCATGAGTCAAGGGGTCACGTCAAGCGTTAGGTTGACCTGTCCCCACCGAACATTGATTTCTCTAGAGATGTCCCTCACCGTGAGGGTGAAAGGTACAAACCTGGCGCACCTCGCGGGAAGGATGGACGGGATGTCGTTCGACCGGCACCTCGCCGAAATCGCCCGGGAGTTCCCCGACTGGACCATCTGGAGGAGCGACGCCGGGCGTTGGTGGGCCACCCGGCACCGCCTGCTCACCGAAGAGGAACGGGACGCGGGCAGTGCCATGACCGTCGACGCCGACGATTCCAAGGGCCTGCGCGAACAGCTGCTGGAGCAGCGGGAACTGCTGCCTCCGGCCCAGGGCCCGAGCGAACCGCCGGAGTGGCGGGAACCGCCCCCGGCCGATCCCGAGACCTGACGCCCGCGACGCCGGCGGCAGGAAGCGCGGAAACCTCCGACCCAATCGGGGGCGGAGGTTTCCGCGTCCGGCGAGCGCCGGCGCGCGGGCTACTGACGGCGTGCGGGCTACTGGCTGTGCGGGCTACTGACGGCGCGCCGAGAGGCCGTCCTCGCCGGAGCGGTTCCCGGATGTCGGCACGTGGACGTCGGTGGCCTCGAAGAAGCCGCGGACGCGCCCCTGCGCCGGAGCCTCGTGGTCGTTGGCCCCGTGCGCGTCGTTCGCCCCCTGCCGCCGGGCGTCGCCAGCGACCTCGACGGTGTCGTCGGGACGGATCGGCCGGCCCGCGAGACCCTGCCCGGCCCCGTCGTGCCGCTCGAACTCGACGTACTGCTCGTGGTCGTCGGAGGCGTCGTGCGCGGCGGCGGCGCTCACGGGAAGCACCGTACCCTCGCCGTCCTCGTCGCGGCTCTCCAGGCGCGCGCCGCCCTCCAGGCCTGTCGCCGGCCCGCCCACCGCCGCGCCGGGCCCGAAGGCCGCGTTCCGCTCGGCGTCGCGGTCGGCCTCCGCGCGCCGCCCGTCGTCCGTACCGTCCGCGTCGTCCACGCCATGCGCGGCGTCGCCGTCCGCGCCGCCGAGCACGACCCGCACCGAGTCCTGCCGCACTGAGTCCTGCCGCATTGAGTCTTGCTCGCCGGCCACCGCGGCGTCCCGCGGCTCGTCCACGTGGGTGAAGACGGGACGCGGCGGCAGCACCGCGGCCTCGTCGATGAGCGGGCCCGCGGCGTTCTCCCGCTGGAGCAGGTCGGTCAGCACCGAGCCCATCTCGTTGAGGCGGCGCATGACCTCGGTGTGGGTGTCGGTGAGGAACGTCACCCGGCGGCCGGTGTGGTCGTCCAGCGACGTGGCGCGCTGCTGGGCGGAGGACAGCGTCTCGGTGGCCTCGGCCCGCGCGGACGTGAGCGTCGCCTCGGCCTCGGCGGATGCGGCCTCGCGCGTGGACTCGGCCTGCGCGTCGGCCTCGGCGACCAGGCGCTCGGCCTCCAGCTGGGCGGCCTTCACCGTGCGGTCGGCCTCGGCGCGGGCGTTGCGCAGCGTCTCCTCCGACTCGGCGCGGGCCGTGCCCAGCGTCTCCTCGGCGTCCGAGCCGGCCTGGGCGAGCAGGCGCTCGGCGGCGGCGGTCGCCTCGTGGACGCGGCGCTCGGCCTCGGCCTGGCTGGACGAGAGGATCTGCTCGGACTCGGCGTTGGCCTCCTCGCGCGTCTTGGCGGCGTCGTCGTCCGCGGCCTCGCGCTTGGACTTGGCCTCCTCCTCGGCGAGCTTCAGTATCGCGCTCAGCCGCTGGCCCAGCTCGTCGTAGTCCTGGGGGGCTTCGGCCAGGCGGCGGCGGGCCTCTGCCAGCTCGATACGGCCCTGCTCGGCCTGGTCGATCGCCCGCGCCAGCCGTTCCTCCAGGTCACGGATCTGATTGCGCGTTCGGACCATGTGGTCGTGGACCTGGCGGCGGCTGTATCCGCGCATCACGACCTCGAAGCCGAGGTCCTCGTGCATCATGTCGGGAAAGCTTTCCTGCTGGTTCGTCATGGCTGAGCCCTGGGGGTCTGGATTCGAGTGGGGGTCGTGCATCGGGTGGCGACACGTCAGGACACGACTTTCCTGCCATCTGCCGGAGTCCGCAACCCGAACGCATGGCCTCATGCGGTCTTATAGCGCCTACCACCCTGTAAGGCGGGGAAACCGGTACATGGCCGCATGAGATCCTCGGTCACATGAGTGAGCCCCTGCTGCCAGCCCCGTACGGCGCGGCGCTGGACGCCGGCGCGCCGTCCATCCACCCCGAGGCGGACAATTACATCGCCAAGGCCGCCCGCCACCGCGCCGCCATGCCCCTGCCGGGCACCTGACCCCTCGGAGCCCTCACCGGGGGGCGGCGGGGACGCGCTGCCGGGGCCGGTGATATGCATCACCAGTAGCATGGCCGCCGTGCAGTGGGACCCCTTCGCGGCGATCGAGCGGGATGTCCGCGCCATGGTCGCGGACCCGCGGTGGGCGGACGTCCCCGCGCCCACTCAGGGCCAGGCGATGGCCGCCCGCCTGCTGCGCACCGAGGACGGCGCGTGCTGGCTGTTCGGCGCGCACGCCCGCTGGTACCGCCACGACGCCTCGGACGGCTCGTGGCACCTGTCCGCGCCCCCGGCCGACCCGGGCGTGCGGGCCGCCGCGCGCGCTCCCCAGCCGCCCCCGCCGATCCCGGACGAACTGCTGCCTGACCCGTCCGACATGTCCTACGACCGGGGCTCCACCCAGGCGTTCGTGGGGCCGGACGTGACCCGCGAGACCACCGAGCGGACGCGCGAGCTGCTGGTGGAGGCGTGCCGGCCGAAGGAGGACGTCCCGCTGGTGTCGGGACCGCTGCGCGAGACGTTCCACGCGGACGTCACGGCGGCGGTCGCTGCGATCTGGGGCACGATCATGTGGTGCGCCTACGCCCCGGCGTTCGACGGCAACGAGATCCTGCTGTCGATGTTCGGCGAGTTCCTGGCGCGCCCGCTGCCCGGGGACGACTGGGTGCGGTGGCTGCCGCCGACGCCGCTGGATGCGCTGACCGGCCTGTACGCCGAGCGGCTTGACCACGGGGCCCAGGGGCAGGGGCTGCGCCTGGCCGGGCTGATGGCCGGGACGGCCCGCGTCCTGGCCCCCGACCCGCGTTTCTCTCCCCGCGCGGGGGCCCTGCTGGCGATGGTGGAGCCGTTGCTGGCGCGTCCGTGGCTGGACCACCGGGCCCGGGGCGCGCGGGCGCTCAGGGACGCCTGGCTGGCGCGCTGCCCGCGCCCCCTGAGGGCCGCCGTGCTGGCCGAGACCTCGCCGGAGGAGCACTTCCGGCATCGCCTGTACGACCTGGTGGAGGCGCTGTCGTTCGTCGCGTCCCATGGGGCCGACCCGCGGGCGGTCGCGGCGTCGCTGCTGGCCGCGGACGTCAACGAGGTGGCGCCCGGGGAGGCGGCGCGGCTGTACCCGTTGCTGGACCCGGAGTTGCGGCGGACGTACTACGCGGTGCTGGCCGACGCGGGCCATCCCCTGCGGGGTTGCTGGCCCCGGGACGGCGAGCCGCCGGACGCCCTGCGCCCGCCCGACCGGGCCTCGGCGGCGGCGCTGCTGGGGGCGGGGTACGCGACGGGGCTGGCGTGGTGCGCGCTCACCGGGACGGCGCCGCCCGCGCGCGGGTTCCCCTCGTCCGCGGCGACGGTGAGCTGCCTGATCGGCGAGCGCGACGACCCGCTGCCGGACGCCTCAGACACCTCAGATGAATGGATACACCACAGCTGACCGGCCCGCCGTGACCTAAACGTTAAATTAGGCCATTTCATACTTACCTCGCGTATATCATTCCCGGTCCCCCTATCTGGGGATTTGGCCGAATTGTGATCTACGATCCTGGAAATGGTTCCACGGGTACACGGGCGGCCAAGGCGAATGGTCCCGATGGGCCATGTCGCCGAAAGCCACCCGGCCGTAACCTCGAAGAGGGTGTGGGCTGCGAAAGGAAGGACGACGCGGTGGGGCACGACAACCTGGACTTGAGAGTCCATGACCGTGTCGCGTTGGACGAGATCGCGCTCTACGCGGAGGTGCTCAGCGCCGTCGCTGTCAGCGAACGACAGCTCACGTTGGATGAGCTCGACAACGCGCTCGGATTGCGTACTTCGGTGAGTCACTGAAGAAGGTCGCAGAACTGGTCCCGGACTCCTCGGGGTTCGGGACGGTTTTGTGAAAAGGCCTCTTACCTCCGGCTTACCCCCCGGCGTGACTAGTCCGAGCGGGCTGTGAAACGGCCGGACACGACTACGAGCGCACTAGCCTCGCGATCGCCGCCGAGGCCTCCTTGACCTTCGCCTCCGCCTCGGGACCGCCGTTGTTGATCGCGTCCGCGACGCAGTGACCGATGTGGTCCTCCAGGAGCCCCAGCGCCACGGCCTGCAGGGCGCGCGTGGCCGCCGACACCTGCGTGAGGACGTCGATGCAGTAGGAGTCTTCCTCGACCATGCGCTGAAGGCCGCGGATCTGCCCCTCGATCCGACGAAGCCTGGTCAGATAAGCCTGCTTGTCTCCGCTGTACCCATGCATAGCGTCTACAATACCGGTTCGGGGTATACCACAGCGGCGCGCGCGTCCCGCACCCGGGGTCGGCCCAGCGCCCCCCCGCGCCACTCAGCGCCGCCTCAGCGCGCCCCGGCCGCCTTCGCGCCGCGCCCGCGCAGATCCTCGGCCAGCTCCTCCCAGCGCGCGGCGACGACCGGCGCGGCGTACCGGGCCGCCGACTTCCGCGCCCCCGCCGACAGCACCATGCGCCGGCGCTCGTCGTCGATCAGGCCCAGCATCGCGCACGCGAACGCCTCGACCTCGTCCCCGCCCCTCGGCACCAGCACGCTGTCATGGCCAGGAGTGACGAACTCCCCCGCGCCGCGCGCCCCCTCGAACCCGACCACGGGGACGCCGCAGCCGAGCGCCTCGATCACCGTCATGCCCGGGCTCTCGGCCAGCGAGGTGACCGCGACCAGCGACGCCTTGGCGAACTCGCCCGGCAGGTCGGGCGTCGTGCCCATGAAGTACACGTTGTTGTGCAGGTTCAGGCTGCCGACCAGCGCGCGCAGCCGCTTCTCCTCCGGCCCGCCGCCGTATAACCGCAGCCGCCAGTCAGGGCGCTTGTCCGCCACGATCGCGAAGGCGCGGACGAGCTGGTCGAACGCCTTGCCCGCCAGCCACCGGCCGCCCGCCGACACGATGCGGTTGTCCATGCGCGAGCGCGGCCAGGGGCCCTGCGTCAGCGCGTCCGGCACGACCTCCAGCCTCGGGCCGCCGGGGCCTTGGAAGAGGCGGTCGAAGTCGTCCCTGGCCGTCTCGGTCGAGGTGACCACGGCGTCCAGCTTGGGGTAGAAGCGGCGCACCGGGTCCGGGACCGCCGGCCGGCTCCACTCGCGCGCGACGCGCAGGGTCTCGCGCGGGACGTGCCGGGCCGCCTGGACGCCGAGGCTCGCGCGGGTCGTGACGAGCAGGTCGGCGCGCATCCCCCGCAGGGCGCGCCACAGGGCCATCTCGATGCGCATCTGCCCGCCGGGCAGGATGTGCCGGACGCCGGGCCGCGCGTCGATCAGAAAGCGCACCGACAACCGGCGGTCCACCGGGAAGAACGGGTTCTCGCGGACCCGCCTGACGCTGATGATCCCGACCTCGTGCCGGGACGCCAGCGCCGCCGCCAGGTTGAGCACGGCCCGCGTGTCGCCGCGCATGCCGTACACCGAGGGCACGAGAAAGCAGATCTTCATCCGCCCACCTCGAGGCGCAGCTCGTCGTCGGAGGTGTAGCACGGGCGGACCGGCACCCCGTCCACCCGGGTGTCGGGGTACTGGACCCGGCGCCCCTTGCCGTCCACGTCGTCGATATGGGCGCCGAGCGGCAACGGCACGTCCAGGCCGTCGACCTCCAGCGACGGCTCCCACAGCCCCTCGTACTCCGGCGTCGCGGCGAGCACGTCCACCAGCGACAGGGCTGCGTGGAAGCGCACGCCCTTGACGGTCGCGGTGGCCGTCACCGCGGTCTCGGGCCCGGCCGAGCGGCGCAGGGCCAGGCGGGCGGTGTGGTGGGAGTCGTCGTCGTCGAAGCCGGTGTAGGCCAGCAGTCCGGTGACCTCGAACCGGCCCTCGCGGAACCACACCGCCCGGACGTCGGCCACCGGCTCGACCTCGGAGATCTTGACGGCGAGGTAGCCGCCCCGCGTACGGTAGGCGCGATAGGCGAAGGTGCGCCGGCTGAGCGCGTAGGCGTCGAGCCGGTCGAGCGAGAAACCGGGGTCCACGCACTGGACCCGCGTGCGCCTGACCCGCCGCCCGGACCGTTCCCACGAGGGACGACGCGGGGCCGCCTCGCCGTCCGGGGGCTTCGCCCCGGGCCTCCCGTCGTCGCCAGGATCGTCCGGATCGGGCTCGTCATGTTCGAGGTAGGCGTCCCAGCGGCCCGCCGACAGGCCGAGCGGCGCGAGCGACACCGCGACCGACGCCTCGCGCACCTCGGCGCCGGACGTGCCGAGCACCACCCGGGCCTCGGTGCCGGTGCCTCTCTGCCGCAGGACCAGCCGGGTTCCGTCGGCCAGCGGCTCGGCGATGGCGAGCCGGAGCGAGAGGACATCGGCCATCGTCACCTCGGCATCGGTAACGACAACGCGCACCGCGCCCCCTCCCCGTCGATTGAGCCGCGCGTCGTTGAGGTTACCGTGATTTCTCCGTTATGTGGAGAAAGGTTTTCGGGTTCTGACTTTCGCAGGTGGGTTTGGGACGGAGCCGGGGCCCGGCCGGCGCGGATTTTCCACCGCGACGGCCGGTTCCGGCCCGGCTCTGACGCCCCGCCGGACGGACCGCTCAGGCGCCGACCGGCTCGCCCATCTGCCCGTGCTGGTCCCGCTCGCCCTTCACCGAGGTGATCAGGAGCTGGGCGACGTCCACGACCTCCAGCGTCTCCTTGGCCTGGCCGTTGTTCTTCTTCTCGTTGATCGCGTCCCCGAGCATGACCAGGCAGAACGGGCACGCGGTGGACACGGTGTCGGGGTCGGTGGTCAGCGCCTCATCCACCCGCTCGGTGTTGATGCGCTTGCCGAT
>NZ_JBFAGG010000033.1:0-32885 GCF_040653595.1 Sphaerisporangium sp. NPDC051011 | reverse complement strand
CCTGAGAACCCGCCGTGCCGGAGGCGCGGTCATAAGTGCTGTTCGGGGCGCGGCGGTGTTCTGGAGTCCTCGCGGGCAAGGGTGAGGAACGATCCCTTGCCCGCGAGGGCGGAAGAACGCCGCCTAAAAGGGCGCCCCGAACCGCCGTGCCGGAGGCGCGGCCATAGGCACTGCATGATGGGAGGTTCGTACGGGGTCCGCTCCGTACGGACCTCCGCCCGCGCGGCGGGGGGATCGGCGCGACGCTTCCGATGAGGAGACCTCCGTGTGGCACGACATGTTCACCTTCCAGATCCCGCTGGCTGAGAAGCTGCTCAGGACCGTCCTGATCTACGCACTGATCGTCGTGGTCTTCCGCGTGGCGGGAAAGCGGGACATGGCCGGGCTCAACACGTTCGACTTCGTGGTCATCTTCCTGCTGTCCAACGTCGTGCAGAACGCGGTGATCGGCAATGACAACAGCCTGGTGGGCGGCGTCGTCGGCGCGGTCACCCTCGTCGTCACCAACGAGCTGCTGAACCACCTGGCCGTGCGGTACGCGTGGGTGTCGCGGCTGGTCCAGGGCACCTCGACGATCGTCATCCGTGACGGCCGCCCCGTGACCGAGAACCTGCGCCGCCTCGCGCTGTCCACGAGAGAGCTGGAACACGCCGTGCGCATCCAGAACGGCGACGAGATCGGCGAGGTCCAGGTCGGCGAGCTCGCCGAGACCGGGCACCTGGTGCTCACGCTGCGGCCGGAGGAGCAGAGCGCCGACAAGGCGGACATCGCCGCGCTGAACCGTCGGCTGGACGCCATCGACGCGCTGCTCGCCTCCCTCGCGGCGTCGCGCGACGGCCGTCCGCAGGGCGCCTGAACATCACAGGTCGAAGATTTCCATCGTTACGTGCATCTAGGTGATTTCTGGGCAGGCGCTCATAAAAGTCCCGCGCTCGTACCCGGCCCCGCGAGCCCGGCGATGTCCCGCGTGTCGCCGCCACAGGAAACCTGGAGCTCCGGGAGCGTCCGGGGGTCTATCGTGGCGCAGGTGTCCACGCGCGAGCTCGTCGTCCTCGGCACCGCCAGCCAGACGCCCACCCGTAACCGCAACCACAACGCCTACCTGCTCCGCTGGGACGGCGCGGGCCTGCTGTTCGACCCGGGCGAGGGCACCCAGCGGCAGATGATCCTGGCGGGGGTGGCCGCGACCGACGTCACCCGCATCCTGATCAGCCACTTCCACGGCGACCACTGCCTCGGCGTGCCCGGCGTCGTCCAGCGCCTGTCCCTGGACCGCGTGCCGCACCCGGTGTACGCCCACTTCCCGGCCTCGGGCGCCGAGTACTTCGCACGCCTGCGGCACGCCAGCTCCTACCACGAGACCGCCACCGTCATAGCCCAGCCCGTGCACGCCCCCGGAGTGATCGCCGAGGGCGCCTTCGGCCGGATCGAGGCCCACCCGCTGGACCATCCCGTCCAGGCCTACGGCTACCGGCTGGTCGAGCCCGACGGGCGCCGCATGCTGCGCGACCGCCTCGCGGCCCTCGGCGTCAGCGGCCCCCGCGTCGGCGAGCTGCTGCGCGAGGGAAGCATCCGCGTGAACGGGCGTACGGTGACCATTGAGGAGGTCAGCGAGCCCCGGGCCGGCCAGCGGTTCGCCTTCGTCATGGACACCCGCCTGTGCGAGGGCGTCCACACTCTCGCCGACGGCGCCGACATGCTGGTCATCGAGTCGACGTTCCTGGACGCAGACGCCCGCCTGGCGCACGAGTTCGGCCACCTCACCGCCGGCCAGGCCGCCCGCGTGGCCCGCGAGAGCGGCGTCCGCCGCCTGGTCCTGACCCACTTCAGCCAGCGCTACCCCGACGCCACAGCCTTCGCCGCGGAGGCCCGCCGCCACTTCGACGGCGACCTGGTCATCGCCGAGGACCTGATCCGCGTCCCCGTCCCTCCCCGCCGCGCGGCCGGCGGGGAGTGGGCCGATGGCACATAGGCGGCGGCAGCCTCGGGCTCCAACGTGTCGAGCTCCCTGGCCGGCGAGAATGAGCATCATCCCGTCGGCCTGCGTGCGCTGCGCCGTGACCGGGTGGACCCGGCGGTACCACGGTATGGTCACCGCTCACGCCGCCGCAGTCGCCTGCCCGGGCGGTGCCGCTGTCGGACCGGCCCGTCACAACCTGAGGTATCCGAAGAACCGCCCGTGGGGGTCGTACTGTTCGCGCAGTTCCTCGAGGCGTCGCTCGTTGTCCTCGGCGAGGTAGCGCCACGGCCGGTTGACGAGGTTTTCATCGCCGAGCTGGATGCCCTTGGAAAGGGGTTCGAGCCGCCGCATCTGGCCGGTCACCCAGCCGACGTATGCGTCGTCCTGCGCCGGATCGTCCCACCCGGCATACGCGGCGATGTAGAAGCGGCCCGTGTTGGAGAACGCGGCGTCGATCGGGTGGCCGGGCCATGGGTACCACAGGACGTGGGAGATCTCGTTCGGCACCGTGGTGAACAGCTCGCGCAGCTGCGGGACGAGCACGTCGGCGCCGGCATCGGTCCACATGTTGTCGGCGAGCCAGCGGTGCCCGGACGGCTCCAGTGCGTCGACGGCGGCGTACATCTGGTCCATGGTGGCCGGGAACGTCGCGCGGGTGAGGGCGGAGTCGATCACCGGGTTGGTGTCGAGCGGTGACAGGATGTCCAGTGCTTCGGCCTCGGTCGAGGCCATGGCGCAGGTGATGATCTGGATGGCGGTCGGCCCGGGGGCGGGCCGACCGTCCGGGAGCCGCGGGTTGGTCGCGAGGAAGAGGATCTCCACGCGCGGATCGAGGTCCGGCCCCGTTTCAATCGCCCAGGTCAGCAACTCCTCGTATACGTCGAGCGGGTACACGTGGACGCTGGCCATGGTCACCGGCGGCCTGGGATGGGTTCGCAGGTAGAAGCGCGTGACGATGCCGAAGAAGCCCGGCCCGGAGCCACGCGCGGCCCAGTACAGATCGCTGTTCTGGTGCTCGTCGGCGTGGACGAGTTCGCCCTGCGCGGTCAGGACGTCGACGGCGAGGACGCTCGCGCACGCCGGGCCGAGCAGGCGCGACTGCCATCCCAATCCACCCTGTAGCAGGTACCCGCCGAGCCCGACGGTCGGGCAGTGCCCACTCGGGAAGAACCGGCCGTGCGGTTCGAGCACCTTCAGCAGATCACCGCCGTAGGCACCGGGCTGGGCCGTCGCCGTGAGACTCTCCGGATCGTAGGTGATCTCCCGGAGCTGGGACATGTCGATCAGCATCCCGCCGTCGCGCACAGCGGACGCGGTCCAGCTGTGCCCGCCCGAGCGGACCTTGACCCGTAGTCCCTGCTCGCCGGCCGACACCACGGCGTCGATGACATCTTGTTCGGTCTTCGCCACGACGATGACATCCGGGAACCTGTCGGGCTTGCGGTCGTTCCACACGGCGCTCTGCCGCGCCGCCTCATACCCGTCGTCGCCACGCCGGTACGTCTCGGTCATCGCCCGCCGCCGGTCATCGCCGACTCGAAGAACATCCCCATGCTCAGCGTCTGGCCGCCGTCGATCACGACGTTCGCACCCGTGATGTAGGAGGACTCGTCCGACGCGAGGAACAGCGCGAGGTTCGCGACGTCCTCCGGCGTCCCGACCCGTCCCAGCGGCGACAGCCTGATCTGGTTGAGCACCAACGGGTTGTCGGGGTCGCTCAGCAGCCCTTCGGTCTGGCCGGTGCGGGTGAGGCCGGGGCTGAGCGTGTTGACTCGGATGCCATGCGGCCCGCCTTCGACGGCCAGGTGTCGGGTGAGCGCGGCGACCGCGCCCTTCGCCGCGCCGTGCGCGCTCATCGGTGCGGCCGTGGCCCGCGAGGCGATGATCGAGGCGGTGTTGATGATGACCCCGCCGCCCTGCGCGCACATCGTCGGCCAGACGGCCCGGGTCGTGAGGTACGTGGGGTCCAGGTCGTTGCGCATCGTCACGCGCCAGTCCTCTTCCGGCGCCGCACCGAAAGGCCCCATCGCGTGACTGCCGGCGTTGTTGTAGAGCACGTCGATGCGGCCGAACCGCTCGACGACCCCGTTCACCCACGCCGTGACCGCGGCGGGCTCCCCCAGGTCCACGGGCGCGGCGCCGGCGATGGTGCCGCCTGCCTCGGTGACGAGCCGAACCGTCTCCTTCAAGCCCTCGGGCCGCATACCGCAGCCTGCGATCAGCGCACCCTCGGTTGCGAAGAGCCGGGCCGCGGCCTGGCCGATGCCGGAGGTGATTCCGGTGATCAGGGCGACCTTGCCCTCCAGACGTCCGGCCATGACTCAGTTCTCCCGCCGGTTCTCGACGGCGGCGGGGCATCCGGCAGCCCGGTGGCTTCTGCGGCAGGGAAGTCCGGTCCTAGTGATCATCGAGCCCTCCCAGGGACGGTTATCAGTGACATCGTTTTTATGTTAGCGATGCATGGACATGCGTACGCTAAACGGGAAATCTTGTCAATATGACCGGCACCTGATGAGCCTGCCCACAGCCGAGTGCGAACGCTAACGACGTACGGTTAGCATTGCGGGAGTGGCACCCAGGTCTCCCGCCCCAGCGGCCAAAACCCGCCGGCGGATCATCGAAGCGACGTCCTCCTTGCTCACCGAAGGCGGCCCGGAGGCGCTCTCCACCCGCGCGATCTGCGCCGCGGCGGGCGTGCAACCGCCGACGATCTATCGCCTGTTCGGCGACAAGCAAGGCCTCATCGACGCGGTCGCCGCGCACGGCATGGAGCTCTATCTCGCAGGCAGGCCCGAGCCGGACCCGGACGCCGACCCGGTCGAAGCGCTCCGGCTCGGCTGGGACGAGCACGTCGGCTTCGGCCTGGCCAACGCCGCGCTCTACACGGTCGTCTTCGGCACCCCCCGAGCCAGCCGTCCTTCCCTCGCGGCCCGCACCACCGTCGCGCCGCTCGCCGCGCGGATCCACAACATCGCGCAGGCGGGCAGGCTCCGGGTCAGCGAACACCTCGCTGTGCGGCTGGTGTTCGCCTCGGGCTGCGGGACCGTACTGACCCTGCTCGCGACCCCGGAGGACGAACCCGACCTGACCCTCTCGAAGGCCGCCCGGGAGGCGGTGATCGCCGCGATCACCGTCGACAAACCCCGACCGATCAGGCCGGGCGTCGAAAGCGCCGCGATCGCGCTGCGCGCGCTGCTCGACGAGACGGACGCGCTGACCACCGAAGAGTCCGCACTCCTGCGCGCCTGGCTCAACCGGATCGCCCATGCCGGTTGAACTCTCCGGCGGCGGCACGCGTCGTACACGACGCGGGAGCCGGCCTCCTGGTGGCTGTTCGGCCGCCAGGAGTTGACGCGCGGATGTGCCGGGGCCGAGTTCGGACGCGCGCGGCCAAGGGCATAGCCGTCGATCAAACCCTGACTGACTGTGCTCTTCCCCGCGGCGGCACCGCGAGAGCGGCAGTGCCGCCAAGGCCGTCCGGACCGACATCGGAGCCTTCGCCGTGTCCATGTCCGTCCGTCTGCCGGTGAACTCCCAGGAACTCGCAGCGCGGTTGTGCCGCGCGGGCCCGAGACCCTGACGCCACCGGTGACGAGGTGGTCACCGATGGCCTGGGTCACACAAAACCATCGGCGGCACCCCATTGGTTCGCTGCTAACATTCGATTGTTAGCGGTATATGCTGCGGTGGACGGGAGGTCTTACATGCTCTGGCACCTAGATCACTCCGCGGACATGATCCAGCAACGAGCCGACGTCCTCGGGCAGCTCGTCGCCCCGCCAGGCGACCAGTTGGTCCGGCCGGACCAGCACGTACCAGGCATCGAACAGCGCGGCCGCATCCGGGCGGTTGATCGGCAGTACGGTCAACGGGACGCCACGCCGGCTCGCCTGGGCCTTCAAGCCGTCCGATGCGGAAGCCACGCCGCACTCGATGAGGGTGAATCCCGGGCCCAGACGGTCGTAGAGCGACACCCCAGGGCCGAGCCAGAGGTGCGGCAGCCGCATGCCGGGGCAGGCCGAGGGCTGGTACACCGAGCCGACCGAGAGTGGCGCGTGCCGGGTGTCCGGCAGTACGAGCGGCGAGTCGGGGCAGCCCGTGCCGAGCGTGAACCCCAGTGTGTACGTCTCGGCCGACTTGCTCCGGGCGATCACCTCCGCGGCATGACGTCGCGCCTGCTCCCCCTCTTCCCCATGGCCGGTGATTTCCGGCGTGCTGAGTTCGGGGGTCAGGACGGCCATGTTGTGCTTGGCGGCGGCGATCGCGGACACCGCGAATGGACGCCGCTCGGTCTCGTAAGAGGCCAACAGTGCCTCGCCGCCCCAGCCGTCGACCATGGCCGCGATCTTCCAGCCCAGGTCGACGGCGTCGCCGATGCCCGTGTTGGCGCCGAAGCCGCCCCACGGCGGGTTGAGGTGCGCGGCGTCGCCGAGGAGGAAGCAGCGACCTTCGCGGTAGCGGTCCGCGAGCAGCATGCGGGCCGTCCACGGCGTCTGCGCGACGATCCGCAGCGGCTCGTCCGCGCCGATCAGCGCCTGCACGGCTCGCCGCGTCGACACATGGGACGACCAGTTCGGGGCGTCGATGAGAATCGCCCACCACTTGCCGGAGGTGTCGAGCTGGCCCATCAGCCCGCTGATCTCGTCGTTGAGGATCCAGTACTGAAGTGCCCGACCGTGCCGGTGCCGGGCGGCGAGTCCCGGCGCGTCAAAGATGACCTGCAAGTTCTCCACGCCGTGACTGCTGCCGCTCAGCTCGATTCCGAGTTTCTGCCTCGTCGTGCTGCGTCCGCCGTCCGCGGCGGCGAGATAGCGGGCGCGCAACCGGGTGATGCCGCCGCGGTCGTCGAGCAGCGTGGCGGTGACCGAGCCGGCGTCCTGGTCGACGTCCACCAGCGTGCTGCCCCAGTGGGGCGTGACCGTGGGCCTGGTCGCGAGTTCGGCGCGCAGCGCACGTTCGACGGAGAACTGGGCGGTCCACTGCGCCGGTTCGGGCAGTACCGACCACGGGACGTCGGACGTGGCGAAGACGCCGCCGAAGCGCTGGACGAGCGGACCTGTGAGGGTGGTGCAGAACACGGCCGAGTCGGACCAGCCGAACGGCAGCAGCGAGGCGTCACGGATCGCGTCGGCCAGGCCGAGCCTGCGGAAGTGCTCCATCGACCGTGGGTTGAGCTGCTTGCAGCGGGGCGAGGACTCGTCCGGCCGGTCGTGCGGGTCGACGAGTGCGACGCCGACCCCCCGGCTGCCGAGTTCGTGCGCCAGGGTCAGGCCGACCGGTCCGGCGCCGACCACGATGACATCGGTGGCCGGCTCGGCATCGTCGTTCGCGTATGTGTCTGCGGGTACGGGCATACGCCAAGCCTCAGCCACCGGCACAGGGCCCACCAGCGGGATTTCATTCAGCGATCCGCGGACTCCGGTGCACAGAACGGACGATCGGCATGACCGATGTCGTTCAGGGCCCGGCACGGGGACACAAGCCGGCGCGAGGCGAGCCGGTCATCGACCGCGGGCTGCGGCTGCTGGCCGCGTTCGGCCCCGGGCACGAGGCGCTGTCGCTCGACCAGTTGAGCGTGCGGGCGGACCTGCCGAAGGCGACGGCTTTGCGCCTGGCACGAAGGCTCGCCGAGTGGGGTGCGCTGGAACGCCACGACGACGGCCGGTTCGTGATCGGCCTGCGCCTGCTCGAAGTGGCCACGCTGTCGCCGCGCGGGCACGGGATCCGCTCCGCGGCACTCCCGGTCATGGAGGAACTCCACCAGCTGACGGGACAGCACGTTCTGCTCGCGGTGCCTGACGGGATGGAGGCCGTCCTGGTGGAGCGGCTTTCGGCTCCGCAGGCGGGCAAGGTCCTGTTCCGCGTCGGTGGACGGCTTCCGCTGCACGCCACGAGCGTCGGGCTCGTGCTGCTGGCGCACGCGCCGCACGACGTACGGGAGTCGGTGCTCGCCGGTGATCGCCGCCGCCCGGACGGCGGCCGTCCTCTCTCCGAAGCCGAACTCCGCCGGCGCCTGGTGGAGGTCTACCGCGAGGGTGTCGCGGTCGCCTCACTCGACCGGCCCGAGCCGATGTCCTCGGTGGCCGTTCCCATTGCCGGACCACAGCGGTCCGTCGTGGCCGCGCTGGCCGTGGTCGTGCCGACCGGCGCCATTTCCATGGCCGCGCTCAAACAGCCTGTCATCGCCGCGGGCCGCGCCGTGTCCCGTGCGCTCTGACTTGTTTCAACCATTGAAATCGCGGCTCTGGCCGCTTCGCATCACGTCAAGACTGAGCATCGCCGCGCACGGCTGATCGGGAACGAGCCGCGCACAGGCCCTTTCGTCCGTCACGCCCATGATGCGCACCGATTCGTCATCGGTGGAACAGGAGCAACAGTGCCTGACACGGTCAAGGATCCGCGCTTCGCCGACTTCCCCGCCACGTTCAAAGGCCGGGTCCTGCGCGCAGGCGAGTCCGACTTCGCCCACACACGGCAGATCTGGAACATGTTGCGCCGCGACGAAACCCCCGCGCTCATCGTCCAGGCGGCCGACCGTGACGACGTCGCCATCGCCGTGGCGTACGCGAACGACAAGGGCGTGCCGATCGCGATCCGGTCCGGCGGCCACGGGATCGACGGCATGGCCATGCCCGGAGACGCGCTCGTGCTCGACCTGTCGAAGCTCAAGAACATCGATGTCGACCCGGAGCGCCGGCTGGTCACCATCGAGCCGGGCGTGCTGCTCGGTGAGCTGGACGCGGCCGGGCAGGAACACGGACTCGTCGTGCCCGCCGGAGTGGTCAGCGACACGGGCGCGACCGGGCTCGCGCTCGGCGGCGGAATCGGTCACCTGACCCGCCGCTTCGGCGCGACCGTCGACAACATCGTTTCCCTCGAGGTCGTTACCGCGCAGGGCGAGAGAGTCACCGCCTCGGCCGAGTCGCATCCCGAGTTGTTCTGGGGAATGCGCGGCGCCGGCCACAACCTGGCAGTCGTCACGTCGATCACGTTCACCGCTCACGCGGTGGGCCCGAGTGTGATGAGCGGGCTGGTGTTCTACTCGGCGGACGATGCCCCGAAGCTGTTCGGGAACCTGGACGCGGTCATGGCCGAGGCCCCCCGCGAGCTGGCGATCGCGTTGATCCTGCTGAACGCGCCGCCTCTGCCGGGCATCCCCGACGCCGTCGTGGGAACGCCCATCGCCGCCATGCTCGTGATCTACACCGGCGACCTCGCGGAGTACGAGGCGGCGACCGCGGGGCTGTGGTCGTTGGCACGCCCGCTGGTCACCCAGGTCGCCGAGTCGACGTGGACGCACGCGAACAGCATCGCCGACCCGTTCGAACCCGCTGGTCGCCCCCAATATCTGCGCGGCGGGTACATGTCCCGCATCGACGCCGACCTGGCGAACGTCGCGCTCGAGCAGCTGGCGTCCTGTCCGCGTACCACACCGCCCTCCGTGAACTGCCTGATCACCCTGCCGATCCTCGGCGGCGCGATCTTCGACCACCCGGAGGACGCCACCGCGTTCTCCCGCACCGGCGCGGAATGGCTGTACGAGGTGTCGGCCCACTGGGACGACCCGGCCGACGACACCGCCCACCTGGACTGGGTCCATGAGACCGACGAACTGCTGCGCCGCTGGGCGACACCGAACGCCTACATCAACCTCACCACGCATCGAGGGGCCGAGTGGCTGCCCCGGGCGTACGGCACCGACGAGAAATGGCGCCGGCTCGTCGCGCTGAAGAAGGCCTGGGACCCGAACAACCGCTTCGCCTACAACAAGAACATCCTCGCGGCCGCGCAGGAGCTCGGCTCATGACCACCCTGATCAGCGACGGTCACGTAGTGACCATGGATCCGGGGATCGGAGACCTGCCCCACGGGGACGTCCTCGTGGAGGACGGGATCATCACCGCGGTCGCCGGGCACGGGACCATCAGCGCTCCCGGCGCCGAGGTCATCGACGCCTCGGGCATGATCGTCATGCCCGGCCTCGTAGACGGCCACCGGCACGTGTGGCAGAGCCTGCTGCGAGGTGTCGCGGCGGATTGGTCTCTGTCCGACTACATGCTCGAAGCGCGAGCGCTGTACTCGGGTTGCTACGACGAGGACAGCGCGTACCTCGGCAACCTGCTGGGCGGGCTGGAATCGCTCTCGGCGGGCATCACGACCGTGGTGGACCACTGCCACCTACAGAGCAGTCCGGCCATCAGCGACGCGCTCGCCCGCGGCCTCCTGGACAGCGGTGTCGGCGGCGTCTTCTGCTACGCGCTGCAAAACGTCCCCGTGTACGGCGACGACGTCGACTCCGGCGAGATCAAGGATGTGCTCACCCGTCTGCCGGACGAGTGGCACGACACCAACGCGGCGCGGATCAGGGACACCTACTTCGCCGGTGACCGGCAGCGGCTCCGGTTCGGTGTCGCGCTGCCAGAGACCACGCCGTACCTGCCGGGAAGCCTGGTACGCCAGTTTCTCTCGCGCGCGAGCGCCTTGTCGCCGTTCCTCGTGACAGGTCACTGGGTGGACTCCGGCCCGCACGGCGTCCTCGCCGAGTTGTGCGCGGACGATGTCTGGCCAGACCGCACGTGCCTGTCGCACGGGAACCACATCGACGCCGAAGACCTCGCGAAGCTGGCCGAAGCGGGAGTCTCCCTGTGCACGACGCCGGACATCGAGTGCGGGATGGGCATCGGCCCGCTCGCGGCCCTGCGCTTCCGGGAAGCCGGTGGCGCGGCCGGCATCGGCACCGACCTGTCGAACTACGCCCGCGCCGACGTGCTGCAACAAGCCCGCCTCCTGCTCCAGGTCGAGCGATTCGCCCTCGCGCAGGGATCCCCGAAGCCACCTCGTTCGATCGGATACACCGCGCGGGACGTTCTCGCCCTCGCCACGCTCGACGGCGCCGAGGCGCTCGGGCTCGCCGACACGATCGGCAGCCTGAGCGTCGGCAAACGTGCCGACATCGTCCTCGTGCGGCCGGACCCGCTCGGTGCGCAGCCCTACACCGACCCCGCCGCGGCGGTCCTGTTCACCACCTCGCCGGCCGAGATCGACACCGTGCTCGTCGAGGGTGAGGTCGTCAAGCGGGACGGTCTCCTGCGACGCGACGACCTCGGCGTTCTCCATCAGCGGATCACGGACGCGGCCGCGAACGTTCGCGCCCGCTATGACAAGTTGCCCAGGCCCGAGATCGAAAGCGTGTGGGCCGGGCTCTTCTCCTGACCTATTGGAGGAAAGAAATGACAACTCCAACCAACTCCGCGGTCAACGTGTCGAAAGTCGGGTACGTCGGCTTTGAGACGCCCGATCTCGATCGGCTGGTCGACTACTACACCAACGTCCTCGACTTCGTGCTCGTCGACAAGTCCGCCGACCAGGCGTACCTGACCACGACCTTCGACCACCACTCGGTCGTGATCGAGCTAGCGGAGACCAAGCGCGCGCGTAGCTTTGTCGGCTACCAGATCGAGGAAGACCTGGACTCGGCCGAGCGCAGGCTCAGGGACAGCGGCTACGAGGTGCAGCGCCGCTCCGACATCGCGCCGTCGACACCGGACGTCCTGATCGTGGCGGAACCGATGAGCGGCACCCCCCTGCACCTGTACGACGCCCAGTCGGGCACCGGCGCCACCGGGTACACCCCGCTACGGCCGACGAAGCTGGGGCACGTCGCGGCCTTCACACCGGACCTGAAGCGCCAGCAGAGCTTCTACCAGGACCTGCTGGGCTTCAAGTGGTCCGACACCGTTGCCGACTTCTTCGTCTTCCTGCGCTGCAACACCGATCACCACGCGGCGAACTTCATGGCGTCCACGAAGTACACCGGCATGCATCACGTCGCCTACGAGACCCGCAACCTCGAACACCTGCAGAGTCTGCTCGATCACCTCGCCTCGCGTGACACCCGACTCGAATGGGGGCCGGGCCGGCACGGCCCCGGCCACAACATCTTCACCTACCACCGCGACCCGGACGGCAACAACATCGAGCTGTTCACGCAGATCGACCAGATGGCAGACGAAGCCCTCGGCTACTTCGAGCCGCGCCCGTGGCACCAGGACTTCCCCCAGCGCCCGAAGACCTGGGAGGCGGACATCGCAGCCATCAACAGCTGGGGTGGCCCGATCGTCCCGCAGCAACTGGACCACTGAAGGGGAATCTCCGTGCCGCGCCAAGAAACCGTGCCCCGCTCGATGCGGGCCATCGTGCTCGACGAGTTCGGTGCCCCCGGCAAGCTCCACCTCCGCGAGGTCCCCACGCCCGAGCCCGCCCCCGGTGAGGTCGTGATCCGCGTGGCGGCGGTCGAGGTGTCCCGCACCCGCGACCTCGGCACCCGCAGCGGGAAACACCCCTTCTCCAAGGCGGTCCGGCTGCCGCACGTGCTGGGCGGCCACTGCTCGGGAACCGTGGTCGAGGTCGGAGACGGCGTGCCCCGGGACCTCATCGGGCAACGGGTCGCCGTCATGGGGCACCACACCTGCGGACACTGCGTCGCGTGCAGGTCGGGTGCCGACGAGGCGTGCGACAAGCTGTGGCTGCTGGGCATCCACCGCTGGGGTTCGTACGCGCAGTTCACGTCGATGCCGAAGGAGTGCGTCCACCCGGTTCCGGGCGACCTGGACCTGCACGACGCCGCGGCGATGGCCGCGACCGGCCCGGTCGGTCTCACCCAGCTGCACCGGGCCCGGCTCAAAGCCGGGGACTGCATCGTGCTGCCCGGCGCGACCGGCGCGCTCGCGCAGACGATCATCGCGCTCACCCGGATGCTGGACGTACGCGTCATCGGCCTGAGCCGGAGCACGACCAGCCGCGCGGAGAACCTCGTCGTGCTCGACGCCGGTCGGGAGGACTTGGCCGACGCGATCCTCGCCGAGGCGCGCGGCCGGCCGGTCGCGGTCATCGACAACGTCTGCGCGCCGGACACCTTCGAGCGCTACTTCCCCGTCCTGGCCAACGGCGCGCGGATCGTGGTCTCCGGCGCGATCGGATACCCGGCCCTGCCGGTGCTGAACGTGCCGGCCCGCGAGCTGTACAGCCGCAACCTGTTGCTGCTGGGCGTGCGCAGCCACTCGGCCGCCGCGGCCACCGAGTTCTGGCAGTTCGTACGCGACGGGTTCCGGCTCGACGTCAGGGCGGTGCGCGCGCATCCGCTGTCCGACGCGGCCACCGTCCACACCGAAATCGCCGACGGCGTCCTGACCGGGCACAACGTTCTCGTCCCGCCGGTCGGCGCAGATCGACAAGAGGTGCACAAGTGAACGGCTACCGCCTGCTGACCATGGACGTCGACGGCGTCCCGACGCCCGGGGTGCTCATCGGCGACCGTGTTCACGCGGTCGGGGACCTCCTGCCCGGCTGCCGGCAGCCGGTCATCGACCTGCTGCGTGACTGGGACCGGACGCATGAGGCGATCAAGTCCGTGCTGCCCGCACCCCTGGGCGGGGTGCCGCTCGCGGACGTCAGGCTGCTGGCCCCAATCCTCCACCCCGGCGCGATCTTCTGCGCGGGCGCGAACTACTGGGACCACGTGGAGGAGATGGAAGGCTCGGTCGACCGCACCCGGCGGCCGCGCGATCCGTGGTTCTTCGTGAAGACGTCCGCCCACTCCGTCGTCGAGGACCAGGCGACCGTCAGCCGCCCCCGCGGCAGCGAGGCCCTCGACTACGAAGTGGAACTCGGGGTGGTGATCGGCCGTGAAGCGCGTGACATCCCCACACAGGACGCGCTCGGTGTCATCGCCGGCTACACGATCATCAACGACCTGTCCGCGCGTGACCTGATGAGTCGGCCGGACCGCGTGCCCGCGATGGCCTACGACTGGGTCGGGCAGAAGTGCTTCGACGGCGCCGCGCCGCTGGGTCCCTGGATCACCCCGGCCGAGTACGTGCCCGACTGCCACGACCTGGCCATCCGCCTGTCGGTGAACGGCACGGTCAAACAGGACTCGACCACCGCGAACCTCATCCACGACGTGTACGAGCAGATCGCCTGGCTCAGTCACCAGCTCACGCTGCGCCCCGGAGACGTCATCGCGACCGGCACGCCCGCGGGCGTCGGCATGCCCAGGCAGGACTACCTCCAAAGCGGCGACGTCGTGCTCGCGGAGATATCCGGCCTCGGCTCGCTCACCACGCACATCGCCTGAGCCGCCCCCGCGACCACCGCCGCCTGATCGCCTCGGGCGACTGGGATCGTCTGCGCGGCGACATCAAGCGCTGACCCGGGCACGACGGCCGCGCTCGACGGCGTCGTGTCCTCTTCACCCGCAGCCGACCGGCTGCACAGGAATCAACTCCCGGAACGGAGAGCGAGCGATGGGCGACCACGAGCTTCGACTTGGAATCAACCGCTACGACCATGTACAGCCGCTGCTGGACGGACGCGTCGGCGTCAAGGGTTACACGACCAGGCACGAGGACGCGCCCATCGTGTCCGAGATCTTCGCGCGGACCTTCGCCGGTGACCGTTATGACGTGTCGGAACTGGGGCTGACCTTCTATCTGCGCGCCCTCGACCGCGGCGACGACCGCTTCGTCGCAATCCCGGTCTTCCCCAACCGCCACTTCCGGCACTCCTCGATCTGGGTCAACGTCGACAGCGGCATCAAGCACCCCAGCGACCTCACCGGCAAGACCATCGGCGAACTGGCCGTCTACGGCCACGACGCCGGGATCTGGCCGAAGGGAATCCTCAGCGACGAGTTCGGGTTCCGGCCCGAGACGAACAAGTGGCTCATCGGCGGTCCGGACTGGCCGATGCACATGGAGTCCTGGGCGCCGCTCAAGCGTCCGGACAACGTCGACGCGGCCTACGCGCCCGAAGGCAAGCTCCTCGGCCCGATGCTCGCGTCCGGCGAGATCGACGCGCTCTTCTCCGCGGTCGTCCCTCGCTGCGCACTGGACAAATCCCCGCGCGTCACCACCCTGTTCGCCGACCCCCAGGCGGCCGAGCGCGACTACTACCGGCGCACCGGGATCTTTCCGATCATGCACACGGTGGTCATCCGCCGCGACTTCCTGCGCCGGCACCCGGATGCCGCCCGGGCGGTGTTCGACGCGTTCACCGAGTCCGCCGACACCACGTTCGCCGGCTACGAGCACGGCCGCACCGATCACCACATGAACGTCATGCTGCCGTGGGTCAGTCCCCTGTACGAGGCGAACCGCGAACTGCTCGACGCCGGCCACTGGAAGCACGGCATGCAGGCGAACAGGAAGACCATCGACACGTTCCTGCGCTACTCATTCGAGCAGGGCATCACCGACCGCAGGTACGCGTGCGAGGACCTGTTCCTCGACGAACTCCGCAACACGTGAGCACCTCAGGCACGCCCATGCCGCACACGCAGGACCTTGCCTCGGCAATCGAGATCCGCGCGGTCGTCGAGGCATGGGCCCTCTTCCGCGACAGCGGAGCCTGGAGCGAGTTCGGCGCACTATGGCACGACGGCGCCTGGATCACCACCACGTGGTTCCAGGGCTCATACCTGAACTTCATCGAGGCCGGCAAGGAAGCGTTCGCACGCGGCGTGCAGGTCAACCACTTCCTGGGCGGCCACACCAGCGTCGTCCACGGCCACCGGGCCATCGCTCAGACCAAGATGAAGATCGAGCAGCGGACCCGGGCGCACGGTGTGGAGGTCGACGTCGTGTGCACCGGGCGGTTCTACGACTTCCTCGAACGGCGTGACGGGCGGTGGGGAATCGTCCGGCGCCAGCCGATCTACGAGAAGGACCGGCTCGACGTCGTCGACCCGTCCGCGTCGATCACACTCGACCAACAGCTGCTCACGAGCGTGCCGGTGGGCTACCGGCACCTCGGCTACGTGCAGACGCTGGCCGGTCGGCGGGTCCTGGACAAACTTCCGGGCCTTCAGGGCGAAGCCGTGGAGCACCTGTACACCAGCGGACGCAGGTGGCTGGCGGGGACGGAGGCCGACATGCTGCGACCCGTGTTCCCACAGCGCAGTACGACAGAGGGGTCTTGAGGCCTGTTCCTGAAGTCTGTGCCCGGACAGGGGAGCGACCCCGTTCGCAGGTTCGTGGATCATGCTCGACAGGGGCGCGGACCCTGCGGTGCTCGGCGTTGTCGGCCAAGCCGGTGGCGACCACCAGGCGGGTGGCCGCCACGCAAGAGGCAGGGGCCCAAAGCGTCTCTGATTGGCTTAGCGATCCTGTGCGTTACACAGAATCAAGGCACAACGAGCTGCCCGGTATTCACCAATCGTCTTCGTGCCCTGGTGCCGACAAATGGAGCCGCCGGCCCGTTGAGCACGTCCCTCCGGACGCTGACCGGTCAGGCACAGCCTGACCGGGGAGGGTGCCCGACGTCGCCTGGGCGCCGGGCGTGCTGGTAGCAGCATGCCACGGCATAACTACGATTCGCTAATCGAATCAGAAAGCCTGGTCGTGCCAGGGGGTGACGTCTTGTCCCACGGATAAATGACGGACAAACGATCAGAGGCCCGATCTCCGTTTCCGGAGACCGGGCCTCTGGCCTGGTGTTTCTCAGTAGCGGGGGCAGGATTTGAACCTGCGGCCTCTGGGTTATGAGCCCAGCGAGCTACCGAGCTGCTCCACCCCGCGTCGACATTTAGAATCTTACAGCCACCGGGGAGGTGCTCGCGCCCGTTTCCGCGTTCCCGGTGGCTTCGCGAGCTCCACGACTCCGGTGAGGCGCGCTCAGAGCCGGAGGGGGCGCCGTGATCGGGCGTCGGGCGCCGCTACGTCAGCGAGGTGCGGTGAGCCCTCGTCACGCGGGGAGGCAGCCGGTCATGCCGGCGACCTCGACGTTCGGCGACCGGCCGCGCAGCGTGACGGTGAAGGTGATGTCGAGCGAGTTCTTGCGCAGCACGCTGACGGTCACGCCGAACCGCGCGTCCGGGCCGTCGGCCTCCTGGTAGCCCATGGTGTGCAGCTCGGTGGCCAGCGCCGTCGCCACGGCCGACGACTCCGTGCCAGGGGCCAGGTCGCCCGTGATGGTGTAGAGGCCGCGGCGGGTTCCGGGCACGCAGCCCGAGGCGTCGTCGCCGGTTCGGACGTTCTTGCCGCTCAGCTCGATGCGGCTCAGCGCGGCGCCGTCCTCGCGGAGCACCCCCGCGGCCTCCCCGTGAGCGGGCGCGGGCGCGCACCCGGCCGCCGCCAGCCCCGCCACCAGCGCGCACATCACGAAACGTCGCATTCCGGCCACTCTACCCATGAGCCGATCAAGCGGCGCGCCGGTCCGGCGATCACTCCGGACGCCGGATCATGGCGGCGAGGGCGGGGGAGTACTCCAGCCCCGAGCCTGGGGACGGGGCCGTCCGGTCCTCGCGGCCCGCGGCCATCCAGGAGAACTGGCCGGGGAAGTGCTCGGTGAAGATGGGGTGGTCGCCCGGGATGGGCCAGGTGTCGACGTCCTGCCCGGCGCGCTGGACGATCCAGACCGGCATGGGCGCGCGCACCGCGAGCAGGCCGCGGTGCAGGGACAGCCGCTCGTCGCTCGCCCACCGCCCGGGCCGCACGTCGCGGCAGTCCACCGCGAGATACCGCCGCCGCTCGCCGGCCACCGCGGGCCACTCGCTGCGCAGGAACTCGTAGGCGACCAGCACGTCCCGCAGCTCGGTCGCGTCCGTGCGCCTGCTCGCGCCGAGGTCGGGCAGGCGCCGGAACAGGTGCACGTCCAGGGCGGTCTGCTCGGCGCCGTACCCCCACGGCAGCCGCACGGCCGGCTCGGTCCCCCCGGTCAGTGCCTGGAGCTCCCGGAAGATCGAGCGGTACGCCTGCCAGCCCTCCGGATGGCCGGTCGGCGCGGGCCCAGGGAAGTGCGCGTCGCCCAGCAGGAACTCGGTGACGAACCGGTTGGTCAGGTCGGCGTCGGCGAGCAGCGTGTTGATGACGCGCAGCGCCCCGCTCGCCCGCAGGATCGCCGCCTGCCAGGCCGGGCGCGGGCCCGGCGTCCAGACCGGCACCTTGTACGGCGGCGGGCGCCGGGCGGGCACGGCGCCGGTGAGCGCCGGACGGGGGCGGTGGTCGCGGGCGGAGTGGGCGGCGTCGAGCGCGGCGAGGTCGCCCGGGCCGAGGTCCAGCACCCACCGCTCGGCCAGGAAGTCCGCCCGCTCGACCAGGTAGTGGGTGAGCTCGGCCTCACGCAGGCACCAGGCGGACTTCTCGTAGCCCGCCGAGCGCACCCGGACGATCGCGGGCGTCGCGCCGAACAGCCCCCACACCATGCCGGTGTTGGTCTCCCAGGACGGGACGTACGTGGCGTCGATGGCGCACCGGCCCGAGGACCACAGGTCCGTCCGGCTCAGCGCCGACTTGGTGTCGCTCGACCGGTGGCTGATGCCGAGGACGCGGCGCGGCCAGTCGGGCTTGAGCGCGTTGAACGCGAAGCAGGCGAGGTCGCGGGGCCGCACGTGTTCCCATTCGTGCGTGGTGGCGTCCTCCAGCCACGCCATCGCCTTCAGGGTCAGAAGCCAGCGCCGCGCGACCCCGAGGGCCGTCATGCCGAGCCGCCGGTCGCGCGCCTCGACCGTCCGCAGCAGGCCCTCGACGAGCGGCGGGTGGCGCATGAGGCGCGCGGCCGTCCGCGACGCCTCGCGCACGTCGGCGAGGTCCAGGTCGTGGCTCAGCCACGCCCAGTGCTCGCGCCAGCCTTCCCCCTGGCCCATCCTGACGTCCGCCGCGTCGGGGAAGGCCAGGCGGCCGTCGGGGGACGTGCGCAGGTTGTACAGCAGGTCGAGGTACTTCTCGGCGAACTGGTTGGCCGACGCCCACGAGACGGGCAGGTTGACCCGGCGTGGCGTCTCCAGCCGGGCGGCCGTGGCCGCGGCGAGCGCGTCGTGGCCGGACCCGGCGCTGAGCACGACCTCGCGCAGCAACGGCCCGACCGCGCAGCCCAGCCAGGCACGGACGTGCTGCGCCCGCGCCGCGGCGGCCTCGCCCGGGCCCGCCACGGCCTCCTCCCGGAGGAAGGCCGCCACCGCCTCGCCCGGGTCGCCGGGAACGTTCCCGGCCGCCTCCCAGGGCCCGGCGAGCGCCTGCGGGCGGGTGCGCCGCGCCGAGGAGGCGAAGACGTCCAGCAGGCCCGCCAGGTCCGCGGACGGCCACTCGTCGATGCCGTCCGGCGGGATCCAGGAGGGGACCATCCCGGACGCGGTGGTGCGTGTGCCGCGCGCCAGCCACGGGTCTGACGTCCAGTCCGTCGGGTAGGCGACGGCCTCGTTGCGCGGCTCGCGCATCGCGTCGCGCGTCTCGGCCCAGGTGCCCGCGACCGGTCCCGGCGCGGAGCCGGCGGACACCCCGAGGGCGTCCGCCAGCCAGGACAGGGAGGCGGCCGATTCGTTCCGCTCCCGTCCACTCGCGCGAGAACGGACCATGGGCGCCATTATCCGTGGTGGCAGCGGATGCGACGGCCTGGGGGCGGGGGTGAACCCGCCCCCGTTCGCGGCGCCGGTCAGTCCTTGGCCCAGATGGCGGCGTAGCGACCGTCCTCGGCGTCCACCTGGACGGGGTGGTACCCCTCGGCCTTCAGGCGGTCGAACCGGCTCTGGTACGCCGCGGCGGACATGGCGGCGTACGCCTGCCACGGGCCGAGGTCGTCCTTGCGCCAGGCGGCGGTGTAGGTCTCGCCGGGGCCTACGGAGACCAGGATGGGCCGCTCGCCCTTCGCCCTGCGCGCCAGGAACTCGGCCTGGTACTCGGCCGCGGTCTTCCCCACGGTGAGGGACGTGCCGCCGGTGGACCCATGCGCCCACACCGCGGCGTAGCGCGGTTCGGCGGCGGTGCCGTAGGCGTTGACGGTGATGAGCCGGCGGCCGGCCTGGATCTGCGCGGCGTGCACGGTGGCGAGACGGCTTCCGGTGAGGCCGTGCCGGGCCAGGAAGGCGCCGTCCGCCTTCTCGAAGACGGCCGCGAACGTCGCGCCGCCGCCGCTGCCGGTGGCGGACACGATCGCCGGCCGGTACCCCTTGGCGGTGTACTGGTCGAAGCGCTGCTGGTAGCCGTTCGGGGACATCCCCTGATACAGCGCCCACGCGGAGCCGGGCCGCCTGGTCCAGACGGCCGCGTACCGGGGGCCGCCCGGCTCGGACACGCTGAGCGAGATGGGACGGTACCCCTGCTTGACGAGGGCGGGGAAGCGCTGGGACTGCTGGGCGGCGCTGATCCCGTGGTAGGCGACGAACGCGGGGGCCGTCGGGGGCTT
Source organism: Sphaerisporangium sp. NPDC051011 (assembly GCF_040653595.1). Lineage (NCBI taxonomy): Bacteria > Bacillati > Actinomycetota > Actinomycetes > Streptosporangiales > Streptosporangiaceae > Sphaerisporangium > Sphaerisporangium sp. NPDC051011. The sequence continues at coordinate 12,748 of NZ_JBFAGG010000033.1, read as the reverse complement.
TCCCGCGCTCGCGGCGTGCGCGGTCGGCGCGCCGATCGGAACGGCGGTCGCGGCAAGCGCGGCGGCGGCGACGGCGATCGTGGTCGTGACGCGCATGATCCTCCTCCTGGGCTGTCGGCGGTACTTCACGGAAACCGCCGACGCTAACAAGGCAAGATCCCCTAACGTCGGTGTGGCGGCGTACGATGACCGGCACCATAACTAGAATTTGATTCGGATTGACGGTGAGACCATGCGCATCGGGCTTTTCCTCGACGAGCCCTCGGGACCGGACGCGATCGCCAAGCTGGAGGATCGGATCGCCCGCGCGGCCGCGGACGGCTTCGCGACGGCGTGGGTCTCCAACATCTTCGGGCTCGACGCCCTGACCGCCCTCGCCGCCGCCGGAAGCCGGGTGCCCGGCATCGAGCTCGGCACGGCCGTCGTCCCCACCTACCCCCGCCACCCCGCCGTGCTCGCCCAGCAGGCCCTCACCACCGACGCCGCGCTCGGCGGACGCCTCGCGCTCGGCATCGGCCTCAGCCACAAGGTCGTCGTCGAGAACATGTACGGGTACGACTTCGCCAGGCCGGCCCGGCACATGCGCGAGTACCTGTCGGTGCTGCGCCCCCTGCTGCGCGGTGAGCGGGCCGACGTCGACGGCGAGACCGTGACGGCGCACGTCGAGCTCGGCACCCCGAGGGCGGGCGAGGTGCCCGTGCTGCTCGCCGCGCTCGCGCCCCGCATGCTGCGCCTGGCCGGCGAGGTCGCCGACGGCACCGTGCTGTGGATGACCGGCCCCAAGACCGTCGCCGGCCACATCGTCCCGGCCATCACCGAGGCCGCGCGCGACGTGGGGCGCCCGGCTCCACGCGTCGTCTGCGGGCTGCCGGTCGCGGTCACCGGCGACGTCTCCGCCGTGCGGGCGCGGGCCGACGAGGTGCTGGCCATGTACGGTCAGCTCCCGTCCTACCGGGCGATGCTCGACCGCGAGGGCGCCGAGGGCCCGGGCGACGTCGTCGTGGCGGGCGACGAGGACGAGGTCCGCGCCCAGATCGAGGCGTTCGCCGCCGCGGGCGTCACCGACTTCGCGGCCTCGGTGTTCGCCACCGGCGACGACGTCGCGCGCACCCGGAAGCTGCTCGCCTCCCTGATCGGGTGAGCCCGTCCCCGCCGCTCCGGCTCGCCGTGGTGAGGGGCGTCAGCTCATGGTGTTGCCGCCGTTGACGGCGAGCCGCTGCCCGGTGATGAACCGCGCCCCGGGCGAGGCGAGGAACGCGACCGCCTCGGCCACGTCCGCGGGCACGCCCATGCGGCCGAGCGGCAGCGCGCGCTGATACTCGGTGGTGTCCTCGCCCTCGTGGCGTTCGACCGGGATCCAGCCGGGTTCGACGGTGTTGACCGTGATGCCCAGCGGGCCGAGCTCCCGGGCCCACGACCTGGTGAGCCCGTGCATGGCCGCCTTCGCCGAGACGTAGTGGCCGAAGTCGGCGTTGCCCAGGTCGGTGACCTCGCTGCCGATGTTGATCACGCGCCCCTCGCCGTCGGCCCGCAGGTCGGGCAGGGCGGCCTGCAGGAGCAGCAGCGGGGCCTTGACGAAGAAGCGGAGCTGGTCCAGGTGGTCGTGCCAGGTCTGCTTCTCGATCGGCATCATGGGCTGCGGGCCGGTGGCGTTGTTGACCACGACGCCGATCGGGCCGGCGTTCTCGCGGATCTCGGCGACGCCGCGCCGCACCGCCTCCTCGTCGGTCACGTCGAACCGCGCGACGTACGCCGCGTCGCCGATGCGGCGCGCCACGGCGTTCGCCCCCTCGGTGTCGTTGGCGTAGTTCACGACGACCTTCCAGCCGTCGGCTGCCAGCCGCTCGGCGATGACCGCGCCGAGCCCGCGCGACGCCCCGGTGACGAGTGCGCATCCCATGTGCCCGTCCTCTCCGCGATGGGGCCTCCAATCTTCGCCTATTTCCCGACTAATCCGCCTGATCGTCTCGGGCGCCGCTCACCTTAGCGAGGGAGTCCCGCGAGGACGTGCCCGTCACGGGAGGCGGCACCGCCCGGCGGCGGCGCACGTGCCGGACGATCTCGGTCGTCACCGCGATGGTCACCGCGACCGTGAAGCCGAGCAGCAGCCCCTTGATCGGGTCGTTCTCGAAGGCCATGCCGCCGAGGTAGCCGACCAGCCCCGAGTACAGCGCCCAGGAGCCCGCGGCCAGCGCGTCGAAGGGGGTGAACGACCGCAGCGGGTACCTGACCCCGCCCATCGTCAGCGTCACGGCCGTACGGCCGCCGGGGATGTAGCGGGCGATGACCAGCACCATTCCGCCGCGCTCGGCCAGGGCCTTGGACGCCCAGTCGAAGGCCGCGCCCGCACGCCTGCCACGCCGGAGGCGTCCGACCGAGTGTCGGCCGATCAGGTACGAGATGTGGTCGCCCGCGAAGGCTCCGAGCGCCGCGACCAGGATCACCAGCGCCAGGTTGGGCTTGCCGGTGGCCGCGAACACGCCCGCGGTGATCACGGCCGTCTCGCTCGGCACCGCGGGGAAGAACCCGTCGACCGCGGCGAGCGCGAACAGGGCCAGGTAGACCCAGGGAGAGGTCATGACGTTGTTCAGCAGGTCGAGCAGGGCTTGGGACATGTGTCCACGTTAGAAATGCCCGTCAAAGGCGCGCTTCCTCCGGAGGTCTCGCCTGCCCCTGGCTTTAGTCAGGGTTCGCCACCTGTGCACCCGTAGGGGATGGGACCGGCCCGTCACCCGGCCGTGAGCGCCTGGGGACGCGGCGTGTCGGCGTGGAGGCGGCGCAGGACGCGACGGAACGCGTAGATCGAGATGCCGATGGCCACGCCGCTGATGGCCGCGACGACGGCGGTGCGCACCAGCAGGTAGGTGCCGATCGACTGGTGCAGGAGCAGCCAGATGCTGACCGCCGAGTTGGCCAGCAGCACGAAGGCCCACAGCAGCGTGATGCGCGCGAAGAACCGCCGCACCCGCTCGTGCCGCAGCACGGCCGAGGGCAGGTGGATGTAGTCGAGGGTCAGCTTCTGGACCAGCGGCCTGTTCAGCCGGACCGAGGCGAGGAACGCCATGCTGATGCAGATCGTGCCGAGCTCGGGTTGCAGGAAGTACACCACGGCGCTGCCCGTCCACCAGCCCACCGCGGCCCTGGCGGTGATGGCGATGGCGGCGAGCAGCATCGTGCCGGGAACCGGGCGCCTGCGGACCACCCGCCAGAGCACCCCGGCGTACACCCAGGACACGGCGGCGATCAGCGCCCCGTCCAGCCCGAGCAGGGCGAGGGCCGTGTAGAAGACGGCCAGCGGGGCCACCACCCCTTCCAGCAGCTTCGGCACGGCCTGCCGGAGCAGTGCGGTGATCCTGGGAAGGGTGAAGGACGGGTGGTTCATGGTTCTCCCACGGACGGCGGCTGAGACCGACGCTAAGGCTTCGGCGCCTGCCCGGGGAGGGGAACGACAAAACTGGCAGTCAATGCCAAATTGCCGTTATCAGGGCCGGAGATGTCTAATATGGGCGATATCCGGCATGGCCGGAAAGGGTCCAGTCAGTGGATCACTGGTGACGCTGCGGTTATGACGGAGATCCTCCGGGTGATTGAACTTTGGATAACAGTTCGGGAACGGGGGGTTTCCGGACGACGTTCGGCCCGCGAGCATGAGGCTATGGCAGTGCTCTCACGCACGCATGTTCGGTCGGCTGGGTGCGTGGCCGATGTCGCGGTCGAATTGACGCGATGGCCCGACCTGGTCGTCAGTCGTACCCGTAAGTCAATCCGATTCCGCTCCGGGGGCCGCGAGATCATCCGCATGTCGGGCGATCACACGGCCGAACTTCGTCTCACCACCCCCGTCATCGACCGCTGGGCGAAGGTCCTCGCCGAATCCAACCGTGTCACCCGCGGGCACAACGCGGGCTGGATCCGGGTCGAGATCGAGGACCGCACGGACGCCCAGATGTTCCTCTCACTGGTCAGCGTGGCCCTGAAGGCCAACCAGGAACGCGAGGCCGGCCACCGCTGAGGCGGTGGCCGGCTCGTTCCGCGCTTCTCTCAGTTCAGTTCTCAGCCCGGGTCAGTTCTCAGCCCAGGCTCGTGGTCGCCAGCTTGGCGCCGAAGCCGAGGAACAGCGCGCCCACCCCGGTCGTCAGCCCGGCCGACAACCTCCGCCGCCGCCTGAACTGGCCGGCCAGGTAGGACCCGCCGAAGATCAGCGTCGAGAGGTACATCATGCTGAAGAGCTGGCAGATCACCCCGAGGATCAGGAACGACAGCGCCGGCGCGCCGTAGTGCGGGTCCACGAACTGCACGAAGAATGAGATGAAGAACAGGATCGCCTTCGGGTTCAGCAGGCTGATCGTGAGCGCCTTCCTGAACGGGTCGGCGAGGTCGGCGACGGTCGCGGGGGCCTCGTCCTTTTCCGCCCGGCTCCGCCACGACCGCACCGCCGAGCGGATCATGCCGATGCCGATCCATGCGAGGTAGCCCGCGCCGGCGTACTTGACGAGGTTGAACAGCGGCGGCGTCGACTGGAGCAGCGAGGCGACCCCGGCCGCCGACAGGATCATGAGCACCGTGTCGCCGGTGAAGACGCCGGCGGCGGCGCGGTAGCCCGTCCGCACGCCGCGCCGGGCGCCGGTGCTGAGCACGTAGAGGGAGTTGGGGCCGGGAACGAGGATGATCAGGAAGGCGCCGATCACGTAGGTCCAGATGTTGGTGATGCCGAAGAACATGCCGCCGAGCTCCGTAGTCGCGAGGGATGTATCACGTTATACACGGCTTCATCGCTTTTCCCGTGGCCCGCGTCCCCCCTTTGGGTGACCGTCACAGGTACCAGAGGTCGCCGTACGCCTGCCGATACCCGAGCGTCCGGTACACCGCGTTCACCAGGGCCTGGCCGCGCTCGTTGACCCCGAGCCCCGCGCCCCGCAGGTTCATCGAGTAGCCGAAGGACAGGCGTGGCACCGGGTCGGCGAACCTCAGCGAGCCGCCCATGCCCGGGTGCCCGAACGCGTCCTCCGACAGCAGCCCTCGGCGTCGGGGCCGGTGAGGTACCCGTTGTCCACACCATTGAGGAAGCCTCGAACTCGTCCTGGACCTCGGCGTACCGGGCGTCACAGATGCCGTCAATCGCCATGTGAGCGACTGACCCACTCAATGATCCGCCGCGTCCATGGGGGCGTCGCGCTCACCGATCCGTTTACGTTCTGTGTGCCGCGGGGCGGCGCCCGTACCTCCCCAGGCGGGCGACTAGACCACCCTGCCGGGCTTGTCAGGAGTCGTCTGGCTGTCCGCAAACCATGGTGTTTGGGTCTTGTGGGCACGCTGTCGCGGGGCTACGATCGCGACAACTCTTAGGAAACTTTCCTAAAAGAAGTGACAAATGGAGGCGTCCGTGCCCCGCCATCCACCCCCGGCTTCTTCGAGCTGAGCTGCGCGAACCCGGCGGCGTGAGCCACCGCGCCCCGTCCCCGCCGCCGACCCCTCCCGACGTACGTGCACCGGTCACCCCTGCGTTCGAGACATCCGGCCGCCGGTACGGCACCCGTCCGCCGCACCGGCCCGGTGAGAAGCCGGCCAGGGTGACGCTCCACGCCCAACGGCCGGAGCCCCTGACCGTACGGCCCGCACACGCCCGACCCCCCACGGAGTGTGCGGGCCGTACACCACCCCAGAAACTCCCCGTGCCCCGGCCCGCCCCTGGGGCGCGGGGCCCTGACCTCACTCCTCACCCCCCAGGAGGTCATGAATGAGACCGCGTCCCGCGACCTGGCTCCTCAGCGCGGCCGCGGCGGCCCTCGCCGTCGCCGCCGCGATCGCCGTCCCAGGGCCCGCCTACGCCGACACCGCCGTCTTCGCCAAGACGTCGAGCTGGGACAACGGGTACAACGGCCAGTTCACGATCACCAACACCGGCTCCACCACGCTCAACGGCTGGACCGTCGCCTTCGACCTGCCCGCGGGCACCACGGCCGGGACCTACTGGGACGCGCTCATGACCCAGTCGGGCTCCCGGTACACGTTCAAGAACCGCGAGTACAACGGCACGCTGGCGCCCGGCGCCTCGGCCACCTTCGGCTGGGTCGCGAGCGGCACCGGAGTCCCCGCCGCCTGCACGCTGAACGGCGCCTCCTGCGCAGGCGGCCCCGCGCCCACGCCGACGCCCACGCCGACGCCCACGCCTCCGGGCGGCGGCCCCGGCTCGCTGTTCCACGCCCCGTACGTCGACATGGGCGCGTGGCCCACCCCCAGCATCACCGGCATGAAGTCGGCCTCCGGGCTGAAGAACTTCACCCTGGCCTTCATCACCGCCTCCGCCTGCAAGGCCATGTGGTTCAACGCCTACGACCCGCGTCAGGCCTGGGGCAAGGCCGAGATCGACGCCATCCGCGCCGCCGGGGGCGACGTGAAGATCTCCTTCGGCGGCGCCTCCGGCATCGAGCTCGCCCAGGCGTGTACGGACGTCAACGCCCTGTTCACCGAGTACGACGCCGTCGTCAGGGCGTACGCGCTGAAGTACATCGACCTCGACATCGAGGGCGCCGCCACCGCCGAGCCGGCGTCGGTCAACCGCAGGTCTCAGGCGCTGGCCCGCCTGCAGCAGGCGCACCCCGACCTCAAGGTGTCCCTCACCCTGCCCGTGCTCCCCGAAGGCCTCACCACCGACGGGCTGAACGTGGTGAGGTCCGCGCGCGATGCCGGGGTGAACCTCGACGTCGTCAACGTCATGGCGATGGACTACTACCGCGCCATCGACTACGGCGACGCGGCCGTCCAGGCGGCGCAGAGCACGTTCAACCAGCTCAAGACCCTCTACCCCGGCAAGTCGGACGCCCAGGTCTGGCGGATGGTCGGGGTCACGCCGATGCTCGGCCAGAACGACGACGGCCGGATCTACGACCAGGCCGACGCCCGCCAGCTCGTGGAGTTCGCCAAGACCAAACACCTGGGCGAACTCGCCTTCTGGGAGATGACGCGCGACCGCAACGCCTGCACCGGAGCGCTGTACGCGTGCACCAACATCCCCCAGACGCCGTACGACTTCTCCAAGATCTTCGCGGGGTACAACGGATGACCTTCCTGTCACGCTCGTCAGGCCTCTCCCGCGCGGACGCCGCCCGTCCGCGCGCCGGCGGCTCACCGTTCACGCGCCGCCGGTCCCGCCTCGTGGCGGCATTCGCGGCGGCGGCGATCGCCCTCGGGCTCGCGGTGGTCCCGGCCACCGCGGCCCTGGCCGCCAACATCCTGCCCAACTCCGGCTTCGAGAGCGGCCTCAACGGCTGGACCTGCGCCTCGACCGCCCGCACGGTCACCACCCCCGTGCACGGGGGCACGTCCGCCCTGGAGGCCACGCCGGTCGGCTCCGACTACGCGCGCTGCTCGCAGGCGGTCAAGGTCAAGCCGTCCTCGTCGTACACCTTGTCGGGGTGGGTGAGGGGCGACTACATCTTCCTCGGCGCGCTCGGCACCGGCACCACCGACGTCAGCACCTGGGGCTCGCCCGGCGCGGCGTGGTCCCAGCTCACCACGTCCTTCACCACCGGGCCGTCCACGACGTCGGTGACGGTCTACGTCAACGGCTGGTACGGCACCGGCGCCTACAACGCCGACGACCTCGTGCTCGACGGCCCCGACGGCGGCGGCACCCCGCCGACCCCGCCCGCCACGCCCACCGGCCTCACCGTGACCGGGAAGACCGCCACCAGCGTCTCGCTGAGCTGGTCGGCGTCCTCGGGCGCGACCTCGTACAACGTGTACCAGGACGGGACGCGGGTGGGCACGCCCGCCGGAACCACCTTCACCGCCACCGGGCTCACCACCGGCACGACGTACCGCCTCTCGGTGAGCGCCTCGAACACGGCGGGCGAATCGGCCCGGTCCGCAGAGGTCACCGCGACGCCGTCCACCACACCGGTCCCGCCGCCCGTCCCCGCGGGCCTCATCGTGACCGGCACCACCACGACGAGCGTCTCGCTGAACTGGTCGGCATCATCCGGCGCGACCTCGTACAACGTGTACCGGGACGGGACGCGGGTGGGCACGCCCACCGGAACCACCTTCACCGCCACGGGCCTGACGAGCGGGACGACCTACCGCTTCTCGGTCAGTGCCTCCAACGCGAACGGCGAGTCCGCGCGGTCGGCCGAGGTCACCGCGACGCCGGGCAACCAGCCGCCCCCGCCCTCCTTGCCGAAGCGAGTGCTCGTGGGCTACCTCCACGCCTCCTTCGCCAACGGGTCCGGATACATCAAGATGAGTGACGTGCCCGACACCTGGGATGTCATCGACCTGGCCTTCGGCGAGCCGACCTCCGTCACCTCGGGCGACATCCGGTTCACCCGGTGCCCGGTCGCCGAGTGTCCCAACGTCGAGAGCGAGGCCGACTTCATCGCCGGCATCCGTGCCAAGCAGACGGCCGGCAAGAAGGTGCTCATCTCCATCGGCGGACAGTACGGCCAGGTGCAGCTCACCACGACCGCCGCCCGCGACACGTTCGTCAGCTCGGTGAGCGCGATCATCGACAAGTACGGCCTCGACGGGCTCGACATCGACTTCGAGGGCCACTCCCTGTCGCTCAACTCCGGCGACACCGACTTCAAGAACCCGACCACGCCGGTCGTCGTCAACCTCATCTCGGCGCTCAAGACGCTCAAGGCGAAGTACGGCAGCCGGTTCGTGCTCACCATGGCGCCCGAGACGTTCTTCGTCCAGCTCGGCTACCAGTTCTACGGTGGCGGGAGCAGCGGCGCCGACCCGCGCGCGGGCGCGTACCTGCCGGTGATCTACGCCATGCGCAACGATCTGACACTGCTCCACGTGCAGGACTACAATTCGGGTCCGATCACGGGGCTGGACAACCAGTACCACACGATGGGCGACTCGGACTTCCACATCGCCATGACCGACATGCTGCTCGCGGGCTTCCCGGTCGCGGGCAACACCGCGAACGTCTTCCCCGCGCTGCGTCCCGACCAGGTCGCCATCGGCCTGCCCGCCGCGGTGTACGCCGGCAACGGCTTCACCTCGGTGGCGGACGTCCAGAAGGCATTCGACTGCCTGGCCAAGGGCACCAACTGCGGCTCCTACCGGCCGCGCGGGGTGTACCCGGGGCTGCGCGGGCTCATGACGTGGTCCATCAACTGGGACAAGTACAACGCCTCGGAGTTCTCCACCAACCACCGCCGCTACCTCAACTCACTGCCGTGACGCACACCGACCACTCGATCGTCGCCCTCCGGAGTCAAAACACTTCTTTGTGTGAGCAATTCTGGATGGATGGTGGCAATTTTCGTACCCGAGTGGTCGGTTTGGTCTGGCTTCCGGCAGGCTAGTGACGTCATGGACTACGCAATCCTCACGGGGTTCGTCCTCGTCTCAGGTGTCGTGCTGGCGATCGCCGCACAGTGGAAGGGCTGGAAACCGTCTCTCGCCGTCGCTCTGGCGGTCGGGATCGGCGTCCGCGTCCTCATCATGTCGCTGTCGGCGGTCGACACCTGGCAGCCGGTCGACTTCGTGAACAGCTTCAAACCGGCGGGCGAGGCCATCCTCGCCCACCAGGATCCCGTGCTGAATAGCAAGGGAGGCTGGCACTTCCTGCCGACGATTCCGTACATCTATGGACTGCTCCTCTGGATGCACATCCCCTGGGAGATCGCCGGCCGGCTCGTCACCGTGGTCTCCGACATCATCCTGATCCCGCTGGTCGGCAAGCTGGCCGGCGGGAAGGACGCCAAACTGCGCGCCTTCCAGTACGCGTGCAACCCGCTGGCCATCCTGGTCGCGTCCGTTCACGGCCAGGTCGAGCCGGTGTCCCTGGTGTTCGGCGTCGCCGCCTTCGTCGTCGCCAGGAACGCCAGGACCTCCCGGCCCGTCCGCAACGCGATCATCGCCGGCCTCCTCATGGGCCTCGCGCTCTGCGCCAAGAGCTGGCCGATCTGGCTGGTCCCCGGCATGCTGTTCTTCCTGCCCGACCTGCGCACCCGCGCGTACGCCTTCTTCGCCACGGGCGTGGCGCCCATCTTCTTCCTCGTCACGCTGCCCATCGGCGCGGGCACGTCCCTCGCTCAGCTCCCCGAGGTCATCCGCACCATCGGCGACGTCCGCCCGATCGTCGGAGAATGGGGATGGACGGCGATCTACGTCGGCGGCGACTGGACGCTGAACTCCGGCGCCGCGCGCATCGGCCAGTACATGATCTACGGCACGCTGCTCATCGTCGCCTTCGTGTGGCGCCGCGCCGACCCCATCGACCTCACCACGGCCCTCCTGCTCGCCTTCATGGTGGTCACCCCGCGGCTGGGCGCGCAGTACCTGCTGTGGTTCATGCCGTTCCTCGTCGCCCGGCCCACGCGGTTCGCCTGGCCCGTCATCATCGGGTGCTCCACCTGGGCGGCCATCGGATATTTGTATCTGACCCAGTTCGACCATCTGGGCTGGGCGAGGCTTCACGCGCCGTGGGCGATGAGCTCGGTGCTCCTGCTGCCGGTCCTGGTCGCCGCCTTGCCCTGGGGTTCACGCCTCAAGGGGGCGCCGCCGTCCCCGACCTCCGGCAAGGTTTCGTCCGAGCCGGTGGCGGCCGCGGTCTGAGGCTCCTGGAGCTCTACGCCGGTCCGGGCTCCAGCAGCCGTGCCATCGGCACTCCGGCCAGGCGCCTGACGTCCTTCGCCATGTGCGCCTGGTCCGCGTAGCCGCTCGCGGCCGCGACGTCGGCCAGCCGCAGCCCCGACCTCGCCAGCGTCAGCGCCCGCTGGAAACGCACCACCCGCTGCAGGACCTTCGGCCCGTACCCGAACGCGCGCACGCAACGCCGGTTCAACTGCCGCTCGCTCAGCCCGAGATCCCAGGCCACACTGCCGACCGCCGCCCCCCGCCTCAGCGCCGCCGCGATCGGGCCCGCCGCCGCGTCCTGCTCGGGGGTGCCGCGCAGGAGTTCGGCCGTCGCCCGCTGCAGATCGTCCGGACCGCGCACCTCGACGCCCGGGAGGTCCGCGAGCGGCACCCGCTGATCGCGCAGCCACTCGACCGGCACCCCGAAGACCCCGCCCACCGCTCCAGGACGGAACCGCAGGCCGGTGAACCGCTCGCCCGGCCGCAGCTCGGCCAGGAACGGGCCCGTGTCGGGACCCGCGACGTGCGGGCCGTCCGGCCCCCAGATCAGGTCGACGCACCCGTCCGGCACCACGCGCTGCACCAGCGGGGACCTGGCCTCTTGCACCCACAGGCAGGCCACCTGTCCCGCCAGCGCCGGATCGGGCGCCGACTCCACGTACACAGGCCCAGCCTAGGAGGACACTCAGGAGGACCGGTCAATCCCGGGGGATCTCGCCGGACAACAGCGCGCCCGACCACTTCGCCCCCGGATCGCTGTCGATCAGCAGCGCGCGCACCAGCAGCGTGAGCGGAATCGCGAGCAACGCCCCGAGCGGTCCCAGCACCGTCGTCCAGATGATCAGGGAGAGGAACGTGGCCGTCGTCGTCAGTCCCACGGCGTCGCCCAGGAACTTCGGCTGGATGAACGACTGCACCACGACGTTGATCACCATGTAGGCGACGACCACCAGCACAAGCTGGCGGACGCCCCCTGTCAGCAGCGCGAGCAGGGCCGGCGGTATCAGGCCGACCACGAACCCGATGTTGGGGATGTAGTTCGTGATCAACGCCAGCACGCCCCACAGAAGCGGCAGCGGCACACGCAGCAGGTACAGCGCGACGACGTCGAGGGCGGCGCAGATCAGCCCGAAGATGGTCGAGACCAGGATGTAACGGCGCGTCTTGCTCGCGAACGTCGTCAATGCGCGGGTCAGCGCCGGACGTTCCGCCGAGGCCGCCGCCATCACGCGCGAGATGATCGGCGCGTCCAGGCTCATCGCCAGCAGCAGCACGACGATGAGGAACACGCTGGAGACCACCCCGAGCACGCCGGACAGCAGGCCCTGCGCGAACTCCAGGATCTTCCCCGGGTCGAGCGACTGCAGTGCCTTGTTCACCTGAGGAGCGACGCCGTGCGCCGCCGCCCACGCCTGCGCGTCGGCCACCAGCCTGCGGAACTCGTCGGTGTAGTCGGGGACCAGCACCGCCAGCTCGGCGACCGCGGCGGTCAGCGTCGCCACCATGCCGAGCAACAGGACCATGACGATCGTGAACGGGACGGCGACCACGACCCAGGCGGGCGCGCGCCGGCGGGTGAGCCACCTCCGGATCGGGGAGACCGCGATCGTGAGGACGAGCGCCAGGACGACGGGGCCGGCGATCGCGTCGACGGCCTTGATGCCCGCCAGCGTGATGACGGCCGCCGCCGCGACGAGCAGTGTGATCAGGGCTCGGGGTAGCGCTCGATCGCTCACATGTGCCTCGATCCGTTCGGGAACATCTTCAGATGTACCGCTGTTGGCACTTCTACTGCCCTCAGGACCTGAAGCCTCTACCCGATCGTTGCCCGGAATGGATCGAGCGCCCGTTGGGGGCTGCTAATCTTTTGTTGTCGGCATCGACCGGCCAATCCCACCGCAGTTCACCTTCGGGTGAGTGACGCGCGGGCATGGCCAGCAGTGCCGGTGATCCTCTCTAAAAGATCTTCCAAGCTTCGCTTGTCATGTGGGGCGGGTTGGTCTAAGTTAGAGGGGTTGCCCTGGAGACAGGGTGTCATAGTTTAGCAGTTGCGGTGAATTTGGATCGAATCGCTCGATTTGGTCGAAATTCACGGAGCTGATAAAGTATGAATACGAGATGGAAGCCCCGGAGTTCGGATCCCTGGTCGGGT
>NZ_JBFAGG010000032.1:0-36966 GCF_040653595.1 Sphaerisporangium sp. NPDC051011 | reverse complement strand
TCCGCTGCCAGGCCTTATCGGTCAGTTCGCCACGCCTCACCACGAGGGATCATCTAACCGCAACCACCGTGATCATTTGTCAGACACGCCCTAGCGGCGGGCCACCCCGTCCAGGCGGGCCTGGTGGGCGACGGCCGAGGCGACCGCCGGGGCGACCCGCTCGTCGAACGGGCTCGGGATGATGTAGTCCGCCGTCAGATCGTCGCCGACGACGGACGCCAGCGCGTCGGCGGCGGCGACCTTCATGGACTCGGTGATCGCGGACGCCCGGACGTCGAGGGCGCCGCGGAACACGCCTGGGAACGCCAGCACGTTGTTGATCTGGTTGGGGAAGTCGGAGCGGCCGGTCGCCACGACGCGCGCGTGCCGCCGGGCGGCCTCGGGGTGGATCTCGGGCGTCGGGTTCGACAGCGCGAACACGATCGAGCCGGGGGCCATGGAGGTCACCGCGGCCTCGGGCAGCGTCGAGCCGGACAGGCCGACGAAGACGTCGGCCCCGGCGAGGGCCTCCTCGGTCGAGCCGGTGAAGCGGCCGCGGTTGGTGACCTCGGCCAGGGCCTGCTTGACGGGGTTCAGCCCTTCGCGACCCTCGTAGATCATGCCCTTGGAGTCGGCGACCGCGATGTCGCCGATGCCCGCGTTGAGCAGCATCCTGGTGACGGCCACGCCGGAGGCGCCCGCGCCCGCGACCACTGCGCGCAGGTCGCCGAGGGAGCGCCCGGTGAGGCGCGCGGCGTTGCGCAGCGCGGCGGTCACGACGATGGCGGTGCCGTGCTGGTCGTCGTGGAAGACGGGGATGTCGAGCAGCTCGCGCAGGCGGTCCTCGACCTCGAAGCAGCGGGGTGCGCTGATGTCCTCCAGGTTGATGCCGCCGAAGGACGGGGCGAGCCGGACGACGGTCTCGACGAGCTCGTCGACGTCGGTGCAGTCGAGGCAGATCGGCACCGAGTCGACGCCGCCGAACTGCTTGAACAGCAGCGCCTTGCCCTCCATGACGGGCATGGCCGCGGCGGGGCCGATGTCGCCGAGCCCGAGGACGGCCGTGCCGTCGGAGACGACGGCGACGACCCCGCCGACCCAGGTGTAGTCGTTGACGAGATCGGGCTGCTCGGCGATGGCGGTGCAGACCTGGGCGACGCCCGGCGTGTACGCGAGCGACAGGTCGTCGGCGTCGCGGACGGGGATGGTGGGACGGACCTCGATCTTGCCGCCGCGGTGCAGCGCGAACACGGGATCGACGTCGAGAGATTCGAGAGAAGCGGAGAACGGCGTGACTGCCACAGCGACCCCTGTGTCGTAAAGGACGGTTTCCTTCGGTGGACGCCGCAGCCAGCCGAGGGCCCCAGGCTTCTGTAGTCGCCGGGCGGCCGTCGCCGTTGACGGTCGTCTCGAGGGGGTACGGGGGTCACCCGTTGCTCGATTGTGCCACAAGGAAGGGCGCCCGCCATTGTGGGCCGTGCCACACCTGAGTGGCCGGCCGCCCAACGACACACGTTTCCAAGCGGACATATCTCTACTTACTCCCCCTATCAGCAGATACCCGCAGCGGTTCTCCAGATACCCCCAACGCCACCCGGCTCCCCGGAACCCCGTACCCGACGGCCTGCGCCCGTGCCCCACACCGCCATGAACGCCGGTCACGGCGTCTTGCGCGCCGGGCGGCGCCCGTCCTCCCGCGCCGGGGCGCCACGCCGTGTAATACTCGATGTAATACCTGGAAACAGTGACCATCTCTTACGCCCCATCTCTTACAACGCCTGGAACCCACGTGGACCTGACGTCATACGCCGAGCTGGCCGTGCTGCTCGTCAACAGCGACGAGCCGCTGGACTCGCTGGAGGACGCGCGCCGGTTCCTCGTCGAGGCGGGCCGCGGCAGGCACGCCGGGCGCCTCACCCGCGAGGACCTGCGCGTGCTGCGCGAACTGCGCCACGAACTGGCCGCCGTCTTCGCCGCGGCCGCCGAGCACGACGAGGACGGCGCCGTCGACAGGCTCAACGCCCTGCTGACGCGGCGGCCCGTCCACCCGCAGATCTCCCGCCACGACGGGCAGCGCTGGCACCTGCACCTCACCGAGGGCGGCCGGCTCAGCGACGAGTACGCCGCAGGCGCGGTCATGGGGCTGACCGCGCTGGTGACCGAGCTGGGCGTGGACCGTCTCGGCCTGTGCCAGGCGGCGCCCTGCCACCGCGTCTACCTCGACACCTCGTCCAACCGCTCGCGGCGCTACTGCTCCGAGCGCTGCGCCAGCCGCGCCAACGTCGCGGCCTACCGCGCCCGCCGCCGCGATCTCAGCGGCCGGCACGCCTGAGACGGCCCCGCCCGGGCGGCCAGTAGCGGAACAGGACGCGGCCCAGCACCTGCGAGGCGGGCACCGCACCGAAGTCCCAGCTGTCCCTGCGGCCGGGGGCCCGCTGGTTGTCGCTCTCCAGCCACCAGCCGTCCCCGTCCGCCCACGCCGCCCGCTTGACG
Organism: Sphaerisporangium sp. NPDC051011; assembly: GCF_040653595.1. NCBI lineage: Bacteria > Bacillati > Actinomycetota > Actinomycetes > Streptosporangiales > Streptosporangiaceae > Sphaerisporangium > Sphaerisporangium sp. NPDC051011. Next base: position 34,494 of record NZ_JBFAGG010000032.1, on the reverse strand, counting down.
ATCATCGTGCCGGGGTCGCCGGGGAGCCGGGCGACCACGACGTCGCCGGGGCGGATCCGCGCCCGGCGGCGGACGACCAGCCAGTCCCCGGGCCGGAGGGCGGGCGCCATCGATTCACCCTCGACGCGGACCCTCATGGACGACATCCCCTTCCATTCCAGTGAATCAACGAGAGTAAGTTGGGACCCGGATAGCGCTGTCTGATATCAGCATCAAGGAAGGAAACCGATGCTCGCACGACTGTTGCGGCCTAGCCATGTCGCCTCCGCGCACTGCGACCTGCCCTGCGGTGTCTACGACCCCGCCCAGGCGCGCATCGAGGCGGAGTCCGTCAAGGCGATCATGCAGAAGTACGCCGACAACGACGACCCCGTGTTCCGCGCCCGCGCGCTGACGATCAAGGAGGAGCGGGCCGAGCTGGTCAAGCACCACCTGTGGGTGCTGTGGACCGACTACTTCAAGCCTCCGCACGTCGATCAGTACCCGCAGCTCCACCAGCTCTTCTGGGACGCCACCAAGCTGGCCGGCGCCGCCGGGGCCAAGGGCACCGTCGATGTGAGCAAGGCCGACGACCTGCTCGGAAAGATCGACGAGATTGCGAAGATCTTCTGGGAGACCAAGGCCGCCTGAGCCTTCCTGCCCGTTTCTGGCCTCGTGCGCTCAGCCGAACGCGCGAGGCCAGAGGCTTTCCGGTCCTCGGTACGCCCGGTCCCGCTTTGCGTCATATGAGAACGTAAGCAAAGGACAGCGGGACGTCAGGGAAACCGGCCGCAATTCCACAAGATCACGACTATCGGCGCGTCCCAGTCCTCCAACAGTGGACACGGGGCGGTAAGTTGCTAATCAGCAGCTCTGTGCGAGGAGGAACGTGACCGACGAGACAGCGACGCGTGCTGACGGCATCCACGGCGGGCTCGCCGGGATCCGTGACGCGGTGAGCGTGCGGCTGCCCGCCGCAAGTGCCTACCTGTCCGTGCTGCGCACGGCGACGGCCGGGCTCGCGGCGCGGCTCGATTTCACGCTGGACGAGATCGAAGATCTTCGCATCGCCGTCGACGAGGCGTGCGCCATGTTGCTCGGCCATGCCGTCCCGGGCACCGACCTGATCGCCGAGTTCGAGCTCACCGGCCAGGAGATGATCGTCCGGGTCGAGGTCAGCACGGTCGGCCACGCCGAGCCCAAACGCGATGACTTCGCCTGGATGGTGCTCACCGCCCTGGCCGACGACGTGGACGCCGAGACCGACACCCCCGACCGCATGGCGATCGTTCTGCACAAACGCCGAGGTTCTGCGAGGCTGTCGTGACGGAGAGGACCCGCGCCGTGGCCGGCAGTGACAGCACCGTCCCCGACAGGGTGCGGGCCCGAGGGTTGTTCGGCGAGCTGGCCGAGTTGCCGGCCGACGACCCGCGGCGCCAGCGCATCCGCGACGAGTTGGTCGAGCTCCACCTGCCGCTGGTCGAGTACCTCGCCCGGCGGTTCCGCAACCGCGGCGAATGGCTCGACGACCTCACGCAGGTCGCCACCATCGGCCTCATCAAGTCGATCGACCGCTTCGACCTGGCGCGGGGCGTCGAGTTCTCGACGTACGCGACGCCGACCATCGTCGGCGAGATCAAACGGCACTTCCGCGACAAGGGCTGGGCGGTGCGGGTGCCGCGCCGCCTGCAGGAGCTGAAGCTCTCGCTCACCAAGGCGATAAGCGAGCTGTCGCAGCGCCAGGGCCGCGCGCCCACGGTCGCCGAGCTCGCTGCCCACCTGCAGATGAGCGAGGAGGAGGTGCTGGAGGGCCTGGAGTCCGCCAACGCCTACTCCACGGTCTCGCTCGACGCCCCCGACTCCGGGGACGACGACGCGCCCGCCGTCTCCGACTCGCTCGGCATCGTGGACGAGTCGCTGGAGGGCGTCGAGTACCGCGAGTCGCTCAAGCCGCTGCTGGAGCGCCTGCCGCCGCGCGAGAAGCGCATCCTGCTGCTGCGGTTCTTCGGCAACATGACCCAGTCGCAGATCGCCACCGAGCTCGGCATCTCGCAGATGCACGTCTCGCGCCTGCTCGCCCGCACCCTGGCCCAGTTGCGCGAGGGTCTCACCGCCGAAGACTGACCTGTTCGGGGCGCGGCGGTGTTCTGGAGTCCTCACGCGCGAGGGCGGAAGAACGCCGTCTAAAGGGGCGCCCCGGACACGCCGAGCGGAGCGCGGCCAGAGGAACAGCTCACTCCTTGATCATGGCGCGGGTCGTCGGGGGTGCCAGCAGTGCCGCCAGACCCGCCAGCGCCAGCACGATCAGCGGTATCCCGAGCAGGTACTGCGCCGACTGCACCAGCGACACGGCGACCGGCAGCGCGAAGATCTGCGTGACCACACCGGGGGCCCGGCTCCACCGGGCCGCCTGGAGCACGCCCCACGCCACCCACAGCAGGGCGGCGCCGACGAGCACGCCGAACGCGGAGACGACGATCGAGCTCGAGACGTCCGACGGCGAGCCGACGATGGTCTCTACCCCGGCGTATCCGCCGAGACCGACGGCGGTCAGGCCCTCGACCGCGAGGACTGCGGCGGCGACGGGCAGGGTCGCCGGACGGTTCACCATATCGGGTCACCCTACTTGACCGGCGCGCCGGCCGCGTGACCGGTGGATACGCTGGGCCGCATGCGGGCACTCCTCCTGATCAATCCCAAGGCGACCTCCACCAACCGCCGGACGCGGGACGTCCTGATCCGCGCGCTCGGCGCGGCCGTCGATCTGACGGTGGAGCAGACCGGGTACCGCGGGCACGCCACGCTGCTGGCCGGGACCGCCCGCGCCAAGGGGTTCGACGTCGTGGCCGTCCTCGGCGGCGACGGCACGATCAACGAGGTCGTCAACGGCATGGCGGGCCAGGACGGCGACCGCCCGGCGCTGATCGTCATCCCCGGGGGCAGCGCGAACGTGTTCGCCCGCGCCCTCGGCCTGCCCAACGACCCGGTGGAGGCGACCGGCGCGGTGCTGGAGGCGATCCGCGAGGACCGCCGCCGCATGGTCGGCCTCGGCCTGGCGACCTGGGAGGACGGCGACTTCGCCCCGGACGACCCGCTCACGCCCCCGGGCAGCCGCTACTTCACGTTCTCCGCGGGAATGGGCTATGACGCCGAGGTCGTGCGGGCGGTCGAGGGGCTGCGCGGGGCCGGGTACAAGGCGTCTCCGAGCCGGTACGTCCACACCGCCCTGCGCCACTACCTCATGACCGACCGCCACCACCCGGCGCTCCGGCTGGAGCTGCCGCACCGGCCGCCGGTCGAGGGCGTCTTCATGGCCATCGTCTCCAACACCAGGCCCTGGACGTGGCTCGGGGACCGGCCGGTCAACCCGACACCGTGGGCGGCGTTCAACACCGGCCTGGACATGCTGGGGCTGCGGCGGCTGGGGCCGGTGGCGATGTTCAATGTGATCCGCCAGATCGTCGGGGACCGTGTGGGTCTGCCCCGGGGCGGGCATCTCGTCCATGTCCATGACGAGAAGGAGTTCACGCTGACGGCCCGTCGCCCGGTGGCGTTCCAGCTGGACGGCGATTATCTCGGAGAGCGGGAGCGGGTGAGCTTCCGCTCCGTTCCATCCGCGTTACAAGTTCTGGTCTAATCCGTCACATCGCGTCATAGTGTGATGCATCCGACAGCCATATCCGGCAAAACCTTCTCCCAAACCTCTTGCGTGACCTGGGCGTGCCTGAAAAGCTCAACACGACGTCGGAACGTAGGACGTTTGAGGATCGACCCAATGTCCTCAAAGGTCTGCGGCGATGACAGGAACTCCCCGGACCACCAACCCCCAAGGGCCGGGCAAAAGTTCGCTCTGGTTAGTGAAAGAGTTCACAAACATCCGTCATCCGGACGGAGCCGCAGGCTCCACCTACGAAGGAGTGGAACGCATGGACTGGCGCCACCGCGCTGCCTGCCGTGACGTGGACCCCGAGTTGTTCTTCCCGATCGGCAACACCGGCCCGGCACTCATGCAGATCGAAGAGGCCAAGCAGGTCTGCCGCAGTTGCCCGGTCGTGGACGCGTGCCTGAAGTGGGCCATCGAGTCCGGCCAGGACGCCGGCGTGTGGGGTGGCCTCAGCGAGGACGAGCGCCGCGCCCTCAAGCGCCGCACCGCCCGCGCCCGCGCCCGCGCGGGTGTCTGAAGCCTCCTTGCTACAGCGCCCCCTCGGAAAGACATCTCGGAGAAAACGCCTCCGCACCGCCCCAGTGCCGTGGCCGTACGGAACACGCCCGGCGTCGCCTCGCGCGACGGCCGGGCGTAGCAGTACCGGACCATCCTACGAGGCCGGCTGCACGGGGATGGTCAGCGAGACCTCCGTCCCTCCGCCCACGCGCGGCCTGACCGCCAGGCGCCCGGACAACTCCCCCACCACCAGCGTGCGGACGATCTGCAGGCCGAGGCTCGTGGACGCGTCCAGGTCGAACCCGTCGGGCAGCCCCTGACCGTCGTCGGCCACGACCAGGTCCAGCCGCTCCTCCGTGCGCGACACCATGACCTTGATGCTGCCGCTGCCGTAGGCGAAGCCGTGCTGGACGGCGTTCTGGATCAGCTCGGTGAGCACCATCGCCATCGGGGTGGCCACCATCGCGGGCAGCATGCCGAAGCTGCCGACCCTGCGCGGCATCACGTTGGCGGCCGAGACGTCGCCGGTCATCGAGATGACGCGGTCGGCGATGTCGTCGAAGTCGACGATCTCCTCGGGAGTATGGGAAAGGGTCTCGTGCACGATCGCGATCGAGCCGACGCGGCGCACGGCCTCCTCCAGCGCCTCCCGTCCCTCCGGAACCTGCAGCCGGCGCGCCTGGAGCCGCAGCAGCGCGGCCACCGTCTGCAGATTGTTCTTCACCCGGTGGTGGATCTCGCGGATCGTCGCGTCCTTGGTCAGCAGCTCGCGCTCGCGGCGGCGCAGCTCGGTGACGTCGCGGATCAGCACCAGCGCGCCGATGCGCCCGCCCCCGACGATGAGCGGGATCGCCCGCAGTTGCACGACGTTCGCCCCGGCCTCGACCTCGGTCTCCCGCGGCGCGCGCCCGCTGGCCACCAGCATGAGGTCTTCGTTGATGGGCTCGTCGGAATAGCACAGCGCGGCCGTCGTCTTGCCGAGCTCCGACCCGACGAGGTCGGCGTTGAGCCCCAGCCTGCGGTACGCCGACAGCGCGTTGGGCGAGGCGTAGGTGACGCGACCGGCGCGGTCCAGCCGCAGCAGGCCGTCGCCCACCCGGGGGGACCGGACGAGGACCGGCCCCTCCTCGGGGAAGGGGAAGCGGCCCTCGGCGACCATCTGCGCCAGGTCGGAGGCGCTCTGCAGGTAGGTCAGTTCCAGGCGGGAGGGCGTGCGCGCCGAGGAGAGGTTGGTGGAGCGCTGGATCACGGCCACGAAGTGGTCGTCGCGGCGCACCGGGATCGTCTCCTCGCGCACCGGGACGCCGCTGGACCAGTCCGGGTCGCCCTCCCGGCAGATGCGGCGCTCGCTCCAGGCGGTGTCGATCAGCGGACGCTCGCCCGCCGCCACGATGGAGCCCACCACGTCGTCGTGGTACACCGTCGGGCCGGTCGTCGGCCGCATCTGCGCGACGGCCACCCACGCGGACTCGTCGTGCAGCGGGATCCACAGCACCAGGTCGGCGAAGGACAGGTCGGCGAGGAGCTGCCAGTCGGAGACCAGCGACTGCATCCACTCAAGGTCTGCGGGATCGAGGGTCGTGTGGCGCGTGACCAGGTCGCTGAGAGTCGGCACGTGTGCATCATGCGTGCTGAGGCCCATCCAATGCGAATCGACCACCCCCGTCCTGGGAAGATTCCTCGGATGGAGGACAATATGGTGTCGGCCGGTCACACGGGGCGTCCGGAGGGCGCGACGGAACCGGCCACCGGCACGAGTGTGATCATGAACAGCGACCCCCTGGAGCGGTTGCGCACGGCCGCCGCCGCGCGTGAGGCGGCGGGGCTCCGGCGTGCCCTGCGCCCGCGCACGCCCGATCACGACGGCCTGCTGGACCTCGCCTCCAACGACTACCTCGGCCTGTCACGCGACCCGCGGCTCGCCGAGGCCGCCGCACGGGCCGCGCGCGAGTGGGGCACGGGCTCCACCGGATCGCGGCTGGTCACCGGCTCGACGACGCTGCACGCCGAACTGGAGCGGCGCCTCGCGTCCTTCATGGACGCGCCCCGCGCGCTGGTCCTGTCCTCCGGCTACCTGGCCAACCTCGCCGCGGTGGCGACGCTCGGCGCGGGCGGGCTCGTGGTCAGCGACGAGGGCAACCACGCCTCGATCATCGACGCCTGCCGGCTGTCGCGCGGCCGGGTCGTCGTCACCCCGCACAAGGACGTCGAGGCGGTCGAGAAGGCGCTCGCCGACCGCACCGAGAGCCACGCCATCGTCGTCACCGACGCGGTCTTCTCCGTGGACGGCGACCTGGCGCCGCTCGCCGGCCTGCACGCCGCCGCCGCGCGTCATGGCGCGCTGCTGGTCGTGGACGAGGCGCACTCCCTGGGCGTCACCGGTGAGGACGGGCGCGGGGCCGTGCACGCGGCGGGTCTGGCCGGCGCCCCGGACGTTGTGAGAACCGTCACACTGTCCAAGTCCCTCGGCTCGCAGGGAGGGGCCGTGCTGGGCGCGCCCGAGGTGGTGGAGGCGCTGGTCGACACCGGGCGGGCGTTCATCTTCGACACCGGCCTCGCACCGGCCTCCGTGGCGGCGGCCCTCGCGGCTGTTGATATGGTGAGCGACCATCCTGACCTGCCGGGACGCGCGCGTGCCAACGCCCGCGCGCTGGCGGGCGCCGTCCGGGACCGCGGCTTGGCCACCGCGGAGCCGGCGGCGGCGGTCGTGCCCGTCGTGCTCGGCCCTCCGGAGGCCGCCCTCGCCGCCGCCGCGGTGCTGGCGGACCACGGAGTGCGGGCCGGGTGCTTCCGCCCGCCTTCGGTGCCGGCCGGCCGGTCTTGTCTGAGGTTGACCGCACGGGCCAACCTGAGTTCGGATGATCTCGCGGTGATCGGACGCGCGCTCACCGCAGTGGCCGAGATGAAGGTGAGCGTGTGACGGAAGATTCTCCCCGGGTTCCGAAATACTACGACGTCAAGAGAAACCTGCTGGAACTCACCAAGTCTCTGCCCGCCGGCGCGGCCCTGCCGCCCGAGCGCGCCCTCGCCGTGCGCTTCGAAACCTCCCGCACGACCGTGCGGCAGGCGCTGACGGAGCTGGTCATCGAGGGACGCCTGCTGCGCATCCAGGGCAAGGGCACCTTCGTGGCCCAGCCGAAGGTCGCGCAGGTGCTGCAACTGACGTCGTACACGGGAGATCTGCGGACGGTCGGCCTCGAGCCCGACACCAAGATCCTTGACATCAATTACATCACGGCCGACGAGACCCTCGCGCGACGTCTGGGCATCAACCCCGGCGGCCGCGTGCTGCGCATCCACCGCCTTCGCCTGGCCAACGGCGAGCCGATGTCGATCGACACCACCCACCTGTCCGCCCGGCGCTTCTCGCGGCTGCGGCGCGAGCTGGAGGTGCACTCCTCCCTCTATGAGACGCTGCACAACGCCTACAACGTGCAGCTCACCGACGCCGAGGAGATCATAGAGACCGTCCTGGCGACGCCGTACGACGCGCAGATCCTCGGCGTGGACGTCGGCCTGCCGATGCTGCTGCTCACCCGGCACGCCTTCGACGCCGAGGGCCACCCGGTGGAGTGGGCCCAGTCCCTCTACCGGGGCGACCGGTACAAGTTCGTGACGCGCCTGCGCAGGCCGCCGGAGCCGGGGCCTCCGGCGGGATGAGGCTCTAGGGTGGTGCCGGTGAGCGTCCTGGTCGTCACCGGCACCGGCACCGGCGTAGGCAAGACCGTGGTCACCGCCGCGGTGGCCGCGCTCGCCCTCGCGCGCGACGTGCCCGTCGCCGTCGTCAAACCCGCCCAGACCGGCGTCGCGCCCGGCGAGCCCGGCGACCTGGACGAGGTGATCCGCCTGTCCGGCGTGACCACCACGTTCGAGCTGGCCCGCTACCCCGACCCGCTGTCCCCGGCCGCCGCGGCCCGCCACTCCGGCCTCCCGCCCGTGTCGTTGGACGCGGCGGCCGACCGGATCGCGGAGCTGGCCGAGACCCACCGCCTGGTGCTGGTCGAGGGCGCGGGCGGGCTGCTGGTGCGCTTCGACGAGGAGGGCGCCACCATCGCCGACCTGGCCCGCCGGCTGCGCGCGCCCGTCCTGCTCGTGGCCGAGGCCGGGCTCGGCACGCTCAACCACACGGCCCTGACCCTGGAGGCGCTCGCGGGCCGCGGCCTGGACCTGGCCGGGGTGGTGATCGGCTCGTGGCCGCGCGACCCTGGGCCGGCCGAGCGCAGCAACGTCACCGACCTGGAGACGCTGGCCGCCCGTCCCCTCGCGGGCGCGATGCCCGAGGGGTCCGGTTCACTGGACCTGACGGAGTTCGCCCGTGTTGCCCGGCGCGGACTGGGATCCCCGCTAGGCGGTGGGTTCGACCCTTCTCGGTTCCGGGCAGCCCTTAGTCTGTGACGCAACCGACAAGGGAGCAGCAGGACCGATGAGTATGGACATCTTGGAGATCGCCCGGGTTCAGGTGCTCGAAGAGGGCCGCGGTCTCTCCGCCGACCAGGCCCTGCGTTGCCTGGAACTCCCCGACGAGCGCCTGCACGAGTTGCTGGCGCTCGCCCACGAAGTGCGCATGAAGTGGTGCGGCCCCGAGGTCGAGGTCGAGGGCATCGTGTCCCTCAAGACCGGCGGCTGCCCGGAGGACTGTCATTTCTGCTCCCAATCGGGGCAGTTCACCTCCCCCGTCCGGTCGGTGTGGCTGGACATCCCCTCGCTCGTCCGCTCCGCCGTCGAGACGGCCGAGACTGGCGCCACCGAGTTCTGCATCGTCGCCGCCGTGCGCGGTCCCGACCGGCGGCTGATGGACCAGGTCCGCGAGGGCGTCAAGGCCATCCGCGAGGCCGTCGAGATCAACGTCGCCTGCTCGCTCGGCATGCTCACCCAGGCCCAGGTCGACGAGCTGGCCGAGATGGGCGTCCACCGCTACAACCACAACCTGGAGACCGCGCGCTCCCACTTCGGCCAGGTCGTCACCACCCACACCTGGGAGGAGCGGTGGCAGACGTGCGAGATGGTCCGCGCCGCCGGCATGGAGCTGTGCTGCGGCGGCATCATCGGCATGGGCGAGACACGCGAGCAGCGGGCCGAGTTCGCCGGCCAGCTCGGGGAGCTCGCCCCCGACGAGGTGCCGCTCAACTTCCTCAACCCCCGCCCGGGCACGCCGTTCGCGTCCTTCCCGCTGGTCGAGGGCCCGGAGGCGCTGAAGACAATCGCGACGTTCCGGCTGGCGCTGCCCCGCACGATCCTGCGGTACGCGGGGGGACGCGAGCTTACGCTCGGCGACCTCGGCACCCGCGAGGGCATGCTCGGCGGCATCAATGCGATCATCGTCGGCAACTACCTCACGACGCTGGGCCGCTCCCCCGAGAACGACCTGGCGCTCCTGGCGGACCTCAAGATGCCGATCAAGGCCCTGTCGCAAGCTCTGTGACCCTGGAGTCGGCCCTTGAGCGGGCGCCGGACGGCTCCTGAGCCCATCCTGAACAGACAGGGCCTGAACAGACAGGGCCTGAACAGACAGGGCCTGAACAGGTGCCGGGTAGGCGTTCGACGGCCCGGCGCCCGCTCAAGGATTGACCGGGCACAGAGAAGGTAAGTTCACGACATGGAGTCTGCAAAGCACGCCGGCGACATCGCGGTCGCCGTCTCACGAGCATACGGCGCCGACGTCATGTTCACCTTGTCGGGCGGCCACGTCTTCCCGTTGTACGACGGGGCCGTCCACGAGAAGATGCGCATCGTCGACGTGCGGCACGAGCAGAGCGCGGTGTTCGCGGCGGAGGCGACGGCCCGGCTGACGCGGCGGCCGGGCCTCGCGGTGCTGACCGCCGGGCCCGGCATCACCAACGGCGTCAGCGGCGTGGCGACCGCCCACTTCAACGGCTCGCCCGTGGTGGTCATGGGCGGCCGCGCCCCGCAGTCGCGGTGGGGGTCGGGCGCGCTGCAGGAGATGGACCACCCGCCGCTGTTCGAGACCATCACCAAGCTGGCCTTCACGGCGGGCGGCGCGGACTCGATCGGTCAGGACGTCGAGATGGCCTTCCGCACGGCCATCGCCCCGCACCGCGGCCCGGTGTTCCTCGACTTCTACATGGACCACCTGTTCTCGCCCTCCCCCGCGCACGAGGCCGAGACGCTGACCCCGTCCCCCCTCGAACCGGACTCCGACGCGCTCGCCGAGATCGCGCGGCTGATCTCCGAGGCCGAGCGTCCCGTCCTCGTGCTCGGCTCCGACGTCTGGATGGACCGCGCCGAGGAGGCCGCCCGCGACTTCGCCGAGGCCTACCGCCTGCCGGTGATCCCCAACGGCCAGGGCCGCGGCATCCTGCCCTCCGGGCACGAGCTGCTGGTCACCCGGGCGCGCGGCATGGCCTTCTCCCAGGCCGACCTGGTCATCGTCGCGGGCGCCCCGCTCGACTTCCGCCTCGGCTACGGCTTCTTCGGGGGCAGGGACGGCGCCCCGCTGGCGAGGGTCGTCCACCTCGCCGACGCGCCGTCGCAGCTCGCCACGCACGTCGGCACGGCCGCCTCCACGGCCGGGGACCTGTCGCTGCTGTTCTGGGGGCTGCGCTCGGCGTGCGGCGAGGCGGGGGTGTCGCCGAAGGCGTACGCCGCCTGGCTGACGCGCCTGGCGGAGGCGTCCGCGGCGGCCATCGCGGGCGATGCCGAGCTGCTGGAGTCCGAGGCCGATCCGATCCACCCGATGCGCATCTACGGCGAGCTGAACCGCGTCCTCGACGACGATGCCGTGGTGATCGGCGACGGCGGCGACTTCGTGTCCTACGCCGGCAAGTACATCGAGCCGCGCAGGCCGGGCCGCTGGCTGGACCCCGGCCCGTACGGCTGCCTCGGCACCGGGCTCGGCTACTCGATCGCCGCCCGCCTCGCGCGGCCGTCCTCGCAGGTCGTGCTGCTGCTCGGCGACGGCGCGGCCGGGTTCTCGCTCATGGACGTCGACACGCTGGTCCGTCACAAGCTGCCGGTGGTCATGGTCTGCGGCAACAACGGCATCTGGGGGCTGGAGAAGCACCCCATGCAGATGCTGTACGGCTACGACGTGGCCGCCGAGCTGCAACCGCAGTGCCGGTACGACCAGGTGGTGACCGCCCTCGGCGGCGGCGGCGAGCTGGTGACCTCTCCTTCGGAGATCGGCCCCGCGTTGCGTCGCGCGTTCGACTCGGGCGTGCCGTACATGGTGAACATCGCCACCGACCCGGCCATCGCCTACCCCCGGACGACGACCGGCATCTGAGCCTCGCCCGCGGATGGCCTCAGGCGGGCCTGAGACCATCCGACCCGGTGGCGGGAGAAACCCTCGTAGGGGAACACACCCGCCGCCGGGGCCTGTGGTTGCGCGTGGGACTCAGGGGGCGGTGACCGACGGAGAGGGCGACGGGCTCGGGGTGGGGCTGGGCTCGCCGCCGCAGTCGATTCCCTGCGCCACGACGATCGTCACGGGCTTGTCGACGGCCCAGGACGTGCCCGCGTTGGGGAGCTGGTCCAGCACGCGCGTGCAGCCCTGGTCGCTCGGCTCGCCGTAGATGTCGACCTTGACCTTGAACCCGGCGGCCTGGAGCTTGGTCTTCGCCAGGTTCTCGGTCAGGTTGATCACCGGGGGGATGGACTTCTTGACCTGCGTCTTGGTCGGGCTCGGGGAGGCCGACGGCGAGCGTGTACGGGTGGCGCTCGGGGACGGCGAGGGCTCGGTGGGGGTGGACGTGCCCGGCTCCTCAGAGGTCTGCGGGGGAGGAACCTGCTGGTGCTCGCGGGTGGCCGTCGGGGACGCCTTGGGGGGACGGGTGGTCCGGGTGGGGGACGGGGAGCTCTCGGTCGCCGTCGCCGTGGCCCCGGCGTTCACCTTCGCCGCCGCGTCGCTGCCGGCCATCTGGTTGACCATCACCGCGCCGACGCCGCCGAGCAGCGCTCCGGCGACGATGACGCCGACGATCAGTCCGGGCCTGGTCCTGCGCTGCGGCGCGGCGGCCCGGCGTCCGCGACCGCCACGCTGGCCGGGAGGCGGGCCGGGCGTGCCGGGCGTCGCCGCGGAGTGCACGGTCGTACCGGCCGTCTGGGGGGAGGCGGACGTCGGCATGATGTAGGGGGGCGGCGTGGGGCCGGCCGGGGCGTTCATCCGCGTGCCGGTCTCCGGAGACGCCAGGTAGGCGCCCTGGGTGTGGGTGCCCGGATGCCCCGCAGGGCCGGCCGCGCGGACCGGGGACGCGATCATGCCGGTCAGCCCGGAGACCGCCGCCGAGCTGCCGGTGTCCGCCAGCAACGCCTGCCGTGCGGCCATGCTCATCTCGGCGGCGCTGTGCCAGCGGCGCGCCGGGTCCTTGGACAGGGCGCGCTCGACCACGTGGCGGACGGCGGGCGGCACGTCCGCGGGCAGCGGGGGCGGCTCCTCGCGGATGTGCTTGAGCGCGATCGTCACCGGGGTGTCGCCGTCGAACGGACGGTGCCCGGCCAGGCACTCGTAGGCGACGACCCCGAGCGCGTAGAGATCGACGGCGGGCGTCACCGGCTGACCCTCGGCCTGCTCGGGGGCGCAGTAGGCGGCGGTGCCGAGCACCATGCCGGCGTCGGTCAGCCGGTGGCCGGCGTCCGCGCGGGCGATGCCGAAGTCGGTGAGGATGAGCGTGCCGTCCTGGCGGACCAGCAGATTGCCGGGCTTGACGTCGCGGTGGACGATTCCCATGTCGTGCACGGCCTGCAGGGCCGAGGCGGCCTGCGCGATGAGCTCCATGGCGGGCTCGGCGCCGATGCGGACGAGCCGCGTCAGCAGGCGGTCGAGCGGCTCGCCGTCGACGAACCGCATCACCAGGTACGCGGTCGGACCGGCCCCCGGGACGTCGCTCACGCCGTAGTCGTAGACGTCGACCACGCCCGGGTGGTTGATCGTCGCCATCGCGCGCGCCTCCCCCTGGAAGCGCGCCGCGAAACCCGGGTCGTCCATCCGGCCCGGTAACAACACTTTCACGGCCACGGTGCGCGCGAGAACGATGTCCTCCCCGCGCCACACCTCGCCCATTCCGCCGGCCCCGAGACGGACGTCCAGACGGTAACGTCCTGCCAGCGTGGTCCCTTGGGCCACCATGTCTCCCCCGCTAACCCCAATCCATGTAACCCGACGCCACCCCGGAGTTCTCCAACAAAGCGGACTTATGTCGCGCCGAGGTCACGCCAGTATCACAAAACCCTGTGTTCACCTTGCGCGCGCCGGGGTGTCAGTACGACGTCACGCCGTGTTCGACGCAGCGGGCGGACCAGCCTCGCGGGGTCACCTGCACCACGAGCCGGCGACGACACGCCGGGCAGTAGCGAGGCGGCTCCATGAGCCGCGCGTCGCGGCACGCGGAATGATCACCGTCTCCTTCGAGACGTCCGCAGTGGTCGCAGTACGGGCTCACGCGAAAAGCGTATTCCATCGTTCCCTGCCAAGGCCGTCATCTGGTGAAGGTGGTACGAGAAGGCGTGAACGGCCATCCCCGCGACGAGACACCCTGAAGGGGGTCATCCCCCTTAGGCTGGCGCCCATGACGATCGATCCCGGACTGCGCGCCGAGCTGCTTTTCATGGTCGAACGGTCGGACACCGCCATCAAAGTGGGCAGCGGCGACGTGCCGGTCCTCGCCACCCCGCGGCTGCTCGCCATCGCCGAGGCGGTGACCGTACGCGCCGTCCAGGACCACCTGGCCCCCGGGCAGACCTCGGTCGGGACCAAGGTGACGCTGGAGCACCGCGCGGCCAGCCCGGTGGGCACACACGTCGAGGTGGCCGCCGAGCTGGTCGAGGTGGACGGCAGGCGCCTCGTCTTCGAGGTCACGGCCCGCGACGCCGCACGGACGGTCGCCACGGCCACCATCGAGCGCGTCGTGGTGGACCGCGAGCGATTCCTGGCCCAGTCGGTCAGACCGGGCCCGTCCAGATGATCCGCCGCCGGGCGGGCGTCTCCGGCTCACGGGAAGGCCCCGCTCAGGACGCCTCGATGACGGCGATCAGGTCGCCTTCCTGGATGACGTCGCCCTCGGCGACCTTGAGGCCCGTGACGACGCCGGAGTCCTCGGCGAGCACCGGGATCTCCATCTTCATCGACTCCAGGATGACCAGCGTGTCGCCCTCGTTCACGCTGTCGCCCTCGGCCACGACGACCTTCCAGACGTTCGCCACCATTTCAGCGCGTACTTCCGCCACCGGAACTCCCCTCAATCAATGATCTTCACTTGACCGGCGTGCTGTGCCCATCGTCCCAGCCCCGGCCCGTCCTCTGCCCGGCACCGGCGGCGTCACGCGCGCATGCGGGCGACCAGGCCGGTGTCATAGTCGCCGGCGGCGAACTCGGGGTTTCCGAGCAGCTCGGCGCAGAACGCGAGGTTGTTCTTGGGCCCTTCGATGCGGAAGGCCGCCACGGCCGCGCGGGCCCGCTCCAGCGCCTGCGCGCGGTCGGCGCCGTGGACGCAGAGCTTGGCCATCAAGGGATCGTAGAAGGGCGTCACCACGTTTCCCGCGGCGTATCCGGAGTCGATCCGGATGCCGGGGCCGCTGGGCTCCTCCCAGACGTCGATCTTCCCGGGGCCGGGGAAGAACCGCCGGGAGTCCTCGGCGTACACCCGCAGCTCGATCGCGTGCCCGCGCGGCTCGACGGCCTGCCCGCCCGAGGCCGCCGCGGCGAAGCCGACCGGCTCGCCCGCCGCCACGAGGATCTGCTGCTCGACCAGGTCCACCCCGGTGACCAGCTCGGTGACCGGGTGCTCGACCTGGAGCCGGGTGTTCATCTCCAGGAACACGAACTCCTGCCGGTCGGCGTCCACCAGGCACTCGACCGTGCCCGCGCCGCGGTAGCCGACGGCCTCCCCGGCGCGCACGGCGGCCTCCAGCATGCGCGCGCGCAGCTCAGGGGTGATTCCTGGCGAGGGGGACTCCTCGACGACCTTCTGGTGGCGCCGCTGGACCGAGCAGTCGCGCTCGCCGAGCGCCACCACCGTGCCGTCCGCAGTCCCGTCCGCGAGGCCCAGGATCTGCACCTCGACGTGGCGCGCGCGCTCGACGAAGCGCTCCAGCAGGATGGCCGTCCCCCCGCCGAACCGCTCGGCCGCGCGGGAGGCGGTCTCGAAGGCACGGGTCAGCTCGGCGTCGTCGCGGGCGACGCCCATGCCGATGCCGCCCCCGCCGCCGGCGGTCTTCACCATCACCGGGTAGCCGATCTCGGCGGCTGCGGCGAGCGCGCCCGCGATGCCGGTGACCGGCTCGCGCGTGCCCGCCGCAACCGGCACCCCGGCGCGCTCCATGAGGTTGCGCGCGTTGATCTTGTCGCCCATGCGCTCGATGGCGTCCGGGGAGGGGCCGATCCACACCAGCCCCGCCTCCCCCACGGCCCGGGCGAACGCGGCGTTCTCGGCGAGGAAGCCGTACCCGGGATGGACGGCGCGGGCGCCGGTCGCGCGGCACGCCTCCAGGACCCGGGCGATGTCGAGGTAGCTCTGAGCGGGGGCCGCGGGGCCGAGCGCGAACGCCTCGTCGGCCTCGGCGACGAACGGCAGGTCGGCGTCGGCTTCGGAGTGCACGGCGATGGCCCGCAGGCCCATGGCCCTGACCGTGCGGATGATCCGCCGCGCGATCTCTCCGCGATTGGCCACCAGAACGCTGTCGAACATCGGCCGCACTCCCTTCGATGGATCACCACCCTACGGCCGGAGCGTTCTCAGAACCCTTCGCGCGAAACCACCGATCCCCCGTGTCCCGTCTGTAGGAACCCCACAATCGGAAGCGACGGCGCCAGGCGCGCCCCACCGGGTAAAAGCCCTGCCAGGCAGGGGTTCGCGCGGGCTCGGCGCGGTCGCCGCGCGGGTCCGCCGCCTGTAAGAAAGAGGGAAAGAAGGCTCAGAGGCGGTTGTCGGGGCCGGTCCGGTCGATGACCTTGGCCATCGACTCGACCACCACGGGGTCGTACTCGTCGCCGCCGTCCAGCCGCAGGCGTTCCAGGGCCGCGGCGGCGCGGTCGCGGTCGGTGGAGCCGCCCACCAGGTCGTCGTAGGCGTTGGCCGCCTTGATGATGCGGCTGGCCAGCGGCGGCGGTGGCTCCGGGCCGCCGAACGGGTCGCCCTGGTGGCGCACGATGTCGGCGACCCGGTCGAGCACGCCGGTCTTCCTGATGACCTCCGCGCCCAGCTCGGCGATGCTGCGCGCCGTCTGCGGGTCGGTGAGGACGGTCGCGCCGCCGGGGATGGGGTCGCGCAGCGAGAGCTGGCCGATGTCGTGCATCAGCGCGGCGTACTCCAGCTCCAGCAGCTCGGGCTCGGCCATGCCGAGCTCGCGGCCGATGGCGACCGACATACGGCTGACGCGGCGCGAGTGCCCCGGCTCGACGTACCCGCCGACCTCGGTGACCCTGGCCAGCGCGCGGACGGTCTGCAGGTAGGTGGCCCGGATTCCGGCGTACTTGCGGAACGCGACCTGCGTCACCAGCAGTGGCGCCGCGAAGACGACCAGGGCTGCGAGGTTCATGCTGTGCGAGGCCAGGGCCAGCAGCGTGCCGGACGCGGCGACCGCGGCACCGAGCGGCGCGGCCATGCGCAGCTCGTCGCGGATCGCGACCCGGAAGGCCGTGCGCACCTGCTCGGCCCTGAGCAGAGCGGCGATCACGACGTCGGCGGCCAGCATCGCCATGATGAGCACGGCCATCACGCCGAGCACGGCCCACCACGTGCCCTTGCCGTTACCGGTGCTGGCGTACAGCGCCGGGGCCAGCGGGCGGTAGGCGAACGCGAGCAGCGCCCCCGACAGCAGGCGGCGGGCGATGGCGTCGAGCTGCGGCGGCCTGCCCACGGCGAGGTGGGGCAGCGCGCCGAGGATCATGCCGGCCGACATGACCGCGACGACCTGCAGCGCCGAGTGCCCGGCCGGGACGCCGCCGACGTCGAGCAGCAGGGTGTACCCGAGTGCGGCGGCGGCGCCGATGGGCGCGACCTCGCGGTTGCCCGGCATGGTGAGCCTGGCCAGCTCCCCCGCGGCGACCAGCACGCCGAACGCGACCGCGATCTGCGGGTCCGCCAGGCCGACCGCGGCGGTGTAGGCGATGCCGCAGACGGTGACCAGGCCCGCCGCGCAGATCAGCAGCAGCCGGCCGGAGTCGAGCCCGCGCATGGGCCGGGATGCCGTGGTCACCGCTCGGACGCCACTTCGATCGGCGTCGTCGGGTCGTCGTGGTCCTTGGCGACGGTCTCGACGACCTCGTCGGCCTTGGGCGCGGCGACCTTGCCGGGAGGATCCCAGCCTCTGCGGTCGACCGCCCGGATGAACGCGCCGACCATGTCCGGGTCGAACTGCGTGCCCGCCCCCTTGCGCAGCTCGGTCACGGCCTCCTCGATCGACTTGGCCTTGCGGTAGGCGCGGTCGGAGGTCATCGAGTCGAAGGCGTCGGCCACCGCGATCACCCGGGCGAACTCGGGGATCTCGTCCCCGGCCAGCCCCATGGGGTAGCCCCGGCCGTCCTGTCGCTCGTGGTGGTGCATGATGCCGGCGAACGCCTCGTCGAGGAAGTCGATGCCCCGGACGATCTCCAGGCCGCGCATCGGGTGGAGCTGGATCGCGGCGAGCTCCTCCTCGGTGAGGCGGCCCTCCTTCTGCAGGACCTTGGTCGGGACGCCGAGCTTGCCCACGTCGTGCAGCATGCCGGCGTAGCCGATGGCGCGCATGCGCTCGGGCCCCATGCCGATCTCCTGGGCGATCATCGTGGAGGCCGCGGACACCCGCGTGCAGTGGCCGCGCGTGTAGTAGTCCTTGGTCTCGACGGCCTGGCACAGGGCGGCGATGGTCGCGTCGTACGACCGCTGCTGCGCGAGGTACTGGCCGAAGGCCCACCGGGCGATGAACAGCGGCAGCAGCACGAGCACCGCCGAGATCGACTGGACCGTGGCCCACAGCCCGGCGATCAGCAGGCCGAAGGTGGCGTACCCCAGGTAGGAGATGAAGAACTGGGCGAGCCCCCGCAGCGGCACCTCCTCGACGCGCAACTGCCCGGCGAGCGAGAGCATGACGGCGAACAGCACGAAGTTGAGCGGCACGAACACCGCGGCCGCGACCGCGAACGGGCCGAGCAGGTCGGCGAAGCGGTTCTCCCCGACGATCGACGGATGGCCGGCCAGCGACTCGAACACCCACCCGGCGGTGTACCCGCAGATCGCGAACTGGGCGCCGTTGAACAGCCGCTTGTGCGGGGGCAGCCCCGGCCGCACGCTCAGCACGGCCGTCGCGCCCACCAGCGCCGCGCCCGCCCCGCCGACCAGCACCACCGCGGCGAGCGCGGCCGAGAAGCTGACCGACATCGCGGCCGACTGCACGTTCAGCAGCGTGGGCACCGACTCGCAGACCAGGAACAGCAGCGCGAGCACCAGCAGCGTGGGCCACTCGTGCTCGCCCAGCCGCTCGGAGACCAGGCCCCGTCCGATCAGCCCGGCCGCCACCACCACGAGGGCGACGAGATAGATCTTCGCCGGCCAGGGAAGCTCACGCACCGCCGCCGCCTAGGGCCGTCACGGGCACGCGCTCAGATCCAGGAAATGCCTGAGGGGCCTTCCGCCGCGCCCCCCGAGAGAACCACGAGAACCGTCAGAACCACCATGGCCAGGGCGCCCGCGAAGCCACCGATCACTATGGCCGCCCCCATGCGTGTGGCCATTGCCTTCACCATGTGCCGCCTCCCCATCGAGTTCGGCTTCAGGCTACAGAACCCGTGCTGACGCGTTGGGGAAGTCGAAGAATCGCATCCAAAGCGTAATCAAACCACTACCCCCAGCTAACGCGATCTAGCCCACTCGACGGTGGCCTTGAGGCCGGTGAGAAGGTCGGTGCGGGGGCGCCAGCCGAGGCCTTCGCGGGCGGGCGCGGGGTCGACGGCCATCGCGGGCAGGTCGCCGAGCCGCGCGGGCGCGAACGCGGGCGCGTCCGGGGCTCCCGCCGCGGCGGCCACGAGGGTGTGCAGCGCGCGGTCGGTGGTCTGCACGCCCGTGCCGAGGTTGAAGCGGCGCCCGTCGCCGTCCGGCCCGCACGCGCGGACGAACCCGTCCACGACGTCGTCGACGAAGATGTAGTCCCGCGTCTGGGTGCCGTCGCCGTACACGACGGTGGGCGCGCCGCGCAGCAGCGCGTCGGTGAAGATCGAGACGACCCCGGCCTCGCCCTGGGGCGACTGCCGGGGGCCGTAGACGTTCGACAGCACCAGCGTGGTGCCCTGGATGCCGTGCAGCGCGCGGAACATCGACAGGTAGATCTCGCCGCCGAGCTTGGACGCGGCGTACGGCGAGCGCGGGTCGGCGGCGGCGTCGCCGGGCACCGGGATCACCGGCGGGCGGCCGTACACCGCGACCGAGGAGGTGTGGACGACCTTCCTGGCCCCGGCCTGCCGGGCGGCCTCCAGCACGTTGACCGTGCCCTCGACGTTGAGCCGCGCGTCGTGGACGGGGTCGGCGACGCTGTTGCGTACGCTGATCTGCGCGGCGAGGTGGCACACGACCTCGGGACGCCACTGCCGGGCCAGCGCGGCCAGCCCGGCGTCCCTGACGTCCATCTCGAACAGCGAGAAGCCCGGGGCGGCGGCCGCGGCGGCGAGGTTGGCACGGTCCCCCGAGGACAGGTCGTCCACGACTGCCACCTCGTGCCCGTCGGCGAGCAGGCGGTCGACGAGGGTGGAGCCGATGAACCCGGCGCCGCCGGTCACGAGTACACGCACCCCGGCATCCTAGGCGATGCCGGGCGAACCGGCCCGGCCCGCCTCCGGCTAGTCGGCCAGCTCGGCCCTGACCTCTTCGATGCGCTTGAGCACCTTCGACCGCAGTTCCTCGGGGACGGTGTCACAGCCGCAGTGCTTGGCGATGAGCTGCTTGACGGCCTTCTCCAGGCCGTACTCCTGCAGGCACGGTGCGCACTCGTCCAAGTGCTGGTCTATGTCCGACTTGCGGCGCTCGTCCAGCTCGCCGTCCAGAAAGGTGTAGACCCGGTCGAGTACTTCCTTGCAGTCGGTGTCGTGCGGCTTGCCACAGCTCATCCCCAACACCCCTCCAGGGCGCCGAGTCCCCGGCCGCCGTTCCCCGGCCTCACGGCCCTGCCGACCCCGCTCATCTCGCCCACATCGACCACACCGCCGATGTCGCCGCGCTCCATCACGACGGCTCCTCCGATCGCACAAGCCCGCGTTCGCGTGCGTAGTCCTCGAGTTGCGTCCGCAGCTGGCGCCGCCCGCGGTGAAGCCGGGACATGACCGTCCCGATGGGAGTGCCCATGATGTCGGCGATCTCCTTGTACGGGAAACCCTCGACGTCGGCGAGGTAGACCGCGATCCGGAAGTCCTCCGGAAGCGCCGCCAGCGCGTCCTTGATGTCGCTGTCGGGGAGGTGCTCCAGCGCCTCCACCTCGGCCGACTTCAGGCCGCCGGAGGTGTGGGACTCGGCGCGCGCGAGCTGCCAGTCCTCGATCTCCTCGGTGCCCGCCTGCTTGGGTTCCCGCTGCTTCTTGCGGTAGGTGTTGATGAACGTGTTGGTCAGGATGCGGTAGAGCCAGGCCTTGAGGTTCGTTCCCTCCTGGAACTGGTGGAACGAACCGAACGCCTTGGCGAAGGTGTCCTGAAGCAGGTCCTCCGCGTCGGCGGGATTCCTGGTCATCCGGAGCGCCGCGGAGTAGAGCTGGTCGAGGTACGGCATTGCGTCGCGCTCGAACCGCTCGCTGCGCTGCTCCAGAGTCTCCTCGGCTGTCTTGGAGACCGGACCCACCCCCTTATACGCACCGTACAGAGCCGAGAATACCGGCTCGTCTACGGCCGACCGATCACCGACCTCGGCCACCAGCATGGGACGGAACCTCCTCGCGTGTTTACGCCCGTCTGCAACACGCGAGGCATAGCATCTGTTCCCGGTAAGTAGAAGGTGACGATCGACCCGGTACGGGGAAAAAGATACGTACCGGCCGGTTGCTGACCCCGGTGCCCCGACCGTCCAGGAGCCACGTTGCTGCCCATCCCAGCCAGCGAGCTGAACGGCTCAGGCGCACTCGGGCCTTACTGGACCTTCTACCACGCCGTCGTCGCCGAACAACTGAGGCGCTGGCTCCCGCAGCGGCCCTGCCTGCTGCTGGACCTGTCCGGCGGGCGCGGGCGATGGCCGGTCCAGGCGGCCGGCGCCGGCCACCACGTGATCGAGGTGGTCGACTTCCGTCGTACGTCCGACCATCGGCTGCACGACGCCTCCAACCGGATCCGCCAGGTGCGGGCCGATGACCTGGGGTTCCTGCCGGACGCCTCCATCGACGCGGTGATCGCCGAGGAGCGCGCGCTGTCGCTGGAGCTGATGGCCGAGTCGACGATCGAGGACGTCGCGCGCGTGCTCAAGCCGGGCGGGCGCGTGCTGGCGTGCGTGGACTCGCTGGTGCTGGGCATGGCGATCATGGCCGAGCAGAACTACTGGGCCCACCTGTGCCAGACCGGGACGGGCGAGGTCATGCTCGTGCCGTGGCCGGACGGCAGCATCACGCGCTGTTTCAGCAGCACCCAGCTGCGGGAACTGCTCGCCGACGCCGGGCTGGAGGTCGAGTGGGTGCGGCCGCGCACGGTGCTGTCGCCGTCCACCGTCGACCACGTCCTCGCGGCCGACACGCGCGCGTTGAACTGGCTGGTGCGCACCGAGCTGGAGGCGCACCCGGACGACGACGACACCGTGGGCATCCATCTCGTGGTGAGCGCCCGCAGGCCGGACTAGCGCGGCGCCGACCCATATCCCGTTATGTCGGCTTAAATGGGCGTACTCCGTGATGTCAGCGATTCTCCGCGCACTCCGTGAGGTCAGCGGCGGCGTTCTCGCCGGGACTGGCACTGGACGCAGCGCGCCGCCTCGGGACGCGCGGCCAGCCGCCCCTCGGGCACCGGCGTGCGGCAGTCCACGCACCGGCCGTAAACGCCGGCGTCGAGCCTCTTCAGCGCGTCGAGCACCGCGGTGCGCTGCCGGGTCGCCACGTCGATCATGGCCTGCCTGCGGTCGGCGTCGGTGAGATCGGAGCCGGCGTCCGCCGCCGACCTGTCGCCGACCATGACGGAATCGCCCCGCAGCACCTTGATGGACCGGTCGAGTTCGGCGAGCATGCTCTCCAGCTGGGTCCGAGCGGTCGCGTCGTCCACGAATCCGCACCTCCGGGAAGAAATGGGTACGGCCGTAGGCGGGATCCCCCGGAACCTCCCGCCTGGCCCTGATCCTCGGGCGATGACTCCCCGTCAGCGCGTCATCGCTTTTTGAGCGGATGCCCATTCGGCCGGGTTCTTACACCGGCATGACCCAGCGTCTCTGATTCGATCCTGTCCGTTACACAGAATCAAGGCACAACAAGCTGCCCGGTGCTCACCGATCGTCTTCGTGCCCTGGTGTCGACGACTGGAGCCGCCGGCCCGTCGAGCACGTCCCTCCGGACGCCGACCGGTCAGGCGTGCACAGCCTGACCGGGGAGGGTGCCCGACGTCGCCTGGGCGGCGGGCGTGTTGGTAACAATATGCCACGATATGACTACGATTCGCTATCAGAACAGCGCGGTCTCGTCGGAGTCGTCGCGCTCCAGCAGGTGGGGCCCGTTGTTCCTGACGCTGTTGACCTCGCTCGACACGGGGTAGGCGACCAGGCCGCTCGGCGGGGAGGCGGCGAGCATGCCGAGCATCTCGCCGGTGTCGGCGCGGGCCGGGTCGAGCCAGTCGGACCACCGGTCCTTGTGGATCACGACGGGCATGCGGTCGTGGATGCGCCCGAGGTGGTCCTCGGCGGATCTCGTGATGACCGTGCAGGTCACGAGCCACTTCAGCGGGTCGTCGTCCGCCCGCGTGCGGTCCTTCCAGAACTCGTACAGACCGGCCATCGCCATCACCCCGCCGTCCTCGGGATGAATGAAATAGGGCTGCTTAGTCTTTTTGTCGGCTCTGTACCATTCGTAATAGCCGTCCGCGGGCAGCAGGCACCGGCGCTGCGCGAACGCCTTGCGGAACGAGGGCTTCTCGGTCAGCGTCTCGACCCGCGCGTTGATCATGCGGGACCCGACGGACGGATCCTTCGCCCAGCTCGGCACAAGGCCCCACTTCAGCACCCTCAACTGCCGGACGGGCTGTGCGGCCTGGTCCCCCTTGCCCTCCTTCCCCCCGTCGGGGACCTCCGGGCGGGTGAGCACCGCGTACACCTTCTTGGTGGGGGCGACGTTGTAGTCCGCGGCGAGCTCCTGCGAGGTGCCGTCCACGCCGACCTCGAACTCCTCCAGCAACTCCTGACGCTTACGCGCCGACGCGTATCTGCCACACATGCCCATAGACTGCCCCACCACCGCGGTTCACGCATCACACGCGCGATCATCGTCCGGCCCGGCGCGGGGACCCGCCACCCGGCGTCAGCACCTCGGCGAGGGCCGTCCCGGTAGGCTCGGAAACATGTCAGCTCCCCTGTGGCCCGCGCCCGTGGCGCCCGGCCCGGTCGAGGCGGCCGTCCGCCTGCCCGGGTCCAAGTCGGTGACCAACCGCGCCCTCCTGCTCGCCGCGCTCGCCGACGGCCCCGGCACGGTGCGCCGCGCGCTGCGCAGCCGCGACGCCGACCTGATGGTCGCGGCCCTGCGGTCCCTCGGAGCCGAGCTGACGCCCTCCGACGACGGCCCCTCCGGCGTCGACTGGCACGTCGTGCCCGGCCCCGTGTGCGGCGGCGCGTCGATCGACGTCGGGCTGGCCGGCACGGTGATGCGCTTCGTCCCGCCGGTGGCCGCGCTGGCCGACGGCGAGGTCGCCTTCGACGGCGACCCTCACGCCCGCAAGCGGCCGATGGGCCCGATCCTCGCCGCCCTGCGCGCCCTCGGCGCCGAGGTCTCCGGCGACGCGCTGCCGTTCACGATCCGGGGGCCGATCACCGGCGGCGAGGTCACGCTGGACGCCTCGGCGTCGTCCCAGCTCGTCTCCGGCCTGCTGCTGGCCGCCGGGCGCTACCCCAAAGGCGTGACCGTCCGCCACAGCGGCCGGCCCGTGCCGTCCATGCCGCACATCGAGATGACCGTCCAGATGCTGCGCGCCGCCGGGGTCGCCGTGGACGACTCCGAGCCCGACGTCTGGAAGGTCGAGCCCGGCCCGATCTCGGCCCGCGACCTCACCGTCGAACCCGACCTGTCCAACGCCGCGCCGTTCCTCGCGGCGGCCATGGTCACCGGCGGCGTCGTCACGATCCCGGGCTGGCCGGAGGAGACGACGCAGGGGGGAGACGCGCTGCGCGAGCTCCTCCCGCGCATGGGCGCGACCGTCGCGCGCACCCCCGAGGGGCTGCGGGTCACCGGCGGCGGCCGCCTGGAGGGCATCGACGCCGACCTGCACGACGTCGGCGAGCTCACGCCCACGATCGCCGCCCTGGCCGCGCTCGCGAGCTCGCCCAGCCGGCTGCGCGGCATCGCCCACCTGCGCGGCCACGAGACCGACCGGCTCGCGGCCCTCGCCGCCGAGATCAACGGCCTCGGCGGGGACGTCACCGAGACCGACGACGGCCTCGTCATCACGCCGCGCCCGCTGCACGCGGGGGTGTTCCGCACCTACGCCGACCACCGCATGGCGACGGCCGGCGCGGTCATCGGCCTCGTCGTCCCCGGCGTCCAGGTCGAGGACATCGCGACCACCGCCAAGACCCTTCCCGAATTCGCCCTCATGTGGGCGCGCATGCTGGGGGAAGGCCACTGAGAAGACGCGAGTACGACGAGGAGGACGTGCGGGTCCGGCCCGGCAAGGGGTCGCGGCCGAGGACGAGACGCCGTCCCACGCACGAGGACGCCGTCGAGGGCTTCGTCGTGGCGGTCGACCGCGGCCGCTACACCTGCCTCGTCGAGGGTGAGGCCCCGGACGGGCACGGCAGGAAGCGCGCGCCCGATCCGCACGTCGTGACGGCGATGCGGGCGCGCGAGCTCGGACGCAAGGGCATCGTGGTGGGCGACCGCGTCGGCCTCGTGGGCGACACCACCGGGCGGCCGGACACCCTGGCGCGCATCGTCCGGGTCGAGCCGCGCACCTCGATGCTGCGGCGCAGCGCCGACGACACCGACGAGGTCGAGCGTCCCATCGTCGCCAACGCCGACCAGCTCGTCATCGTCACCGCGCTCGCCGACCCGCCGCCCCGGCCGCGGATGATCGACCGCATGCTCGTGGCCGCGTTCGACGCCGACATCGAGCCGCTGCTCTGCCTCACCAAGGCCGACCTCGCCGCGCCGGACGATCTCGTGGCCCGGTACGCGCCGCTCGGCCTGCCGTACGTCGTCGTGCAGAAGGGCGGCGAGCTGGAGGAGCTGCGGTCCCGGCTGACCGACCGGCTCAGCGTCCTGGTCGGCCATTCGGGGGTCGGCAAGTCGACGCTGGTCAACGCGCTCGTGCCCGCCGCCGGGCGCGCCGTCTCGCACGTGAACGCGATCACCGGCCGCGGGCGCCACACCTCCAGCTCGGCGGTGGCCCTGGAGCTGCCCTTCGGCGGGTGGATCATCGACACACCGGGCGTGCGCAGCTTCGGGCTCGGCCACGTCGTGATCGACAACGTACTGGCCGCCTTCCCCGCGCTGGCCGAAGGCGCCGTCCACTGCCCCAAGGGGTGCAACCACCGCGGAGAGGAATGCTCACTCGACGCCTGGGTGGAGCAGGGCCACGCCGACGCGGCCGGCCTCGCGTCCCTGCGCCGCCTGCTCGCCAGCCGGGACGGCGAGCCCGACGACGAGTCGGCTTCTCGGTCGTGAACGACCGAGCTTGCAGCTCCTCGCCGTCGATGGCGTCGACGGTCCGGGCCGCGTACGGCAGCGTGACCCACTGCCCGGCATGGCAAGCCATGCCGCGTGTCGCAGTGCCGATAACGGATCAGAGAGCCGTTCCCCAGCGAACCGGGTGCGTTCAATCCCGTCACCGCATCACCGAGAGTAACACTGAAACCACAAGCAGGGAAGCCATTCCTCTCGGGTGTGAACACCCGAGGTTCCTGGCTGGACAGCGCTGAAACCTGTTCGGGGCAAGGAGCGCCCCGAACCGCCGTGCCGGAGGCGCGGCAATAGGCACCGAAACGGTCTCATCACGCCTGATGAAAATCGTCCCGGCAGGGTACGGTGTGCGCTGTGACGGGCTATACCGACGACCTCCGGCTGGCGCACATGATGGCCGACAGCGCCGACGATCTGACCATGCGCCGGTTCAAGGCCGTCGACCTGCGGGTCGACACCAAGCCGGACCTCACGCCGGTGAGCGACGCCGACCAGGCCGTCGAGGACGCGATCCGCGGCACCCTGCGGCGCGCGCGTCCCCGTGACGCGGTCATCGGCGAGGAGACGGGCCGCACCAGCGGGTACGGCTCGCGCTGCTGGGTCGTCGACCCCATCGACGGCACCAAGAACTACGTGCGCGGCGTCCCCGTCTGGGCCACGCTGATCGCGCTCATGGAGCACGGGAAGGTCGTCGTGGGCGTGGTCTCGGCCCCCGCGCTCGGCCGCCGCTGGTGGGCCGCGAAGGACGGCGGGGCGTGGACGGGCCGCAACCTGACCAAGGCGTCGCGCTGCACCGTCTCGTCGGTGAGCCGCCTGTCCGACGCGTCGTTCTCCTACTCCAGCTTCGGCGGGTGGGAGGAGCGCGGGCGCCTCGAGGAGTTCCTCGACCTGTCCCGCACGGTGTGGCGCACCCGCGCGTACGGCGACTTCTGGTCGCACGTGATGGTCGCCGAGGGCGCGGTCGACATCTCGGCCGAGCCGGAGCTGTCGGCCTGGGACATGGCCGCGCTGACCGTGATCGTCGAGGAGGCCGGGGGCGTGTGGACCGACCTGTCCGGCGCGACGGACGTCGACGGGGGCAGCCTCGTGTGCGCCAACCCGCTCCTGCACCCCGAGGTGCTCAAGCGCCTCGGCGGCTGAGCACGAAGGGGCACGTCTGGGCACCTCAGGGCCGTAGTGCGCGCCCGGTGGACCGGGCGCGCTCACCTGCTGTTCACCCGCGCGCCGTCAGCGGTTCAGCGCTCGTCCGGCGGGCGTGAGATGACACGGTCTTCGAGGTAGCAGCTGCAGCTACCGCATCCTGGAAGCACGTCGAACCTCCTCACGGTCGTCGCTTCGACGCTACGGCAGCCGAGGACGCGTGTAACTCCCCGTGAGGGCACAGTCGCGTACGCGGGTGAGCTTCTCAGGACGTCTCAGGATATGGATGCCGCCAGCGACGCGTACATTGAGCCCATCTTGTGACATAGGCTCTGACCTCGGTACATGACCCGCTTCAAACGAGCACGACCGGGCCCGTTCACGCCTCGTTCACCTTTAACCGGGGATTAAGTCATCTTGACTCCTTACCGTCCTACCCGTTGAAAAAACAGCGTGGAAGGACAACAACCGTGAAGTATGCAGGCCGGCTCGCCGTAGCCGCCATCGCCGGCGTGCTTTCGCTCGCTGCGTGCGGAACCGATAACAACAGCGGCGGCGACAGCGGCGCCAGCACAGCCCCGTCCACCAGCACGGGCGGCGGCGACAGCACCACGCTCAGCGGCACGATCAACGCCGCGGGCTCCTCGGCTCAGGCCAACGCCATCGCCGAGTGGAAGAAGGCGTTCCAGTCGCAGAACTCCGGTGTGAGCATCAACTACCAGCCCAGCGGCTCCGGCGCGGGCGTGCAGGCTTTCATCCAGGGCACGGTCGCCTTCGCGGGCTCCGACTCGGCGCTCAAGGATGACAAGGGCGAGCCCGCCCAGGCCGACGCGCGCTGCAAGACCGGCAAGGCGATCAACCTTCCCATGGTGATCGGCCCGGTCGCGGTGGTCTACAACCTCCCCGGCGTGGACAACCTCCAGCTCTCCCCGGCGACCATCGGTGGCATCTTCGACAGCAAGATCACCAAGTGGGACGACGCGGCGATCAAGAAGGACAACCCCGACGCGCAGCTCCCGTCGACCCCGATCCAGGCCGTCCACCGCTCGGACGAGTCGGGCACCAGCGACAACTTCACCAAGTTCCTGAAGGCGACCGCCGGCTGGCCGTACGAGCCCGCCAAGGCGTGGCCCGCCGAGGCCAAGGGTCAGGGCGCCAAGGGCTCCGACGGCATCGCGCAGACCGTCAAGAGCGCCGAGGGCTCCATCAGCTACGTCGAGCTCTCCTTCGCCGAGAACTCCGGCCTGAGCAAGGCCAAGGTCGCCAACGGCTCCGGCGAGTTCGTCGAGCTCACCCCCGAGAGCGCCGCCAAGACCGTCGAGGCCGCCGAGGTCAAGGGCACCGGCAACGACCTCAAGCTGTCGATCGACTACGCCACCAAGGCCGCGGGCGCCTACCCGATCGTCCTGGTGACCTACGAGATCACCTGTGAGAAGGGCCTGTCCGCCGAGGACTCCAAGCTGGTCAAGGCCTTCCTCAAGTACACCTCCAGCGACGCCGGCCAGTCCGCGCTGACCGGGCTCGGCTACGCCCCGCTGCCGGCCTCTCTGCTCACCAAGGTGCAGACGGCCGTCGAGGCGATCTCCTAACTCAATGGCGACGCCACTTCGTATCCAGGATGGCGGGCCGGCCACGCGCCGGTCCGCCATCCGGCGCAGTCGCGGTGAGGGCCCCTTCCGGTTCGCGACCACCGGTGCCGGTGTGGTACTACTCGCCATCATGGCGGCCATCGCCGTCTTCCTCGTCGTGAAGGCCATCCCGGCCTTCCAGGCGAACACCTCCAACTTCCTCACCGAGAAGATCTGGACGCCCAACGCGACCGAGGCCAAGTTCGGCATCGCGGCGCTGGCGTTCGGCACCGTGATCAGCTCGCTGCTGGCCCTGATCATGGCCCTTCCTGTGGCCATCGGCGTCGCGCTGTTCATCTCCCACTACGCGCCGCGCCGCCTGGCCGGGGCGCTCGGCTATGTGATCGACCTGCTGGCCGCGGTCCCGAGCGTCGTCTACGGCCTGTGGGGCGTCATCTTCCTCATCCCGTTCGTCCAGGGTCCCTGGACCTTCCTGAACGACTACTTCGGCTGGATTCCCCTGTTCGCCGGGGACGCCGTCTACGGCAAGTCGATGCTGACCGGCGCGGTCGTCCTGGCCATCATGATCCTGCCGATCATCGCCGCCATCTCCCGGGAGGTGTTCCTCCAGGCGCCCAGGTCGCTCGAGGAGGCGTCCCTGGCGCTCGGCGCGACCCGGTGGGAGATGATCAGGATGTCGGTCCTGCCGTTCGGCCGTCCCGGCGTCATCAGCGCGGCCATGCTCGGCCTCGGGCGCGCGATGGGCGAGACGATCGCGGTCGCGCTCATCTTCCCCGCGACGTTCGACATCAGCATCCAGGTGCTGTCCAACAACGGCAACAGCATCGCCGCGAACATCGCCAACGGATTCGGCGAGGCCACCCCCATCGGCCAGGGCGCGCTCATCGCGTCCGGCCTCGTGCTGTTCGTGATCACCCTCCTGGTCAACACGGCCGCGCGGTTGATCATCGCTCGCCGCAAGGACTACTCGAGGGCCGCCGCATGACCATGTCGCCCGCCACCATCACCCACGTGTCCTTCAGTCGCCGGCTGAAGGACCGTGTCGTCCTCGGCCTGGTCTGGCTGGCCTTCGCCATCGCCGTGGTACCGCTCATCTCGGTCCTCTGGCTGGTGATCAAGAACGGGCTCGCGCGCTTCGACGTGGACTTCCTCACCCACTCGATGCGCAACATCGGTGCCCGCGACGCCGGTGGAGGCGCCTACCACGCCATCCTCGGCACGCTGGAACAGGTCGGCCTCGCCACCCTGATCTCCGTGCCCATCGGCCTGCTCACCGCCGTCTACCTCGTCGAGTACGGCCAGAACGGGCAGCTCGCCCGGTCCATCAGCTTCTTCGTGGACGTCATGACCGGCATCCCCTCGGTGGTCGCCGGTCTTTTCGTTCTCGCCTTCTGGGTCCTGGTGCTCGGCCTCGGCTACTCCGGCATCGCCGGCGCGCTCGCGCTGTCGATCCTGATGATGCCCACCGTGGTCCGCTCGGCCGAGGAGATGCTGCGCCTGGTCCCGAACGACCTGCGGGAGGCGTCGTACGCGCTCGGCGTGCCCAAGTGGAAGACGATCACCAAGGTCGTCATCCCGACGGCCTTCACCGGCATCATCACGGGCGTCATGCTCGCCGTCGCCCGCGTCGCCGGTGAGACCGCGCCGCTGCTGCTGACCGTCTTCATCACCGACTCCATCAACGAGAACCCGTTCAACGGACCTCAGATGGGCCTCCCGCTCTACGTCTTCGACCAAGCCCAGCGTCCGAACGTCACGGCGGTCGACCGGGCCTGGACCGGAGCGCTCACCCTCATCCTGATCGTCATGCTGCTCAACCTGGTGGCGCGCCTCATCGCCTGGTGGCGCTCGCCCGCCAAGGGCCGGTAAGGGGTTATCGACATGGCCAAGCAGATCGAGGTCTCCGACCTCGACGCCTACTACGGATCGCACAAGGCGATCGAAGGCATCACGATGACGATCGAGCCGCGCTCGGTCACCGCCTTCATCGGCCCGTCCGGATGCGGCAAGTCGACGTTCCTGCGCACGCTGAACCGCATGCACGAGGTCATCCCGGGCGCGCACGTCGACGGTAAGATCCTCCTGGAGGACCAGGACCTGTACGGCCCGGACATCGACCCGGTGTCCGTCCGCCGCACGGTCGGCATGGTCTTCCAGCGGCCGAACCCGTTCCCGACGATGTCCATCTTCGACAACGTCGCCGCGGGCCTTCGTCTCAACGGCCGGATCTCCAAGTCCGAGGCCGAGGGCATCGTCGAGACGTCGCTGAAGGACGCCAACCTCTGGAACGAGGTCAAGGACCGGCTCAGCAAGCCGGGCGCGGGCCTGTCCGGCGGACAGCAGCAGCGGCTCTGCATCGCCCGGGCCATCGCCGTCAGCCCGGCCGTCCTGCTCATGGACGAACCGTGCTCGGCCCTGGACCCGATCTCGACGCTCGCCATCGAGGACCTGATCGCCAAGCTGAAGAACGACTACACGATCGTCATCGTGACCCACAACATGCAGCAGGCCGCGCGGGTCAGCGACCGTACCGCGTTCTTCAACCTGGCCGGCCAGGGACAGCCCGGAAAGCTCATCGAGATGGACGAGACCTCCAAGATCTTCACCAACCCCACGCAAAAGGCGACCGAGGACTACATCACCGGCCGCTTCGGATGATCGGCTCCTGGGTCCAGGAGCCGATAGAGCCCATGGAGCCTTGAGGAGCCTTGAGGAGATGGTGTGACCCAGCCGCAGGCGGCACCTGAAGTGGACGGGGACACTCGGTCGGCGCCCATGCTGCTGGTGGCCGACCCCGACGACGAAATGGTGCGGGAACTCGCCGAGGCGCTGGAGCGCGAAGGGGTCCTCGTCACCGGAGTCTCCGACGGCGCGCAAGCACTGCTGCAGGCCGGTGCCCTCCGGCCCGACGTCGTGCTCGTCAGCGCCACCCTGCCCGTCATCGGGCCCGTCGATTTCGTGCGCGCGGTACGCAGGGCGCGGGCCGTCCCCGTCCTGCTGGGCGTGGGCGACGGGCACGCGGAACAGGCCGTCCAGGGCCTCGCCGCCGGAGCCACGGCGTGCGTGGCCCGGCCGTACCGCGTGCCCGAGCTGCTGCCCCTGGTGCAGGCGGCGTTCCCCGGGGACGCCGGCTCACGAGGAGTGTTCACGGTCGGCAACGTCGAACTCGACGTGGGGGCCTACCAGGTGCGCGTGTCCGGGATGCCCGTGCACCTGCCCCTTCGGGAATTCGAGCTTCTGCACTACCTGATGCGCAACGCCGACCGGACGGTCACGCGGGAGCAGATCATGCGCCACGTGTGGCACGCCGCCGACGCGATGTCGACGAACACCATAGCCGTCCACGTCAAACGCCTCCGCGCCCGGCTCGGGGACGACGACGACCGGCTGATCCAAACCGTGCGCGGAGTCGGCTACCGCCTCGTCACGCCGCACTGACACCCGTCCCGGTCGCCCCGCGTCCCCACCCCGGAAGGCGGCGCGACCGGCCCGGCAACCCCCGGCCGATCCCCCTGAACCGGCCACCTGCGGGCTGACTACCCGCCACCGCCCCTTCGGACGGGCCGCCCGCCACCATTCTTCGCACCGACCACTTCTGCGGACGGACCGCCCGCCACCAGCATTCGGAGCAGCCCGCCCGGTCGGCCGCCTCGGGTCACACGGTCACCGAGTAGGGCCGCTCGCTCCTATCCCTCTCTCCCTCTCTCCCTCTCTCCCTCTCTCCCTCTTTCTCGCTCTCTCGCCTGGGCCTCTTACTTCGCGCCTGCCCTACGCCTACCGGCTCCCCGATCGGCTCCCCCATCGGCGACCATCCGGGCGATGGTGTCGTCGTCGCAGGTCGCCCAGAACGTGCCGACGACGTCTTCGAGGTGGCTCATCGACGCGGCCCGGAACAGCACATCCTGATATTTCGTGATGTCGTAGGTGGTCGTCCCCATCAGGGACAGGTCCAGCGGCAGGATGTCCATACTGCGGAACTCCTCGATCTCGCCGTACGACGAGAGGATCCCCGCGCCGTACGTGCGGTCCTCGCCGTCCTCCGTGAGCACGCCGAACTCCATCGTGAACCAGAACACCTTGGAGACGAACTCCAGCGCCTCGTCGGTCTCCACACGGCGCGCCGCCGCCCCGGCCAGCCGGTACAACGCGGCGAACCGATCGGACGCCAGCGCGTTCGCGTGCCCGACCACCTCGTGGATGACGTCCGGCTCCGGCGTGTAGAACGGCACCGAGTGGTGACGGATGTACTGCGTCGAATGGAACAGGCCATCCTCCAGCACGCCGTAGAAGTCCCGAAGCGGGACAAGCCCGGCGGCAGGGAGGTACCTGAAACCCGTCAGCGGTTCGAGAAGGTCACCGACCTCCTGCAGCTGCGGAATCCTGTCCTCGGGGAGGCCGAGGCGCCGGCATCCTTCGAGATACTCGCCCGCGGCGTACTTACGATGCTTGATCGCGAGCTCGCGGCTCACCAGGCCCCAGACCTCGTGCTCCTGCTCGGTGTAGGCGGCCTCCGGGATCGGCTCGCCGGGGATGTGGTTCAACGCCAGCGCGGCGATGGCGTTGCGACGCTCACGGTAGACCGGGTCCGCCACCCCGGGATGGTTCGCCGCCAACTCGACGACGACCGACCCGTCCTCCTGCATCGCCACCGGCGCGAAGTACTGCGCTTCCTCGAACATGGCAGAACTATCAGCAATTTCCCATTCGACTGGCAAGAGCGCCCACCAAAACTAGTCAAGCCGCCCACAATCGCCTCTGAAATCAGGCATAACACTAGTCATCCCGCCCAGCCCTCTTCTCGCAGCCGACACGACCTGAAGTCGTCACTCGACCACCCCGGCCACGCCTGCCTCCCCCCGACCACCTGGCTGGACATACGCCCGTAGTCTCTGAGCCATGTCTACGGGCTCTGGACGCATCGACTCACTGGACAGCCGGCTCCTGCGAACCATGCGCGCGCACCCGCGCATCGGCCTGACGGAACTCGCACGTCTGCTGGGGGTAGCCCGCGGGACCGTACAGGCGCGGGTCGAGAAGCTCGTCGCCCGCGGTGTGATCGGCGACTTCGGCCCGACGATCGTCCCCTCCGAGATGGGCTATCCCATACTCGCGTTCGTCTCCCTGCAAATCTCCCAGGGCAGGCTCGCCGAGGCCGTACGCGCGTTGGAGGAGGTCCCGGAAATCCTGGAAGCCCACGGCACCAGCGGCCAGGCCGACCTGCTCTGCCGCGTCGTAGCCCGAAACACGGAACACCTCCAGGAAATCATCGCCCGCGTCCTGGCCTCCCCCGCCGTCCAACGCACAGACACGACAATCGCCCTCTCAACCCAAATCCCCCACCGAATAGCCCCCCTCCTGACCACCGCCCCAACCCCTCCACAGAGCGAATGAGATGACGCCCGTGCCCGGCCACTTCCGGGTCAGCCGGTGGGACGATGACCTGGCCGGGCGCGTAGCGGATGCCGTGATTGCGCGCGGCGTCAGATGGCCCCCTGCGGCAACGGAGAGGGGGGCGGTTGAGCGCGGGGACACGGGCCCCGCGGCCGGGCAAGCAAAAAGCCGGGCCCCAGAGGGGAGACAACCCCTCCAGAACCCGGCCGGCACCAGCCCAGCACACACGGAAAAACCTGACCAACCCAGCAAAACAGAACCCGGCAACCAGGCCACCAGATCGAACACACACGGATCGAACACACAGGCACGGGAAGCACAGAAACACCCCGGAAACGCAGGAAGGCCACCCGAAACCTCGGGTGGCCCTCCTGCATAACAAAAATTGTCCGGCGGTGTCCTACTCTCCCACACCGTCCCCGGTGCAGTACCATCGGCGCTGGAAAGCTTAACTTCCGGGTTCGGAATGTAACC
>NZ_JBFAGG010000031.1:12921-50457 GCF_040653595.1 Sphaerisporangium sp. NPDC051011 | reverse complement strand
CTCACATCCCGGCAAAGAAACGCCAGGTCCCGGCCTTCCCTGGCAGAGGCCGCCATGCTCAGATGGCGGTCTTGCGCCCGCGCAGCAGTCCTCGCGCCCGCGGGAAGGCCAGGTGATCCTCCTGCCCCGTGCCGATGGCCGACCTGCCCGGGCCACAGGCGTCGGCCGCGCTTGCCCAGGGAGCCCGCGATGAGGTCGACCATGTGATCGATCGTGGCCGGCGGACCAGGTGTGCTCCTCGCCGGTGCACAGGTAGACCGCAGAGGCGTGCGCATGATCGGCCCGGCCCATACGTCGGCACCATGCCCGGCGGCCCGATTTCCATGCTCCACAAGTGGGCTGAAGAATTGGGCTGGCACCACCCGACAAGTGGGCTGATACCACCCGAGCCTTCCGTAACCCACCCAAACCCAATACTACCGGGCTCGGAATCCCCTGAAACAACACGATCCCGCCCGATCACCAAGATCAGACGGGATCCCGTCGACTTCGGTCGAGCCGTTTCAAGAGCGGCCCTGGGCGGAGCTGAGGGGATTCGAACCCCTGACCCCGATACCAGCGTTCCCAGTTGCCCGCTTTGTCTCCCGCGACCAGCAAGATGGCCGCCCGCCACGATGCGTATCTCGCTACGGCCGGTGGAGCCAGGCCGCAACTCCTTCAGAGGGGCTCGGCGAACGACAGGGCCCTCGGAAACGACCGGCCGTGAAAGTCGTCCCGGGCCTTACCCAACGCCAGTTGGTTCAGCGTATGACCGGGTGGCTTCGCCGTCACCACTGCGGTCGGGGCGTAGCCCTGGTGCCAGGCACAGGGTTACCAGGAACGAGGCTGCCGCCATCATGGACATAGCCGAAACGGGAGAGGTGTACTGCGCGATGGCGCCGGCCAGAGCGGCTCCAACGCCTTGCATGGTCATCGTGCCGGAGGAGTGCAGCCCCAGGGCCTGCCCCCGTACGTCAGCAGGCGTCAGAGCGACCAGCCGCTCCTGAAGCAGCAAGCTGGCCGCATACCCGACCGAGGCCAAGGTGATGGCCACCGCCGCCAGCGGCAGCGCAGGATCCACAGCGAAAATCAGGTACGGCGCGGCCAGCAGCAGCCGCAGCGGGGCGGCGAGGCGTTCCCGCCACCGAGCCGGGATAAAGCGGCCAGCAAGGACATCCCCAGCCAGCATGCCGAACGCGGCCAAGGCGAAGAGCAGGCCCGCATGCTCTGGCGCGTACGGCACGAAAAGTGCCTCACAGCCGACGATCAGCCCGTTCGGCACCCACAGGGCCAGGTAGACGTACCGGCGAGGCGCGGATGACCACAGCCGGACATTGTTCCGCCAGGTGGCGGCGACGGACGGGCGTCCAGAGGCGCGTGCCGGGCGGCGGGCCAGCCCCAGCCCTGCGATCAGCGCGGCGGCAAGGTCCAGCACCGCCGCGGTGAGCAGCGTCCCTTGTGGTGACAAGGCGTTCACCAGCAGGCCCCCGAGGGCGAACCCGCAGATCTGGGTGACGCCCACCGACATGTTGAGTACGGACCGGCCGAGCAGGTAACCCTGCTGCGGAAGGATCTCGTTCAGCAATCCGTACCGCACTCCGCCGCCCAGCGAAGCGACCAGCCCAAGGCCGAAGAGGACGACGAAGACAGCCCAAACCGGCAGGCCGGGCATCGCCAGAAAGGCCGTTCCGATGGCGAAGGCCGTGGCCAGAGCGGTCGACGCGGCGCGCGGCGGTATCCGGTCGGCCGCGGACATGAGCACCGTCGCGCCGATCACCTGGGCGAAGGAAGAGCCGAACATGCTCAGCGCGGAAAGGAGCGGAGAGCCAGTGGCCCCGTAGACCAGGGTGCCCAGGGCCAGCCCGCTCACCGTCAAGGCCATCGTCTGCACGGTGGAGGCGGCGAACAGCGGTGTGAACTCCGGCGCCCGGAAAAGCTCTCGATAAGTACGCATGCGGGAATTTCATCGGCCTTGGGGATGGACTGCTAAGGTTTCGCAAGGGGGCGAAACCATGGGCTGCTGGCTGGTGAACGCGGACACCCTTGCCGGGAGCCGGTTCGTGATCTCCGCTCTCGCCGAAACCACCGCCGGTTTGCTGACCTTGGCGACGAACATGGCCGCGCACCCGGGAGAGCGTGCGTGGCTCGACGCCCATCTGCCCGCCTATCGAAGCCGGCTGGCCGCCGATCCGATCACTGCTCTGCTCATCCACGCGGCTGTCGGACACCACTGGATTGCCGACTTCCTCGCCCCCGCGCCTGCCGGCGAAGGAGAGGCGACGTTCGAGGAGGAAGTGGACCAGATACGCGCGATTCCTGCCGAGAACGTCTGGGCGGACCTGACGGTATCGCTGGGCGGGCCGCCGCCGGCCGCATTGGCCCGTCCTGATCTGGGCGAACGCGCCGCCGACATCCTGGCGTGGGTGTGGCGGGAGACGATCGCGCCCTTCTGGCCGCGACGCCGCAGGGTCATCGAGGCGGACATCGTCGCCAGATCGGAGCGGTTGAGCCAGGGCGGCTGGGCCGCGGCATTAGATGACATGCGGCCACAGATGCGCTGGCTGGGCGAGGGCCGACTGCAGATCAACGCATACGACTACCCGGACCGGGACCTGGCCGGTGCTCAGTTACGGTTCGTGCCGGTGACTCCGAGCTGCGGGTGGGTCAGCTGGCAGCTGCCCCATCGGTATGGCGTGGTGTACCCGTGCCGGGGGCCGCTCGCGGACGGCGATCATGTGCCGGCGCCTGAGCCTCTGAGCAGGCTGGTGGGCCGGGCGCGGGCCGGTGTCCTCGTTCTCCTCGACAGTCCCAAGAGCACGACCCAGCTCGTGGCGCTGACCGGCCAGGGGCTTGGGTCGGTAGGCCGCCACCTTAAGGTCCTTCTGGATGCTCGCCTTATCCGGCGTCAACGTGTCGGCCGATCAGTTTTCTACTCCCGAACGGCAATCGGCGAGGCCTTAATCGAGGGCCAACGGAACGGCTGACGGCCCTTACGCCCTTGACTTGGGCCGGAGCGATTCACCCGCTTATTCATGCGGTGAGGTTGACGGAGGTGAAGTCAACTTCCTTGAGCACGGGGTTGAACGCCTCAGGTTCACGGCGGAGCTCGTCGGTAGCGTAGGCGCCGAAGCGCCCACGTTCGCACCTGCGCGTCGTCACCGACCACGACACCGCCCAACGCTGCGTGGAAGCGCTTCAGCGGCAGCGTGAGCGCCAGGGCGTTGCTCGTAAGGCGGCCGGTGACAGGTGGCAGGAGAATGACCTCGTGTTCGCCTCTGCGGTCGGGACGGAGTTGGACGCGCACAACGTCCGGCGCTCGTTCCGGGTGGTGCTCAAGCGGGCAGGCCTCAACGAGAAGGAATGGACCCCGCGCGAGATGCGGCACAGCTTCGTTTCGCTGCTCTCGGACAGCGGCGTGCCCCTGGAGCGCATCTCCCGCCTGGTCGGGCACAGCAACACCATGGTGACGGAGACCGTCTACCGGAAGCAGCTCCGCCCGGTGCTGGTCGAAGGGGCGGAGGCCATGGACCGCATCTTCGGGGGACGGCCGGAGGCGTAGTCACTCAGAAGATCACAAAGGCCGTTTCCGATCACCGGAAACGGCCTTTGACCTGGGTGGAGCTGAGGGGATTCGAACCCCTGACCCCTTCGATGCGAACGAAGTGCGCTACCGGACTGCGCTACAGCCCCAAGGACTGGACCAGATTAGCAAACTTTGGCGACCGCCCGCGCCATCCGGTGCGGGTCGGCGTTGATCACCGAGGGAAACCGGGCATCAGTCGCCGACGGCGCGGCGGGTGCGGTCGGCGTACTGGTCGAAGGGCTCGGCCGGCTTACGGAACTCGATGATCTCGGCCTCGGCCTGCTGGGCGGCGAGTTCCTCGGCGCGGCGGCGCTCGCGTTCCCTGTGCTCGTGCTCCGCGCGGGCCTTGGCGGCGGCGAGGCGCTTCTCGCGGTCCGCGGTGACGGCGACGCGCAGCAGGACGACGTACGAGAGGAGCATGACGGCCGAGGGGGCCGCGCTCCACCACGGAGCGACCCCGACGGCCGCCGTCACCCCGGCGGCGACGTTGAGCAGGGCGCTGCACAGGAGCCAGCGTCGCCGGCGGGCGACGATGCGGGCCCGGCGGCGGCGCTCGTCCTGAACGACCTCAGCGGCCTCCTCGGCGCGCCGCTCGTCGGTGGCGGGGACGGCCTGGTCGGCCTCGTTCGAGGAAGCCGTGGAGGACTTGGATCGCGTGGAGGACGGGGACGGCGTGGACGGGGCGGAGGACCGCGTGGAGGAGGTGGACGACGAGAATGGCCTGGGCAGCGTGGAGGAGGTGGACGGCGCGGAGGGGATGGAGGACGTGGACACGGTGGAGGCGGGTTTGGGCGACGGTGGGGCGTCGAGTTCTACGGTGATCTCGTCGTCGGCGGTGTCAGTCCCCGAGGTGGGGAGGTCGGAGACCGCGACGTCGGTGAGCGTGTCGCCGTCGGACTCGTCGGCGTGCTCGGAGGCGTCGCCCTCCGGGGACCCGTCGGTGTACAGCTCGGAGATGTCGATCGAGTGGCGGTCGCGGCGCAGCCACATGGGCACGAGGACGCACAGCCACATCAGCACGATGCCGAGGTAGAGGAAGGCGCTGCTCACCCGCCCACCTCCGTACGACATGAGGCGCCGGTCCCCGCCCCCGTGACGGCGCACTTCCCGAGCAGTGTGAAGATATACCCCTTCGCGGGGGTGAATGTCCGATTCCTGTGCAGTAGGGGTGAATGCCTCACGGCCAGGGGGAGGGAACCGTCGCCTTCCCGTGCGAAAGGACCGGCCCCGGCCCGGGTAAGAGGGCCAGCCGCGGCCCGGGTAAGGCCGTCGCCTTCCCATGTAAGAGGACCAGCGCCGGCCCGCGTGCGGGAACCGAGCCCGGCCCGGGCAAAGGGACCGCCCCCGGGCGAGGCGAAGGTGCGCCCCCCGGAGCGCGGGAAGCCGTCCGTTTTGGGGTGGCGTGGGACCCCCTGTATGCGGGCAGCATGAACACAGCACGGGACCGTCGCCGTCGCAAATGTGTTCACGTCACGCACCGTAGGACCGCGTGTCACTGGTTGACGAGCATTCAGTCCGGTGTGTCGCCAGATCGTCAACCTGTTTATCGTCACGGATACGCCAAAGGTATCCATGGCCCTCAGGCAGGGCCGTCGTGCGCCGTCTTCTCCCAGGTCTGCCTCCACTGGGAGAGCAGTCCGCGCGGGACGTCCTCCAGGGTGAGGGCGTAGCAGATGTGGTCGCGCCAGGCGCCGTCGATGTGGAGCTGTTTGCGGCGGATGCCCTCCTCGCGGAACCCGAGCTTCTCGACCACGCGGCGGCTCGCGTGGTTCTCGGGGCGGATGTTGGCCTCCAGCCGGTGCAGGCCGACGGTGAAGAAGCAGTGGTCGACGGCCATGGCGAGCGCCGTGGGGATGATGCCGCGCCCGGCGAGCGCGCCGCTCACCCAGTACCCGACCTGGGCCGAGCGCGCGGAGCCCCAGACGATCGCGCCGACCGTGAGCTGCCCGGCGAACGCCCCGCGCCAGGTGACCACCCAGGGCAGCGCGAGCCCCTGACGTGCCTCGCGGCGCAGGGTGCCGACCATGGAGATGTACGGGCCGAGGCCGGTGCGGAACAGCGGCGTCTCAGGGTTGCTGGGTTCCCAGGGCCTGAGCCAGTCGGCGTTGCGCAGCCGCGTCTCCCGCCAGACGCCCACATCGCGCAGACGCAGCGGCCGGAGTCCCACCGGCCCCTCTTTGAGGGTTGCCGGCCAGCCGCGAAGTCGATCCACGGGTCAATCATCCCCTGCCGGAGCGTGAATCCGCCATGGTGGCCTCCTGACCCTCATGAAGCGGGATGGTCGCCCCCTCTGATCTGGTCGATGACGTGCCGGAGTACGGGTGCGAGGACGGCCATGCCGTCGCGTACTCCTCCGGACGAGCCGGGCAGGTTGACGACGAGGGTCGTCGCGGCCTGGCCGGCCAGCCCGCGCGAGAGGATCGAGGTGGGTACTTTGTCGCGGTTGACCTGTCGTATGGCCTCGGCGATGCCGGGGATCTCGCGGTCGATGACGCGCCGGGTCATTTCGGGGGTGAGGTCCGTGGGGGTGAGCCCGGTGCCTCCCGTGGTGACGATCACGTCGTATCCGGCGCGGACGCCGTCGCGCAGGGCGGCCTCGACGGGCTCGCCGTCAGGGACGACGCGCGGGCCGTCCACCTGTTCGCATCCGGCCTCGGCGAGCAGCTCGGCCAGTAGTTGCCCCGATTTATCGGGATAAATGCCAGCAGCGGCCCGGTTGGAGGCCGTCACGACCAGCGCCCTCACGGCCGGTTCCAGACGCCGGTCTTCCCGCCGGTCTTCTGCTCGACCCGGACGTCGCTGATCACCGCCGCCGGATCGACCGCCTTGATCATGTCGACCATGGCCAGCCCCGCCACGGAGACCGCCGTCAGCGCCTCCATCTCGACGCCCGTACGGTCGGCCGTCCGCACCCGGGCGGTGATCTCCACCCCCGAGTCGACCACGGTCAGCTCGACCTCCACGCCGTGCAGCGCGATCGGATGGCACAGCGGGACGAGGTCGGGCGTCCGCTTGGCCCCCATGATCCCGGCGACGCGGGCGACGCCGATCGCGTCGCCCTTGGGCACGTCCCCGGAGCGCAGGATCGCCACGGCCTCGGGCGACAGCAGCACCCGGCCGGTGGCGCGCGCCGTGCGGACGCCGACGTCCTTGGCCGAGACGTCGACCATGCGCGCGGCGCCGGACTCGTCGATGTGGCTCAGCTCGCTCACAGCGGGATCACCTCCACGGTCGTCCCCTCGGGAAGCTCGGTGACGTCGTCGGGGATCACGATCAGCGCGTTCGCGCCGGCGAGGGCGGCGAGCTGATGGGACCCCTGCCTGTGCACGGGGGTGACCGAGCCCTTCCCATCCAGGACCCCGCGCAGGAAGGACCGCCTGCCCGCCGGAGACCGCGCCCCCGACGTGACCACCGCGGAGACGGTCGGAGGGGGGCCTGCGGGCAAACCGCGCATCTTGGCCAGCGCGGGCTTCACGAAAAGCACGAAAGAGACGTACGACGAGACGGGGTTGCCCGGCAGCGCGAAGATCGGGACCTGCCGCTCGCCGAGCACGCCGAACCCCTGCGGCATCCCCGGCTGCATGGCGACCTTCTCGAACCGGACGGTCTCGAGCGGCGACAGCGCCTCCTTGACGGGCTCGTACGCGCCCATCGATATGCCACCGGAGGTGATCACGGCGTCGGCGTCGCCGAGCAGCCCCTCCAGGGACTCCAGGAACTCCGCGGGGTCATCGCCCACGGCCCGCCGCCGCACCGCCTCACCGCCCGCCTGGCGGACGGCGGCGACGAGCGTGAAGCTGTTGGACTCCCAGATCTGCCCCGGGCCGAGCGGGGTGCCCGGCTCGACCAGCTCGGCGCCCGTGGAGAGCACCACGACCCGCGGACGGGAGCGGGCGAGGACGGCCTGCCTGCCCACCCCGGCGAGGATGCCGAGCTGGGCGGGCCCGATCTCGGTGCCTGCGGCGAGCACGGCGTCGCCCGCGTGGACGTCCTCTCCGGACCGGCGGATGGCGTTGCCCGCCGGCGCGGGCCTGCGGATCGCGACGCGGTCCGTGCCGCCGTCGGTCCACTCGACGGGCACCACCGCGTCGGCGCCCGCGG
This sequence comes from Sphaerisporangium sp. NPDC051011, assembly GCF_040653595.1. Taxonomy (NCBI): domain Bacteria; kingdom Bacillati; phylum Actinomycetota; class Actinomycetes; order Streptosporangiales; family Streptosporangiaceae; genus Sphaerisporangium; species Sphaerisporangium sp. NPDC051011. The sequence goes on along the minus strand of NZ_JBFAGG010000031.1, from coordinate 42,794 downwards.
GCACCGGCGCGCCGGTCATGATGCGCGTGACATGCCCCGGCCCGACCGCCCGGGGCGCGCTCTCGCCCGCCGCGACGTCGATCGTGACCGGCAGCACGACGGGTGCCGCCTCGGTCGCCGCCGCGACGTCCCCGGCCCGGACGGCGTACCCGTCCATGGCGGAGTTGTCGAACGGCGGCAACGCGACGGGCGACCGTACGTCCTCGGCCAGGACGGCGCCGAGCGCGAAGTCCAGGCCGAGGCCGACGGGGTCGATCGGGCGTACGGTGGCGAGGATCTCGGCCAGGTGCGCGTCAACCGATTTCATCGCGGCCATGATCTGATTCTCACACGGAATGCTCGTCGAGGAACTCGCGCAGCCAGGGGATGAACTCGGGGGCGAGGTCGGGACGGTCTGCGGCGAACTGCACGACCGTGCGGAGGTAGTCGAGCTTGTTGCCGGTGTCGTAGCGGCGGCCGCGGAACAGCACGCCGTGGACGGGCCCGCCCTCCTCGGTGGAACGCCCGGCGAGCTCCAGCAGCGCGTCGGTGAGCTGGATCTCGCCGCCGCGCCCGGGCGGGGTGTTCTCCAGCACCTCGAACACGGCCGGGTCGATGACGTACCGTCCGATGACCGCCCAGTTCGACGGGGCCTCGTCGGCCGGGGGCTTCTCGACCAGGCCCGTCACCCGCACCACGTCGTCCTCGTCCGTAGGCTGGATCTCGGCGCAGCCGTACAGCGAGACCTGCTCCCGCGGCACCTCCATCAGCGCCACGACGCTGCCGCCGTAGGTGTCGCGCACCTCGATCATGCGCTTCAGCAGGTGGTCGCGGTGGTCGATCATGTCGTCACCCAGCAGGCAGGCGAACGGGTGGTTGCCGACGTGCTGCTTGGCGCACAGCACGGCGTGGCCGAGCCCCTTGGGCTCACCCTGGCGTACGTAGTGGAAGGTGGCGATCTCGACCGGTTCGAGAACCTGCGAGAGACGCTCGGAGTCGCCCTTGGCCGCCAGCACCTCCTCCAGCTCGTACGCGCGGTCGAAGTGGTCCTCGATGGAGCGCTTGTTCCGGCCTGTCACCATGAGGAGGTCGAGCAACCCGACCGAGACCGCCTCTTCGACGACATACTGGATGGCCGGCTTGTCGACGATCGGCAGCATCTCTTTCGGGGTCGCCTTGGTCGCCGGCAGGAAGCGCGTCCCGAGGCCGGCGGCGGGAATGACGACTTTCGTCACTGGATCGTAGTCAGCCATGAATGCACCTTAATGGAGGGCCGAGTGGACAAAGCGGAGCTGCGCCGGAGGATCGTGGCCGCGCGCACAGGGCTCGCCGATCCGCGCGACTCGGCGACCGCGATCAGGGAAACGCTACTCGACCAGCCCTGGGTGCAAATGGCCGGGCTGGTCGCCTGTTATTGGTCGATGGGCTCCGAACCTTCGACGCACGGCCTGATTTTCGCGCTGTGGAAGCACGGCGCGACGGTGATCCTTCCCGTCCTGTGCCCGGACAATGATCTCGATTGGGCTGTTTACGATGGCCCTGACTCGGTGGCGCCCGGCCCGCGCGGCATGATGGAGCCCGTGGACACGCGGCGCGGCATGGACACCGTCCGCACGGCCGCCCTGGTCATCGTGCCCGCGCTGGCGGTCGACCCGTCCAGCGGCGTGCGGCTCGGACGCGGCGGCGGCTCGTACGACCGGGCGCTCGCCCGGGTGGGGCCGAATGTTCCGACGGTCGCATTGCTGCACGAGGGCGAGTTGATCGAGGGAATTCCCGCGGAACCACATGATCGGGCCGTGTCGATGGCGGCCCTGCCGTCCGGCATCGTCGGCGTCGGACGTGATCGGACGCGACAGTTGTGATTGGCGGGGTTACCGGGACCGGCGTCCGCGAACCGGTGATTCTCGTCACGAAACGATTTGGAGGTCGTCGAGACCGCCATTGTCCTTGAAGTATTCACCCAGCGAGTCGTTGCGGACCGCCTCGAAGAAACGTGCGCCCTCCTTCTTGTCGAGGCGGACGACGCTGGCGCCCTTGACCGTGCCCGTGCCCAGGGTCGGAATCGTGGCGGAATCCACCGTTTCGGGGCGAATGTTGCGCAGCTCGAGGGCCAGGTCGCGCAATGTGCTCAACGTCACACCCGAGTCGACGCTGACCGCGTGGGTGAGCGCCTCCAAGAAGTCGTTCAGTTTGAACGGGTTGGTCAGCAGATCCTTGCTTATGATCTTGTGGCCCAACGCCCCGACGAACGCCTGCTGCCGCTTGATCCGGTCGAAGTCCCCGCCCGGCAGGTTGTAGCGCTGGCGGACGAACAGCAGCGCCTTCTCACCCTCCAGGTGCACCATGCCCTGCGGCCAGGTGACCTTGTTCATCGGGTCGTACACCTTGCGCGACACGTACACGTCCACGCCGCCGACGACCTTGCTCATCTCGACGAACCCCTGGAAGTCCAGCGCGGCGAAATGGTCGATGCGGACCTTCGTGAGGCCCTCGATGGTCTTGATCAGCAGCTTCGGCCCGCCGAAGGCGTACGCGGCGTTGATCTTGTTGTTTCCGTGCCCGGGGATGGGGACATAAGAGTCGCGGGGGATGCCGATGAGCGTGAGCCGATCCCGGGCGGCCGGGACATGGACGATCATGATCGTGTCGGCCCGCTGGTTGCCCGACTCGCCCGGGCGCTTGTCCGATCCGATGAGCAGCCAGTTCTGCGCGTCGCCCACGGCCTTCACCGGACGTCCGGCATCCTCGGGGAACGCTCCAGGGATCCGCTCGATGTTGCCGTTCAGCGAGATCTGACGCTCCATCACCAGCGCGAACGCCGCCGCCACCACCATGGCGAGGACGAGCACGGTCACGATCACCAGGCGGCGTAACAGCCGCCGCTTCCTCGGCTTCTCCGGGTTCTTCGAGGACGCCTCGGGGACGTCGTCACCCTCGCCGGGGGCATCCTTCCTCAGCCCGTCGAGAACCGAGCGGCTCTCCACGACCGGGGAAGCGTCGTCCGTCACTGCCGTCCACCCATGATTCCGTTTGACCTAGCATCCGTGTCGCGTGTGACCGTAGCTCAAAGTAGTTCATCGTGGTAGAGGACCACACCAATACGCCACAATGGGCGGAAAACATGAGGAGGAGAGCCGGTGAACCTTAATATTTGGCTACTCCTCGCGTCCATCGTCGTGATCGCGGCCATCGCGTCCGTACGGGTCGCGCACCGCACCGGACTCCCCACCCTGCTCATCTACCTGGGGCTCGGCCTGCTCCTCGGCGAGGCCGGGCTGGGCATCCAGTTCGAGAACGCGCAGCTCGCGCAGCAGATCGGCCTCGCCGCGCTCGCCGTGATCCTCGCCGAGGGCGGTCTCACCACGTACTGGCCGCACGTACGCCGGGCCGTGCCGACCGCGCTCCTCCTCGCCACGATCGGCGTCGGCGTGAGCATCGTCGTACTCGCGTCCGCCGCGCACTGGCTGCTGGCCATGGACTGGCGCACGGCGCTGCTGCTCGGCGCGATCCTCGCCTCCACCGACGCGGCGGCCGTCTTCTCCGTCCTGCGCCGGCTCCCCCTGCCACAACGGCTCTCCGGCATACTGGAGGCCGAGTCCGGATTCAACGACGCGCCCACCGTCATCGTGGTCGTACTGCTCAGCCGATTGAACGCCCCTCTGCCCGGCCTCGGCCAGGTGATGTTCGAGGCCGCCTTCGAGCTGACCGTCGGCTGCGCGGTGGGCCTCGCCGTCGGGCCGCTCGGAGCGTACGCCCTGCGCCGCGTCGCGCTGCCGTCCTCCGGTTTGTACCCGATCGCCGTGCTCGCCCTCGCGTTCATCGCCTACAGCGGCGCCGCCCTGCTGCACGGCAGCGGCTTCCTCGCCGTCTACCTCGCCACACTCGTCCTCGGCAACACGCGCCTCCCCCACCGGCCGGCCACCCGCGGGTTCGCCGAAGGGGCCGCCTGGCTCGCCCAGATCGGGCTGTTCGTCATGCTCGGCATCCTCGCCAGCCCCTCCGAACTGCCCGCCACCGTGGTCCCCGGCCTCATCGCGGGCCTCGCCCTGCTGCTGCTCGCCCGCCCCGCGTCCGTCGTCGTCTCCGCCCTTCTCGTACGGACCGCGCGGGTCGACCGGCTGTCCTGGCGCGAGCAGGTTTTCCTGTCCTGGGCCGGTCTGCGCGGCGCCGTCCCCATCGTGCTCGCCACCATCCCGTGGGCCGCCGGGATCGTCGGCGCCAAAGGCCTGTTCAACGAGGTCTTCGTCATCGTGATCGTGTTCACGTTCATCCAGGGGCCCACGCTGCCGTACCTGGCCCGCGTCCTGCGCGTCGGCGCCCCCGAGGAGGCCCTCGACCTCGGCGTCGAGGCGGCCCCGCTCGAAGAGCTCAACGCCGACCTGCTCCAGGTCACCATCCCGCCCGGATCCGGGCTGCACGGCGTCGAGATCTTCGAGCTGCGGCTGCCGTCGGACGCCGCCGTCACCATGGTCGTCCGGGAAGGACACTCGTTCGTCCCCGAAGACTCGACCCGGCTCCGCGCCGACGACCAGCTGCTCGTCGTCACAACGGCGGCCTGCCGTGAGCGGGTGGAGCGCCGCCTGCGCGCGGTCAGTCGGCGCGGCAAGCTGGCGGGTTGGTACGGGGAGAGCGGCGAGTAGGCCGCCCGGCCCTTGGCGACCACCGAGGCTCGTGCCAGGTGTTACCGGGCGCCCCGGATATCCCCGGGCGCCCCCGAGCCCATCACAGGACCCCAGCACATCACCCCGGTCACCCCAGACCCTCCGCGGCCGAGATGACGGACTCCGGCCGCACGACCACGGCCGCCGGTCACCGCATACAGGACAAGGCACAGGCCAGACGCCTCTGCGGCCACTCCCTGGGGGCCTTCCGCCCGGGATTAGAAGCCGGCTGGGTGGCGTTTAGCCTAATCCGCTGCGTACCATTAGCAGTCGCATCGGTAGAGTGCCAATCTGCGTGAGCATACTGAGCCATACGAGGAGGAGTGCGTGCCCACATACCAGTACGCCTGTACCGCTTGCGGTGAAGGGCTCGAGGCGGTCCAGCGATTCACCGACGACCCGCTGACCACATGCCCCAGCTGCCAGGGCCAGCTTCGCAAGGTGTTCTCCGCGGTCGGCATCGTCTTCAAGGGATCGGGCTTCTACCGGACGGACAACCGCTCGTCCGGTTCCTCCAGCGCCTCGACCTCGTCGTCCTCCACGTCGACCGGTTCGTCCGGCTCGTCGAGCTCCGACTCCGGCAACGGCTCCAGCGCCGCCGGTGGGTCCGGCTCGGCCTCGGGTTCCGGCTCCGGCTCGGGCTCGGGCTCGGGCTCGGCGAAGAAGGAGCCGGCGTCGGCCAGCGCCTCCAGCAGCAGCTCATCCTCCTGACGACGCCACGGGTTGTACGGCTCGTACGGCCACCCCGACGCCGTACAACCCTCCCACCAAGATCACCCCGACACGGCATTCCCAGCCGCGCATGTCACTGACCGCGGATGACCCCGCGGCGGGTCGCCTTTCGTCTGGGGCTGGTCTCGGAGCGAGAGCCGACAAGACGGCGCCGCGGCCGGCGCACCCCCATTCCCCAGCCTCGCACGTCACCGACCGCAGATGACCCCTCGGCGGGCCGTCCCTCGTCCGGGGCTGATCTCGGAGCGCACGAGCCGACAATACGGCGCCGCGGCCAACGGTCCTCGGAGGTCTGGTCTGACTCCGTCTCCTCCTCTGCACAGAGAGCGCTCCGCACAGCGAGTGCAACGCGGGAGCCTCCGGCAACGCCGCGACATGCCACCCTGACAAGGCACGGGCCCAGGCGGCTCGGTCCGCAGACGAGGCCGCCCGGGAGGCGAGGCGCCCTTCGATGACGGAGCCTGTCCAGGACTGAGACATAAATCCGTTTCCGCTCCTGTGCACAAGCCGGAGTTATCCACAGGCGGCGGCTTCACGCGCATCGCGCCCAAGCCGGGGCGCTAATGTCGTGGCCATGGTCACCAGAGCGGACATCGGAGTCATCGGCGGCTCAGGCTTCTACTCCCTCCTCGACGACGCTGAAGAGGTCGAGGTCACCACGCCGTACGGGCCACCGAGCGACCCCATCACCATAGGGCGCATCGGCTCCCGCACGGTCGCGTTCGTGCCCCGTCACGGCCGCGACCACCGCTTCCCTCCCCATCGCATCCCATACCGGGCCAACCTGTGGGCCCTGCGCTCGCTCGGCGTCCGTCAGGTGCTCGCCCCGAGCGCCGTGGGTTCGTTGCGCGCCGAGTACGGCCCTGGCACGCTGGTGATCCCCGATCAACTGGTCGACCGCACCACCAGCCGCGCGCACACCTATTACGACGAGGGCGGCGCGGTCCACGTCCCGTTCGCCGACCCCTACTGCGCGACCGGCAGGTCCCTCGCCTGCGCGACGGCGAGCGCCGAGGGCTGGGACGTCGTCGACGGCGGCACCCTCGTCGTCATCGAAGGGCCTCGCTTCTCCTCCAGAGCCGAGTCACGCTGGTTCAGCGGCAACGGCTGGACGATCGTCGGCATGACCGGCTACCCCGAGGCCGCCCTCGCCCGCGAACTCGCCCTCTGCTACACCACGCTGGCCCTGGTGACCGACCACGACGCCGGGGTGGACGTCGGCGAGGGCGTCACCCAGGAGGAGGTCCTCGCTTTCTTCGCCGCCAACAGCGAACGCATGCGCACCCTGGTCGCCTCAGTCACCGCCGCCCTCCCCACCGACCGCCCCTGCCACTGCCCCAACACCCTCGACGGCATAAAACTCCCCTTCCCCCTCCCCTAACCTCAACCCCCGCCCTGCCCGCCCGCCCTGCGCAAAGCCCTGCCCTCACCTCACCGACCCGCCGATCAAGAACCCCGGCGAGCGGGCGTTCTGCTCCAAAGACCAGTCCAAAGCGGACAGCTATCCGTCTTGTGCGGCCGGAATGGAGCAGATCGTCGAGGACGGGGCGAGGGCGCAGCGAAGAACACCCCCGTAGCACCCGGCGCCTCCGGGCCGCTCCCGCATGCCCAAGGGGCGCTCCCGCATGCCCAAGGGGCGCTCCCGCATGCCCAAGGGGCGCTCCCGCATACCGAGTGAGTAATCGAATCCCCAGCGAGTACCCGCTTCCACCAACTACCACCGGCTTCCGCCGGCTTCCGGCCGACTCACGACGAGTCCCGACGACCCGACTTTCTCCACCCGGCCTCCCCTACCCGGCGCCGCGTCGGTGGGAAGGGGCGTCGGTGATGCCGGCGCCCTGACACGGCGAGCTAACCCGGCGCGAACGGCAACACGACGGGCATACCTCACCGCCCAACTTCACCCCCCTCGGAGCCGCCCATGCGAACCGTGATCCCGCGCGTCGTCAAGATGCTCAACCGGCGACGGCGAATCCTGGCAGCGGCGCTCGCGGCGATGGCGACCCTCTGCCTCGGCCTCTCCGTACGTCCCGCGCCGACCACGGAAGTCCTCGCCGCCGCACGCGACCTCGCAGGAGGCCCGCTGTCCGCGTCCGACCTGACCGTGGTGCGCTTCCCCGAGGACACCGTGCCCGACGGCGCGCTACGTCCCGGCACACGCGTCACCGGCCGTTTCCTGACGTCCCCCGCCCGACGGGGCGAACCGCTGACCAACGTTCGCCTGCTGGGTCCTTCCCTGGTCGACGCCTACGGTCCCGGCCTGCTCGCCACCCCTGTACGCGTCACGGACGCCTCGTCCGCCCGCCTACTCCGCGCGGGCGACATCATCGACGTCATCGCCTCCGCCCCGAAATGGGACGACGCCGTCAGCCCCGCGACAGCCACGGTGGCGCAGTCCGTCACCGTCATAGCCCCACCGGCTTCCACCCGTTCCGCCGACCCCACGGACTCGATGGGTGAGACCGGCGCCCTCGTCGTCCTGGCCACCACCCCCGACCAGGCCCAGCGACTCGCCCAGGCGACCACAGCCTCACGCCTGTCCATCACCATCCACGGCCGACCATGACCAGCGAAACCTGACATCACAGAACGTTACGAGGCCGACACGTCCCTATTCAATGACTCTCCGTGCACAGCCATGCCAACCAACCTCGAATGTCGATCAGCCCTCGACGCCCTACAGACACACAGAAGAAACCGCGTACCCACAAATTCGTCCACAGCATGTGGACAACGCGGCAGAGTGCTACAGCAGGGACCCGAGCTTCGGGTCGTATTCCCAATGCCAGGGCTCAAAAGGACTGTGATACGCCCAGTCCGGATGTATCCATCCAAACTGCTTGCCATTCGCCTCAACCCAGTTGAACTGCACCGACCGGAAGACATCCACGCCACCACACAGGTCCACGGCCAGCCCAAGCCCGTGATTACTGCGCCCCGGCACGGCGGCGAAGCCCGGCCGGCGATAGAAAATCGCCTGCTGCTGCGCCAGGTTGCGATAGCTGTCGGTCAGGCACATCGGCTTGCCGAAGCGCTTCCTGTACGCCTCGTTCAGCGCGACGAACGCGATCGCCGCGTCCGCCCGCAGCTCACGCCCCGGCTGCTGCAACGGGCACAGAACGCTCTTCGGGAGCAACCCGTTCGGATACTGCGCGGCCGAACTGACCCGCGTCGGATCGCACGCCGCACCCGACCGTCCGCCCTGGTTGACCCGCACTCCCAGCTTGACCAGCGCCTGGGACAACGACTTGACGACCGCCGCCGAACGCTTCCGCAACGTGTCGATCTCGGCGTTGAGCTGTGCCTCCACCAGCAACTTGGTCGCCCGAAGGTCCTGCGCCTCGGCCGCGAGCCTCTGCTGCTCCTGGTAGAGCCGGCCCACGTCGGCCAAGATCTCATCGCGCCCGGACACGAGGTACGTCATGTCGCTGAGGGCCCGCAGGCTGGAGGCGTCGCTCGCACCCGAAAGGAAAGGGGCCATGTCGCCCCCCTGAGGAGTCTGGTACAGCGACTGCACAAGATCGGCGAGGGGCTTGCGCACCTTGGACAACTCCGCGGTCGCCGTACGCAACTGGTCGAGCTTCTTCTTCAGCTCCGAGTCCGCCTTCGCGAGCGTCGCCTGACGTTGCTCCAAGGCCTTCGTGGCCTCCGCCAGTGCCTGGGACGACCTCTCGGCCTCGCGACGCAGCTCCGTCAGGTTCCCCGGAGCCGAGTCCTGACTCACGGCCTCCAGCGTGACCGGCCGCGCCTGCGCCTCACCCGAAGACGACAGGGTGAGCACCGAAACCACCGCCATGAGGACCGCGACCAGGCTCGCCGATCGAGGAGATGGCACGTTAGACCCCTCCGTTTGCGAACTTGTGACCTAAGCCCGGCACGCACGTTACTACAGCAAGACGAGCACCCGCGCATGAGTCACAAGAGCCGTTATGTACGGATCATGGCATTTATACCTGCTCCGCACCGCCAACTTGACGCAGTCTCCTGAACCCCAGCACCCACTCCTGTAACGCAACGGCCCCCGGAACCCACACCCGTGACGCAACCGAACCAACTACATCGACCAAGCACCCCAGCACCGGACCCACGTTCCGAACCAACGACATCGCCCACCCCGCAAGAGCACCCAACGCCCTCACCGCCCCCAGCGATCAGCGGACCCTCCACGACGACCACAAAGCCGTATTCCGACCAGACGGCACCGAGCACCCCACAACAGCCCCAGCGCCCTCATCGACCCCGCGCTCAGCGTGCCCCCAGGACAACCACAACGCCGCATCCCAACAGACGACATAGCCCGCCACGCACAGCACCCAGCGCCCTCACCGCCCAGTGATCAGCGCTCCGCCCACGACCCACCGCGGCCAGATCCGGCCGCCCGGGCCAGCGCAGCGCCTGGTCCACCGTGAACAAGCGCCGAACGTGCAGGACAGGGGACGCAGGGCAGCGGCCCGGCGGGGCCAGGTTCACACGCCCCGGACCGGGCGAGGTGTCTCCGACTGCCGAGCTCGCGCACACAGCGTCAGGCCGCCGAACCGCGCAGCGCCTGGTCCACCGTGAACGAGCGCCGAACGTGCAGGGCAGAGGGCGCAGGGCAGCGGCCCGGCGGGGCCAGGTTCACACGCCCTGGACTGGACGGGGTGCCTCCGACTGCCGGGCCCACGCACACAGCATTGGGCAGTGACAACACCTACGCGCACATCTACCCGGACCTCCTCGCCCTACCAGCCGCATCCCGCCAGACGGCCACAACCTCACGGCCATGCCGTTTGACGATCCGGCCTACAGCACCGCCAGGATCATCGGCACCGCTTAGAAGCACAGACGCTCCACCACCGGGTGAACCCCCGCACACTGATGCTCCCCGAGCTCACCTCGACAGTCTTGCCGTCGTCGAACTCCGCCCGCCCGGTCCGACGCTCCTTCCCCCGCACCCCAAACCACGTCACCCCGAGCGACCTGTGGCTCCTCTCGCCGGGCGGCGATCGGAACCTCGTCCGGCGCAGACCTCGCCCGCTCCCCGCACCGAGACCAAAGCAGCGAACCAGCCCCGGCAGAGCCTCCCCAGACCAACGCAGCACCCCCGGCAGAGACTCCCCGGGTCGACGATTCCGCGCCCTTCCCGGCCAAACCCCCAGGAACCCAGTCGACGACCGCCCCCTCGCCTACAACTCCCAAGGACTCACCGACCGGCACTGCCGCCCCCAGGCTCCCCACCGTCCCCGCTGCTCTGGGCACTTCTCCCGCAACACCAGGCCCCTCAGGGCTGTCCTCGCCAGCCCTAACCCCCGCAGACCCCGCGTCCACCGATCCCTCGTATGCCCGACTCGCCCGATCCCCGCGCTCAGCGCGATCTCCCTGATCCGCCTGATCCCCCCGGCGCGCGTTGGCCATGCCACCCGCCCCCGCTGACGTCGCCCCCTCGTGCGCCGCGCCGGCGGCCACTGGCCCCAGATACTGGCGTCCACCGCCAGTCGGCCCTCCGGCTCCACCCGGCATGAACCCTTGGTAGCGATGCTCCCCCCAGTTGCGATGCCGCAGAGGCGGTACCTCAGGCTGAACCCTCAGGACCAGCGCCCCCGGCCGCTCCCCCGGCACCGAGCCCGCCCGGACCTTCACCACCCCCGGCGCCTCATCCCGCACCCGCTCCTCATAGCCGGCCAATTCAGCGACAAGAAGCCCGCCCCCAAGAATCACAGGCGCGATCATCGCCGCCACAAGCCCCCAAGGCCCAACCCCAGGGTGCTTCCGCTCAGCCCCACGAGGCCTCCACTCAAACCCAGGAGGCCCCTCAGACCCAAGAGACCTCCACTCACACCCACGCTGCTCCCGCACGCGCCCACGTCGTTGATCGATCACGCTGCGCGACGATAGTCACGCAGCGCGACGAGACGTCCCCGGCATGTCACCCCTTTACCCCAGCTCAGCACACACATGGGATACGCCCCCAAAGCCAAGCCCGACCTCCGCACACAACCCCTCGACATTCGGTACCCTTACACCAGACCCCGCCTCCGTAGCTCAGGGGATAGAGCACCGCTCTCCTAAAGCGGGTGCCGCAGGTTCGAATCCTGCCGGGGGCACCTGGTTGACCTTGTGATTCACTGTCTGACCTGCACTTACTGACAGGAGCAGGTGACAGGGTAGAGGCAGGCGAGAGCAGCAGCATGCAGCCGTAGGCAGTTGCATGTCAGGGCTCGCGGAATATACGCGGAATGATCTTTGCCCTGTTTCCCCAGGTCAGCCCAGAAATGCGAAGGGCCCCGGGGTCATCCCGAGGCCCTTCCGCAGTCGCCCGCGATCACTCTTCCAGAGCGCTGATGATCTTCGCGTTGGCTAGTTCCCGTTGCCCGTCGATCACTTTGGCGTAGACCCGCTGAAGTACCTCGACGCTGTGCCCCGCTCGCGTGGCAACCTCAGTCGGGGCAACACCAGAGGCGAGCCAGAGCGAGACGGCCGCATGCCGAAGGTCGTACGGTGTGGCCACCAACCGCGAGGCCACCTGTTCCGGCGTGAACGCCAACTCCCGCACCCACTTCCAGACGCGGGAGATCGCCGAGTTCGTGTAGAGCCCGCCCTTGCTCGTGGCGAACAGCCTGCCGTCGCCGGCCACGCCGAACTCCGCGATGTGCTCACGCAGGATCTTCACCAGGGCCGGAGGAATCGGCACCGGCCGCGTGTCCTTGTCTGCCCGGTGCTTCAGGCCGCGACTGTCGTGCGCAGCTCCCGAGTCGGTATAGCGCTTGTTGGCGAATGGCCGCGCCGTCTCCAAGGTGAGCAGGCCCCAACCCTCCCCCGGCAGGTCGCAGTTCTCTCGCTTGAGGCCCGCCGCCTCTTCCGGGCGAAGCGCGGCGTAGTACATGCACGCGTACATCGCCCGCATCCGAGCCCCACGTGTCCGACCGGCACGAGGCGCGGCATCGAGCAATGCCCGAGCTTGACGAGGGTTGACCACCGTCCGGGGATCAACCGTGTCCACCGCTTCCGGAGGCGTCCACTTGACCCCGTCAAGCGGGTTGGTGTCGAACACCTTCTCTTCCACGGCCAGTTCGAGCAGATGGTGGAAGACCTCCCGCTTGCGCAGGACCGTGTTCGCCGCCGCCTTCTGCCCCTTGAACGTGACGGAGATTGCATCGAGGCCGAGCCGGACCACCCACGACTGTTCGAAGTCAGCCAGTGGGAGCGACGCCGTTTCAAGCCAGCGCAGAACCGGGGCGTGCTTGGCGGGCAGCTCTCCGCGCCGATCCTTTGGCAGCAGGGCGTATTCCCGCAGGACCTTACGCATCTCGTCGGCATCGGGGCGGCCCGGCAGGTCCTTCACAATCGCCGGGACCAGAGCCAACAGAGCGTAGACGTCCGTCTCCCTCGTCCGTGCCGCCGACGTCTTCCATCGCTGGGCTATGAACTGCTGAGCGAAGGCCAGGAAGGTAGGGCCGCTCTCATCAGGCTCGGGTGCCAGCATCGACTCGGGAAGCCCGGTGTCCATGTCGAACGCCTCGCCATTCTTGGCAGCCAGCCGCAGGTCACGAAGATAACTGTTGGCGAGTTCCTTGGTCCGGAAGGTCTTCGACTTCTCGCGACCCCCGACCGTCCAGCGCGCGACGTAGGAGGGGGTCTTGCTCGACTTGTTCCGGCGGATCTCCCAGAACTTCACGTCGTAGCTGGCGTTCACGCAGCCTCCCGCCGGGACTCAAGCCATACCGTGAGGTCGTTGCGCCAGACCAAGAGACCGCCGTTCGGCAGCTTGACGCAGACGGGCGCGCGGCCCAACTCACGCCAGCGGTAGAACGTCCGGCGAGAGATGCCGCCCAGCTCTTCGAGGACCTGGGGCAAAGGCATGAGTTCGTCGCGGCGGTTCATGGACTGACCTCCGCGAGTGCCGATGTAGCAGGGTCAGGCCGCCCGGTCAGGAACGCGGCGAGGACCTGTTCCCCGACTGTCAGGCCGCGACCGGCGTACTCCCAGTGCGCGACCACGAGAATGGTGTCTTCCTCGAAGAGGGGCAGGCGTCCCGTGCTGATCTCCTCGTCGCGCATGTGGTCGACGCGCGCGGCGCGCAGCGCGCCGAGGGTGGTGGAGTAGCGGCGGGATTTGGTGGAGAAGTGGCCGCGGAAGCCGAGCATGTGAGCCCACTGGGCAAGCCGCAGCTCGTTGAGCCGGTCCAGGGCGGCTAGGCGGAAGCACTCGGCGATCAGCCGCCGGGCGTGGTCACGCAGGCCCAGGCCGCTCACCTCGTCGGCGGAATTGATGCGCCGGTCGACGGTGCCGACGCATTCGGCCGCCTTGGTCGCATACTTGGCGATATATCCGGCGACAGCCTGCTCTGTCAGTTCTCCGTGCATGGTGATGGGCCGGACGTCGAGTTGTGTCCCCCAGCGCAGAACGCGGGCAGGCTCACCAGCCAGGGCAGGGGCCGGGACGCTGACCGCACCGACCCCGTGTTGGACGGCTTGCGCCAGGGCGTCACGGTCGGCCCAGTCGGGAGGAGGGGTGTCAGGTCCGCCGGGTCCGTCGAGGCGTATCACGGCGTGGAGGTGGACGACGCCGCGCCGTTGGTACTCGGCGACTTTGGCGAAGGAGATGACCAAGTGTTCGCCCAGTTCCTTGGCGGTCAGTCCGTGGAGTTTGGCCAGGTGGCGGCGCAGGGCGAGGGTGAAGCGGCGCCATAGTTCGGGGGCCAGGGCGTTGAACAGCACGCTTCCGGCGTAGTCGTAACACTCCGGGCAGAGCGGTTCGCCGAGGCGTTCCTCGTCGGCGCCGTGTCGGGCGGGGCAGGACTCAGGACGCCCATGGGGACAGGTCCCGGCGTCGCGTCGAGGGTGGCAGGGCAGGACCTTGCCGCCCTGCTCCCGCCGGGTGTGAACTGCGCCGAATGAGGGGGCCGTCAGGGTGACGAACAGCGCGGGATGAGCGCTGACGGACTCGGGGACGCCCTTGCCGCCGGCCAGGCCCGCGCGGATGAGTTGGTAGGTGTCAGCGCGGTAGATCTCGGCGCAGGCCGGGCAGCGCGAGGCCCGCCGGGTCTTGCACTGGACACGTAGCACGCCGCCGGGTTCGCGGCTGGTGTTGTAGGTGTGCAGGACGTGGCCGGTCGCGGCGTCGATGTGACGCACGCGCCCGCGTAGGTGGATCGGCTGGCGGCATCCACCGGTCGCGCGGATCTGGGCGGCCCATCGGGCGTATTGGGGGTCGTGGAGCCGGGCGATCATCCCGGCTACCGCGTTTTCGTTGACTGTCTTGGGCATGATGGGGCGTGTCCCTTCCGGGTCGGTGAGATTCGGTGTGGGGATGGCCCCCGACGTGGCGCGGAACTTGGCGGTTGTGCGGCCACGCCGGGGGCGCCGAGGCTGTCAGGCCCCGTGGTTGTCCGTGCCGGTTCCGTCGCAGTCGGCGCAGGTGGCGCCCAGGCTGTCGACGCCGGTCCCGCCGCAGGTGGCGCAGCGGTAGCGGATGACGGTGAACTCCTCGCCCATGCCGGTCACCTCAGGCGTCCGGCGCGGGGTCGGTGGGGTCGGGGTCGAGCACGATGGAATCCTCGTAACTCCTTCGGGCGGCCCAGCGGGCGCGGGAGGAGGCGAGCAGGCCCACCGCCTTGTACTCGGCCATGCCGAAGGTGATTCCGGCGGAGTAGTGGCCCTGCGCGAGCTCATAGGCGTCGGCGTCGGCGCCGAGCAGCCGGGCGACGTGGTCGACTTGGGCGCGGATCTCCTCGTCGGTGCCGCGGGGGTAGTAGTAGGCGCTCAGCGTGCCCTCGGGGGTGGGGATGTCGGGGTTGGTGTCGAGGAAGTCGGCGAGGTCGCGCAGGCCGTTGATGTAGGCCAGCCGGTCGGGGGTGCGTGCCATGGCGGGTGTCCTTTCTGGTCAGGCCGGTTCGGGGGTGGTGCGGAGTTGCCGGAGCAGGTCGGTGGCGAGTTGGTTGGAGACGCCGAGCCGGGCGCGCAGGGTGTCGCGGGTGATGGGCTTGCCGTGCTTGGTGTGGTGTTCGTCGGCGACGCGCCGGGCGTAGTCGAGCAGCCCGCCGGATGCCGGTGGCGTGTTGTCGTCTTGGGCGTCGTTGGGGTCGTCCTGGCCGGGGACGGCAGCCACAGCCGAGGAGACGAGTGCTGCGGACGGGACCGCCGCCGGTACGGAGCGCGGGGACGAGCCGGGGACGGGGGCCGAGGCGGGGACGGGGGCCGGTACGGACTCGGATACGGCCGCCGGGGACGAGGACGAGCGGCCCAGGACGGCGCGGCGTTCGAGCATCGAGACCGCGACGAGGAAGGCCACGGCCGGGGTCGCCGCGGTGATCCAGCCCCAGACAGAGGGGTGTGCTTGGGCGAGGTTGGCGGCCAGGGACAGGACGATGCCGCCGGCCAGGACGACGGTGGGCCAGGATGCCAGGCGCGTCCGGGTTCGGCCGGTTTTCTTGTCGCGCTGGCGTTCGCGGGCGGCCATGACGCAGGTGAGGTCGACGCAGACGGCCACGGCCCAGGCCACCCATCCGGTTTGTCCGTGCTGGGTGGCGGTGTCGCGGATGTGGGTGAAGGAGCCCGCGCCGGCGATCAGGGCGACGACGGCCACCGGTCCGGAGTCCAGCAGCCACCCGCCCAGACCGGCCAGGCGTCCGCGCGGTGCGCTCATAAGGGGAACCTCCTTTCAGGCGGCGATCTCGGGTTGAGTGGCGTTGTCGAGTTCGTGGCCCAGGCCGCTTGCCTTGACCTGGTCCCAGGACGGGGCCCGATCGGCGAAGGCGTGCGCCGCCTGTTCGGCCGCGGTGGTGGAGACGTAGCCGGAGCGGGCGCGGCACCATCGGCCATCGGCGCCGGTCACGATCGCCACGCCGGGCATGCCGGGTGGGATGGACCGGGCAGCGGTGAGGGCGTCGGGGTCGAGGTCGCCGAGGGTCATCACGGCGGTTTCGGGGTCGTTGACCCGGTGGCAGATGCGTCCGCCGATCTGGGCGCGCAGCGCGGTGACGCCGGGGCCGAGGTCGGAGCCGATGCGCTGTCCGGACAGCAGCAGGTGGATACCGAAGGCCCGTCCGAGTTGGGCGATGCGCAGCAGCGCGGTAGCGGTCTTGGTGACCTCGTCCTTTTCGGCCTTGTCGGCGGTCAGGAACAGCTCGGCCAGCTCATCGACCAGGATCACGATGGGGATGGGTCGTAGCGCGTCGGGAAGCTGCCAGATGTCACGGGCGCCGTGCTCGCGACAGGCCAGCATCCGGGCGCCCATGATGCCGATCAGTTCGGCCAGCAGCTTGACCGCGTCGGCCCGCGTCGTCACCAGGGCCGACAGTCGCGGCGCGTAGGGGGACAGTTCGACCCCGCCTTTGAGGTCGAAGCCGATGATGGCGACCGGCTGCCGGGCGAGCGCCACGATCAGCGCGTTGATCAGGTTGGACTTGCCCGATTGGGTGGCGCCCACGTTCATCCAGTGCGGGATGAGCCGGAAGTCCAGCGTCCACGGGGCGCCGGTCGCCAGGACGCCCACCACCGGCCGTAGCAGGTCGGAGGCCGTCCAGCCGTCTCGCGGCTCATCAGGAGGTATGGCGGGCAGGACGTGGGCTAACGGGTCGCGTGTGGTCGCCTGCAAGGTGACGCGGCCAGGGCGCGAGTCGACGACGCGCACCGCTTCGACGCGCCAGGCGTGCGCGAGCCGCTCGCAAACCTTGACGTAATCGTCGGGGATCTGGCCGTCGAGGAGATGGAAGGTGACGCGCCAGCCGTGGCGGACCGGCCGGGGCAGCTTCATCCATGGCTTGGTGTCGACGGCGACCCGCTGGAAGCGCCGCTTGACCCGGACGACGCCGGTCGAGGCGACCAGGCCGGGGATGGTGGTGAACCACCAGCGGTGACGTTTCTTGGTCAGCCCGCAGCCGGAGGCGATGTGCCGCCAGGTCCAGCGCAGCCGTACCGCCTTGAGGGGGAAGCCGATCAGGTACCAGTAGGAGACGGGGGCCAGGCGTCGCCATACGCGCAGGACGACCAGGGCGCCGAGCAGGATGAGCAGCGGACGCGGGACGAGGTCGAGGATGGTCATCACGCCACCGCCGCGGGCATGCCGGAGGTGGCGCGGACGAAGTCGGTGGCCCTGTAGGCGATGCCCCAGCGGGTGGCGCCCTGGATGGTCTGTTCCCAGACGTAGCCGATCAGGTTGACCGGGGTGACCTCGTCGCCTGGGGTGATGTCCGGTTCGACCGAGGTGCCGATCTTGAGGAGTTCGAGGCGACCGAAGTCGTCTTCGACCGACACCGTGACCTCGTACACGATGTTGCCGTTCTTGTCGCGCTTGATCTCGCCGGTGTCCTTGTTGACCAGGCGGGGCCGGGCGGCCTTGACGCAGGTGAACTGGAGCTTGGTGGTGTCGACGGGGATCGGGATGGTGCGCATGGTGACGGGGTTCCTTCCAACAGTGGATGCCTAGACCTCATAGAACACTTGGAATTCTAAGTTGTCAATGCGTTCTATGGGCGCTTGGTTGGCGAGAAGGCCGAGCCGTGATGAACTTGAGGGGAACGAAGGAGACAGATGGTCCAGAACACCGGCCGGCCGGGCTACTTGCAGATAGCCGATGAGCTACGCGAGCAGATCAAGTCCGGCGCTCTGCCCGCGGGCCGGGCGTTGCCGTCGATCGCCCAGCTCTGCCAGCGCTACGAGGTGTCGGCGAGCGTGGTGAAGTCGGCCATCAGCGTGCTCAGGACCGAGGGGTACGTGATCGGCCAGCAAGGCAAGGGCGTCTTCGTCCGCGAACGCTCCGAAGCCGACGAGCAGCAGGCGGCCGGCAACGGCGAGATCTTGGATCAACTGGCCGAGATCAGGGCGGCTCTGGGTGATCTCGGCAAGCGCCTTGCCGATCTGGAGACGGCCGTCTTCCAAGAGCCGAAACGATCTGGCCGACGCGGCACGTAAGCTCTTCCAGCTCCGCATGGATCGCGGCCAGCTCTTCGGTGACCTTCTGCTCTTCGCTGCTGTTCATGGTGGCCTCCCTGCCGGGTTACGTCCCTGTGGGATGGCTCAAGTTCACCGTGGCCAGCGGCTTTTCTGTATCACGCGGCTCTAGCTAAGCTTCTTCACGCCGTCTCATCAGCGGTTTACACGAGCGTTTTCACATGCACCACCGAAGCAGTCCGCCACCCCCGAGCGTGAACGTGAAGGAATGCACTTGAAGACGACCCGGCGCCAAGGCTGGACCCCCGCCAAGCTACGGGAACACCGCGAAGCCCACGGCCTCACCCTCGAAGGCGCCGGCGACAAGCTACGCGAGACGGCCCAGCGTCACGGCCTGGCCGTGCCCGCGGCCAACTTCCAAACGCTCTGGGGACACGAGAACGGGTCAATCTACCCAGGCCCGCACTACCGCCGTGCTTACTGCCTGCTGTACCAGTCCAGCGAGCCCGACCTAGGATTTCGTCTGCCGTTGCCCGGTGAATCACAGAAAGCGGAAATTGTGATTTCCGAATTGCCTGCGCCTGCCGACCCCGCCGCCGACACAGCCGCGGCCCTGGTCATCGAGGAAGCGTTCACCAAGGTCTCGGTCGACGGCATCACCGATGACGGCTCACCCCAGGCAGCGCTACGCGCCCGCGTGGTCGACGCCTGGCGACGGCGCCACGGAGGGGGAGACCCGAAACCCATCCTTGTCCTCGTCGGCGGGTACGCCGGGTCAGGCAAGACCGAGTTCTCCCGGTTCCTGTCCGACATCACCGGTTGGGCGTTCTTAGACAAGGACTCTTTGACCAGGTCCATGGCCGAGCGGCTGCTGGTCTCACTCGGCAGCGACGCCAACGACCGGCACACCGAGTTGTACCTGAGAGAGGTCCGCCCGCTGGAGTACCGGTGCCTGATGGAAGCCGCGTGGGACAACCTGAACTGCGGCACCTCGGCGATCCTGTCAGCGCCGTTCATCGCCGAGCTGCGCGACGAGGCATGGTTCACCCGGTTGGAGAACCGGTGCGCCGCAAAGGGCATTGACGTCGCGGCGATCTGGGTTCGTTGTGATCCCGAGTCCATGCGCGAGTACATCGAGTTTCGCGCCGCCGCGCGGGATACGTGGAAGCTGGCGAACTGGGAGGAGTACGTTGCCGGCCTGGACGTCGACAACCCACCGCCCACCGCACACCTGACGGTCGACAACCGGCTAGGGGCCGCGATCAGCCTTGCCGACCAGACCCGCGACGCCCTCAAGCGCATCCTGACGTGACCACACCAGCTCACGGCGTCGTGCTGTACGGCCCACCCACCAGCGGCAAGAGCACCACCACCAGCGCGCTTCACCGGCTCGACCCGCGGTTTCGTCTTCTGCGCAAACTGAAGGTCGGCACCGGCCGGGCCGAGGAATACCACCTCGTCACCGCCGCCCACCTGGACGAACTGCGCCAGGCCGGCCGCACGGTCGCCGAGACCCACCGGTACGGCAACACCTACGCCATCGACCGCGCCGAGGTCGAGGCCATGACCGGCGCCGGACTGATCCCGGTTACCCATATCGGCAACATCCCCGATCTGCGGCGCCTCGTCGGCCGAGCCCCGTGGTTGCGCGTCCTGTTGTGGGTGTCGCGTGAGGTCTGCGAGCAGCGATCGGGGCACCGCGGGGACATCGACACCGCCCAGCGACTCACCGCATGGGACGAGACCTTGGCCGACCTCCAGGCCAACGCCGACGACGGCTTCTTTCACCTACGCCTCCACACCGACCGCATCGGCCCCGACCAGGCCGCCCGCGAAATCGCCGAGGCGTTCGCCGCTCTCACAGCGCAGCGTCCTCAGGCCGCGGCGTCCCGCCCGGAAGACGCTCAAGCACGGCCGGCGGGATGAGGTCCAGCCGCCACCAGGTTCCGCAGGCGTGACAAACCGCGCCGCCCGGAATGACCAGGCCGTACGGCCACAGGTAAGTCCAGTGCACCCGCAGGTGAGCACAATCATGCCTCCCTCGCCCGTGCTCACCCGCGGGTGCGTGGTCGCCGATCGCTGCGATCACAGGGGCCAGCCCGTGATCGGTGGAGCAGGCAAGATCGGCGAAGCCCTGTTGAGTTCGAAGTACCGGTCGGCGACCCGGCGTGCCGCCGTCACAGGATCATCGGCAGGGCTGTACCGGTAGGTGTAGCGCCCGGTGACCGGGGACACGCCGCCGGCCCACCACAGGTAGCAGGGGCCGCACCATACGACCAGGTGGACCCACACCGACACCAGGGCAAGGCCCGTGCCCTCGTTGACGTCCGCCGCGATGCCGTACGGCTCCAGCTCCCGGCGCAGCCGATACGCCGCGCGGATGGCCGGATGCCGAGGCTTTGCCAGCTCACGGATGATCATGGCTTCCAGCCCACACCGCCGAGCGCGCGCACCCGGTCATCGGCAAGGAACAGCGGTCCCTCCGGGCGCCACCGCGGCAAAGGCACCACGCCCGGAGGCACCAGCTCCAAGCCCTCGAAGAAGGCCCGGATCTCCGAGGCCGAGCGCAGCACCGCCGAAGCGTTCGCCCCGTTGTAGGCCGACGTCACCGGCATCAGATCCCGATGCCGCTCCGCATGGGAGATCACCACATAGGACCCCGGCGTGATCGCTCTGACCAGCGTCGCGACGATCCCGTAAGGGTCATCGGGATCGGCGATGAAGTGCAGGATCGCGCACAGCAGCACCGCAACCGGCCGGGAGAAGTCGATCACACCCCGCACGTGCGGATCACTCAAGATCGTCAGAGGCTCTCGCACATCGCAGCCGATCACATGCGTATTGGGATTGGCCGCCAGCAGCGCCCGCGCGTGCACCAGCACATGCCGGTCGTTGTCGACATACACCACCCGCGTCCGCGGATCGATGCGCTGCGCCACCTGGTGGACGTTGTCCTGCGTCGGCAACCCGCTCCCGATGTCGACGATCTGACGGACGCCACACTCGCCGACGAGGTACCGCACCACCCGCACCAGGAAATTCCGGTTCGCGTGCGCCATGAACGGCACGTGCGGAGCCTGCCGGATCACCTGCTCAGCCCGCTCGCGATCAACGGGGAAGTTGTCCTTGCCACCCAGAAAGTAGTCATACATCCGCGCCACGCTGGGCGTACTCAGATCCAGGTGACCCGGAAGATCTCCCTGCGCCCCTGTGGAGGGAGCCCGCTCCGGTGCTTCCATGCGGGCATCATAAGCATGGAAAGCCATAGCGCGCTATAGCGTGCCGTCCATCGCCAAGCGTGACATGGCTTCCTACGGTTGCCGTCATGATCGAGCTGAAGCCGAATCAGCCCAGGTGGCGCCAGGTCCACGCGATCATGCGCGTACGCATCCGAACCGGCATCTACAAGCCAGGCGACCGCATCCCCTCGATCGTCGCCATCATCGAAGAGTT
Organism: Sphaerisporangium sp. NPDC051011; assembly: GCF_040653595.1. Classification (NCBI taxonomy): domain Bacteria; kingdom Bacillati; phylum Actinomycetota; class Actinomycetes; order Streptosporangiales; family Streptosporangiaceae; genus Sphaerisporangium; species Sphaerisporangium sp. NPDC051011. The sequence continues at coordinate 21,100 of NZ_JBFAGG010000031.1, read as the reverse complement.
CGGCATCGCCAACGCCACCGCCCAGAAGGTCATGCGCGCCCTACGAGCAGACGGCCTCATCCACACCGAGCCCGGCATGGGATCCTTTGTCACAGAGCCAGAGGAGCCACAAGAGTCCGCACCCCAGTGAAGCTGTTGAGGCGCAACAAAGCAGAGCAGGGAACTGGTGAGTAGACCGCTCATTGGCAACTGTCACCATGCCTACGCTGGTGGCACACCTTACCTGGGGATCGAGTTGATCTCATCCAGCATCGCATGCGCGCCCGCGACGTCAGCAGTGGAGAAGCAGGCGGCGTTCTCGATCACTGCATGGACGTATGCACGCCAACGCATCACTTGAGACGGGTCAGTCGAAAAAGCCTGCGTGGCTCTAACCCGGAGTGACTGTACGTCCGCCTGGATCTGCGTGCAAGCCGTAGACGATCCCACCCCGGTGCTGTTCGCGCCGACTCTATGTCCGACATAGAAGATCGCGCCAGCCACGAGTACTACGGCGCCCACCTTGAGAAAGGTCCTCTCTCCGGGCAGCAGCCTTTTATGTCCACTCGCGACAGCTTCCTTTGCCTTCTGAGTCACGCCTATGGGACGTCGAGATGAGGCTATTGGTGCACAACAGGATCCTTACCTCTCCAAGTACAGCAGTGCGCTGCCCCGCCACGCTGAGCTCCACCAGCGCCGCCCCAGCCTCCCTCATGATCGCGCCACCTCTGCGAGGCAGGTCAGCCGACGCCGCGTCAAGCATCTCCCGGGACACGACACAACTCGGCCCTTGAGCCGGGATGAGAACTTTCTCTACGTCTTTAAAGGCGGCCCGCTGCGCGGCCCGCCGGGCGCGCCGGGCGGTCTGCGTGCCCGGCTGCGGCTCTCCGGCCGGTCCGGGCACGCACCGCCCCGCACGCCCGAGAGACCAGCAGAAGTCACCACTTAAGACCGTGACGATCGCACACTTCGGCACTCGCCATAAGTGCTTAGGGCGATCGGCTGCCGCGCGGCTTCCGGTGCTCGGGCCTGGCGGCCCTGCGCTCCGGGTCCGCTTGCCAACGGGTTAGCTCACGCTGCGCTCAAGTCAAGCGCTGCAAGAACCGCCTGTCCAAGAAATCGTGCAAGCAATACTGGAACCGCGTTCCCGATCTGACGTTCAACTGAACCATAGTCGCCTACGAACTCGTACGTCGGGGCGAAAGTTTGTAAGGTGGCCGCCTCACGTAAGGATATTCCCCGATTCTCTGTGGGATGTATGAAGGACCCACACGCTGGAGTTGTGCAGCGAGTTGTCATTGTGGGCGCAGGGGCATCCCGTCTGATACGACCGTAGGAAGCGGTGGCTGATCTGGATTTCTTTTCATCCACTAGTTGGTGACACCTCAGTTGAAGCTCTACAGGAAGGTCGAACCGAGTACCGTTGACAGGAACCGCAGATATTCGTTCCAGTACGGCAGCACTGCTCTTGCGATAGCGATTCAGGGGATCGCCACTTCTAAGGCAAGATTCTAGGGCGTCGAACGCCTGACCAGCGGTTCTGGGTTCTAACACCTCTTCAGGTGGCACTAAGTCAAAAAGCGACTTCGGAAGATCTTGCCGACGCCCCTTGACGGCGAGAAGAATCAGCCGTTTCCGTCTTTGCGGTACCCCAACATCCTTGGCGTCGATAATATAGGAACGCCAGCTATAGCCTAGACGAGATAAAGCATCGGTAAGGCGCGTTAGACGCTTATCCCGGCGCAAGCCAGGGACATTCTCTAGGAGGACGCTTATCGGCCTTAGTGCTCGAATAAAACGAATTATATCTGTGACGAGATCATTCCGACTCTCATCGACCCCACCGCGCCCTTCCGCTAAAGTAGAGAAGCCTTGACATGGAGGACACGCCTTAAGAAGCGTGAGGTCACCTTTCTCTAACCCCAAGTGATCTCTCAGCTTGCTAGCCGGGACACTCCTAATGTCAGCCTCCCATAGGCGTACATCAGGATGGTTTCGGGCATATGAGGCACAGGCGTCCTTGTCGTTCTCAACAGCCCCAACTAGGACAAAACCGGCATCCTTTAGCCCGGCTGTCGCTCCACCAGCGCCGGCGAAAAGGTCAAGAGCAGTAGGACTTGGCACGCCAGGCATGCTACAGATGATCACGGGTCAGATTCCAGGTCAGAGGCCAATGGAACGGTCCCTTATGGACATCTCGCTGCAGTTTGTGGTCAAATCATCACTCCCAGGGCGGGTGCCCATCGACGCTTGCCTCTCAAAGACGACGGCGCGGAAGAAGGTCCTCTCATGAGCGGCTCCCAGGAAAGCCTCCCGTTCGAGGAGCTGCGAGACCTTGCTACTACCCGCGTGGAAGCACCAGACGACGAAGCCCGCTACACCATGCGCATCAGTCGCCTCACAATCGACAAGCTTGGCATCAAGCTATACGACCGAGTTTCGGCAGTGCTGGCAGAGTTGATCGCAAATGCATACGACGCCGATGCAGAAGAAGTGACTGTGACCCTGCCGTGGGGGCGATTCTTAACGGCCACGACCGCAGACACCGAGCCAGTCAACTTCGAGATTGTAATCTCTGACGACGGTCACGGCATGACGAAGAAGGAAGTAAATCGACATTACCTCGCCGTGGGTTCTGATAGGCGAATAAGAACCCAATCTGATAGATCTTTTAAAAAAGAACGACGGGTCATGGGTCGCAAGGGAATTGGGAAGCTTGCTCCGTTTGGCATCTGTCAAACCGTCGAGGTCATTTCAGTCGGCGGCATAGAAGCGAAGGAAACCGACGAAGGGTGGCCAGTTGCTCATTTGATCTTACGGCTACCGAAGATGCTCTACGATACAGATAAGGACTATCACCCCGACCCGGGGCCCCTTGACGGGACACGATCTAAGGACAAAGGGACCAAAGTCATCCTACGTGACTTCGCCAGGAAGAGAGTCCCGGCCGGCGCCGATCTGAACCGCCAACTTGCTGCCCGGTTCGGCCTTCAACGGGACGACTGGAAGGTAACGGTTGTAAACAGCCTAGATCCAAATGACTCATTTGTGCTAGGTGAGTTGGCAGTTGACTTTTTGCCCGGTACTAAGATTGATGTAGCAGACGTTCCTGTACCCTACGAAGATAAACATCTACCCGTCTCCGGGTGGGTAGCCTACTCCAAGCAGCCCTACAAGGACGAAGCTATGGCGGGGGTACGCATCTTCGCCCGCGGCAAGCTCGTCGCCCAAACAAGGGATTTCGGTATAGGCGCCGGCTTTACCGGCGAGTTCAAATTAAGATCATATCTGGTCGGTCACATAAATGCCGAATGGCTAGATGAGCGGGAAGATCTCGTTCGTTCCGATCGCCAAGATATCATCTGGAGTTCTGATCTGGGAGAGGCCCTCCGCAAGTGGGGCCAAAAGCTGATCAAGGACCTGGCGTCGCGAGGTCAAGACTCCTTGCGGCAGCGTGTGTGGGATGAATTTCTCACAGCCTCAGAACTTGACGCCAAGCTAGAGGAGGTCGCCCCCCAGGACAAAGAGTTTCGCGATTCGGTGAGACAAGCCGCGAAACTGCTGGTGGACAATAAGGACCGAGAAGCGATAAACGATCCTGACCATGTCGAGCGGGTCGTGAAACTGGCTTTCTCTCTTGGTCCGCATAGGAGCCTTCTCGATGCTCTCCATGACGCTGCCGATGGATCGGAGACCACGCTAGACGCGGTGGTCGAACTGTTCGAGAAGGCGCGTATTGCCGAAATGTACTCCCTTGGGCAAGTCGCATCGGAGCGTATTGGTGCGCTGTCCCGTCTTGAACTGCTCGTCGCGGATGCGGCTACTTTAGAAGGACCTCTTCAAGAACTCATCGAACAAGCACCATGGCTACTTGCTCCGGAGTGGACTCCTCTCGGCATGAACGAATCATTGAAAAGAGTGAGATCGTCCTTCGAAGCGTGGTACAAAAAGAAGCACGGGCGCGAGATCGTGACAAGTGCGATCAACCGCGAGAGGAAAGAGCCAGACTTCGTAATGCTTCATGATGCTGGAGCATTGTGGATCGTGGAGATTAAGCGACTGAACTACAGCCTTACCGATCCGGAATATTTGCGAGCCGTAAACTACCTCGACGACCTGGAGATGTTTCTCGAAGAGAATCCGCAAATTGGGGGCCAATTTCCGCTGAGGCGATTAACCCTCGTGGTGGATCGTATCGATAATTTAAATTCGACGTCTCGGTCTTCCCTTCAAACGGATCCCCGAATAGACCGCCGCACATGGCACGAACTCCTTGATTCCACGAAACGCGCCCACAAGGACTTTTTGACTCGGGTCGAAGAAATTCGCGTGGGGCCGAGAACTGAAGACCCCGCTATGATCGACGAATAGTCGCATACGTGTGCGCCGTCCCTTGCTCCACGGAAATTGGTATGTGTAGGATGAGCGGCTGTGCGACGACTTGCGCTCTTCGACTTAGACAACACCCTCATTGACCTCGACCTGGCATTTCGAGCGTGGGCCGAAGAGTTCGTCCATGGCCGTCGACTGGGCGCTGATGCGGTTGACTGGCTGATTGCTCTCAACGCGGCAGGTTATCCGCACCGTGAGATCTTTTTCGAAAAGGTACGCGAGCACTTCGCCTTATCGGATTTGATGGATGACCTGTGGAGGGAGTATCGCCGGAGGATGCCGCATCTCGTTCACTGTCGGCCGGAGGTCTTGGATGGGCTGGCGGATCTACGTGCCACAGGGTGGTTGGTGGGCATCGTTACGAACGGGATGGCAGAAAATCAACTCGGGAAGATCCGGAATACCGGCCTGGCTGATGCCGTGGATGCTTGGGCGCTGTCGGAGGCCGAGGGGATTCGGAAGCCGGAAGTCGCGCTGTTCGACATTGCGGCCAGGCGATGCGGCGTCCCCCTCGATGGCGGCGGTTGGATGATCGGGGACAACCTCATCGCTGATGTGGCCGGCGGACGGGCGGCCGGTCTATGTACGATCTGGATCGATCGTGGAACTAGTCTGAGTGACGATCACGGTGCAGATCACGTTGTCTCTGACGTGACCCAAGCCATGGAGATATTGCAGTCGTGGCCGTAGCTGCATGCCCAGGTCGTGCCTAGTGGGAATGCCCGCCTTACAGCAGCGGAGTACGGCAATACAGCCTACAGGTCCGTACATGATCAGGCGCCAACACACGCTTGCGCAGGGCAGCGAGCGTAATATGCACGGAATGATCTAGAAGGGCTTGAGCGCCGTTACCCGCTTAGGTGCAGGTCAATAGCCTTGACAGTGCGGGATTGCAACCGCTCTCCTAAAGCGGGTGCCGCAGGTTCGAATCCTGCCGGGGGCACTCACCTGACCAGTCACTTAGCCTCTGACCTGGGGCTCAACATGTCCCCTCGCAGCGATCAGATGCAGCCGAGTGCCGTCGTGTGCAGTCGTAGGCCAGTGATCGCGAACCATGCGCGATCCACTTTCAACGGCGTTTTCCCAGGTGGTGGCTAGCACTCAGCTAACCACGGGGCGAGCCGACGCCTTCGCATGGCGCGACCCTATGGCGAGCGCCAGCGCTGCCAGGGCATAGGCGACCGCCGAAGGAAGGGCGGTCCCGGAGTTCCCGGTGCTCAGGTAGAAGTCCGGCTGAGTGCCCGCGCTGACATCTGCTGCAATGATTTCACCGGGAAACGCTTTAAGGAAAAGCGCCAGGTTGATGACCGCCATAGCGCCGAGGACAGCCGCGACAGCCATCCCCGCCAACCACCATCGACGGCAGCAGACGGCCGCGAGCAGGACGAGCAACGGCAGGCCGCCGGCGACGAAGGCGTCCAGGGCGAAAAGTGAGCGCGCAGCGGCGCCGATGAAGAGGGCCGCGAAGGAAACGAGTGGCATGTGGTCGACACCACTGCTCGCCGTCGCAGCGATGAGCGCCCAGGGCACCAGCGAGGCAAGCACCGCCAGGATCAGCCACGGCCAGGCGCGGGGGGAGCTCGCCTCTCGTTTCAGCTGCTCAGACACCGGCAAAGTATGCCAGGCCTGCAGACAATCTGAAGGCCCCGGAACAGCTCTCCTTCTAGTGGTCGTCGCAACACCCCACCTTGGGGAGTGCGATGGGATTCGAGATCCGAGCGGATCGAAGGCCGACGAAGGGCTGGTCATCGGCCAGCAGGGCAAGGGCGTGTACTTCCGCGAGATCAGCACCGCGGCCGACGACACCCCTGCCGTGACCGCCGATGAGCTGGTGGAGATCCGCGCGAGGATCAAAGAGCTCACCGAGCGGCTCGAACACGTGGAGTCGCAGCTGTCGCAACAGCAGCCCGGCACGCCCCGCCGGTCACCGCGAAGCTGACATCCGCATCCCCTCGCCGGGGGAGGTTGTCGCGGACGTGCACGCCGATGATGCGCCGGGCGAACGTCGCCGAGGGCGTCTCCGGGGTGACCGGCAGGCGCATCCGCCGGTCCTCCTGGCGTGGCGTCCGATGCTTGGGTCTTGGTCTCCCGATGGAGCGCTTCCGGTTCACCCGCTGAATCTGCCAGCCGATCGTCATCTCCGACCGGTCCAGATCGACGTCTTCCCAGCGAAGACCGAGCGCTTCCCCCAGGCGCAGACCGAGCACGAGGACCAGGACGTAAGAGTCGCAGCCCGAAGCCTGCTCGCGCCGAACGAGATTGATCGTCAGGATTCCCGCGCGGATGCGTGGCTACGACGGCGGCAAGGTGAGCGTTCCTGCACCGGGTCAGGGACATGTCTCCCTCCTTCCGCGCCGCCGCTCCGTCTCGTCGTGGCGCAGTGACGCATGGCCCGAATGCGTGTCAAGACGCTGAGGATGTTGCCAAGTCGCCCTGCTATGGCGACCTTGAGTGCTCTTGTCACGCTCCAATGCCGGCGTTTGGATCTAGGGGTGATCTTCTGCGGTTCGTCACAAGCGGCGGGGTGCGGATGTGTCACCCGTATCGCTGCCTGTCCACCCAGTTCGGTCCTGTCTGGGCGCGTCGGTCATCAGCCTGCGCCGTCCTCCAAGAGAAGGAGTCGCGACCTTGACCATGCTGACCTACACCCTCATCACCGACCCGGCACCCCTGGCGGCGTCAGAGGCCGGGCGGCAGTCCAAGTCCACGGGGACGGTGTACCTGCTGGTCACGAACACCGGGCAGACGGCGTACTCCAAGATCACGGTGACGGTTCCCGTCGGCACCAGCGCCGGCGACCTCACCCAGGACTTCACCACGATCACCCCCAAAGGCGAGTACACCGACATCAAGTCAGGCCGCACCCGTTCGGTGACCGTCCAGGCGCAGGGCTTCGCTTTCCAGGTCACCGACCAGGGCGGTAGCGCAATCAGTTTCGGCCCCGGTGACCACATGGTGCTGACGCTGGAGAACGTCACTGTCGCCCCCAAACCCGGACTGGCCGTGCTGCGGGTGACCGAGGCCGCCAGCAGAAACAAGGGTGGGGTCCTACGCAACAGTGACACGGCGGTGGCGCTGGTGAAGACCGCACCAAAGGAGATACCGGCGCCGCGCGGCTTCCTCGCGGACAACGCCGTAGTGGACGCCGGAACAAAGGTCACGCTGAGCTGGGAGGGATCCGACGACTTCACATACGAGATCCTGTTCCCCGGTGGCCGGAAGCCCGTTCCCAAGGTCAAGCACACCGGGTCGCATGGCCCGTACTCCTTGGTCCTGGACGCGGCCGACGCCCCGAAGCGCGACACCACCTACACCCTCATCGCCAGCTCCGGCACCCAGCGGCACACCTTCACCACAACCGTTCAGGTGCGCAATCCCATCGTGGAAACCCTCACCGCCGTCAATGGCGTCACCACCCCGTGGGTCCAAGGGTCGACCAAGGGCGACGGAGCCCTCACCTTCTCCAAGGGCGCGATGCACGTGAGGCGCGAATTCGGCTCCCAGGAAGGCGCGGCCTTGTACGCCGGCGAGGCCACCGTCAGCGGCATAGCCACCGAGTACGTGAAGGGGCTTAAGAGCGGCGACGGAGACATCACCTTCCTCCCAGGCGGGGTGAAAGTCTGGAGCACACGCGGCTCCAATGACCCGGGCACCCTGTACGCCGGCGAGGCCACCGTCAGCGGCATAGCCACCGAGTACGTGAAGGGGCTCAAGAGCGGCGACGGAGACATCACCTTCCTCCCAGGCGGGGTGAAAGTCTGGAGCACACGCGGCTCCAATGACCCGGGCACCCTGTACGCCGGCGAGG
>NZ_JBFAGG010000031.1:12537-12825 GCF_040653595.1 Sphaerisporangium sp. NPDC051011 | reverse complement strand
GAGGCCACCGTCAGCGGCATAGCCACCGAGTACGTGAAGGGGCTTAAGGACGGCGACGGACGGATCAGCTTCCCCAAGGAGGGGCTGAACGTCAGCCAGGGAAGCGGAGCATGGGGAACCGTGTTCGCCGACAAAGCCGACCTCAACGGCGTCAACACCAAATGGGTGCAGGGAAGAAGCACCGACGACGGATGGATCAGCTTCCCCAAGGAGGGGCTGAACGTCAGCCAGGGAAGCGGAGCATGGGGAACCGTGTTCGCCGACAAAGCCGACCTCAACGGCGTCAAC
>NZ_JBFAGG010000031.1:0-12438 GCF_040653595.1 Sphaerisporangium sp. NPDC051011 | reverse complement strand
CACCAAATGGGTGCAGGGAAGAAGCACCGACGACGGATGGATCAGCTTCCTCAGGTATGGGCTGCAGGTATACCAGGGCGGGAGGGACACCACCACCCATGGTGTTGTGTACGCCGACTCCATACGCGCGAAGGATGCCCCTTACGGGCAGGGTGGCGGGTGGATCAACCTCCACGACGAAGGGATAACCGTTTACCTGTCAAAGGACGGGAGTAATGGGCTTGGGAGCGTGACAGCCCGCGCCTACAACCGCTGACTTCACCACCGCTCAAGAAACAACCCCTACACACGAAATGGCCCCCGAGGATGCTCCGGGGCCATTTCGTGTGCTGTGGTTGGGGAGCAGTAAGAGAGAAAGGGGCAGTGATCACGGCCCGCGCCGACCAGGCCGAGCTGAACGAGGCCCCACGCGCGCACGACTTCCGGCCCACGTTCATCGGCGAACTGGTCGACAGCCGCGTGGAGTGAGTGGGACTACGAGATCGGTTACACCATCGTCGAGGTGGGTTCTGCGCGGTGACCTGAGCCTCGGGCAGCTTCGACCTGTTCATAATGACCGCGTGACAGACATCGGCATCGGCTGAGCAGCCCAGCGCGCGCCGACTGTGCGGGCCTTGCGTGTACGACCGCGGTGCCACCTTGGTCGTGATCACAACTCGTGAGTACGACCGGGTGGCGTTGAGACGGGCCGCCGGCCGGGGTGCGCCTACGGCAGCGGGATACAGCACCGCCGCCTCAAACGATCACACGCCACCAGATCGCATCTTTCCGCACGCGATGCGGTATGGATACCGGCCCTGCGAGGCGCCGGCACACGACGGTGAGTTCGCGCCGCTCCAGGCCGGACGCCCACCCAGCGCGATCCGGTAACCCTCCCCCACATGCTGTCCGCAAGCACGTCCGGAGGCGCGTCGCTGGGAACCCGCGTTGAGCCAGGTCGAGAATCGGCGCGGCGCCTGAGGGCGCGCGTTCCCACTCCGGACGGGCGAGACAACTCCACGCTTGACAGGAAGTGGAAATAAAAAGTCAATTTGCTGACATCTGTTTCTCTGATTCGGTCGATCCGAGTGGCACAGAATTATCTGTGTCAGAGCGAGTCAATCACCAGAGAAAAGGAATGAGTAATGCAGAAGAAGACCGGCCTTATCGCCAAGCTCGGTGTTGCCACTGCGGTCGTGGCTGGTGGCCTGACCCTCGCGGCACAGCCTTCCGCCTTCGCCGCCGCGGCTCCCAGCTTCTCCGTGACGCCGTCCACGGGCCTGTCGGACGGTAGCACCGTCACGGTGGCGATCAGCGGCGCGGGAGCGAGTGAGCAGTTCGGCGTGGTCCAGTGCGCGACCGTCAACGACCAGCTGGCGTGTAACCAGGCGACGGCCAAGACGGTCACCGCGGATGCCAGTGGTTCGATCAGCTCGCCGTTCACCGTCCGCAAGAGCTTCCAAGGTGTGACCCCGGAGGGCGCCGCAGTAGGCGCGGTGAACTGTGCCACGACGGCCTGCTACGTCAGTGCTGGAAACCAGACCGTCTTCGTCGGCTCCAAGCAGATTTCCTTCGTCTAATCTGAGTTCACGCTCATAGGATCCACCGCAGCTTAAAGGCCACTTCCCGGGTTCGGGAAGTGGCCTTTCGGTGTCACCTGTCATGCGAGAATGTAAATGTCTTGCTCGCTTTGCGGAATGAGCCCGGGAAGGTCGATGCCGCGCATGACTCTCCCGGCACCCACGCTCACGCTGACGGCACCGTCCGATGCCACGGCGGGCCGGCCGCTCACGCTGACCGGGGGAACCGAACGGGTGATCGGTGCCAGGGCCGGCACTGCTCGGTTTTCGCCCCGAGCGGCGCCGATCGCTCTTCTTCATGGGCACCCAGGTAAGGGCAGGTGGGCCTGTGGACGCGTTCTCCGCCGCCGGACGCCGCTTGGGGCTCGTCCGCGAAGCGTGACGACGACCTCGCGGGCGTTGTGGTCTCCGCCCGACGGGCGCGTGACCCGTCCTGTCGTACTTCTTCGGCAGCTCACGCCGCGGCGTGGAGTGCGGTCACGACGACGAGGCCCGGTCCGCGGAGATCTGGTAGCCGGCTCCGGTGACCTTGTTGAACTCCTGGAACCACGGCCCGCCGCTGGAGCCGCCTCCCATGTCGCAGATCATCGCGTACTTCATGTCGTACTTCGGGGGCACCGATGCGCCGCTGCGATACTGCAGGGTACGTCCGCCGTTGCCGTTGGTGGGGTAGCCGAGCAGCAGGTTCGTGGTAGGTCGCGACTGAAACTTTCATGCCGAACGGCGTCGGGGGCTCAGGCGGCGTTGGTCCCCGTCGAGAAGGAGCAGAAAGCCTTTTCAGGCCGGCGTGTGATCGTCTCCACGGTAAAGGACCGTCAGCAGCGGCCGGGTCATGGCGGCCATCTCGGCGGGCGAGCGCGGGCATCCGCGCTGGAGCCAGTCCGTGGCGACGCCGAGGAGCGCTCCCGCGGTGAAGGCGGCGGGCGCGTCGTGCGGGATGTCCGCCGTGTAGTCGGCAGGCGCGTCGTCGCCGGTGGCGGCCCGGCACGCGCCGACGTAGGCCGCCACGGTGGCGCGGCGGCGCACGTGGTCGATGACTCGCGCGCTTCCCTGGGGCCCGAGCACGCTGCGGTAGAGGCCGGCGTGCTCCGCGAGGTGGGCGAAGAAGGTCAGCAGTGTGTCTCTGGTCGTGTCCGGAACGTCCCCGGTCTCGGGCTGGGGTATGGCGTCGATCAGGTCGTCGATCATCGCGGTGCACGCCGCCTCGGCCAGTTCGTGCACGTCACGGTAGTGGTCGTAGAACGTGGAGCGGCTCACCCCGGCGCGTTCGGCGACATCGGCGACGCTGATCCGGGACAGGTCGCGGCCCTGGACGAGGTCGATCAGCGTGCGTTGCAGGGCCGCCTGCGTGCGGCGCACCCGCGGGTCGCTCAGTTCGCTGTTTCTGTCTCTGGTGAGGGCCACGCCTCAGTCTACTATCGGCTACATCTGTAGGTTACGCTGCATATGTAGGTAAATCGGTATGGCAAGCTGATGGGGGACGAACGTGACCGCTGACTCCGCTGAGACGCTTGAGATCACCCGCACCTGCCCGTACGCCCCGCCCGAGCAGCACCTTCGCCTCCTGCGCGAGCAGCCGGTCACCAAGGTCACGCTGCCGAGTGGTTCGTCCGCCTGGGTCGCCGCCCGCTATCAGGACATCCGCACGATCCTGAGCGACCCGCGCTTCAGCGCCGACCGGCGCCATCCCAACGCCCCCAGGCTGAACGGCGAGATGGCGCCCGGCACGTCGCCGCTGCCCAAGATGATGCTGGAGATGGACGCGCCCGAGCACGGCCAGGCGCGCCGGGCGGTGATCGGGGAGTTCACCGTCAGGCGCATGGCGGCGCTGCGACCGCGCATCCAGCAGATCGTGGACGAACACCTCGACGCCATGCTGGACGGCCCGCGCCCGGTCGACCTTGTGCGGGCGCTGGCCCTGCCGGTGCCCTCCCTGGTGATCTGCGAGTTGCTCGGCGTGCCGTACGACGAGCACGACTTCTTCCAGTCGCGCTCCGCTCAGTTGCTCAACCACACGGTCACGCCACAGGAACAGCAGCACGCGTCCCTCGAGCTGGCCATTTACCTGGACAAGCTGATCAAGGCCAAGGAGGAGGACCCCACCGACGACCTGCTCGGCCGCCAGGTGCTCAAGCAGCGCCAGAGCGGCGAGGTGGACCATGGCGCGCTGCTCAGCCTGGCGTTCCTGCTGCTGCTCGCCGGGCACGAGACCACGGCGAACATGATCTCGCTGGGCACGTACATGCTGCTGCGGCACCCCGACACCCTCGCCGCGCTGCGCGATGACCCCGGCAAGACGCCGGGCGCGGTCGAGGAGCTCCTGCGGCACTTCACCATCGCCGAGTTCGCGATCATGCGGGTGGCCATGGAGGACGTGGAGCTCGGCGGCACCGTCATCCCCGCAGGGGAAGGCGTGCTCACGCTGGCCAACACCGGCAACCGCGATCCGGAGGTGTTCGCGGACGCCGACAGGTTCGACATCGAGCGCGACGCTCGCAGCCACCTGACCTTCGGCTACGGCCCGCACCAGTGCCTGGGCCAGAGCCTCGCCCGCGTGGAGCTGGAGATCGTCTTCAACACCCTGTTCCGGCGGATCCCCGGCCTGCGGCTGGCCGTCCCCGCCGAGCAGCTCTCGTTCAAGGACGACGCCACCGTCTACGGAATGCACGAGCTGCCCGTCACCTGGTGACGAGCCCCTGAGCTGTGGGACCGCTCTGCGGGACTTACGGTGGCGCCGTGCACACGCGTATCGTCTCGCTGCGCGACGACACCGAGGTGCTTGCCGACCGCTTGACGGACCCCGGGATCAACGTGGGCACGACGGCCACGAATAGCGCTACCGATGGTTCGCGATGTGTTTGTCGAAGAAGGCGAATGGACGTCAGGCTGCTCGCCAGGCGGGAGCTCGCCCCTTGGTATCCCGTCGCCCCCTGGTCATGAGCCCTTGGACAGCCGGCGCAGGCAGCCGCTTCTCCCTCGTGGAGGAGCGGCTGTCGCGTTTTTGCGGGTTGGCAGGAACGTGTTGGCGATCGGCAGTAAGCGGACGGGTCTGTTCCTCCTTTTCGGGCCGGGTGCGGCGCACCATGGCTGTGAGGACCGCGCCAGGAACTGAGGAAGGACCGATCACCATGGCCAAGGCCATCTTGACGTCCACAACCGACCGGACCACCCGGTCCGCACCCGCGATCCGCCACGTCACCGTGATCGGATGCGGTTTGATCGGCACCTCCGTGGCACTCGCGCTGCGGGCCGACGGAGCCCGCGTGACGCTGGCCGACCAGGACCCGCGTTCGCTGGTGGAGGCCGTGCGCATGGAGGCGGGTGTCGCGCTGGACGCGGACGAGCCACCGGCGGACGTGGTGGTCATCGCGACCCCGCCGTCCACCGTGGCCGAGGTGTTGCGTGACGCACAGGGCCGGGGGCTGGGCACCGTGTACACGGACGTGGCCAGCACCAAGGCGCGGATCCTGTCGAGCGCCGAGCTCGCCGGTTGCGATCTGAGCACGTACGTTCCCGGGCACCCGATGGCGGGGCGCGAGATATCGGGCCCGGGTGCCGCCCGCGCGGACCTGTTCGACGGCCGGAAGTGGGCGTTGTGCCCGGGCCCGGCCACGGCGCTGTACGCGGTGCGGACCGTGACAGAGCTGGTGACGGCCTGCGGGGCGCAGGTGGCCCTGCTCTCGCCGTACGCGCACGACAGGGCCGCCGCGGCGGTGTCGCACGCGCCGCTGGTGTTGTCGGCGGCGCTCGCCGCCAGATTCGCGTACGCGGGTGCGGGACCGGACGTGCTGTCCCTCGCCGGCAGGGCGTTGTACGACATGACCCGGGTGGCCGGGAGCCCTCCGGAGCTGTGGATCGACATCCTCGTGCACAACGCCGTCGCCGTCGCGGACATGCTGGAGGAGGTGGTGGACGATCTGACCGCGGTCGCGGCGGCGCTGAGGGAACCGGATGGGAGCACGAGCTGGGGTGTGGTGGCCGATCTGCTGGTACGGGGGAACCTCGGCCGGGAGCTCATCGTCGACGCCTACGGGACGGACGGCAAGCAGCACCACCGGCTCCAGGAGAGGGTGCCGGCGGGAAGCATGGAAGGGGCCTGACGCGCCGGTGCCCCGCGGCCGACGGCCGCGGGGCACCTCCAACCGGCGGAAGGCGGATGGAGCGGAGGGTGTTCGTCAGATGTAGAGGGTGTTGGGCGGAAGGCCGCAGAGGACCCTGCCGTAGAGCTCGGCGTTGGTGTTGGGGTGCATGAGCGCGTGCAGGTTGGCGCTCTGCACGTCGCGCAGGATGCGCTGGATCGGCACGTCGGAGTAGAGGGAGGAGCCGCCGCTCGCGGTGGCGAGGATGTCCACGGCCTCCTTGGTCAGCGCGCACACCGCGCCCATGTCGGCGCGGACCCTGGCCCGCTCCTCCAGCGTCCACTGCTCGCCGCGCTCGCTCTTGCCGTCCACGGTCGCGGCCAGCCGCTCGGCGTGGAACTGCGCCTGGTCGATCTTGAGCACGGCCGCGGAGACCTGCAGGTGGGTGATGGGCGCCTCGCTCTGCAGGTCATACCCGGTGTACGTGATCTTGCGGCCGGGCAGGCGGTCCAGGAACGCCTTCTTGGCCGCCTTGGCCAGGCCCAGGAAGGTGCCGACCGAGGAGGCGGAGGCGACGGGCAGCATCGGGGCCCGGTAGATCGGGATGTCCGCGTTCAGGCGCGAGGCGTACTGCTCCTGGAGCACCGCGGGCAGCGGGATGACCCGCTCGGCCGGGACGAACACGTCCTGGGCGACGGTGCTGACGCTGCCGGTGCCCTGGAGCCCGTTCGTGTGCCAGTCGTCGACGATCTGCAGGTCGGACATGGGGACGAGCGCCATGATCGGCATCGGCTCCTGGTCGGGCCCCACCTGGATGGCCACGATCTCCTGCCAGTGGCTGTGCCAGGCGCCGCTGACGAATCCCCACTTGCCGTTGACCACGACGCCGCCCTTGACCGGGGCGGCCATCGCGGTGGGACTGAGCGTCCCGCACACCCGTACGTCCGGCGTCGAGAACACCTCCGCCTGGACGTCGTCGGGGAACAGGCACACCATCCACGTGGGGATCCAGTAGACCGACGCCGTCCACCCGGTGGAGCCGTCGGCCTGACCCAGCTCGGTGCCCACGGCCACGAGGGTACGCGTGTCGCACTCGTAACCGCCGAAGCGCGCGGGGACCCTCATCTTGAAGACGCCCGCGTCGGCCAGGGCCTCGATCGACTCCTCGTGGAGGCGCCGGTTCTGCTCAGCCCAGGCCGCCTTTGACTGCAGGGCCGGCGCGAGGGCGGACACCCGCCGCACGAGTTCCTCCCGCGCCGGGACCTCGGTCGTCACCACAATTTCCTCCTAGTGTTCCCTGGTATGGGACGCTCTCGTGGTCCCTCGGACGGGACGCTGAGGCCGCGTGTCCGGCATCCCAGCGGTCGAATAAGCTCGCGTCGCGCGGACGCGTTCAGGCGAGGGACGAGACCTTCGCCGCGGCGGCGACCCTGAGCACCAGCGCTCCGAGGTTGGGGTCCTCCTCGAAGAGGTCGCCCACCTCGATCTCGACGCCCAGCTCGTCCTCGATACGCGAGACGATGCGGATCGCGGAGATCGACTCGCCCTCCAGATCGAAGAACGTGGCATCGGCCATGTCGTCCGGCACATCGAGCACGTACCGCCAGATCTCTCTGACCTTCTCCTCGATTTGGGAGAAACTCAGCTCGCTTGCCCGATTGTCAGTCATCCGGTGTCCTCCACTCCCGAAATCCCAATCAAAGGCGTGTCGGCCCGCGAACGGATACGCGCCCTGAATACCGGTTCTTACTGATATATCGTCACAAGTCGCGAGCCCTCATACATCTTTGAAAATGCTGGAAATAAGGCGACCGATTAGGCACGGCAGGAGAAAGTCCGTGGTCCGAGCGGAGTTAAGGTCGCGGATAGTCGTGATCCGAGGCGGCCGCGCCTGGCCACCGAAGATCTCCGTAGAGTGGAGGACAATTAAATGAGCGCTACATCGACCACCATCGACGACACGACGGCCGTTCGCGAGGTGCCGCGGCGCATGGTCGCCGCCTGGGCGAAGAACGACGGCGAAGCATTCGCCAGCATATTCACCGAGGACGCCACCATGATCCTGCCCGGTGACATCTATGTCACGGGCCGCGAGAGCATCCGCGCGTTCATGGACGCCGCCTACTCCGGCCCTTACAAGGGCACGCGGGTGTTCGGCGAGCCGCTTTCGGCCAAGTTCCTGGGGCCGGAGGCCGCGGTGCTGACCACCAAGGGCGGGGTACTCACGGGCGAGGAGACCGAGGTCTCGCCGGAGCGGGCCATTCGCGCCACGTGGGTGCTGGCGAAGCAGGACGGCCAGTGGCTCGTCACCGCCTACCAGAACACGCCCATCGGAGCGTGAGACGGCACCCGACGTCGCAAGCCTCGACGTGACAACCGACCGGCCGCCGCCGGTCGGTTGTCGCATTTCAGGCGCCTGTCCGCCGCCGCGGCGAAGCGTGCGGCGTCGTCCTGCCGGCACGCCGGTTCGCCGTGGCGTGCCGTCCAGGCCGGCTACCGGGCCGCGGGCGCGATCTCCACTCGCGTGTTGTCACCGACCAGCAGCCGGTAACGAGCCGCCTCCGAGCCGGCGGGCTCGATGACGGCCGAGCGCCCGACGATCGAGCCAGACATTCCGGGAACTTCCAGGATCGACGCCCCGTCCAGCACGATGGAGTCGCTCAGCCGCGTCCCGCGCAGCACGCAGTCGCGCCCGATGGACACGTTGGGCCCGATGAGGCAGTCCTCGATCAGCGTGTTCGCACCGACGATCACGGGCCCGTCGATCCGCGACCGCACGAGGCGTGTCATGGGGCCGAGTTCGACCCGGCCGCCGAGCTCGCCGAGCAGCCGCCGGTTGCATTCGAGCACGTCGTCGGGCCTGCCGGTGTCCTTCCAGAACCCCCGGTACTCGGTGGCCCTGACGGGCAGCCCGCGGGAGACCAGCCACTGGACGGCGTCGGTGATCTCCAGCTCGCCGCGCCGGCTCGGCACGATGGCGTCCACGGCCTCGTGGACGGCGGCGGTGAAGAAGTAGACGCCCACCATGGCGAGATCGCTGCGCGGCCACCGGGGCTTCTCGACCAGCCGCCGAACGGCCCCGTCCGCCCCGAGCTCCACGACGCCGAACGCCCGCGGATCCGGCACCCGCTGCGCCACCACGTGCGCGGCCGGCCGCCTGGCGCGGAAGTCCGCGGCGATCTCGACGACCCCGTCGGGCAACATGATGTCGCCGAGGTACATCACGAAGTCGTCCTCGCCCAGGAACCCGCGCGCGAGCCGCACGGCGTGCGCCAGCCCCAAGGGCGCGCCCTGCTGGATGTACGTGACGCGCACCCCCAGCGACGAGCCGTCCCCGATCACCGCGGCTATCTCCGCCGCCCAGGACCCGACGATGACGCCGATCTCGGTCACGCCCAGGTCGCGGATGTTCACCAGCACGTGCTCGAGCACCGGCCGGTTGGCGATGGGGATGAGCTGTTTCGGCATCGAATAGCTAAAGGGCCGCAGGCGGGTTCCGGACCCGCCGGACAATACCAATGCCTTCATAATTCGATTGTCCGGCCCATGGGGAAAACACCTTCTCGATTTTTGCCGTGAAGGCCGGGAATTTCCCGCGGCGACCCGGAACGCTCCAATCTCACAACGGTCGCCGGGCCTTACGGCCCGGCTGTCGGGAGGGGATCAGGCGCGAGCGGTGACGAATTCCTTGAAGGACGCCACGACGTAGTCGATCATCTGGTCGGTCAGGCCCGGATAGACGCCGATGTGGAACGTCTGGGTGGTGATGATGTCGGTGTTGGTCAGCTCGCCGACGACCCGGTGGTTCTGGTCGGCGTACGCAGGGTGCCGAAGCAGGTTGCCCGCGAACAGCCGGCGGGTGCCGATCTTCCTGTCTTCCAGGAATTCCACCAGTTCCTTGGAGCTGAACGGCGCCTGCGGATCCACCGTGACGACGAAGCCGTACCAGCTCGGGTCGCTGCGCGGGGTGGCCTCGGGGAGGAGCAGGTGGGGCACGCCGTCGAGCCCTTCGCGCAGCCGGCGCCAGTTGCGCCGCCGGGCGGCGCAGAAGTCGTCGACCTTGTCGAGCTGGCTGAGGCCGAGCGCCGCCTGCAGCTCTGTGATCTTGAGGTTGTAGCCGACGTGCGAGTAGATGTACTTGTGGTCGTAGCCGTGCGGCAGCGTGCCCATCTGGTAGCTGAAGCGCTTGAGGCAGGTGTTGCTCTCCCCCGGCTCGCACCAGCAGTCCCGGCCCCAGTCGCGCAGCGACTCGACGATGCGTGCCAGCAGCAGGTTCGAGGTCAGCACGCAGCCGCCCTCGCCCATCGTCATGTGGTGGGCAGGGTAGAAGCTCACGGTGGTGAGGTCGCCGAAGGTGCCGACCGGCTCGCCGTCATAGGTGGACCCGACGGCGTCGCAGCTGTCCTCGATGAGGAACAGCTCGTGCTCGGCCGCCAGCTCGGCCATCTCGGCCACCGGGAACGGGTTGCCGACGGTGTGGGCGATCATGATGGCCTTGGTCTTCGGCCCGATCGCCTGAGCGACCATGTCCACAGTGGGGTTGTAGGTGCCGAGCTCCACGTCCACGAAGACCGGCACCAGGCCGTTCTGCAGGATCGGGTTCACCGTCGTCGGGAAGGCCGCCGCCACCGTGACCACCTCGTCCCCCGGCCGCAGCCGGGCGTCCTCGAGGCGGTGCGACGTCAGCGCCGAAAGGGCGAGCAGGTTGGCCGACGAGCCCGAGTTCGTGAGCAGCGCCTTGCGCCGCTTCATCTTGCGGGCGAAGACCGACTCGAATTTCCTGGCCCTGGTCCCGCCCGCGACGCGTAGTTCGAGAGCCGCCTCGACCAGTGCCAGCCGGTCCTCGACGTCATGTACCGCCCCGGTCGGCCAGATCTCGGTGACGCCCGGCTCGAAATCGCCGGTGGGCGCGACGTCGTCATGGTACTTGCGCACCTCGTCGAGGATCAACGCCTTGTGTACATTCATCTCCGGCCCCTTCGTCGATGCACCACTCCACAGGATCGGGCACCGCCGTTTCAGGTGCATCTCTTGTATTGCGGCGCCCTGCCGCGCAAGGCAAAAGATGCAGCCCGCCGGGAACTGCGCTGTGCTGGCAATCAGGAAAGCTACCAGGTTGTGAACGCACGTCGTTGGGGAGCATTTATGCGATGCCTGCAGGAAAATAATCGCCTAAAAGTCGCGGTCATCGGCCTGGGCTATGTGGGCTCCTGCTACGCGGCCGTCCTCGCGGAGCGCGGCTGGGACGTGACGGGGGTCGACACGAACGCTCAGCTGATCGAAGAGCTGATGGAGGGCCACTGCCGCTACCAGGAGGACGGGCTGGCGCCCCTGCTCCAAGCCGGCATCGTGGACGGGCGGCTCCGGTTGACCACCGATTACTCCCACATCCGGGCAGCCGACGTCGTGCTGCTCGCGGTCGGCACCCCGATCAGGACCGACGGTTCCATGGTGGAGACCCAGCTCGCCCAGGCCTGCGGCGAGGTGAGCCGCCACCTGCGCGCCGGGCAGCTCGTACTGGTCAAGAGCACCGTGACGCCGGGCACGACGCGCGACTTCGTACGTCCGCTGCTGGAGCGCGGCGGACTCGTCTGCGGCGCGGACTTCGGCCTGGCCTTCACACCGGAGCGGTTCGCCGAGGGTACGGCGCTGCGCGAGCTGCGGTCGCTGCCCATCGTGGTCGGCGGCATGGACGCCGACAGCACGCAGGACGCGGCACTGTTCTGGCGGCAGGCGCTCGGCGTGGACGTGATCAGGCTGGACTCGCCGGAGGCCGCGGAGATCGTCAAACTGGCCGACAACTGGTGGATCGACCTCAACATCGCGCTGGCCAACGAACTGGCCAAGTTCTGTGCCGCGTTCGACGTGGACGTCCTCGACGTGATCGGGGCCGCCAACACGATCAGCAAGGGCAAGGGCAAGGTGAACATCCTGCTGCCCAGCGTGGGCGTCGGCGGCTCGTGCCTGGTCAAGGACCCCTGGATGGTGTGGCACTCGGCCCGCGAGCGCGGCGTGGAGCTGTTGACGCCCGCGGCCGGCCGCAAGGTCAATCTCGGCATGCCCGAGCACACCGCCCAGCTGATCATCGACGCGCTGGCGCGCCAGGGCAAGGACCCGGCGCGGTGCACGGTCGCCGTGCTGGGGGCGGCGTTCAAGAACAACACCGGCGACCTGCGCGCCACCCCGGTCGAGGGCGTCGTCACGGCCTTGGAGAAGGCCGGGGCCACGGTGCGGCTGCACGACCCGCTGGTGGATCCCTTCCAGGCCGAGGCACTGTTCGGCATCACCCCGGCCGAGACCCTGGAGGAGGCCGTCCACGGCGCCGACTGCGTCGCCGTCATGGCCCTGCACGAGGAGTTCGCGTCCATCGACTTCGCCGGGCTGCCGGTGGCGGACTCGTGCCTGGTGCTGGACGGGCGGGCCTATTACAGCAAGGAGAAGATCGCCGAGTTGCGTCGCCTGGGCTATGCCTACCTGGGCGTCGGGCGTTGAGAGACAGCAATCCGGAATAAGTCCGTGAAGATCATCACGGATATTCCGCGCGCAAGCGAGCTGGTCGACGAGGTGGAGGCCGGCGCCTACAGCCCGACGGCACCGCCGCTGCCGCGCGGCCACCCCGCCGAGCCGCCGCCCGTGGCGCGGTAGCGCGAGTACACGGTGTGGGGAGGTCCGGGCTCACTTGACTTCCTCCCCACACCTAAAGGCCAAGGCCGTGAAGTTAGGGGCTGATCGGCTTTGTCAAGATGTCGATGCTGATGGTCGCTTTGTAGGTGCGCCGGTCGACGCGCAGGCTCTTGTAG
>NZ_JBFAGG010000030.1:0-55842 GCF_040653595.1 Sphaerisporangium sp. NPDC051011 | reverse complement strand
CCCGGGTTCCGTTACGCCGAGGCGGACATGGGCACCAACGCCTTCGGCTCGGCGCTGGTGGAACGGCGGATCTGCCAGGTCACCGGCAATGAGCATTTCGCGGAGGAACTGCGCGGCCTCACCGGCGTGGGCGCGCCGATACGCCACCCGCTCAGCGGGCGGGTGGACGGGGTGATCAGCGTCGTGGGCCCGAACGACACGGCGAACGCGGAGATGATGGTCCTGGCCCGGCGATCGGCCGCCGCGGTCGAGCGGCGATTGTTCGAGATGGCGGCCGAACGCGAGCGGGCCCTGATGGAGGAGTTCCTCCGGGCGCCGGATGGTGGCGCCGCGACGGGTTCCGCGCCTCTGGATTTGTGCCGCCGTGATCGGCTCGCCTTGGAGGACGCCGCGGTGAGGCTGGTGGCGCAGGGCCGGGCGGCGGTGGTGAGGATGGCCCTCACGGACGGCCGCACGGCCACGCTGGTGGCGCAGCCGATCATCGGTTCCACCGCCATCGCGGTGAAGGCGTGGCTCACCGACGGCCAGGAGGCTCGGCTGAACGGGAGAAGATGAACGGAACCGAGGGGTGGCTGCTCGCCGTGAGCGAGCCGGGCATCGGCCGGCTCGCTCTGCGGGCGCGCGAGCGACTCAGCCTGCTGTGCGACGCGGGCTCTCGCATCGGCACCACCCTGGAGGTCACCCAGACCGCCGAGGAACTGACCCAGGTCGCCGTCCCCCGGTTCGCGGACTACGCCGCCGTCGACCTGACCGACCCCGTCCTGCGGGGGGACGAGCCCGGCAGCACGGACGCGGGGCTGCGCCGGGTAGCCTTCGCGGGCATCAAGGAGGGGGCCGCTCTGTACCAGCTCGGCGCGCTCATTCACCCGCTCCCGTTCACGCCGGTGGGGCGCAGCCTCGCCACCGAGCAGCCGGTGCTCGGCCCGGTGTTGTCCAGCACCTTCGGGTGGCTGGGACAGGATCCCGAGCGCGGCCAGAGAATCTGTGAGCAGGGCATCCACTCGCTCATCACGGTGCCGATGCGGGCCCGGGGCGTCATGCTCGGGGTGGTGAGCTTCTATCGCGCCACGGGCAAGGACGCGTTCGAGGAGGACGACCTCGCCCTGGCCGAGGAACTGGTCGGCCGCGCCGCGGTATGCGTCGACAACGCCCGCCGCTACACCCGCGAGCACACGATATCCGAGGAACTGGAGCGCGTCACCGCGTCGTTGCAGCTGGCGCTCGACCGCCAGCGGCGCTTCACCACCGACGCCTCGCACGAACTGCGCACCCCGCTGGCCGGGCTACGGGCCACGTTGGAGGAGGCGCAACTTCACCCCGGCGAGACCGACCTCGCCGAGCTGCTGGAACACACCCTGGGCGACGTGGACCGGCTGCAGGCCATCATCAGCGACCTCCTCTTGCTGACCCGGATCGGAGCGACACCGCCCGCCGCCCTGGAGCCCGTGGACCTGGCCGCACTGGCCGAGGCCGAAACCGCGCGCCGCACCGGTGATCCGCACCCGGTACGGCTCGACCTCACCACCGGCGTGACGACCGACGCCGTCCCGGAACAGATCCGCCGGGTGCTGGACAACCTGCTGGACAACGCGCAACGGCACGCGGCGCGCGACGTGGTGGTCACGGTGCGCCGCGCCGGGGACATGGCCGAGCTCAGCGTCACCGACGACGGCCCGGGTGTGCCCGCGGCGGAGCGCGAGCACATCTTCCAGCGCTTCACCCGGTTGGACACCGCCCGCAGCCGCGACCGCGGCGGCACCGGGCTCGGCCTGGCCATCGCCCGTGACATCGCCCACGCGCACCACGGCACCCTCCACGCCGAGGACGCGTCCTCGGGCGGAGCACGCTTCGTCCTCCGTCTCCCGCTCAACCCGCGGACGGCGTGAGGGCCTGGACCGTACGCGAAGGGCTCGGACGGTTCAGACGCGCGGCGAGCCAGGCGCTTGTCTCGACTAGTTTGCCCAGGTCCACGCCGGTGTCGATGCCGAGTCCGGCCAGTTGCCAGAGCAGGTCCTCGGTGGCGAGGTTGCCGGTGGCGCTCTTGGCGTAGGGGCAGCCGCCGAGGCCGCCGGCGGACGCGTCGACCGTGGTGACCCCGCGGCCGAGCGCGACGAGGGTGTTCGCCAGGGCCTGGCCGTAGGTGTCGTGGAAGTGCACGCCGATCCGTCCGACCGGCACCCCGGCGCCCACCAGGGCGTCGAGCAGCGCCGCGACCCGGCCGGGGGTCGCGACGCCGATCGTGTCGCCGAGGCCGAGCTCGGTGCAGCCGAGCGCGAGTAGCCGCGTCGCGACCGCGACGACCTGGGGGAGCGGCACCTCGCCCTCCCACGGGTCGCCGAAGCACATCGACAGGTAGCCGCGTACGCCAAGGCCCGCCTCGCGGGCGCGGGCGACCACGGGGGCGAACATCTCCAGCGACTGGGCGACGGTCCGGTTCAGGTTGGCCCTGGCGAAGGACTCGGTGGCGCTGGCGAAGACGGCGATGTCGGTGAGTCCGAGGCCGATCGCCCGGTCCAGGCCGCGTTCGTTCGGGACGAGCACCGGGTAGCGCACGCCGTCGCGCCGTTTCAGCCGTCGCAGCACCTCTTCGGCGTCGGCGAGCTGCGGCACCCATTTCGGGTGCACCAGCGAGGTGGTCTCCACGACGGTGTGCCCGGCGTCGGCGAGCCGCTCGACGAGCTCGACCTTCACCTCGACGGGCAGGATCGCGGCCTCGTTCTGCAGGCCGTCCCGTGGCCCTACCTCCCAGATCGTTATCCGGCCGGGCAGGCTGGGCAACGGGTCGACTCCGTAGCGGTTCACCCTTGCCCCTTGCGTGAGGGGAACTCGGGTGGTCGGCGGGCGGCGAAGGCCGCCAGGCCTTCCCGGGCGTCGGGTGAGGTGAACGCCCGCTGCCCGTAGAGCGCCTCGGCGTGGAACGCCTGGTGGAGCGGGAGGTCGCCCAGGCGCAGGACGGCCTGCTTGATCGTCGCGACCGCGGTGCCGGACAGCCCGCCGATCCGGCGGGCCCACGCGAGCGCCGTCGGCATCACCTCCTGCGCCGGGACGACGGCGTTGAGCAGGCCCATTCGCAGCGCTTCGGCGGCCGGGACGCGCTCGCCGAGCAGCAGCAGCCGCATGGCCCAGGCGTACGGGATCTGCCGGGTCAGCCGGGCGAGTGTGCCCCCGGCCGGTACCACTCCGACGCCCGGCTCGGGAAGGCCGAACTCGGCGTCCTCGCTCGCGACCCGCAGGTCGGTGGAGAGCATGATCTCGAACCCGCCGCCCAGGCACAGGCCGTTGACCGCGGCGATCACCGGCTTGAACAGGCTGGTGTGCTTCTGGTGCGCGCCGTCCCAGCGGGAGATGTCGAACCGCCCCTCGGCCAGCGCGGGGATCGACTCGCCCAGGTCCGCGCCGACGCAGAACGCGCGTTCTCCCTCGCCGGTGAGGACGGCCGCGGCGATCGTGTCGTCGTCCCGCACCCGGGCGAAGGCGTCGGCGAGCTCGTCGTACATGGCCAGGGTCAGCGCGTTGAGCTTGGCGGGACGGGCGAAGGAGATGATGGCCGTGGACCCGTCCCGCTCGAAGCCGATGGTCAATCAGATCACCCCCGCGGCGCGGAGCTCGGCGATCCGCTGCGGGGAGAGGTCCAGCAGGCCCCGCAGTACGGCGTCGGTGTGCTCGCCGGGGCGCGGGGCGAGCGTACGCGGGCGGGCGGGGGTGACGTCGAGCTTGATCGGCTGGCCGAACATCCGCAACGGCCCGAAGTCCGGGTACTCGACGTCGACGATCATGTCGCGCGCGGCGATCTGTGGATCGTCCACCACTTCCGCGATGGTCTTGACCGCGCTCAGCGGCACCTGGTCGCCGGCCAGTTCTTCGAGTTCGGCGCGGGTGCGTGACGCGAACCAGTCGAGCAGAAGCGGACGAACCCGGTTGGAGTAGACATCGGGGTCGAACCGCTTGGCCATGGTGTCGATCTCCGGGTCACCGGCGAGCTCGGGACGGTCGAACATCGCGCACGTCAGCCGCCAGAACTTGTCGGTGTAGCCACCGAAGAAGACGTACCCGTCCCTGCACGGGTACAGCTCGTACGGGCGGACGAACGGGTGCTGGTTGCCCAGCGGCCTGGGCACCTCGCCGTTCACCGTGTACGACACGACCGCGTTCTCGGTCAGCGACAGCACCGAGTCCTGTTGCGACACGTCGACGAGCTGGCCCTCGCCGGTGCGTTCGGCGTGCCGCAGGGCGGCCAGGGTGCCGATGACGGCGTACAGGGTGGCCGACAGGTCGCCGATGATCGTGCCGACCCGGACGGGGGGCCGGTCGGCGTAGCCGTTCATCGACCACAGGCCGCCGGTGGCCTGCGCGGAGTTGTCGTAGGCCGGCCTGCTCCGGTACGGCCCGGTCTGGCCGAAGCCGGAGATGGCGGTGTAGACCAGGCGGGGGTTCTCCGCGCGCAGGACGGCGGGCCCGGCGCCGAGCTTGTCCATGGTGCCCGGCCGGAAGTTCTCCACCAGCACGTCGGCCCGGCGCACGAGCTGCTTGAGCAGGTCTCGCCCGTCCGGCGTCGCCAGGTCGAGGGTGAGCCCGAGCTTGCCGCGGTTGTACTGCGCGAAGAACGCGCTGAACGTGCTCCCGTCGGCGGCCGGCAGATGAGGGGGGAAGTCGCGGGCGTAGTCCGG
The DNA here is from genome assembly GCF_040653595.1 of Sphaerisporangium sp. NPDC051011. NCBI lineage: Bacteria > Bacillati > Actinomycetota > Actinomycetes > Streptosporangiales > Streptosporangiaceae > Sphaerisporangium > Sphaerisporangium sp. NPDC051011. The sequence goes on along the minus strand of NZ_JBFAGG010000030.1, from coordinate 51,175 downwards.
GTCGGTCGGCCGCTCGACCTTGATCACCGTCGCGCCGAGATCGGCGAGGATCATCGAGCAGAACGGGCCCGCGACCACCCGGGTGATGTCCAGCACCACGACTCCGGCGAGGGGCCCGCGCTCCGCCGGGGCGGGGTCGTCGCCGTCCCAGGTCTCGGCGATCATCGGGCGCCCACCTCCTCCGGCGCGGCCACGCGTACTCTGGTCTCCAGCAGGGTGCCGCAGGCCGGGCTGACGAACTCGTCCAGCAGGACGGCGGGCTCTCCGGACCGGGGCCGGATCCGCACGCCGAGTTCGGCGAGGCGTTCGGCGGCGGGACGGGTCCGGATCACGGCGTCGTCGTGCCAGTCGTCGGCGGTGCCGATCAGGGCCCCGCTGGCCGGGCAGTACCAGTGGCCGTCCCGCCCCCGGCGCGGGACGGAGGCTCCGGCGACGCCGATCATCGTGTCCGGGACCGCCGCCGCGGGGGATGTGCCGCCCAGCCGTTCCGCGCGGAGCGCGGCCCTGCGCGCGGAAGTGGCGGCAAGGTCGGCTTGGTCGGCATGGTCGCCGTCGAGCACCACGCCGTAAACGTGCTCGGCCACGGCCGCGGTCACGTAGCCGTCGACGACGTCCTGTGCGACCCGCGCCGGGTCGCGCAGCAGGGGGTCGCCGTAACCGCCTCCACCGGCGATCCACTGGACGAAGACGTCGCCGCGCCGGACGGTGAGGTCGTACTGGTTGATGTCCAGCAACTGCCTGCTGGCCGCGGAGAGGTTCTCCTCGGTGGGGACGGCGCCGCCGGACATGAGCCGCCACACGTCGGTGTCGCGGCACAGAAGGTGGCCGCTGCCGCCGCCGGGCAGGCCGCCCCCGTAGCCGTCGGCGGGCACCTGGGCGCTGGGCGCGAACACGGTCTGCGTCACCTCGCTCGCGCCGTGCAGTGTCCAGGCGAATTCGTGGCCGAGGCCGCCCCGGTGCGCGCCGTGGCCCGCGCTGGCGGGGGAGAGCCGCTTCCACAGGTAGAGCACCGGGTAGAGCATCTCGTTCATCTCCACGTCCGGCAGCATGTTGTTCATCTGCGTCATCATTCCGGCGCAGTCCAGGCCGTCGGCCTCGGGCTGGGCGCCGGCCCCCATGCCGCCGCCGTCCATGTTGAACAGCACGAAGTACTCGCCGTCGTCACGGGTTCCGGCCGAGATCCCGCCCGTCCAGGAGTCGGCCCAGACGCCCTGCGTACGCTCCCGGAGCACGGGGTCGTCACTGGCCCGGCACGGCTCGTTGAACAGCTTGGTGATCAGTCTGCTCACGCGGGCCCCGGTGGTGAGGTGGCCGTTGCTGATCGGCGCCGGCGGGCGCGGGTTGACGATGCTCCCCGGCTCGGCGACCACCTCGAAGGCCGTCATGACGCCCTCGTTGAACGGCACGTCCCACGCCAGGATCGGCACGAGGGCGGTGGCGACGCTGCCCACCAGGGCGCCGTAGCTGCAGTTGACGAACCCGTCGGTCTGCGGGCTGGACCCCGTGAAGTCCAGCGTGGCCTGGCCGCCGCGCTTGGTCAGCGTGCACCGGACCCGGTAGAGATCGTCGGTGTGCCCGTTGTGCTCGGTCCACTCCTCCGCCTCCCACACGCCGTCGGGCAGCCGGGCCAGCCGGTCGCGCACGACCTGCTCGGCGATCTCGAAGTTGCGCCGCGTGTACGCCCGGAAGCGGTCGAGCCCGAACTCGGCGATCGTGGCGAGCAACCGGCGGATGCCGGTGTTGTTGCTCGCGACGAGGCTGCGCACGTCGTTCCAGTACGGCACGGGGACACGGACGTTGTTGAGCAGGATCCGCCGGACCCACTCGACCGGCTCGCCCCGCTCGAAGACCTTGACTCCGGGCGGCAGCCGCAGGGCCTCGCTGTAGCAGTCGTACGCGCCGGGCGCGAAGCCGCCGGGGGTCATGCCCCCGACGTCGAGCAGATGCGCCTGCGACTGCGCCCAGCCGATCAGCTCCGCGCCCTGGAAGATCGGGGAGATCACGTTGGTGTCGGGCGGGTGGCTCGCCCCCGCGGTGTGCGGGTCGTTGCAGATGAACGCGTCGCCCGGATACAACGGCTCGCCCCGGATGACCTCGACGAGGTTACGGACGGCGACGCTGCCCGACCCGATGTGGAACTGCACGTAGTCCGAGTACGCGTAGATGCGTCCCTCGGGATCGAACAGCGCGGTGTTGAAGTCACCGGCCTCGGTGATGACGGGCGATCCGGAGGACCGGATCATCGCGATGCCCATCTCCTCGACGATCGAGTCGAGGCGCATCCGGATCACTTCCAGCGTGACCGGGTCGAAGTCGTCGGACGTCGGTGAGCTCACGGGGGTCTCCTTCGATCAGGCGGCGTCGCCGCCGTGGTTCAGGCGGATGAGGAAGTGCCCGCCGTCGATGACCTCGACCGCCGCGGCCGGCGGCACGTAGACGGTGGTGTCGGGCTCCTCGATCAGGCACGGGCCCTCGGCCTTGCCGAGCGCGCCGAACCCCCGGTGCACCTCGACGTGGCGGCGGTGGCCGGTCAGCGGCTCGACGACCTCCCGCGTGGTGACGGTGTGCCGCTCCTGGCCGGGGGTCTCGGTCACGGCCTGCGTCTCGGTGCGGCCGACCGCCCGTACCCGCGAGTTGACCAGCAGCACCTCGGCCTCGGTCCACGCGGTGCCGGTGCCGAACTCGGCCTCGTAGTCCGCCACGAACCGGCGGCGCAGCGTCTCCTTGTCGCTCTCCCGGAACGGCTCCTCGGGCAGGCGCGTGGTCACCTCGAAGATCTGGCCGACGAACTTCATGTCGGCCTCACGGAAGACCGCGCGGCGGTCCTGGGGGATGCCCTCGGCGTCGAACCAGTCGCGCGCCCGCTGTTCCAGGGCGGCGAACTCCCTCTCCAGCGCCTCGGCCGGCTGGTCCATCGTCCACGGGCTGGTCTGGACCGCGGAGAAGACCGAATCGGCGTGCATGAGCCCGTACGCCGAGAACACGGCGGCGTTGCGCGGGATGATCACCTCGCCCACTCCCGTCTCGGCGGCGATCGCGGCGGCGAACAGTCCGCAGGCGCCGCCGAAGCCGACGAGGGCGAACTCACGGGGATCGTGCCCGCGGTTGACGGTGATCTTGCGGAGCGCGTTGGCCATCTGCGAGGTCGCCAGCCGGTACATGCCGTGCGCGGCGGCGTCCTCGGACAGCCCGAGCGGGTCGGCGAGGTGCCGCCGGATCGCCTCGCGCGCCTTGCCCGGCGACAGGGTGACCGTCCCGCCCAGGTAGTACTCGGGGTTGATCAGCCCCATGACCAGCGCGGCGTCGGTCACCGCCGGACGCTCGCCGCCCTTGCCGTAGCAGGCGGGCCCGGGCACGGAACCCGCGCTGTGCGGGCCGACGCGCAGCACCCCACGGCCGTCGATCCAGCCCAGGCTGCCGCCCCCGGCGCCGATGGTCTCGATGTCCACCGCGGTGAGGCTGGTGGGCAGCCCGCCGATCTCGGCTCGCGGCAGCACCCGCAGCTCGTCGTCGATGATCGCGGCGGCGTCCAGGCTGGTACCGCCCATGTCGGCGGTGAGCACCCGGCGCCGGCCCAGCCGCATGCCGAGCAGGCGCGCGCCGGTCACCCCGCCGACCGGGCCGGAGTTGAACATCGAGATCGGCGCCCGCGCGGTCTCCTCGACCGAGAGGAACCCGCCGTGGACCTGCATGATCTGCACCCTGGTGCGCAGCCCCCTGGCGGCCAGGGCGTCGGCGAGCTGCTGGAAGTGGGTCGCGACGATCGGCTTGACCGCCGCGTCCAGCGCCGTCGTCACCATGCGCTCGTACTCCCGGTACACCGGCGTCAGCGCGCTGGACAGCGAGTAGGGCACGTCCGGGTGGTGCTCGCGCAGATGATCGGCGATCGCCCGCTCGTGCGCGTCGTTGCGGAAGGACCACAGCAGGCACACCGCGATCGACTCGGCGCCGGCCGCCAGCACCTGCTCCACGCTCGTACGCACGGCGCCGGGCGACAGCGGCACCAGCACGGTGCCGTGCGCGTCGACGCGTTCGGGCACCTCGACGATCAGACGCCGGTCCACGATGTCCGGCGGCGGCGCCAGCTTGTGCGAGTCGCGCTCGTCGGTACGCGCGGAGCGGGCGATCCGCAGCGTGTCCCGGAAGCCCTGGGTGGTCAGCAGCCCCACCCGGGCGTACTTCTGCTCGTCCACCGCGTTGGTGACGATGGTGTTGCCGAGCACGAACCGGTCGATCGCCGGGTAGAACTCCGCCTCGCTCAGCCCGACCTGCTCGCGCAGGATGCTCAGCGCGGCGAGGATGCCGGTGGTCACGTCCGGCGTCGAGAACGCCTTGCCGCGCACGGCGCGGCCGTCGGCGATGGCGACGGCGTCGGTGAAAGTGCCCCCGACGTCGATGCCCACGTCCAAAACCATGGCTGCTCAGTCTCCTTCGGCTGCACCGGCTCCGGCGCGGAGCTCGGCCAGGATCTGCTCGGCACGGTCGGCGCGTACCGCCTTGGCGGCGAGCATGCGCGCGACCACCGTGGGAATCTCCTCGGGGCTCGCGCCCGCGGTCACCGCCACGTTGCGCGCGTGCAGTGACATGTGTCCTCGCTGGATGCCCTCGGTGGCCAGGGCCCGCAGCGCGGCGAGGTTCTGCGCGAGCCCGACCGCGGCGACGATGCCGGCCAGCTCGCTCGCGGTTCGCACCCCCAGCAGCCGCACCGCCGCGCGCGCCACCGGGTGCACCTTCGTGGCCCCGCCGACCAGGCCGACCGGCATGGGCAGTTCCAGGGAGCCGGACAGGTTGCCCTCGGCGTCACGCTCGAAGTGGGACAGGGAGGTGTAGCGGCCGTCCGGGGCGACCGCGTGGGAGTGCGCGCCCGCCTCGACCGCGCGGGTGTCGTTGCCCGTCGCCAGCACCACGGCGGTGACGCCGTTCATGATGCCCTTGTTGTGTGTCGCCGCCCGGTACGGATCGGCCTCGGCCAGCGCCGCCGCGTGCACGATGTCCCGCACCACCTGCGAGCCCCCGAGGGCCTCGGCGTCGAAGACGGCGCGTGCCCTGGCCAGGCGCAGGTCCGCCTTGTTGGTCAGGATCCGCAGCAGGGTGCGGCCCCCGGCGATCTCACCCACCCTGGTCGCCACGGCCTCCGCCATCGTGTTCACCGCGTTGGCGCCCATCGCGTCCCGCACGTCGACCACCAGGTGGAGCACGACGTAGACGTCCTCACCCGACGGCACGAGCCGTACGGTGATGTCCCGTACGCCGCCGCCGAACTCCACCAGGCGCGGGTCCTGCGCGTTCGCCAGCTCGGCGAGCTCGCCACGCGCCTCCAGCAGCCGCAGCCGCGCCCCGTGGGGATCGGCCGCGCCCAGCACCTGCACCTGCGCCTGCATGATCGGCGCCGAGCACGTCGTGGCGAAGCCACCGTGTACGCGGGCGATGCGCGCGGCGTTGCTCGCCGCGGCGACCACCGACGGCTCCTCCGTCGCCATCGGCACCAGGACGTCGGATCCGTTGACTCTGAAGTTCGTGGCCACGCCCACCGGCACCCCGAGGACCCCGACGACGTTCTCGATCATGTGGTCGGCCTGGTCCAGGGTGAGCCCGGCGGCCGGATCGAGTACGTCGAGCGCGCCGGGATCGAGCCCCGCGCTCTTCGCGGCGAGGGCCCGCCGCGCCCCGGGCGACAGGTCACGCAACCCCGTCAGCCGGCTGTGAACACCCACGATGCCTCCCGCATACCGCCGAAACAGGCTGATGATCGAGCCGAAACGCAATCGGCTTGTGCGGAAGGTTAGGTCCGACCGGAACGCCGGGCCCATGGGTGAACCACACGCCGTTGAAGCCATTGCCATGTGTGAATCGACGTAGATCACAGACCGGTCGCGAGGGCGTGCATACGTACGGCGACGGTGACGCGAAAGAACGGCTCCGGCTCGCGCCACGCGGGGCCGAGCAGCAGGGTGATCCTGTCCAGCCGCTGGTTGACCGTGTTGATGTGCACGTTCAGCGCTCGCGCCGCCCGCGCCGGGCTACAGTGCGAGTCGACGTAGGTGCGCAACGTCTTCACCAGGTCGGTCGAATGATCACGGTCCCAGCGCAGCACCGGCCCGAGCACCGCCTCGGTGAACGCGACGATCCCGTCGCGCCCGGCGCCGAACAGGGCCAGATACGGCTGGTAGGCCGCCGCGTTGACGGCCGTGTCCTGGATGCCCATGCCGTGCAGCAGCTCGGCGCACTGGCGCAGCGGCTCGAACCGGGCGCCCAGCTCGCCCCAAGTGGCGACGGGCGCGTCGGCCAGCACGAGCACCGGCGCCCCCGTCAGCGGCCGCACACACTCACGGACCTCGGTCGCCGCGCTGTCGGGGTCGGCCGCGTCCGTCAACACGACCACACAGCCCGCGTGCTCACCGGCCAGCAGCCCGGGGCGCCAGGTGCCGAGCGTCTGCACGGCCGCTCTGCGCCGGTCACGCGGCACCAGCACCGCGACGACCATGCGCAGCGACTCCAGACGGACCCCGCGGGCGCGGGCCCGCAACATCAGCTCCTCGCAGTGCGCGCCGTCGCCCAGCAGGATGTCGGAGATCAGCTCTCCCCGCACCCGCTCCTCGGCCTCGGCGACGGCCTCCCGCTTCAGCGCCAGCAGGGCCACGATCTGCGCCGCGCGCTCGATCGTGCGCCGCTCGACCGAGCCCAGCGCGAGATCGCCGTGGCCGACGAGGATCGCGCCGAGCAGCGTCTCGGCGGCCACCACGGCGACCACGACAGACGCCCCGTCATCCAACGGGTCCAGGAACACGCACCGCCCCGTGGTGCGGCTGCGCTCGACCGCGGCGCGTACGTGCGCGGTCACGGGCGAGGACTCCCGCGAGGCATCGGTCCGCGCCGAGGCGAGCGGGGCCAGGTCGCGGTCGAAGATCTCCACCGACCGCCCCAGCGAGGCGGCCAGCGTCCGGGCCACCTCGTGCCCGGTGCCCCCGCGCAGCACCGCATTGGTGAGGTCCTGATGCACCGCACTGGCGCGTTCCCTCGCCGCCATGGTGCGCGCGAGATCCTCGTTGGCCGCCCGCGCCGCCTCGGCCGACGCGCGGGCCTGCGCCAGCAGGTGCACCGTCTGCAACACCACGGCCGCGTGGTCGGCGAACGCCGACAGCAGCGCGATCTCCTCGGGAGTGAACGCGTGCTCGTCGCGGTTGGCCGCGAACAGCACTCCCAGCACGCGGTCTCCCGCCACCAGCGGCACACCGAGCAGTGACACCAGCCCCTCGGCCTGCACGGCCTCGTCGATCTCCGCGTCATGCGGGACGTCGAGATAGTGGTCGTAGTTCGTCGTCCACTGCGGGCTGCGCGTAGACACGACCTTGCCGGCCAGGCCCTTCCCCGGAGGCACCCGAAGCCGGCGGAACTCGGGCGCGAACGTGCCCAGCGTCGAGCGCACCCGCAACTCATCGGTCTCCTGGTCGAACTCCGACAGATACGTCACGTCAGTGCCCACCAGGTCATGCGCCCGGGCCACCAAGCGGTCCAGCAGCGCGTCAAGATCGCGCAGCTCGGCCAGCTCACGCGCGCTGGACAGCAGCGCGGACAGCTCCTGATCGCGCCGACGCCACCGCGCCAGCGTCGCCCGCACCCGCCGCGTCCGCCGCAGCACGCCGGTCAGCTCGGCGCCGTCGAGCGACTCGGCGAGCGGTGCGACGGCGCTCTGCTCGTCGGCCGTCTCATCGAGCAGCAGGTCCAGCAGTCCGAGCACCGACTCCAGAGGGACCAGCGCCCGCTGCGCGGGCAATACCATGTTTCCGAGCATATGGGTCCCGTCCCACCTGCCGGTATGGACATGGCCGCTACCCGGGCGCCGTCATCGCGGCCTCCGGCAGAGTCATTCCGATGTGTGCCTGAGCACGCTGGTCGGAGTGGCCGAGAGCATCTGTTCAGTCGAGGATTGCGGTGGCCTCGATCTCGACCAGATGGTCGGGGACGTCCAGTGCCGCAACGCCCAGCAGCGTGGCCGGTGGGACCGGAGTGACCCCCAGCCTCGCGGCCGCCCGGGAGATCCCCTCCAGGAGCAAGGGCATCTTGTCGGGGGTCCAGTCGACGACGTAGACGGTCAGTTTCGCCACGTCGTCGAAGGAACCGCCGACCTCGGCCAGGGCGGTGCCGATGTTGAGGTAGCACTGCTCGACCTGCGCGGCGAGGTCGCCTTCGCCGACGGTGACCCCCTCCGCGTCCCAGGCGACCTGACCGGCGATGAAGACGAGCCTCGCCCCTGATGCGATCGACACCTGCCGGTAGACCTCGATTTCGGGCAACTTCTTGGGGTTCACCAGGGTGATGGCCATGCTGCCTGCCTCCTTGTCCGGGCCCGCCTGTGGGCCCGCGTCCGCCGATCCGGACACTCGTGGTCTCTTGTGGTTACTCGGGAACTGTAAGAGAGTGTTCGCTGACATGGAAGAACGCACTTTTCAGTGACTGGGGAACCTGATGGTGACCAAACAGTTCAGGGGCTCACCCGAGGAAGCGGACCTGAGACGCGCGGACTCCTTGGCGCGGGAGATCTTCTCGGACGTCGCCAACAAGTGGGCGCTCCTGATCATCGAGGCTCTCAGTGAGCGCACCCTGCGCTTCAGCGAGGTGCGGGAAGAGGTCGAGGGCATCAGTCACAAGATGCTCACCCAGAACCTGCGCATGCTGGAGCGCAACGGCCTGGTCGCGAGGACGGTGCACCCCACCGTGCCGCCGCGGGTCGAGTACACCCTCACCGAGCCGGGCCAAGCCCTGCGGGCAACGGTCGATGGAATGTGCGGCTGGACCCAGCGGTACCTCGGTCACATCGACACCGCCCGCCGGCGCTTCGACGCCTGAAGGCCGGAGGTCACAGAACGATCTTGGGGACCACGTTTCCAGACGCACCGTCAGCATTCGGATGGAATTGGACCGGTCCTCGATCAAGGTTCGTTAGGATCGCCTGCGCTGCCCCCTAGCGCCCGAGGAGTGCGATGAGCCGGCGATGGATCGTGTCACCCCTGATTGTGGCCGCGGTTGTGGCCTCCGGCCTGGCGACGGTCACGGCGCCCGCGAAGGCCGCCGCGGACGACCCTGCCTCCGTCAAGGTCTCGCTGGTGAACGTCACGTCCGTGCGGAAGACCGTGCAGGGCTGGACGCCGGCGCGGTTCAAGGCCGCCAAGGTGGCGGTGGCCGTGCCGGTCAAGAAGGTCAGGAACCCGGGGCTGCCGACCGGGGATGCGAGCGGCATCGGGAAGGTCAAGGGGAAGGCTCCTGCGGTCGCGGGCATGCCGAAGACGATCGGCCGGATCTTCTTCACGCGCGGCGGCAAGGACTACACCTGCGCGGCGACGTCGGTGATGGGTCCCGAGCGCGATCTGGTCATGACCGCGGGGCACTGCGTGTACGACGTCGTCGGCAGGGCGGCCGTGAAGTCGCTCGTGTTCGTCCCCGGGTACAACCGCGGCCAGGCGCCGTACGGGGTGTACGCCGGGAAGGCCGGGTACGTCTGGAACCGCTTCTCGAAGAACGGTGACTTCGACTTCGACGTCGCCTTCGTGTCCGTGTACGACGGGCTGAAGCGCGACGGGGACGACTGGACGGACGCGGGCAGGCTCGGCGACGCGGTCGGCGGTCAGGGCTTCACCTGGGACCAGAAGGCGGCGCAGGTCTACACGGCGTTCGGCTACGGGTCCCGGCAGGCGCCCGGGTACTGCGCCGGGCCGTCGACGGCCACCAAGCCGCTGCCCCGGTACGGCGTGAACTTCCAGATCGGCTTCCCCTGCAAGCTGTCCGACGGGGCGATCGGCGGCCCGCTCATCATCAAGTACAACGCCACCAGGAGGCTGGGCTACGTCGACGGCGTTGTCAGCCTGGTGGTGGCCGCCGACGGCAAGCGGTACATCTCATCCCCCTATTTTGGATATTGGGCGTACGTCCTCTACACCAACGCCGGTGGGGAGGTCGCCGAGTAGCTCAGAAGAGGGTCGCCGCGGCGTCGGGTTCGGGGAGCTTCGGGTCGGTGGGGGCGAGGACGTGGATCACGCCGTACTCGCCGTCGTAGCCGGGCTGCTTGGTGACCTGGCCCTGGCGCAGGCGGCTGACGGCCTCGGCGAGGCGCGGAGAGTGGACGGCTATGTCGCCCACTGGCACCTCTTCGAGGATGGCCAGCTCGGGGCCCATGGCGGAGACCAGCCGGTCGACCTCCGTCCGGACCTTCTTGCTCTTCGGGCCCACGCCGAACAGTTCGCTCACGACCTCCGGCAGCGGGACGAGGTTCTGGAAGCCCGCCGCGCCGGTGGGGCGGGACCCTGGGGGCCGGTCGGCCAGGTCGTCGACGCGGCTGAGGACGCCGACCGTGAGCTTTCTTCCGCACACGGGGCAGACGCCGCCGTGGCGGCGCGTCTCGCGCGGGTCCATCCGGATGCCGCACTTGCGGTGGCCGTCGAGGTGGTACTTGCCTTCCTCCGGATAGAACTCGATCGTCCCGGCGTGGCCGTCGCCGGTGCGCAGCGCGTTCAGGATCGCGTAGTAGTCCAGCTCGGTGTCGAAGACGGTGGTCTCACGGCCGACGATGGGCGGTGAGTGCGCGTCCGAGTAGCTGACCAGCCGATAGCGGTCGAGGGCGGAGACCCGCCAGTTCATGCCCGGGTCGCTGGACAGGCCGGTCTCCAGGGCGAAGATGTGGTCGGTGAGGTCGGCGTAGGCCTCTTCGAGCGTGTCGAAGCCGGACTTGGAGCCGAACACCCCGAACCAGGGCGTCCAGACGTGGGCGGGCACCAGGTAGGCGCCCTCGCGGCTGCCCAGAGTCGCCTCCAGCAGCTCGCGTGAGGTCAGGGCGACGATGGGTCGGCCGTCGGAGCTCAGGTCGGCGCCTCGGCCGAGCCGGCGGTTGAACGCCTCGGCGGCCTCGAAGTCCGGCATGTACACCAAGTGGTGGATCTTGCGGGAGCGGTCGCCCTGGGCGTAGATCGTGGAGACCTCCACGGAGAGCATGAACCGGACGGGCGCGCCGGACACCGCGGCGGGGAGGGTCTCGGAGACCGCGCGGTCCAGGTCATCGCGCAGCCGGAACAGGCCGGGCTCGGCGGGGACGAGTTTCTCGCGCAGTTCGCCGAACCAGGCCGGATGCGTGAAGTCACCCGTGCCCAATAACGTGACGCCTTTTCGCCGGGCCCACCAGGTCAAATGCTCCAGGTCGCTGTCCTTGCTGCAGGCCCGGGAATGCTTTGAATGCATATGGAGGTCGGCGTGGAAACGCATCGCGACATTCTTCCACAGGGGTGGGGTCGGAACTTCGCGATGCGCTCCGCGGCTGTACGCGGGGCGGGTGTGCGCTGGGTGGCTTTTCTGGTGATTTGTCAAGAAAAGGGGAAAAAGTCTGGATTGTCGAGCTATGGGATGTAATGTCCTGGCCGTCGCCGCGGGTCGTCCTCGGGCGTCCGGTGGCGGGCTCTCGGCGCGGACGGGCGTGCCGGAAAGGCCTGCCGGGCGGGCGCGACGGGGCCTCGCATCCCTCCCCGGATGCAGAGGCCCCGCGCCGTCGGACAGTTGGGACCACGACCGGGGTGTGGAAGTCCGACGTCATCAGGACGTTCCAAACCGCGGTTCGGATTACCCGCCGGGCGAAATCGCGCGCGAAATCGCGAATTCTTTTCCGCGGGAGGAGTCGGGAGGACCGGTCAGGAGTCGCAGGTCTCGCAGGCGCAGCAGCAGTCGTCCTCGTCGGGGGTGGTGTCCCTGGATGTGGATTTCTTCTCGGTGTGTTTCTTGGCCTTTTCGGGTGCCACCATGATGACTTTCAGGGTGATGTTGCAGACCTTGACCTGCCGGCAGAGGGCGTTCAGGACGGCGGTGGAGCCGTTGACGCTGTCGGCCTGGGTGTGCTGGATGCCCTTGTTGCTGGTGGGGCTTTTGACGGAGACGATGCTGTTGTTCCGTGACCCGTTGCCGATCTTGGTCAGACGTCCGGACTTGCCTTTCTGCTCCCCGTCGTCCCCGCCCTCTCCGTCGGAGTCGCTATCGGGCTGCAAGCGGACGACGCGGTGGACGGCCCGGTTATGACGGTCGCCGTCGCGGGCGTGGGACGGGCGTTCGGGGCGGGGGCGTTCGGCGGCCGCGTGCGCCGGTGGGGAGGCGACGGCGCAGAGCAGCAGGACGGCCAGGGGCAGCCCGGCGAGCAGCGTGCCGGTGGTGAGGGCGGCGAGTCTGGTGAGCGTGGTTGCCGAAGGGGTGGCGGCGAGGACGCGGGCGGGAAGCCGCATCCGCCCGCCCGCCCCGGTGGGATGGTGACATTTCATTCTTCGTCGCCTTTGCCGTATCGGACGCGACCAACCACGACGCCCTTCGATTCGATTCCCGTATCGACAGCGTAGCGTCATGAAGGAAGTTGATCACGTTTCCGGTCATCCCGGCGCAGGGTGTTTTCTTCAGGCCATCCCGTGGTGGTGGTTGATTCCCGGTTATAGCGCGAAACCGTTGTCTATCTCACTGATACGCGGAGCCTGTGGCGTATCTTGCAGATACGCTGACGTTTCTTGCATATCGACGCCTGCATGGTGTTCGTACTGCTCACGCTGGAGTTGACCATCTGCTGCACGCCCCGGGTATTGGTAGGGCTGTATATCGCGCCGTAGGTCCGGTTGTTCCGGCCGTTTCCGCTGTGCAGTGTGATGGACCCGTGGTCGTCGCCTCGCGGCCGCAGGGGGATCGCCGCCGCGCCCGTCGCGGGCCAGGCCGCCGTCGCGACCACCGTGGCGATCAGCACCTGCGTCAGCCGCCTCAGGGTGCTGATCGTTCCAGGCCGCGGGGACTCTGTGGGGTGACCGTTCATACCGTTGCGCACCTGCACCTTCAGGCGATGGGCAGCCGATTACATTTTTGCCGACATATCCGACTGTCAATCTGCATACCCGCGATCCGATAAGAACTCCGCCGTGGTGGACTCTGTTCCATGGTGATTACCCATTTTTTGTCCGCACCCGCATTCGCCACCCCGGCCGGACAGAGGGCGTGTCCCGCGTGGCCGGAGCTCCTCGCCCCGCGCGCGGTGCATACATAGTCACTTTTTCCCGAAAAATCGGGTACACCGCGTTGCCGTGCCGTCGCTACGGCGGTTACGTCCCCACCGGGATCTAAGGGCCAAGGCCGGCCGTGCGCCCGGAGGCACGCGACCGGCCGCGACGGTCGTTGAGAGACGATCCGGGACACGCCGGGACGCGGCTCAGGCCGGGGTGCCCCGGCTCAGGCTGACGTACTGACGGGGGCGCAGGGCCTGGGCGCGGAGGGCGGTGAGGGCGGCGGCACGGCCGGTGGGGGTCAGCGCCGCGGGGGTCTGGTAGGCGGACGCGCGCTCGGGGGCGACAGGCGCGGGGGACTGCCAGGTCAAGGGGGAGACGCACAGGTCGAACGCCTCCAGGCGGTGGCGCAGCTCGACCAGGGGCCTGGCCACGTCGGCCGGGGTGGCCGTGCGCCAGCCCTCGCCCACCACGACCTCGGTGACCCGCTCGGTGAGCGTGACGCAGGGCAGGGCCTTGCCCTCGCTGAGGAGCATCAGCCCGACCTCGCGCACCGAGACCTCCATCTCGCGCTGGCCCGACACAGGGGTCAGCAGGGAGGCGGTCGCGGCCTGCCACATGGCGGTGGGGTCGACGAGGAGCCCGCGGCCCTTGGTGGTGATCACCAGACGCCTGCCGGCGCGGCGGACGGCCTGCATCTCGTGCTCGGCGATGTGGCGCAGGGTGCGTAAGGCGGTGACGTGGTTCTCGCTGCGCGTGGCCGCCATGGGCCAGCCGAACCGCTCGGCGGCCTCGACGACGTACGCGCGGGCGATGTTGTGCCGCTGGGTGAGCGGCACGCCGCCCGGTCGGTCGGCGGCCTCCAGGAGCCAGCGCAGCGCCTGGAGGTGGGGGCCGTCGGGGGCGGGGATCGGCGCGTGCAGGCGTACCTCGAAGGGCTGCGCCAGCTCGCGGCGGGCGGCTCCGCGGCCGAGCACCCACCGGTTGAGCCGCTCGCCGTGCACGCGGTTGAGCCAGTTGTCGTCGCCGAGCTCGGCGCGGGGTTCGGTCAGCCAGCGGCGGGTGAGCGCCTCGGCCTCGGCCTTGGCGGTGCTCGCGTGCAGGTCGAGCCGGCCGCAGACGATGGCGAGCTCGAGCGCGGCCGAGCAGGCGAGGTGGGCGCCCAGTTCCTCGGGGCCCATGAGAGAGCTCCAGCGCAGCTCGGGGACGTCGGGAGGCAGGACGCCGCCGGCGTTCAGGGCACGCTGGTAGGCGGCCGTCCCGGCCTCGTCGCCCTCGCGGGCGTAGGTGCGCAGGATCTGGGCCGTGGTGGACGAGGCGCACAGGGCGGCGTAGCGGTCCATGCCGCCGAGGCGTAGCAGGCGTCCGAGGGCGCGCGCGATGGCGGCGCGGTCGCCGCTGAGCTCCAGGGGCAGCGTGTACCAGAGGAACTCGCACACGTTCAGTTGGGTGATGGTTTCCAGGGGCTCCCCGCCGGTCAGCCACTCGACGGCGACCCTGGCGTCGTCGGCGATGTCCGGGTCCGAGCGCTCCAGCTCTGAGAGGAGGGCGGCGACATCGGGTGCAGGCATGCTTCGCAGTCTGCCGTATATGCCTGGACCCTGACGACGACCACCGCCGCGGACGATTTCCACGTCACCTACCTGTAAGACCGGAACGAGCAGAAGGGCTGGGCTTTGGGGGTTCTGGCGCTCATGGCCACGTCATGTCGGGTCACATCATGATCAGATCCAACGGTCGAACAGCATGCGCCGGTGCCAATCGTCGTAGGGAATGATCTCGGCGGAGATAACGGGGTACAGCCACCAGAAGTTAATCAGGGCCACGAGCACGAAGGCACCCGATATCGCGGCTCCGGCGAGACGGCGGCCGGGACGGGCGTCGGCCGGGCCGATGAGCAGTCCGGCTGCCAGGGCGATGGCGATGGCCATGAAGGGCAGCATGGGGGCGGTGTAGAACAGGAACATCGTGCGGTGGTCCGATACGGCGTAGTAGAACCACGGCAGCCAGCCGGCTCCGTAGGCCAGCAGGACGGCCCCGGCCCGCCAGTCACGGGTGGCGACGTACCAGGCGATCAACGCGATGAGCGCGATCAGCGCGCCGTACCAGATGACCGGGGTGCCCACCCCCAGCACGGCCTGCGAGCACTTGGACGGCCCGCAGCCGTTCGGGCTCTCGTAGAAGAACGCGACCGGGCGCAGCAGTAGCGGCCACTGCCAGGGCTGGGACTGGTACGGGTGGGAGGAGTCGAGGCCGGTGTGGAAGCCGAGCACCATCGACTGGTAGTTCCACAAGGAGCGCACCGAGTCCAGGACGAAGAACACCGGCCCGTTGCCGGTGGCCTGGGCCCAGTTGCGTCCGTACCCGGAGGGGCTGGCGAACCAGCCGGTCCAGCTCGCCAGGTACACCACCACCGGGACCAGCCCCAGCCCGGCCAAAGCGGCCGGTACATCACGGCGCACAGCCCCCGAGAACGGGCGGCGCAACCCGATCGCCCGGCGCGCCCCCGCGTCCCAGACCAGGCTCATCACCGCGAACGCGGCCAGGAAGAACAGCCCGCTCCACTTGGTCGCGATCGCCGCCCCCAGGCACACCCCCGCCGCGATCCGCCACGGACGCACCCCAAGCCACGGACCCGTCCCGGACAGACGCGACCCCTCATACCAGGACGCCAGCCGCTCCCGCGCCCGGTCACGATCCACCACCAGGCACCCGAAACCCGCAAGCACCCAGAACATCAGGAACACATCCAGCAGCGCCGTACGCGACAACACGAAATGCAGCCCGTCCACCGCCAGCAGCAACCCCGCCAGACACCCCAACAGCGTCGAACGGGTCATCCGCCGCGCCACCCGCGCCACCATCAACACCGACAACGCCCCCACCAGCGCCGCCACGAACCGCCACCCGAACGGATTCGCACCGAACACCCACTCACCCAGCCCGATCATCCACTTCCCCAGCGGAGGATGGACGACGTAGGAGGCGCACTTGTCGAGCTCGGTGGCGGCGCAGTTCTGCCAGATGTTCGTATTGCCGGAGAGCAGGAGCTTGTCGGCGTCCTTGACCGCGACGCGCTCGACGCCGAAGTTGATCAGGGACAGCGCGTCCTTGGCGTAGTACGTCTCGTCGAACACCACGGCCTTGGGGACGCCGAGGCGGTCGAAGCGCAGGAAGGCCCCGAAGGCGGCCACGAGCAGCGGGCCGAGCCACCCCCACAGCGGGCTTCCCCGGAACGGCGGAACCAGCCGGTCGCGCATGGAACCCGGTGGTTCGGGCACGTCACGCGGCTCCGGCTTCTCGAAGTCCTGGTTAGGGAAGTCCGTCAGGGCCATCCGGACATCGTACGGGGCGGCTATTACGTCCAACCTAAGAAACACTCCTTGTGTACCCAATTGGGGCGGTCCTGCCTGAAGGTGCAGCCCGCCGATGACCACCGCGTGCATGGGAGAGGATGGACGTGTGAACGACACGGGCACGCTGGTCCTCGCGGGAGCTCCCATCGGCCGCGCCGAGGACGCCTCCCCCCGCCTGCGGGACGCACTGTCGGCCGCCGACATCGTCGCCGCCGAGGACACCCGCCGGCTGCGCAGGCTCGCCTCCGACCTCGGGGTCACGCTCGCCGGGCGGGTGGTGTCCTACTACGACGGCAACGAGGCGGCGCGGGCCGCCGAACTGCTGGAGGCCCTGCGCGACGGCGACACCGTGCTGGTGATCACGGACGCCGGCATGCCCGGGGTGTCCGATCCCGGCTACCGGCTGACCCACCTCGCCGTGGAGGCGGGCATCCCGGTGACGGCGCTGCCGGGGCCGTCCGCGGTCACCACGGCGCTGGCGATCTCCGGGCTGCCGAGCGACCGCTTCTGTTTCGAGGGCTTCCCTCCGCGCAAGCCGGGCGAGCGCGCCCGCCGGCTCGCCGCCCTGGCCGCCGAGGAGCGCACGATGGTGTTCTTCGAGGCGCCTCACCGCGTCCGGGCGAGCCTTGTCGCGATGGCCGAGGCGTTCGGGGCCGACCGCCGGGCCGCGCTGTGCCGCGAGCTGACCAAGACCTACGAGGAGGTCCGGCGCGGGGGGCTCGGCGAGCTGGCCGAGTGGGCGGCCGGTGAGGTCCGGGGCGAGATCACGCTGGTCGTCGCCGGTCACGCGCCGGGCGACGTCGCGCCCGAGGTCGGCGATCTGGTGGAGGAGGTCGCCCGCATGGAGGCGGCCGGGGTGCCGCGCAAGCAGGCCATCGTGGACGTCGCCAGGGCCGCGGGGGTGCCGAAACGGGAGCTGTACGACGCCGTCCACCGCGGGTGAGATCCCGGTGCTGCGGATGTGCCGTCGATGTCACAGAGTGCGATGAATGATTCCCGGTTCTTGATCCTCTGGATACGAGCAGTCCACGCCCCATAAAGTGCCCGCGTGGCTGTGCGCGCCTTCCCCCTGAGATTCTTCGGAAAAACACGCTTTTTCGGCAGAAATCCGGTTCCGTCGGCCGAGCAGCCGGACGCGGCGTCATCGGTCCGTAACCGTCTGGTTCCGCCGTTCCACGGAAGCCCGCTGTGGGGGTGGCTGGCCCCGCTGCTCGTCGCGATCTTCGGCGCGCTCCTGCGCTTCGACCGGCTCGCCCTCCCCAAAGCGGTCATGTTCGACGAGACGTACTACGCCAAGGACGCGCTGTCCCTGCTCAGATACGGCGTCGAACGCACCTTCCTCGGTACGAACGAGAACCCGATCGCCGACCCCCGACTGCTCGCCGGACGTGAGGACCTCTGGGTCACCTGCACACAGGACGACCTCGGCCCCTGCGCCTTGTATGTGGCCCATCCTCCGCTGGGGAAGTGGATGATCGGGCTGGGTGAGTGGGTGTTCGGTGCGAATCCGTTCGGGTGGCGGTTCGTGGCGGCGCTGGTGGGGGCGTTGTCGGTGTTGATGGTGGCGCGGGTGGCGCGGCGGATGACCCGTTCGACGCTTCTGGGGTGTCTGGCGGGGTTGCTGCTGGCGGTGGACGGGCTGCATTTCGTGTTGTCGCGCACGGCGCTGCTGGATGTGTTCCTGATGTTCTGGGTGCTGGCGGGTTTCGGGTGCCTGGTGGTGGATCGTGACCGGGCGCGGGAGCGGCTGGCGTCCTGGTATGAGGGGTCGCCTCTGTCCGGGACGGGTCCGTGGCTCGGGGTGCGTCCGTGGCGGATCGCGGCGGGGGTGTGCCTGGGGGCGGCGATCGCGACCAAGTGGAGCGGGCTGTTCTTCCTGGCCGCGTTCGCGGTGATGAGCCTGGTGTGGGACGCCGGGGCGCGCCGGGCGATCGGGTTGCGCCGCCCGTTCTCGGGGGCTGTGCGCCGTGATGTGCCGGCCGCTTTGGCCGGGCTGGGGCTGGTCCCGGTGGTGGTGTACCTGGCGAGCTGGACCGGCTGGTTCGCCTCCCCGTACGGATGGGGGCGCAACTGGGAGCAGGCGACGAGCAGCGGGTGGGCGTACTGGGTGTTCAGCTCGTTCCGCTCGTGGGTCGGCTACCAGACCGAGGTGCTCGGCTTCCACACCGGTCTGACCACGCCCCACTCCTACCAGTCCTGGCCCTGGCAGTGGCCGCTGCTGATCCGCCCGGTCGCGTTCTACTACCCCGGCGACGTGCGGGGATGCGGTGCCTCGAGCTGCTCGCAGGCCGTGCTCGGAGTCGGCACCCCCGTGGTCTGGTACGGCGCGCTGATCGCGCTCATCGCGCTGATCGCCTGGTACGTCGCCACCCGCGACTGGCGCGCCGGGGCGGTCCTGCTGGCCTACGGCGTCGGCTGGCTGCCGTGGTTCTACTACGCGATATCCGACAAGCGCACGATGTTCCTGTTCTACATGGCCCCCTTGCTGCCCTTCATGGCCATCGCCATCGCCCTTGCAGCCGGACTGCTCATCGGCCCCGTCAGCGCCGGGACGAACCGCAGAGCCGTCGGCGCGGCCGTCGTCGGCGCGTTCACGCTGCTGGCGCTGATCAACTTCTGGTGGCTGCACCCCATCCTCACCGCCGAGACCATCACCCAAGATGACTGGTACCGGCGCATGCTCTTCCCGAGCTGGATCTAGGCCACCTAGGACACAGGTTCGGACACAGGTTCGGACGCGGGCCCGGCCGCCGCGCGCCGCGGCCACCGCACCCCCTGGTGGAGGGCGGTGGCGGCCGACAGGAACGCGAGCGGCAGCGCGGGCAGCAGGTAGCGGTAGTCGAACTCGGCCGTGGCCGCCGGCGCGACCACCAGGGCGGCCGACGCCACCCAGGGCAGCAGCTCGGGCCCGCCGAGCTTGCGCCACCGCGCGATCGCCCCGGCCGCGCCCACGAGCAGCGCCAGGCCCAGCACCAGCCCCGGCATGTAGACCACCCGCTGGTAGCGTTCCATGATCGTCGCCCAGGGCCAGTACGCGTGCGTGCTCGCCCGTCCCTGCTCGTACGCCACCATCTCGCGGTCGACCGTCCTCCCCCGGTAGCTGACCCACGTCGGCGGCGACTTCTGCAGAAGGTCCGGGTCCTTGGCGCTGACGCCCTTGCTGTCGAACTGGTACTGCGCGTAGGTGAGGGCGTCGGGGAACACCGGGCGGTCCCACCGGAAGCTGCGCAGCAGGTCGCCCGCGACGGCGGCGAGGTAGTCGCCCGGCTGGGCGAGGATGGCCCGCCTGGCGAACGCGCCCGCCGCGTCGTTCAGCGCGCGGTCGAACTTGTCGCCGCCCCAGCGGTGCAGCACCTCGCCCTCGCCGCTGTACCAGAGGTAGAGCTGCGAGAACTGGCTGCGGGCGATGGCCGGGTTGATGCACAGCGGGATCAGCTCCTGCTCGCGCCGCAGGTCCGGCTTGATCTTCTTGCAGTCGGCGAACTTGGCCGTGCGCATGTAGAGGATGAGCCCGTCGCTCTGGGTCAGCGCGAACTGCCCCTGCGCGGAGGCGAACCAGCCCATGTACGCGACCACCGGCACCGCGCAGGCCGTGACCATCGCCAGGATCGTCCGCCAGCCGGTGCGTTTGATCAGCAGGAACACCACCACGACGGCCAGGATGGGCAGGCCGATGCTGCGCGTCAGCGCGGTGAGCGCGAGCAGCAGGCCCACCGCGACGCCCACCCGCCACGACATGCGGCGATGCCACAGGACCAGCGTCACCAGGCCCACGATCAGCAGCGTGAACATGGTGTCGGACATGATCAGCGATTCGAGCTGGATCTGGTACGCGTCGAACAGCACCGGCACGCCGGCGAGCGTCGCGCCCCAGTCGGGCAGGCCAAATTTGCGTCTGAGAAGCACATAGATCAGCACCGCCGTGGCCAGGCCCATGAGGTGCTGGGTAAAGACCACCAGCGCGAAGCTGTGGAAAGGCTTGAGCGCCAGCAGCCAGAACCCGTACCCGTCGGGACGGATCGGATGCGGGCGGGGGTGCAGCGCGACCGAGACGTACTCGTAGGAGTCGTTGAACCACATCGCCGGTCGGTAGCCCAGCATGGCGATGATCCGCAGCGCCGCGCCCAGCGTGAAGGCGATCACGAAAAGGCGGCGCGACCTGAGGAACGCGACCAGGCGCGCGCGCTTGCTCCGCGACGGCGCTTCGGCCTGCGCCGGTTCGGCAACGGTCACCATGGTTTACAGGATGCCAGCCCTTTCGCCGAGTTGACCCGAGCACCTGGGGGCAGAGGGCATCATGGTGGAACTACGCACGGATGATCGAGGCGCGGAACGAGGGGTTTCGACGTGGAACTGACCGTGGTCATGCCATGCCTGAACGAGGCGGAGACCGTCGAAACGTGTGTGCGCAAGGCACTGGCGTGCATGGCCGAGCACGGCATCGAGGGCGAGGTCGTGATCGCCGACAACGGCAGCACCGACGGGTCCCAGCAGCTCGCCCGTGACGCCGGCGCCCGGGTCGTGCACGTCGACGAGAAGGGGTACGGCAACGCCCTGATGGGCGGCATCCGCGCCGCGCGCGGCCGCTACGTGATCATGGGCGACGCCGACGACTCCTACGACTTCACCGCGCTGATGCCCTTCGTCGAAGAGCTGCGCGGCGGCGCCGACCTGGTCATGGGCAACCGTTTCCGCGGCGGCATCGCCCCCGGCGCCATGCCCCCGCTGCACCGCTACCTCGGCAACCCCGTGCTGTCGTTCATCGGACGGCTGTTCTTCCCGAGCGCCATCCGCGACTTCCACTGCGGCCTGCGCGGGTTCCGCCGTGACAGCATCCTCACCCTCGGCCTCCAGACCGGCGGCATGGAGTTCGCCAGCGAGATGGTCGTCAAGGCGACGATCCAGGGCCTGGACGTCCGCGAGGTCCCCACCACCCTCAAGCCCGACGGCCGGTCCCGTCCGCCCCACCTGCGCTCCTGGCGGGACGGCTGGCGCCACCTGCGGTTCCTGCTGCTCTACAGCCCCCGCTGGCTGTTCCTGATCCCCGGCATGGCGCTGATGGTCCTCGGCCTCGCCGCGGGCACGGCGCTGACCTTCGGCACGGTGCGCATCGGCAAGCTCGCCTTCGACGTCGACACCCTGGTCGGCGCCTCGGCGATGGTCGTGATCGGTTTCCAGGCGGTGCTGTTCGCCCTGTTCACCAAGGTGTACGCCGCCGAGGAGGGCTTCCTGCCGGAGGACCGCCGCATCCGGCGCCTGGTCGACGTCGTCACCCTCGAACGGGGCCTGATCGCCGGCGGCCTGCTGGCCCTCGCCGGCCTCGCGGGCATGGTCGCCTCGCTCGCCCACTGGCAGACGCGCGACTTCGGCGCGCTGATCCCGGCCGTGTCGCTGCGCCTGGTCGTCCCGTCCGCGACCGCCCTCGTGATCAGCTTCCAGACGATCTTCGCGGCGCTGTTCATCAGCATCCTGGGCATCCGCCGCACCAAGGAGACCCCGGTCGACGTCGCCGCCTCAGCCGCCGAGGAAGCGGCGGAGGCCGTGCGCATGGCGCCGCCCGCGGACGCGGAGCGCGAGAACGCCCTCTGAACGGCGTTCCGGTGGCGGCGGAGCGCGATGAGCATCCCCCGGGACCTTTAGGCTTGGGGGCATGTCCCAGCACATCTTGACCGCCGTCGCCTGGCCCTACGCCAACGGTCCTCGGCACATCGGGCACGTCTCCGGGTTCGGCGTGCCGTCCGACGTCTTCAGCCGCTACCAGCGGATGGCGGGCAACAAGGTGCTGATGGTCAGCGGCACCGACGAGCACGGCACGCCCATCCAGGTGCAGGCCGACCGCGAGGGCGTCACCGCCCGCGAGCTCGCCGACCGCTACAACCGGGTGATCGCCGAGGACCTGACCGCCCTCGGCCTGTCGTACGACCTGTTCACCCGCACCACGACGGCCAACCACTACGCCGTCGCGCAGGAGATCTTCAAGGGCCTGTACGAGAACGGCTACATCTTCCCGAAGACCACGATGGGCGCGGTCTCGCCGTCCACGGGCCGCACGCTGCCCGACCGCTACATCGAGGGCACCTGCCCCATCTGCGGGTACGACGGCGCGCGCGGCGACCAGTGCGACAACTGCGGCAACCAGCTCGACCCGATCGACCTGATCAACCCCAAGAGCCGCATCAACGGCGAGACGCCCAAGTTCATCGAGACCGAGCACTTCATGCTCGACCTCCCGGCGTTCGCCGAGACGCTCGGCACCTGGCTGCAGTCCAAGCAGGGCGAGTGGCGGCCGAACGTCCTGAAGTTCTCGCTCAACCTGCTCGGTGACCTGCAGCCGCGCGCGATCAGCCGCGACCTCGACTGGGGCGTGCCGATCCCGCTGGACGGCTGGCGCGACCGCGAGGACAAGCGGCTGTACGTCTGGTTCGACGCGGTCATCGGCTACCTCAGCGCCTCGATCGAGTGGGCCCGCCGGTCGGGCGACCCGGACGCCTGGCGGCAGTGGTGGCAGAACCCGGACGCCCGCGGCTACTACTTCATGGGCAAGGACAACATCGTCTTCCACTCCGAGATCTGGCCCGCGATGCTGCTCGGCTACAACGGCGAGGGCGCCCGCGGCGGCTCGGCCGGGTCGCTGGGCAAGCTCGCGCTGCCGTCGGAGGTCGTGTCCAGCGAGTTCCTGACCATGGAGGGCCGCAAGTTCTCCTCCAGCCGCCAGGTCGTCATCTACGTCCGCGACTTCCTGTCCCGGTACGACGCCGACGCCCTGCGCTACTACATCGCGGTCGCCGGCCCAGAGAACCAGGACACCGACTTCACCTGGTCGGAGTTCGTCAACCGCAACAACGGCGAGCTGGTCGCCGCCTGGGGCAACCTGGTGAACCGGTCGATCTCCATGGCGGCCAAGAACTTCGGCCAGGTCCCCGAGGCCGGTGACCTCACCGACGCCGACCACGCGCTGCTGGAGCGCAGTCGCGCGGCGTTCCCGGCGGTCGGGGCGGAGCTCGGCAGGTCCCGGTTCAAGAACGCGGTCACCGAGGCGTTCGACGTCGTCCGCGACGCCAACCGCTACCTCGCCGAGCAGGAGCCCTGGAAGCTCAAGGACGACCCGGAGCGCGTGAAGTCGATCCTGCACGTCGCGCTCCAGGTCGTCGACGACGCCAAGACGCTGCTCACCCCCTTCCTGCCGGGGTCGTCCAACAAGGTGTTCTCCATGCTGGGCGGCGAGGGCGTCTGGTCGGGGATGCCCCAGATGCAGGAGGTCGACGAGGGCGGCCGGGGCTCGTACCCGGTGATCACCGGTCAGTACGACGGCCAGGCCACGTGGGAGTCCACGCCGATCCGGCCGGGCACGCCGCTGGCCCCGCCGACCCCGCTGTTCGTCAAGCTCGACCCCAAGGTGGTCGACGAGGAACTCGCCCGCCTCGGCGAGTGACCGCCCCGGCTCACAGAACCTCGCACGCACCTCGCACGCACCTCGCACGATGGAGGCCATGACGTGACGACCTCTCCCTCCCTCCCGGCGGCTCCCGAGCCGCTGGGAACGGAGGTCTTCGACAGCCACTGCCACCTGGACATCATGGTGGGCGAGCGCAAGGCGTCCTCCGGCGACCAGGTCGCGCTCGCGGCGCAGGCGTCGGGGACGGGCGTCGGGAAGATCCTCGCCGAGGCGCGCGCGGTGGGCGTCACCCGGCTCGTCACCATCGGGTACGACCTGCGCTCCTCCCAGTGGGGCGCGCGGGTCGCGCGCGAGCACGACGACGTGTACGCGGGCGTGGCGATCCACCCCAACGAGGCGCACGCGGCCACGCCCGAGACGCTGGCCGAGATCGAGCGCCTCGCGGGCGAGCCGCGGGTGCGGGCCGTGGGCGAGACCGGGCTGGACCACTTCCGCGACTGGGCCTCGCACGAGGACCAGGAGGCCTCGTTCCGGGCGCACATCGAGATCGCCAAGCGGACGGGCAAGGCGCTGGTCATCCACGACCGCGACGCGCACGACGAGGTGCTGCGCGTCCTCGCCGACGCGAGCGCGCCGGACGTCGTGGTGTTCCACAGCTACTCGGGGGACGCGGACATGGCCCGGCGGTGCATCGATGCCGGATATTTCATGTCATTCTCCGGCCCGGTCACCTACAAGAACGCCGGTTACCTGCGCGAGGCCGCCCAGGTCGCCCCGCCGGAGCTCATGCTCGTCGAGACGGACGCGCCCTACCTGCCGCCCACCCCGCACCGCGGCAAGCCCAACGCCCCCTACCTCATCCCGCTGACGCTGCGCTGCCTCGCCGAGGTCAAGGGCATGGACGCCGACGAGCTGGCCCGCGTCATCAACGAGAACGGGGAGCGCGTCTTCGGCGCCTGGTGAGGGCCGCGGGCCCTGTCGCCGGGGCCCTGGAACGGGTCCTGGGCACCCGCGCGCGGGCCGGATCGGTGACTCCAAGCGACGACAATGTCACGGACCGGTTTCGTTGATCCGGTTGAGGGCCCCCGAGGGCGGCGCTAGCGTCGGCAGCCGGTCTACTCGCCGGTCTACACGCCCGGTCTATACGAAGGACGCGCTGTGCAACCACCACCGGCCCCGGCGCCGGCCACTCGGCGTGCGGGGTCACGCCGCGCGCCGCGCCGCCCCTCACGCCTGCGGCGCCGCCTCACCGCGGCCGTCCGCTCGCCATGGACGGCACTGCTCTGCGCCACGGCGGCGGGCGTCTCGGCCGGCGTGCTCACCGGCGAGGTGCTCGCCAAGGAGATCCGGCTCGCGGTCGACGGTGGTGAGACCACGATCCTCAGCTTCGGCGGCACCGTCGGCGAGGTCCTCGGCGGCCTGAAGATCCGGATCGGCCCGCACGACCGCGTCGAGCCCGCGCCCGGGCACGAGGTCCGCGACGGCACGTCCATCCTCGTGCGGCACGCCCGTCCGCTGGTGCTCACCGTGGACGGCCGCAGGAGCAAGCACACGGTCACCGCGCTCAACGTGGGTGAGGTACTGGAGCAGCTCGATCTGGACGGCCGCCCGGCGACGCTCTCGGCGTCCCGCATGCGGCAGATCCCGGTGTCCGGCTTCGCGCTGAGCGTCCGCACCCAGCGCCGGGTCACCGTCGTGCGCGGCGGGGTACGGCTGGACACGATCACGACCGGGCGCACGGTGCGCGCCGTGCTGGCCCAGCACAAGATCACCCTGGCGAAGGGCGAGCGGGTGCGCCCGCCGCTGGGCACGTTCCCCGAGGACAGCCAGGTGATCCGCATCATCCCGGCCCCACCGCCGCCCCCCGTCCGCGCCTCGCCGGTCAACCCGTCGGTGACCGCGCTGAACTGGACGGCGCTGGCGCGCTGCGAGACGTACGCCAACCCGAAGTCGTTCAACCCCCGCGGGCCGTACTACGGCATGTACCAGTTCAGCCTGCCGATGTGGCGGGCCGTCGGCGGCACGCGGACGCCGCTGGACTGGCCGGCGGGCGAGCAGACCTACCGCGCCCAGCTCCTCTACCAGCGGGTGGCCGGCCGGTGGCACGGCCAGTGGCCCAACTGCGGGGCGCGCCTGTTCAACCGCTGATCCCAGTGGTACCCGCCCCCGGCGCGGGCCACGAGGCCGCGTTCCTCCCGGCAGGGGATCGCACGAGGCCCCTCTGCGCACTTCTCCGGTGCGGGACACTGGGGGGATGGGGAGCTCGATTGTGGACCTGCTCGGCCCGGCGGAGATTCGTAACTTGGCGGACAAGCTCGATCTGCGTCCGACGAAACGGCTGGGGCAGAACTTCGTCATCGACGGCGGCACGGTCCGGCGCATCGCCCGGGTGGCCGAGCTGTCGTCCGGCGACGTCGTGATCGAGGTGGGGCCCGGCCTCGGCTCGCTCACCCTCGCGCTGCTCCCGGAGGCGTCGCGGCTGGTGGCGGTCGAGATCGACCCGGTGCTCGCCGGGCAGCTCCCGCTGACGGTCGCCGAGCGGGCCCCGTCCCTGGCCGGCCGGCTCACGGTCGTCCAGGCCGACGCGATGCGCGTGCGCCCCGAGCAGCTCGGCGGCGAGCCCACGGCGCTGGTGGCGAACCTTCCGTACAACGTGGCGGTCCCGGTCGTGCTCCACCTGCTGGAGGTGCTGCCCTCGCTGCGCCGCGGGCTGGTCATGGTGCAGTCCGAGGTGGCCGACCGCATGGCGGCGGGTCCGGGGTCCAAGGTGTACGGCGTGCCGTCCGTCAAGGCCGCCTGGTACGCGGACGTGCGCCGTGCCGGGCCGGTGGGGCGCACGGTGTTCTGGCCGGTGCCGAACGTCGATTCCGGGCTGGTCGCGCTGACCCGCCGCGAGCCGCCGCCCACCACCGCCTCCCGCGAGGAGGTCTTCGCGGTCGTGGACGCGGCGTTCGCCCAGCGCCGCAAGACGCTCAGGGCCGCGCTGGCGTCCTGGGCGGGCGCGCCGGCCGCCGCGGAGACGGCGCTGCGCGCCGCGGGCGTCGACCCGTCGCTGCGGGGCGAGCAGCTCGCCGTCGAGGACTTCGCGAGGATCGCCGAGCACCGCCCCTGACCTCCGACGCCGGCACCCTGACGTCCGGACATCCCGCCCCTGGCGCCCGTGGCGGGGTTCGGTCGTTTGCGGGGTGGCGACGGAGCGTTACGATCGTGTTCCGTGACTTCCGTGACCGTCCGCGTGCCCGCCAAGGTGAACCTGCAGCTCTCCGTGGGCCCGAGGCGCGACGACGGCTACCACGACCTGGTCAACGTCTTCCACGCCGTGTCCCTCTTCGACGAGGTCACCGCCTGGCGGAACCCAGGGCCCGCCGCCACCGGGTCCGGGGGCGCGGCGATCGAGCCCGGGAGCGCGGCGTCCGGGGGGGACGACCCGCCGGGCGCCTCCGTGACGGTCACCGTCGAGGGCGAGTCCGCCGACCTGGTGCCCCTCGACGGCACCAACCTCGCGGTGAAGGCCGCTCTGGCCCTCGCCGAGCGCGCCGGGCGGCGGCCGGACGTCCGGCTGCGCATCCGCAAGGCGATCCCCGTCGCGGGCGGCATGGCCGGCGGCAGCGCCGACGCCGCCGCGACGCTGGTGGCCTGCGACGCGCTGTGGGGGCTCGGCCTGCCCCGTGAGGAGCTCATGGAGATCGCCGGTGATCTCGGCAGCGACGTCCCCTTCGCCCTCTTCGGCGGCACGGCCGTCGGCACCGGGCGCGGCGAGAAGCTGACCCGCGTCCCCGTCGCCGGCCGCTTCCACTGGGTCTTCGCGCTCGCCGAGGGTGGCCTGTCCACCGCCGAGGTCTACGGGGAGTGCGACCGGCTGCGCGAGGCGACCGGCGAGCAGGTCGCGTGGCCCAGCGCGTCCGACGAGCTCCTGGCGGCGCTCGCGGTCGGGGACGCGAAGGCGCTCGGCGCCGTCCTGTCCAACGACCTGCAGCCCGCGGCGCTGCTCCTGTGCCGTCCCCTGGCCCGCACGCTCGCGGCCGGCCGCGAGCACGGCGCCCTCGGCGCCCTCGTCTCCGGCTCCGGCCCCACGTGCGCCTTCCTCGCCGAGTCCGGGGACCACGCCACGACCTTGGCGACCGCCCTGGAGGCCGCCGGTGTATGCCGCACGGCCGTCACCGCCTCCGGCCCCGTCCCGGGCGCCGAGATCGTCTAGGGCCTGGGGAAAGACGCCCACGAATCCGGAATTCCCTCCTCCTCCCTATAGGCTGTCCACGCGATGAATCTGGTCAACCTCGAATCGGTGTCCCATGCCTACGGGCCCAAGCCGCTGCTCGACAAGGTGTCCCTCGGTGTCGAGGCCGGTGATCGCATCGGTGTCGTGGGGCGTAACGGCGACGGCAAGACGACGCTCATCTCGGTGATCGCCGGCACGCTGAAACCCGACGGCGGCCGGGTGACGCACAACCGCGGCCTGCGCATCGGCGTCCTGTCCCAGCGCGACGATCTCGACCCCGCGCTGGAGGTGCGGCGGGTCGTGCTCGGCGACCGTGCCGAGCACGAATGGGCGGCCGACCAGACGGTCAGAGAGATCCTGGCCAACCTTCTCGGCGACATCGAGCTCACCGCCAAGGTGGGAGAGCTGTCCGGTGGCGAGCGGCGGCGCACGGCCCTCGCCCGCCTGCTGATCGACGAGCACGACTTGGTGCTCCTGGACGAGCCGACGAACCACCTCGACATCGAGGCCATCGCCTGGCTGGCCGGCCACCTGTCGGCGCGCCGGTCCGCCCTGCTCGTGGTCACCCACGACCGGTGGTTCCTGGACGCGGTCTCCACCCGCACGTGGGAGGTCGTGGACGGCACCGTCCAGCGGTACGAGGGCGGGTACGCCGCGTACGTCCTGGCCAAGGCCGAGCGGGCGCGCATCGCGCAGGCGGCCGAGGAGCGCCGGCAGAACCTGATGCGCAAAGAGATCGCGTGGCTGCGCCGCGGCCCGCCCGCGCGCACGTCCAAGCCGAAGTTCCGCATCGAGGCGGCGCAGGCGCTGATCGCCGACGAGCCGCCCGCGCGTAACACCGTCGAGCTGGTGAAGTTCGCCTCGGCGCGGCTCGGCAGGACCGTCTACGACCTGGAGGACGTCACCCTGCACGCCGGCGGCCCCGGCGAGGGCCCGCTGGTGCTGGAGCGCTGCACTTGGCAGTTCGGCCCCGGCGACCGCATCGGGCTGATCGGCGTGAACGGCTCGGGCAAGTCGTCGGTGCTGCGGCTGCTCGCGGGCACCGTGCGCCTGGATTCGGGCGGGGTCGTCCAAGGCAAGACGGTGCGCCTGGCGTACCTCTCGCAGGAGATCGCCGAGCTGGACCCGGCGCGGCGCGTGCTGGAGACGGTCGAGGAGATCCGCAAGTTCGTGCAGGTCGGCAAGCGCGAGTGGACGGCCTCCCAGTTGCTGGAGCGCCTCGGGTTCCGGGGCGAGGCGCAGTGGAAGGTGGTCGGCGACCTGTCGGGCGGCGAGCGGCGGCGGCTCCAGCTGCTGCGCCTGCTGATGGACGACCCGAACGTCCTGCTGCTGGACGAGCCGACCAACGACCTGGACATCGAGACGCTGAACGAGCTGGAGGACCTGCTCGACGGCTGGCCGGGCACGCTGATCCTCGTCAGCCACGACCGCTACTTCCTGGAGCGGGTGACCGACCGTTCGGTCGCCCTGCTGGGGGACGGGCGGCTGTCGCTGCTGCCCGGCGGCGTCGACGAGTACCTCCAGCGCCGGTCCTCGGGCGCGGCCGTGACCGCGCGGGCGGCGTCCGCGCCGGAGGACGTCCGGAGCGAGCAGCCGGCGGCGCCCGCGGGGCTCTCGGCCAAGGAGGAGCGGGAGCTGAGCAAGGAGCTGTCCCGGCTGGAGCGCCAGCTCGACAAGCTGGGTGAGCGCGAGGCCACGCTGCACGCCGAGATGGCCGACGCCGCCGCCGACTATGGCCGTCTGGCCACCCTCGACGCCGAGCTCAAGGACCTGCGGGGACGCAAGGAGTCGGTCGAGCTCGAATGGCTGGAGGTCGCCGACAAGCTGGGCGAGTGACCGGGCCCGCCCGGGGTCACACGAGCGGCCGGGACGTCAGGAGGCGTTCTCGCCGGCGTCGAACGGGACGAGGATCGTCCGCAGCAGCCCGGCCAGGGCGTGCTGGGCGTCGGGGTCGAGGCCCGCGAGCAGGACGCGTTCGCGGCGCAGCAGGTCGGCGAAGGCCTCGTCCACCCGCTCGCGGCCCTGGTCGGTGAGGGAGACGAGGACGCCGCGCCGGTCCTCGGGGTCGGGGCGCCGGCGCACCAGGCGGGCGGCGGCCAGGCGGTCGATGCGGTTGGTCATCGTGCCGGACGTGACGAGCGTGGCGCGCAGCAGCGCCCCGGGGCTGAGCTCGTACGGCTCGCCGGCCCGGCGCAGGGTGGTGAGGACGTCGAACTCCCAGGACTCCAGGCCGTGCTCGGCGAAGGACGCCCGGCGGGCGCGGTCGAGGTGGCGGGCGAGCCGGGAGACGCGGCTGAGCACCTGCAGCGGGGAGACGTCGAGATCGGGACGTTCCTTGTGCCAGGACGCGACAAGCTGATCGACCTCGTCCCGGGCGGTGTCCTGGGAGGCGTCCCGGAGGGACTCCACGACATCCTTCGTGCCTTCGGGCATATCGGCGACCCCGTCGCTGTGGCGCGTCGTCATGCGCCCGAGTCTATCTCTCTTGACGTCGAGACATCTCTGCCGATATGAACTATCTTGATGTCAAGAGATATGTGGGACCCTGCCGTGTACGGCAGGCACGCCGACGAGCGTGCCCGCCCGTTCTTCGAGCTGCTCTCCCGCGTCCGCGCCGAGCGCCCGGACTTCGTCGTCGACCTCGGCTGCGGGCCCGGCGAGCTGACCGTCGAGCTCGGCCGCCGCTGGCCCGAGGCCGCCGTCCACGGGATCGACTCCTCGCCCGCGATGATAGCCAAGGCGCCGCCGGGGCCGTCCTTCAGCGTGGCGGACGTCCGCGACTGGCGCCCGGACCGCCCGGTGGACGTGATCTTCTCCAACGCACTCCTCCAGTGGGTGCCCGAGCACCGCGAACTGCTCGCGCGCTGGGTGGACGACCTCGCGCCGGGCGGATGGCTGGCGTTCCAGGTGCCGGGCAATTTCGGCGCGCCGAGCCACGCGGCCGTCCGGCGGATCTGCGCGTCGCCCGCGTGGAGCGACCGCCTCGGCGACCTGGTCCGCCCCGACCCGGTGGACGGCCCCGAGGGCTACCTGGCGCTGCTCGCCGGCCTGGGCTGCGAGGTCGACGCCTGGGAGACGACCTACGTCCACGTGCTCCCCGGCGAGGACGCCGTGCTCTCGTGGATCTCCGGGACGGCCCTGCGCCCGATGCTCGACCGGCTCGCGGGCGACGAGCCGGCGCGCGAGGCGTTCCTCGCCGACTGCGCGCGCGAGCTGGACAAGGCCTACCCGCCGCGCCCATACGGCACGCCCTTCCCCTTCCGCCGCGTCTTCGCCGTCGCCCACACGCCCGCCGGGACGTCGGCGTGAGCGGGAATCGCCTCGAGTTCCTGGAGTCGGAGGGGTCGCCGGACGAGGCTGTATGAGGGCTTCGTAGGCGAACTCTTTCGATGGTTGAAGTATGGGTCGCCTACTGATCGCTGATTGTTAACCTAAAGGTGGCATTATGGCCGGGATTCGGCTACTTAGGGGTGGGTCATGGCGATCGAGATCGAGGACAAGTTCGACGTGCCGGTGGACTTCGCGATGCCCGACTTCGCCGGGGTCCCGGGGTGCGAGGAGGCCGTCGACACGGTGAGCCACCGCCTGGTGGCCGTCTACTTCGACACGCCGGACCTGCGCCTGGCCGCCCGCGGCATCACCCTGCGGCGGCGGCGCGGAGGCGACGACGCCGGCTGGCACCTGAAGTTGCCGAAGGCCAAGGGGGTGCGCAACGAGATCACCCGGCCGCTCACCCGCAGCGCCAAGATCGTGCCCCCTGAGCTGGCCGAGCTGGTGATGGCGCAGACCCGGGGCGAGAAGCTCGTCCAGGTCGCCGAGCTGGAGACGCTGCGCAAGGTCACCAGCCTGTGCGGCGCCGACGGCACGCGGCTGGTGGAGATCGCCGACGACCACGTCAAGGGCACCGTGTTCGGCGAGGACCAGCACGTCGAGCGCTGGCGCGAGGTCGAGGCCGAGCTGATCGACGGCGACGAGGGCGTGCTGAAGAAGGTCGGCAAGCGCCTGCGCAAGGCCGGCGCCACCCCGGCGGGCACCGAGAGCAAGCTGGCCCGCCTC
The DNA here is from genome assembly GCF_040653595.1 of Sphaerisporangium sp. NPDC051011. Taxonomy (NCBI): domain Bacteria; kingdom Bacillati; phylum Actinomycetota; class Actinomycetes; order Streptosporangiales; family Streptosporangiaceae; genus Sphaerisporangium; species Sphaerisporangium sp. NPDC051011. The sequence continues at coordinate 19,144 of NZ_JBFAGG010000030.1, read as the reverse complement.
CTCGGCGACCGTGTCCCCGTCGGCCCCGTCCAGGCGACCACCGCCCCGGACCCGGACTCGGCGGGCGGCGTGGTCGTCGCCTACGTGGCCTCGCAGGTGGCGGCCCTGACGGCCCAGGACCCGCGGGTCCGCAGGTCGGAGGAGGACGCCGTCCACCAGATGCGGGTGGCCGGCCGCCGCCTGCGCAGCGCGCTGAAGTCGTTCTCCGCCGTGATCGCCGAGACCACCGGAATCCAGGACGAGCTGCGGTGGATCTCCAACGTGCTGGGGGAGGCCCGCGACCTGGAGGTGATCCGCGAGCGCTTCGCCGCCCACCTGGACGAGCTGGAGCCCGAGGTCGTGTCCGGCCCGGTCCGCACCCGGCTCGGCGACGACCTCGCCGAGCGCGAGCGGGAGGCGCTGGGACGCGCGGTCGAGGCGATGAGCGGGGAGCGGTACTTCGCCCTGCTCGACCGGCTGGACGCGCTGGTCGTGAACCCCCCGCTCACCCCGCTCGCCGTCAAGAGCGCCGACGTCACGCTGTCGCGGGTCGCGGACAAGAGCTGGAGGCGCGTCGTGAAGCGGTACGAGACGGCGCAGGCCATCGAGGACGCCGAGCAGCGCGAGATCGCCATGCACGACGTGCGCAAGGCGGCCAAGCGCGCCCGGTACACCGCCGAGGCGCTGCGCCCCCTGCTCGGCGACGAGGCGGACGCGCTGGCCAAGCGCGCCAAGGCCGTGCAGACGGTCCTCGGGCTGCACCAGGACGGCGTGGTCGCCCAGAAGATCCTTCTGGAGGAGGCCGAGCGGGCGCGTCAGGCCGGCGAGGACACCTTCACCTACGGCCTGCTCGCCGGGATCGAGCGCGCCACCGCCGAGCGCTCGTACGAGCAGTTCCCCGCCGTGTGGGCCGAGGTGACGGGCGCGTCCTGACCCGCGCGAGGGCCGGAGGCCTGCGTGACGGGCCCGGGCCCGGGCGTGTTCGGGTGTCCGGTGGGACCTGGACGGGCTCAGGTGCGGTAGCGCTCCGCCGCCACGATCCGCCCGTCCGTGTGGTGCAGCACCGCGAGGCCGCCCTTGCCCAGGTGCGTGTCGTCCAGGTGCGGGCCCGAGCGTTGTCCGAGCAGTCCCTCGATCAGCTCGGGCAGCACCTTGCCGTGGCTGCACACCAGCGCGGGCTCGCCCGCGTCGACCAGCTTGGACGTGAGGGCGAGCGTCGCGGGCGCGTCGTAGTCGGTCTCGGTCAGCAGGTGGTCGGTGTCGATCCGCCGCAGTTCCCTGGCCGCGTACGGCACCAGTGTCTGCACGCACCGCTTGCTCGGCGAGCTGAGCAGCGTGGCGGGACGGTAGCCGTACAGCACCTCGGCCAGGCAGCGGGACTGCTCCTCGCCCTCCTTGTCGATCGGCCGCAGGTCGTCGTCGCCGGCCCATTCCTCGCGCTCGCCGGCGCTGGCGTGCCTGACCAGTACCAGCGGCGTCGTCTCCAGCGGCGCGTCCAGCAGGCCCGCCAGCATCCCGGCGTCCACCTCGTACGACATGCGGGCCCGCGCCTGGTCCAGCGGCAGCCATTCCAGGCCGTCCACCTCGTCGGAGGGCAACTCGGCGACCTGCGCGACGGCGCGCGCCGTCCAGTAGTCCACGCGCTTGGGCCGCCCGTCCTTCAGGTAGTTGACGGTCGGCAGGCGGCGGCCGAGGACGATGCCGAGGCCCGTCTCCTCGGCCACCTCGCGCAGCGCCCCCGCGATCATGTGCTCGCCGGGCAGCAGCTTGCCCTTGGGCAGCGACCAGTCGTCGCGCCGCGGCCTGTGGATGACGGCGATCTCGGGATCGTCGCTCGCCCCGCGCCACACCACCGCCCCGGCGGCCCGGATCAGCGTGTCAGTACCCATGGAGCCCATGGCCTCGCTTCGCTCGGCGTGTTCGGGGGGCGCGTCAGTCATCGATGCTCCTCCACCGCCTGCTTCCTATCAGGTGAGACTGCAGATCAAGGAGAGGCTCGCCGTTCTCGCCCGTGTGGTGGCGAACCCAGGTGCCGTCGCCGTCGAGCCACCAGCTGCTCGTGGTGTCGGTCATGGCGAGGTCGAGCATCTCCGACAGGTACGCGCGCTGCCGGGCGCTGCTCACCTTGACCAGCGCTTCCACCCGGCGCTCGAAGTTGCGGCGCATCAGGTCGGCGCTGCCGATCCAGATCTCGGGCCTGCGTCCGCCGCCGAACTCGTAGATGCGCGAGTGCTCCAGGAACCGCCCGAGGATGCTGCGCACGCGGATGGTCTCCGACAGGCCGGGGATGCCGGGCCGCAGCGTGCACACGCCCCGGACGATGAGGTCCACGGGGACGCCTGCGTTGGACGCCTTGTACAGCGCGTCGATCAGCGGCTCGTCCACCAGCGAGTTGGCCTTGATCCGGATCCGCGCGGGGCGGCCGGCGCGGTGGTGGGCGATCTCGCGGTCGATGCGGGTCAGCAGGCCGTCGCGCAGGGCGTGCGGGGCGACCAGCAGCCGCCGGTAGGCCGAGTGCAGGCTGTAGCCGGTGAGGTGGATGAACAGGTCGGTGAGGTCCTCGCCGAGCAGCGGGTCGGCCGTGAGCAGGCCGAAGTCCTCGTACTGGCGCGCGGTCTTGGGGTTGTAGTTGCCCGTGCCGATGTGGCAGTACTGGCGCAGCTCGCCGGAGGCCTCCTGCCGGACGACCAGCGCGATCTTGGCGTGCGTCTTCAGCCCGAGCACGCCGTAGACCACGTGGCAGCCGGCCTTCTCCAGCTTGCGCGCCCACTTGATGTTGGCGTGCTCGTCGAACCGCGCCTTGATCTCCACGACGACCACGACCTGCTTGCCGGCCTCGGCGGCGTCGATCAGCGCGTCCACGATCGGCGATTCGCCGCTGGTGCGGTACAGCGTCTGCTTGATGGCGATGACGTTCGGGTCGGCCGCCGCGTCCTCGATGAACCGCTGGACGCTGGTGGCGAACGAGTCGTAGGGGTGGTGCAGCAGGATGTCGCGTTCGCGCAGCGTCGTGAACAGGTCGTCGTCGGCGTGCACGGTCTCGGCGGGGACGAACGGCGGGAAGCTCAGCTCGCCGCGCTCCAGGTCGGCGATGGCGTGCAGGCCGGACAGGTCGAGCGGGCCGGGGAGCCGGTAGATCTCGTAGTCGTTGACGTCGAGCTCGTCGACCAGGAGCTCCAGCACCTCGGGGGTGATCGTGTCCTCGACCTCCAGGCGGACGGGGAGGCCGAAGCGGCGCATGAGCAGCTCCTTCTCCAGCGCCTTCATGAGGTTCTCGGTGACGTCCTCGTCGACTTCCAGGTCCTCGTTGCGGGTCACCCGGAAGACGTGGTGCTCGACGATCTCCATGCCCTTGAAGAGCTGGCCGAGGTGGGCCGCGATCACGTCCTCCATCGGGACGAAGCGGTCCTTGGCGACGGCGACGAAGCGGGGGAGCTGCGAGGGGACCTTGACCCGGGCGAACACGGTGTTGCCCGTGCTCGGGTTGCGCACGGTGACGGCGAGGTTGAGCGAGAGGCCCGAGATGTACGGGAACGGGTGGGCGGGGTCGACCGCGAGGGGGGTGAGCACGGGCCGGATGCGCTCGCGGAAGAGCTTGCGCATCGCGGTGCGCTCGTCCCGGCTGAGGTCGTCCCAGCGCACGATGTCGATGCCCACGCCGGTGAGCTGCGGGCAGATCTGCTTGTGGTAGACCGCCGCGTGGCGCCGCGCGAGGTCGTCCGCGATCTTGGCGATCTTGACGAGCTCCTCGCGGGGCTTCATCCCGCTCTTCGTGCGCAGCAGCAGGCCGGTGGCCATGCGGCGTTTGAGCCCCGCCACGCGCACCCGGAAGAATTCGTCCAGGTTGCTGGCGAAAATGGCGAGGAAACGGACCCGTTCCAGCAGGGGAACATCAGGATCTTCGGCCAGCTCCAGCACTCGCTCGTTGAAGTGGAGCCAGCTCTCCTCGCGGTTGAGGAACCGGTCCTGAGGGAGGGGCAGGTCGTGTCCTGCAGGGGTGGGCGGCACGATCTCGACGGACATATGTCCAAAATGCCCTATATAATTGAACGACACGTTAACTTTTCAGCAACGACGGTTTTACTTGCCGGGGGATTTGATCACGGTTGGCCGTCCTCGCCGTGCTCACCCGCCGGGCCGAGCTCCGGGCGCCGGGGTATCTGCACCCGTTCGACCAGGTCTACCCTCTCGACGAGTTCCACACGCTCGCCGTGCCCGGCGGCGTGGGGGCTCCGGGTGGTGTCCCGATCGGACTGCTTGGCCTCCTGGGCGCGCTGCTTCTCACGCTCGCGCAGCAGTTTCTCGCGCTCGCGCTCCTCGCGGGCCCGTAGCCGCTCCTGCTCGCGCCGCTCCCGGGCGAGCGCCTTCTCCTGCTCGCGCGCCAGCTTCTCCTGCTCGCGCTGCTCGCGCGCGCGGACCTTCTCCTGCTCCTTGGCCTCGCGCTCGCGTGCGCGCTCCTGCTCCTTGAGGTCCTTCTCGCGCGCGCGCTCGAGCTCTTTGAGGTCCTTCTCGCGGGCCTTCTCCAGGCCCTTGAGCTCCTTGCCGGTGAGCGCGGAGGCGCCGTTGAACTCGATGGCGGGCTGCGGGACGGGCCTGGCGCGCGTGGAGGCGGCGGTCAGCCGGGGCTGCGACTCCAGCCGGGTGAGGCCGTTCCACGCGAGGTTGACCAGGTGCGCGGCCACCTCCTCGCGGTCGGGCCTGCGGGCGTCCAGCCACCACTGGCCGGTGAGCGCCACCATGCCGACGAGCATCTGCGCGTACATCGGGGCGAGGGTGGGCAGGTATCCGCGGTTGGCGAACTCGTCGGCGAGGACGTCCTCGACCTGGCCGGCGATGTCGCTGATGAGGCTCGCGAACGTGCCGGTCCCGGAGGCGGCGTGGGAGTCGCGCACGAGGATGCGGAAGCCCTCGCTGGACTCCTCGACGTACTGCAGAAGCGCGAGCGCGGCACGTTCCAGCCGGATCCTCGGGTGGCCCGCCTGCAGCGCCACGGCCGTGAGGCTGAGAAGCCGCTGCATCTCGCGGTCCACCACGACGGCGTAGATGCCCTCTTTGCCGCCGAAGTGCTCGTAGACGACCGGCTTGGACACCTGGGCGCTGGCCGCGATCTCTTCGATGGACGTGCCGTCGAAGCCCTTCTCGGCGAAGAGGGTGCGGCTGACCCGGATCAGTTGCTCCCTGCGCTCCTTACCCGTCATACGGACGCGTCCGCGGGGGGTGGAGGACTCGGTCATGGGTCTAATAATGCTGGGCCCTGCGGGTGAGGCAACCGCAATAGTGGTGGTTTGAGGGGTTATACCCGGATCTGGGAGGCGGGCCGGGAAATTGCCGGACGTTCGGGCCGCCAGGGGGCGGCCCGACCGAGAGGGCAGGTCAGACACGCCGTTTGGCCGCCAGACGCTCGGGAGTGGGCCACCGGACGTCGGTCGCCCAGCCTGCCTGCTCGAACCAGCGGATCACGCGGGCGCTCGAGTCGATCTGCCCCTTGAGCGCGCCGTGACGGGCCGAGGTCGGGTCGCAGTGGTGCAGGTTGTGCCAGGACTCGCCGAAGGACGGGATCGCGAGCCACCAGACGTTGCGGGACTTGTCACGCACCTCGAACGCCTCGTCGCCGAACACGTGGCAGACCGAGTTGATCGACCAGGTGACGTGGTGGAGCAGGCCGATGCGCACCAGGCTGCCCCAGAAGAACGCGGTCACCGCGCCCGTGAACGACCAGGTCACCAGGCCGCCGATGACCCCGGGCAGGATCAGCGAGGCGGCGACGAGCCAGGGGAACGCGTTGTGGATGCGGTTGACGTCCTTGTCGTTGATCAGGTCCTTGGCGAAGCGCTCGCGGTTGGTGCGCTCGGAGGAGAACATCCAGCCGATGTGGGCGAACAGCAGCCCCTTGGTCAGGGCCTTCCAGTCGCTGCCGAAGCGCCACGGCGAGTGCGGGTCGCCCTCCTTGTCGGAGTACTTGTGGTGGCGGCGGTGGGTGGCCACCCAGTCGATGACGCCCATCTCCAGCGAGAGGCTGCCCGCGATGGCGAGGACGATCTTCAGGGGCCGGTTGGCCTTGAACGAGCCGTGGGTGAAGTAGCGGTGGAATCCGACGGTGACGCCGAGCCCGCTGATCAGGTAGAACACCGCGGTGATCGCGACGTCCGTCCAGCTCAGGAAGCTTCCCCACGCCAGCGGGATGGCCGCCAGCAGCGCGAGGAAGGGCGCCGCGACGAAGACGACGAGCAGGACGCGCTCGAAGTTCGACTTCGGCTCCGGTTCGAGATCGGGACGCGGCGCGGGGGTCGCGCGGTCTGCGACAACGGTCATGGGCTACCTCACGTGTTCGGTAGAGCGGACGATCTGGAGCTACGTAACCGTAACCTACGGCATCGTAAGTTAGGAATCCCTAAGCCTGGAATGTGGGGAAGATGAAGGTTCGCGCGCCATCCGGTGGCGGATCCACGTCTTGCGCATTCATCCCCAAACCTGGTAAAGGGACCCATCCCCATATGCCAATGACCTGGTCCGCGTTCCCGCGTGCCCGGCGCGAAGGCGGCGGATCCCACGACTTTCGCTCCCTTGCCGCCCGCGCGGTATCCACGCCGCAGAGCCCCCCTGCCCCGGAGCCGGGCGGCAATGCGTTGGGCGGCAAGGGCGTTGGATGGGTATCCTTGTCACCGCGGTTTGGGAAGGTCGCGAATCGGTCCGGCGTAGGGTAATTGGCAGCCCACCTGCCTTTGGAGCAGGGTTGTCCTGGTTCGAGTCCAGGCGCCGGAACTTTTCTTCTCCTCATCCGTCGCGGGCGGCACGCGGCGATGTCCTGGCAGGGCCGGGCCCTTCACGGAGGGGCCCGCGACCCGCCAGGCGGGCGGCGGGTAAGCTCGCGGTGTCGGGTGGGTGGCGGTGCGGTGCCCAGGGGGTTACCGCGCGTCGTCCCGCTCTGTCATGTCTCAGCCGCGACGCCGAGGGAGCCTCGTTCCGTGAGTGTGCCGCGCCCGGCAGCCGTCATCGTCCTCGCCGCGGGCGAGGGCACCCGCATGAAGTCCTCCACCCCCAAGGTCCTGCATGAGCTGTGTGGTCGTCCCCTGGTCGACCACGTGCTGGCCGCCGCGCGAGGCCTAGCCCCCGAGCGCCTCATCGTCGTGGTCGGCCACGCCCGCGAGCAGGTCCAGGCCCATCTCGCCGCCTCCGGCCCGGACGCCCGCGCCGTCGTCCAGGCCGAGCAGAACGGCACCGGTCACGCCGTGCGCACCGTCCTGGAGGCGGTCGGCACCATCAACGGAACGGTCCTGGTCACCTACGGCGACACGCCCTTGCTGCGCACCGAGACCATGGCCGAACTCCTCGTCACCCACGCCGCCGACGGCAACGCCGTCACCGTCCTGACCGCCGAGGTCCCCGACCCCACCGGCTACGGGCGCATCATCCGCGACGCGACCGGCGCCGTGCTGGAGATCGTCGAGGAGCGCGACGCCACCCCCGAGCAGCGGGTCATCCGCGAGATGAACTCCGGCGTGTACGCCTTCGACGGGCTGCTGCTCGCCGACGCCGTCAAACGCGTCTCCACGGCCAACTCCCAGGGAGAGGAGTACCTCACCGACGTGCTGTCGATCCTCCGCGAGGACGGGCACCGCGTCGGCGCGTACGTCGCGGCCGACCACATCGAGGTCGAGGGCGTCAACGACCGCGTCCAGCTCTCCTTCGCCCGCGGGGTGCTCAACACCCGCATCATCCACGCCCACATGCGCGCTGGCGTCACCATCGTCGACCCCGCCTCCACCTGGGTGGACGTGGACGTCGCGATCGACCGGGACGTCGTCGTCCACCCCGGCACCCAGCTCCACGGCCGCACGGCCGTCGCCTCCGGCGCCGAGGTCGGGCCCGCCACCACCCTCACCGACACCACCGTCGGCGAGGGCGCCGTCGTGCGCAACGCCGTCTGCGAGGGCGCCGAGATCGGCCCCGGCGCGTCGGTCGGCCCGTACGCCTACCTGCGGCCCGGAACGATCCTCGGCCCGGGCTCCAAGGCCGGCACCTACGTCGAGATGAAGAACGCCCGCGTCGGCGCGGGGTCCAAGGTCCCGCACCTCACCTACGTCGGCGACGCCACCATCGGCGAGGGTTCCAACATCGGCGCGTCCAGCGTCTTCGTGAACTACGACGGCGTGCGGAAGCATCACACGACCGTCGGCGACCACGTCCGGGTCGGCAGCGACAACATGCTCGTCGCCCCGGTCACCATCGGCGACGGCTCCTACACCGCGGCCGGCTCCGTCATCACCAACGACGTTCCGCCGGGGGCGATGGCGGTGGGCCGCGCGCGTCAGCGCACCATCGAAGGGTGGGTCGCGCGCAGGCGCGCCGGCACGGCTTCGGCCGAGGCGGCGCAGCGCGCCCTGGACGGCTCGGCCACGCAACCGGCCGAAGCCGCCGGACCGGCGGGTGATCAAGATGGGCCCGCCGGGGAACAACATCGGGAGAGCACCAAATGAAACAACGCGGCGAGCGAGCCGATAACTGCGGCGTCGCGTCGCGGAGACGTCCGGCGGGCCGTAAGGAGAGGAGGGCAGCGTGAGCGACAAGAAGACGACCGGCAAGAAGACGACCGGTGAGAAGCACTTGATGTTCTTCTCCGGCCGGGCCTACCCGGAGCTGGCCGAGGAAGTGGCCAAGGACCTCGGCATCGACGTCACCCCGACCAGGCTCCACGACTTCGCCAACGGCGAGATCTACGCCCGCTACCTCGAATCCGTGCGGGGCAGCGACGCGTTCGTCATCCAGAGCCACACCGAGCCCATCAACAAGTGGGTCATGGAGCAGCTGATCATGGTGGACGCCCTCAAGCGGGCGTCGGCCAAGCGCATCACCGTGGTCCTGCCCTTCTTCGGCTACTCCCGGCAGGACAAGAAGGGCCGCGGCCGCGAGCCGATCACGGCCCGGCTCATGGCCGACCTGTTCAGGACCGCGGGCGCCGACCGGCTCATGTCGGTCGATCTGCACACCCCGCAGATCCAGGGCTTCTTCGACGGCCCGGTGGACCACCTGTTCGCCATGCCCGTGCTGCACCGCTACCTCAGCGACAAGCTCGACCCGGCGACCACGACCATCGTCTCGCCCGACACCGGCCGCGTCCGCCTCGCCGAGCGCTGGGCCGACCAGCTCGGCACCGCCGTCGCGTTCATCCACAAGCGGCGCGATCTGGACGTCGCCAACGAGGTGAAGGTCCACGAGGTCGTCGGCCAGGTCAGAGACCGCACCTGTGTGCTGATCGACGACATGATCGACACCGGCGGTTCGATCACCAAGGCGGCCGACGCGCTGTACGAGCAGGGCGCCACCAACGTCATCGTCGCCGCCACCCACGCGATCTTCTCCAACCCCGCCGTGGACCGGCTGAAGAACTCGCGCATCTCCGAGGTCGTCGTCACCAACACACTGCCCATCCCCGAAGAGAAGCGCTTCGACAAGCTCACCGTCCTGTCGATCGCCCCGCTGATCGCCCGCGCCATCAGCGAGGTCTTCAACGACGGCTCGGTGACCAGCCTCTTCGAGGGCGACGCCTGACCCCGTTCGGGGCGCCGACCCCAAAGCGCCCCGAACCCGCCGTGCCGGAGGCACGGCATAGGCCCGTTCGGGGCGCGGCGGTGTTCTGGAGTCCTCACGCACAAGGGTGAGGGACGATCCCTTGTGCGTGAGGGCGGAAGAACATCGCCTAAAGGGGCGCCCCGAACCGCCGTGCCGAAGGCACGGCCATAAACACGGTAGTCTTAGAGGGTTGTCCGCGCTCGTAACGCCTACCGCTAGGGCGGGTGAGGGTGAGCGCTTGGAATCCCAGACTCCCTAGGAGATCACCGTGTCCGAGGTACGTATCGCCGCCGAGCCGCGCACCGAGTTCGGCAAGGGCGCCGCGCGCAAGATCCGCCGCTCCGACAAGGTCCCCGCCGTTCTCTACGGACACGGCATCGAGCCCAAGCACCTCACGCTGCCCGGCCACGAGCTGCTGCTCGCCCTGCGCACGCCGAACGTGCTCATCCGCCTCCAGGGCGACGGCGTCAACGAGATCGCGCTGCCCAAGGGCGTCCAGCGCGACCCGATCAAGGGCTTCCTGGAGCACGTCGACCTGCTGCTCGTGAAGCGCGGCGAGAAGGTCACCGTCGAGATCCCGGTCACCACCATCGGCGACATCGCTCCGGGCGGCCTGCTCGACCACCAGACCCTCACCGTCGCCGTCGAGGCCGAGGCCACCCACATCCCGACCGGTGTCGAGGTCGACATCGAGGGCCTGGAGGTCGGCGCCGTCATCACCGCCGGCGACCTGAAGCTCCCGCAGGGCTCCAGCCTCGCCGCCGACGCCGAGACCGTCGTGCTGCAGGTCGCCGTCCTCCCGACGGCCGCGACCGAGGAGGCCGCGGAAGGCGAGGCCGAGGCCGCGTCCGACGAGGCCGCCGCGGAGTAATCTCCCGTATCGTCGTCAGGGCAGCCACGCGCCGCGGGCTGCCCTGTTCGATGTCCGCGGCCATCCGCCGGGCGCCGAGTGAACGGAGAGACATGTCGTGGACCGCTGGTTGATCGTCGGCCTGGGCAATCCCGGCCCCGAGTACGCCGGTAACCGGCACAACGCCGGGTTCATGGTGCTGGACGAGCTCGCCGCGCGCGTCGGCGGCCGCTTCAAGACGCACAAGGCGCACGCCGAGGTCGTCGAGGGGCGTCTCGCGGGCGCCTCCGTCGTGCTGGCCAAGCCGCGGTCGTACATGAACCTCTCGGGCGGGCCGGTCAAGTCGCTGGCCGACTTCTTCAAGGTCGTCCCGGCGAACATCATCGTCGTCCACGACGAGCTGGACATCCCGTACGGCGCGCTGCGCATCAAGATCGGCGGCGGCGACAACGGGCACAACGGCCTGCGTTCGATCACCAAGTCCCTCGCCACCAAGGACTACCTGCGCGTCCGCTTCGGCGTGGGCCGCCCGCCGGGCCGCATGGACGCCGCCGACTTCGTTCTGCGTGACTTCGCCACCGCCGAGCGTAAGGACCTTCCCTTCCTGGTCGACCGCGCCGCCGACGTCGCCGAATCGCTGATCACCAGCGGCCTGGAGGCCACGCAGAACACCTTCCACCCGAGCGACCTGAAGCCGGCGAAGCCGCCACGCTGACGTGGCGGGCCCGCGGGCGCCTCCTCCAGCCCGCGCGGAGCCGTGGCAATGCCGCCACAACGCCGCCACAACGCCGCCACAAGGTCGGCGGGGTAAACCGGTGCTGCTCCGGTAGCGGCCGTCGGCCGCGGCCCGGCGCGCGTGATGACAGCGCACCCGGCACCCCCCAAGGAGGATCAGTGAAACGCAGCCGATGGGCGGCCGCTCTGCTCGCTCTTCTCGTCTCGGTGCTACTAGGACAGGTGGCGGTGAGCACACCGGCCTCGGCCGACGGGTACTCGAACTGCATCCCGATCTGGAGGAACGGAAGGATCGTCGACTGCATCCCGATTCCGATCCTGGTGGAGACCGTGTGCCCGACGTGCCCGCCCCCGTTCGCGCTCGACTTCCGTGAATACACGGTGCTTCCCGAGACGATCAAGATCCAGTACGTCACGGCGCTGACCAGGGGGCTGAGGTCGCTCGACCAGGCGGCGCTGACCACCAACCCCACGGTTCGGCAGCAGCTTCGCGGAGAGGCGCTGAATTCGTTCACCTCCGCCGCGCAGACGCTGGGGAGGAACACGACCGTGAGCGTGGCGCAGGTCGGGTACATCGACATTTACGCCGGTGTCCTCAGGCCCGCCGCCATTCCGTGGCTGAGCGCCGCCGGTGTCGACATCGCCGACGGGCTGACCGCGCTGCAGAAGGCCAACGGCGGCCCCTTGCCGGATCCCTGGCGGGACGTGGCGGTGGCGGAGTTCGACGAGGCGTACCAGGAACTCAAGCACCAGGTCGTCATCGGCCCCTGAGACCCGCGGGGTGGGCCCCGGCGACGTCGATGCCGTTGTGGCGGCGGGCGTCGCGACGCCGGGGCCCACCTCCGGCGCCCGGCGGACCGCTCAGGCGCCGCGCGACCCCTGATGGTGGTCGCGCTGATCGAAGTACCTCCGCAGAGCGAGGACGAACCTCGGATCGGTGTCGCCGGACGGCCGCGCGGACACCCACGACATCGCCGCCCGCAGGTTGTCGTGTTCGCCGGCGAACCGGTCGAACCGGTCCTGATCTTCGGGCCCGTCCTCATGCCGATCCCCCGCCCGCACGAGACGGAGGAAGTATTCGGCATGGGCGTCGCGGGCCTGGGCCTCCTCTTCTGGGACGGTGCGGGCGAGCCGCTCCGCGGCATAGGCCCGTACCGTCTCCAGAAGGCGGTAGCGCGAGCCGGCGCCGTACTGCTCGGTCATGACCACCGATTTGTCCACCAGGGCCCCGAGCACCGTGAGCGTCTCCTCCGGCCACAGCGCCTGGGCGGCGTCGAGGGTGAAGCCCCCGGCGAAGACGGCCAGGCGACGGAACAGCGCCTGTTCGGAGGCGCTGAGCAGTTCGTAGCTCCAATCCAATGTCGCGTTCAAGCTGCGGTGACTGGGCATGGTGGCGCTGTCGCTGAACACGTGCAGGCGGTCGCCCAGCCGGTCGGCGATCTCCGACATGGTCAGCATGGGTTTGCGCGCGGCGGCCAGTTCGAGGGCGAGGGGTAGGCCGTCCAGCTCGACACAGACGCGCGCCAGCGCGTGGGCGTCGGCTTCGGCGATCCGTGTTCCGGTCCGCTCCCACACGCGGGCCTGGAACAGTTGGGCGGACGGGAAGGCCATCACCTCCGCCAGGGTGCCGTGCCGGGAGGGGTCGGGAACCGGCAACGGCGGGATGTGCCGCACGAGCTCGCCGGGGACGGCGAGCCGGATACGCGTAGTGGCGAGCACACGGGCCTTCGGACACGCGCCCAGCAGCCGTCTCACCAGTGAGCGGCACCCTTCCCTCACGTGTTCGCAGTTGTCCAGGACCAGCAGCAGCTCGCGGTCTCGTAGACCGGCGGTGAGCGTCCGCTCGGGATCCGATCCCGGCCGCTCCCGCAGCCCCAGCGAGGCGGCGACCGTGGCGGCGACCATGTGCGGTTCCTTGACGGGAGAAAGGTCGACGAAACAGGCGCCATCGGCGAGGTCGCCGGCCACGTGGGAGGCGACGGCGATGCCCAGGCGGGTCTTTCCGCATCCGCCCGCACCGGTCAGGGTGATCAGCCGGTGCGAACCGATGAGGTCGATGATGGCGTCGAGCTCCGGATCCCGGCCGATCAACTCGGTGAGCGGCACGGGCAGGCCGGACGCCATAGGGGGGCGGCGCAGAACGTCCAGAGCGACAGGGGGTGCTACCTCCCTGGCGTTGTCGGCGAGGATTCCGGCGTGCAGGCTGCGCATCGCCGTCCCCGGCTCGACCCCCAGGTCGGCCGCGAGCACGGCCCGCGCCCGCTGGTAGACGGCGAGCGCCTCGCCCAGCCGTCCGGCCAGGCGCAGCGCCTCCAGCAGCAGTTCCCACAGCCGCTCCCGCAGGGGATGGGCACCGACCAGACGCTCCAGTTCGCCGATCGCCTCCACCGGGTCGGCCGAACGAAGACCCGCCGCCCAGCGATCCTCGGTCGCCGACAGGCGCAGCTCGCGCAGCCGCGCGGCCTCCCCGTCCGCCCACCCCCACACCTGACAGTCCACAAGTACGTCGGCCCGCCACAGGTCCAGCCCTCGGCTCAGCTCCTCGGCCACGCGCGTGGGCTCCTCGCGGGCCGGCACACGCCTCGCCACGCTGACATGCCACGCGAAACGCCAGGCGTCCACGGACCTCGGGTCGAGGCCGAGCGAATATCCCCGGCCTCTGGTGGCGAGCACGTCCGGCAGGTCGGCGTCGGCCAGGGCCCGTCGCACGCGGGCGACGTGGCTGCGAAGGCTGGCCAGCGCCGTCACGGGCGGATCTTCCCCCCACAGGCCGTCCACCAGCCGCTCGTAGGTCACGATCTCGCCGACCCGCAACGCCAGCAGCGCGATCAGCGTGCGCTGCCGCACGCCGACCAGTTGGACCCGGCCCGCGGGGCCGAGCACCTCCAGCGGGCCGAGAAGACGCACCACGGCCTTCGGCGGGCGGGTGGCCGACGATCCCGGACGAACAGAGCCCGACGTCGAATCGGTCATCTGGTGACCTCCCCGGTAAATGACTGGATTCCTGACATGTTGGTATGTGTGATTGTTTGACGGCTCCTTACGGGTCACTTGCAAAGTGAGAGAGGTCCGGCCGGACGGCGGTTGGACCGCCGTCGGCGGGCCAGGAGTCCACGCCGGCGGTCAGGAGAGTTCCATGAATCGGTCAAGATTGTCGGACCGGCCCGCTAGCATCCTCACGGAAAGTGTCCGGACGGTAGCGGGGAGGCATAGGTGGGCGTGGCCGAGAGGCCTGAGGTCTCGGTGCGGAAGCCGCCGCGCGGGCCCGCGGCGCCGTTCGAGGGCTTCGCGGGGCCGTACGGGCGGCCGTGGCTGCCGCGATGGGTCCGGCGCTACCGCGTCCGCGCCGTGGCGATCGACCTCGTCTGCGGGCTCCTCGCCGGGGCGGCCGCCGTCAACGTCCGGTTCGGCCAGGTCACGCCGTACGTCACGCCTTACCTTGTGCTCAGCCTCGTGCTGCCCGTCCTGTGGGTGTGCCTGCTCGGCCTCAACCGGGCGTACGAGTCGCGGCTGGTCGGGGTCGGGTCCGAGGAGTTCCGGCGCATCTCGCAGTGCGGGTTCCTCCTCACCGCCGGCGTCGCGATCTCCGCCTACGTCACCAAGACCGACCTGGCCCGGGGGTACGTCGTCCTGGCACTCCCGCTCATGACATTGCTCACACTGTGCTGCCGCTACGGGCTGCGCCGCAGGCTCCACGCCATGCGGGCCCGGGGGCGGTGCATGCGCCGCGTGATCGCCGCCGGCCACCGCGCCGCGCTCGCCGACCTGATCCGCCGCTTCCGCGCCGAGCCGTACCACGGCATGGACGTCGTCGGCGTGTGTCTCCCGCGTGAGGACTCCCTCGGCGAGGTCGAGGGCGTGCCGGTCCTCGGCGACTTCACCGACGTCCCCCTGGCGGTCTGCCAGGCCGAGGCCGACACCGTCGCCGTCCTCGCCTGTCCCGAGCTCGACGGCACCGCCCTGCGCCGCCTGGCCTGGCGGCTGGAGAAGACCCGCACCGACCTCGTCGTCGCCCCGGCGCTCATGGAGGTCGCCGGGCCGCGCACGACGATCCGGCCGGTCGCCGGGCTGCCGCTTCTGCACGTCGAGCACCCCGAGCTGGCCGGCACCCGCAGGCTCCTGAAGAACCTCTTCGACCGCACGGTCGCCGCCGTCGCCCTCGCCGTCCTGTTCCCCCTCCTGGCCGCCCTCGCGCTCGCCGTGCGCGCCACCAGCCCCGGCCCGGCCCTGTTCCGCCAGACGCGGGTGGGCAGGGACGGAGCCGAGTTCACCATCCTCAAGCTGCGCACGATGGGCACGGACGCCGAGCACCGCAAGATCGACCTCGTCAGCGACGGCGACGGCCTGCTGTTCAAGATCAGGGACGACCCGAGGGTCACCCCGATCGGCGCCTGGTTACGCCGCCACTCGCTGGACGAGCTGCCGCAGCTCGTCAACGTGCTGGTCGGCCACATGTCGCTGGTCGGGCCCCGGCCGCCGCTGCCCGAGGAGGTCGCGGGGTACGGGGACGACGTGCGGCGGCGGCTGGTCGTCCGCCCCGGCATGACCGGTCTGTGGCAGGTGAACGGCAGGTCCGACCTCTCGTGGGAGGAATCGGTACGGTTGGACCTGCGTTATGTCGAGAACTGGTCTCTCACTTTGGATCTTCAGATCCTGTGGAAGACGTGGTCCGCCGTGGCGCGCGGCTCGGGCGCGTACTAGCCCGAGGCGGCAAGCGGCCCGGGTGCGCACCGCCCCCGTGGCCTCGGAACTCGGGGCGGCATGCATGAGGAAGGGCACCGTGACGATACGCGACGACCACGCGCTCGCGAGAGATCTCGCCGCCGAGGCGGGTGAGAGGCTCCTGGCGCTGCGCGCCGGCCAGGGCTTCGGCGACCCCGCCGCGCTGCGCCAGGCGGGCGACCGTGAGTCCCATGTCCACCTCAACGAAGCGCTGTCGCGGTTGCGGCCGAGCGACTACGTCCTGTCCGAGGAGGGCACCCGCGAAGAGCGGCTGCACCCGCGCCGCCGGGTCGCCGACCGCGTGTGGATCATCGACCCGCTCGACGGCACGCGCGAGTTCGGCGAGTCGGGGCGCGCCGACTGGGCCGTCCACGTCGCCCTGTGGCAGCGCGGAGCCGCCCAGAGCGCGGGGGCCCAGGGCGAGCTGGTGGCGGGGGCCGTCGCGCTGCCCGCCCAGGGCGTGACGCTCAGCACAGCCGAGCCGTCCGAGCTGCCCAGGTCCCGCCCGGGCAGAATCCGCATCGCCGTCAGCCGCACGCGGCCGCCCGAGTTCGTCAAGAAGCTGGCCTATCTCGTGGGTGCCGATCTCGTACCCATGGGCTCGGCCGGCGCGAAGATCGTCGCGGTGGTCACCGGCGAGGTGGAGGCGTACGTCCACGCGGGTGGCCAGTACGAATGGGACTCGGCCGCCCCCGTGGCGGTCGCCCGCGCCGCGGGAGCCCACACGAGCCGCATCGACGGGAGTCCCTTGGTCTACAACCAAGAGAACCCCTCGCTGCCGGATATTCTGGTCTCCCTACCGGATCTGGCGCCAACGTTGCTCGCCGGCATCCGCGACGCGCACCGTCAGGGCTAGCTCCCGGAGGAAGAGCAGATGCTTGCAAGGGACTACACGACATCACAGCTCGACGTCCTCGAGGCTGAGGCGATCCACATCATGCGTGAGGTCGCGGCCGAGTTCGAGCGTCCGTGTCTCCTCTTCTCCGGCGGCAAAGACTCCATCGTCATGCTGCGGATCGCGGAGAAGGCGTTCTGGCCCGCCCCCATCCCGTTCCCGCTCATGCACGTCGACACCGGGCACAACTTCTCCGAGGTGATCGAGTTCCGCGACCGGCGGGTCGCCGAGCTGGGCGCCCGCCTCGTCGTCGCGTCCGTCCAGGCGTCCATCGACGCCGGGCGGGTCGTCGAGGAGACCGGGCGGCGGGCCAGCCGCAACCGGCTGCAGACCACGACGCTGCTAGACGCGATCGAGGAGCACGAGTTCGACGCCGTCTTCGGCGGGGCCCGCCGCGACGAAGAGAAGGCCCGCGCCAAGGAGCGCGTGTTCTCCTTCCGCGACGACTTCGGCCAGTGGGACCCGAAGAACCAGCGGCCCGAGCTGTGGAACCTCTACAACGCGCGCATCCGCAAGGGCGAGCACATCCGCGTCTTCCCCTTGTCCAACTGGACAGAGCTCGACATCTGGGACTACATCCGGCGCGAGGGCATCGAGATCCCGTCCATCTACTTCTCGCACACCCGCACGGTCTTCGAGCGCGACGGCATGCTGCTCGCCGACTCCGACGTCGTCAACCGAGGCGAGGACGAGCCGACCTTCGAGGCCGTCGTGCGCTACCGGACGGTCGGCGACATGACCTGCACCGGAGCCGTCCAGTCCGCCGCCGCCACGGTCGAGCAGATCATCGCCGAGATCGCCGCCACCCGCATCACCGAGCGCGGCGCGACGCGTGCCGACGACCGCGCGTCCGAGGCCGCCATGGAGGACCGCAAGAAGGAGGGCTACTTCTGATGCGTTCCCCCTCCCTGGCCCATCCCGGCGGCGCGCTTCGATCCGAGGCGCGCGTCGCGCACCCGGCCGCTGGTTCCCTCCGGTCCCATGCCCTTGCCGCCTCTCGCCCCGCGCTTCCTCGCCTCGCCGCTACCGATGGAGATCAGCTCTGATGGACATCCTTCGTTTCGCCACGGCGGGTTCCGTCGACGACGGCAAGTCCACGCTCATCGGGCGCCTGCTCTTCGACTCCAAGGCGATCTTCGAGGACCAGCTCGAGGCCGTCGAGCGCACGAGCCGCGACCGGGGCACCGAGTACACCGACCTGTCCCTGCTCACCGACGGCCTGCGGGCCGAGCGCGAGCAGGGCATCACCATCGACGTGGCCTACCGCTACTTCGCCACGCCGAAGCGGAAGTTCATCATCGCCGACACCCCCGGCCACATCCAGTACACGCGCAACATGGTCACCGGGGCGTCCACCGCCGACCTGGCGATCGTGCTGATCGACGCGCGCAAGGGCGTGATCGAGCAGTCCCGCCGCCACGCGTTCCTCACCACTCTGCTGCGGGTGCCCCACCTCGTGCTCGCCGTCAACAAGATGGACCTGGTCGACTACTCGCGCGACCGCTTCGAGGAGATCCGCGAGGAGTTCACGGCGTTCGCGGCGAAGCTCAACGTCGGAGACCTGACCTTCATCCCGATCTCGGCGCTGCACGGCGACAACGTGGTGTCCCGGTCCGAGAACATGCCGTGGTACCAGGGCACCTCCCTGCTCCACCACCTGGAGAACCTGCACATCGCCTCCGACCGCAACCTGGTCGACGTGCGGTTCCCCGTCCAGTACGTGATCCGTCCCCAGCGGGCCAACGACCACGACTTCCACGACTACCGCGGGTACGCCGGGCAGGTCGCGGGCGGCGTGCTCAAGCCCGGCGACGAGGTCATGCACCTCCCGTCTGGCCTGACCACCCGCGTGGCGGCCATCGAGACCTTCGACGGGCCCGTGGACGAGGCGTTCCCGCCGATGTCGGTCACCCTCCGCCTGGAGGACGACATCGACATCTCGCGCGGCGACATGATCTGCCGTCCCAACAACCGGCCGCACGTCGCCCAGGACATCCAGGCCATGGTCTGCTGGATGACCGACGGGCTCAAGCTCGGCCCGCGCTCCAAGCTCGTCATCAAGCACACCACCCGCACGGCCCGCGCGATGGTCCGCGACCTGCACTACCGCCTGGACGTCAACACCTTGCACCGCGACGAGTCCGCGACGTCCCTCGGCCTCAACGAGATCGGCCGCGTCTCCCTGCGCGTCACCCAACCGCTGTTCGTCGACGACTACGCCAGAAACCGCCTGACCGGCGGTTTCATCCTGATCGACGAATCCACCAACGGCACCGTAGGCGCCGGCATGATCGTCGACGCCCGCTAATGGGAGCTACCGGGTCGGCTGATCGGGCAGACTCGGTGCCTGGTAGCCGCTGGTGAGCGAGCACTTTCGTCCGCTGGACCATCGT
>NZ_JBFAGG010000029.1:0-59692 GCF_040653595.1 Sphaerisporangium sp. NPDC051011 | reverse complement strand
ACGCTACCCGCCACCTTTTGGTCCCCACCTGGATCTTGCGCAGACCATAACTGGACCCTTACGGAACGATCAACCAGGTTCGCCAACGGAGTCCTGAAGGCCGGAGCACTACGGACGAATCCGGTAGCGACTTAGACAGATCGCTGTGGTCTTGGTCAGATTGAATGGAGCGTGCGGCTGGAGATGCCCCACCACCAGGATTCGAGTGGGTCGTCGGCCATGACCTCGGGCGGGGGCCGGAAGTCGTGGGCGGGCGTGCCGTCCAGGGCGCCGGTCCGGTGGACGATCTCGCGGAGCGCCTCGGCGGCGGGGTCGTCGAACGGGTCGAGGACGCCGAGGATTTCGGGGCCGAGGTTGTACCAATCGGCGAGCAGCGGCAGGTCGTCGTGGTGCTCGGCGGCGAGGGCGATGGCGTTTACAGCGTCGATCACGGAGACTCTGCGAGGAGGGGACGTGTCGGGCTCGGTGAGGTGGGAGGCCATGCGACGCCACAGGGCGGAGCCGGCGTCGCAGTAAAGGAACGGCGGGTCGACGTAGCCGTCCTCAAGCCAGCTGTCGTAGCCGTTGAAGTCGGCGGCCTCCTCGTCGAAGACGCGTAAACCGGTGAACTCGGTGAGGGAGTCGAAGTCAGCGCGGCGCTGGGCGTGGTCGGGGTGCTGGTCCAGAGCGAAGCGGTAGGTGTGGCGGCGACGCAGCAGGATGTCCATCACCCGGAAATGGGTGAAGGAGCAGTCGAATCCGGACTGGAACCGGTACAGGGCGACGAACCAGTCGCGCGGCCGCGGGTCGTCGGCCGGGTGATGGGTGTCGAGAAGGCGGATCGAGTCCGCGACCAAGTCCTCGATCAGATGCAGGGACATTCTGGAAGCTTAGGGCTCTGTGGGGACGGCCGGGGCGCCGTACCCGCGCATGCGCACCAGGCCAGGCGACCACTCACCTGCGGGAGGTGCACCAGGACCGGGTTCACGCCGAGCTGACCGTTCGCGACCCGGGCTCCACCACGATCAGCGACGTCGCCCACCGCTGAAGATTCGTCCGTGACCGATTCTCCCGTGCCTACCGGGAGCGCTTCGGAGAGCCCCCTTCGGAGACGCTGCGCCGCTGACCTCCTCACCGAAGGACGGGCATCAGTCCAGCAGGACCAGATCGACGTATCGCCGCTTTATCGCGGTGAGCACGATTTCTGGATCGGTCGCCCAGACATCGGCGTTGAAGATCTCCACCTCGGTGTCCCCGGCGTACCCCGCGCCGCGCACAGCCCGATGGAAGGGCGCGAACTCGATGTGGCCGTCGCCCATCATCCCGCGGCCGAGGAGTACGTCGGCCGGGAGCGGGGTCAGGAAGTCGCACACCTGGAAGCTCGCGATGCGCGCGCCCGCCCGGGCGATCTGCCGCCACACGTCGGGATCCCACCAGACGTGAAATGTGTCGACGACCACGCCGACCTGCTCCGTGGGGAACGGCTCGGCGAGATCGAGCGCCTGGGCCAGGGTCGACAGGACCGCGCGGTCGGCACAGTACATCGGATGCAGAGGCTCGAGCGCGAGCCGCACGCCTCGCTCTCCCGCGTACGGTGCCAGCTCGGCCACGGCATCGGCCACCCGTTGGCGTGCCCCCTGAAGGTCGCGGGAGCCGTACGGCAGGCCGCCGACGACCATGACAAGGCACGAGGTGCCGAGGTCGGCGGCTTCGTCGATGGCACGCCTGTTGTCATCGAGCGCCGCCTGCCCCTGTTGACCTTCGTCGGTGAGGAAACCGCCGCGGCACAGCGATGACACCCGAAGGCCGGCGTCGGCCACCGCGCGGACGGCCGCCTTCACGCCCATCTCCGCCACCGGTTCGCGCCAGAGCCCGATCGACGGGATGCCCGCCCGCGCGCATCCCTCGATCGCCTCGCGGACGGACCACGAATCCGTGGTCTTCTGGTTCAGTGACAGCCGCGACAGGCGTGGGTCGTCCGCGGGCACGTCCGGCGCCGAGCGCCACTCAAGAGGCGTCATGCGACCGCCCCCGCCACTGACAGGTACCGCTCCATGCGCCGTGCGGCGAGTTCGGGGTCGCGCAGCAGTCCGGCCGCGTCGGCCAGGCGGAACGTCTGGGTCAGATGCCGGACGCTCCGGCCGCTCTGCAGGCCCCCGACCATGGTGAATCCGGGTTGAAATCCGTTGAGCCAGGCGAGGAAGGCGATGCCGGTCTTGTAGTACTGCGTGGGCGTGGAGAAGACGTGGCGCGACAGCGGCACGGTGGGCCGGAGGATCTCCAGGAACCCCTCGTCGTCGCCCTGGTCGAGCCGCTGCAGGGCGGCCGACGCGGCCGGGGCGATCGCCGAGAACGCGCCGAGCAGCGCGTGGCTGAACCGCTCGCCGTCGCCGAGGATCAACTCCGGATAGTTGAAGTCGTCTCCGGTGTACACCCGTACCGTCGGCGGCAGCAGCTCACGCAGCCGTGCCTCGCGCTCGGCGTCCAGGAGCGACACCTTGACGCCGTCGACGACGGAGGCGTGGGCGTGGACCAGCGTGACGAACGTCTTGGTCGCGGCGTCGAGATCGGTGGAACCCCAGTAGCCGGTCAACGCAGGGTCGAACATGTCGCCAAGCCAGTGGAGCACGACCGGGGCCGCGACCTGGGACAGGATGCGATCGTAGACTCCCAGATAGTCATCGGGGCCGGCGGCCAGCGCCGCGAGTTGGCGGCTCGCCATGATGACGGCCGTCGCTCCGGTACCCTCCACGAACGCGACCTGCTCCTCGTAGGCGGCGACGACTTCCGGGAGGCCGTTCAGCACGGGCGGAGCCTGGTCTGTCGCCGCTCCCGCCACCACACGTCCGCCGCACGCGCGAGCCTCGGCGGCCGTCCGCCGGACGAGCTCCCGCGTCGCCGTCCAGTCCAGCCCCATCCCGCGCTGCGCGGTGTCCATCGCCTCGGCGACCCCCAGTCCCCATGACCAGAGGTCCCGCCGCACCGACATCGTGGCTTCCCAGTCGAGGCGGGCCGGCAGCCCCGGCGCGTTGTGGCCGAGTGGGTCGGCGACGACGTGGACGGCGGCATAGGCGATCCGGCTGTCCGGGGCCGTCTCTGGGCGCTGCCATCTCACGGGCTCCCGCAACACCAGCCGCTCGATCGTGCCGTCGTCGCGGGGGAGCGAGACCGCCGCGGTCACCGTCCGTCCTCCTCGACCTCGATGCGCCGTCCCTCGCGCGCCGACCGCAGGCCGAGCTCGGCCAGGCGCACCCCGCGCACGCCGGACCTGAAGTTCCATGGGAACGGCTCGTCGTCCACGACGTGACGCAGGAACGCCTCCCACTGGACCTTGAAGCCGTTGTCGAAAGGCTCGTTGTCCGGCACCTCCTGCCACTGTCCGCGGAAGTCGTCACCGGCCGGCAGGTCGGGGTTCCATACCGGCATGGGAGTGGCGGCGCGGTGCTGCACTCGGCAGTTGCGCAGGCCTGCGACCGCGCTGCCATGCGTGCCGTCGACCTGGAACTCCACCAGCTCGTCACGGTAGACACGGACGGCCCAGGAGGAGTTGATCTGGGCGATGACGCCGCCCGCCAGCTCGAAGACCGCGTAGACGGCGTCGTCGGCCGTGGCGCGATAGGTGTCACCGTTCTCGTCGACGCGCTCGGGGATGTGCGTCGCGGTGCGCGCGGTCACCGCCTCGACGCGGCCGAAGATCTGCTCGAGAAGGTAGTTCCAGTGCGGCAACATGTCGACGGTGATCCCACCGCCGTCCTCGCTGCGGTAGTTCCAGCTGGGCCGCTGCGCGGCCTGCCAATCGCCTTCGAAGACCCAGTAGCCGAACTCTCCGCGCACCGAGAGGATCCGGCCGAAGAAATCGCCGTCCACCAGCCGCTTGAGCTTGCGCAGCCCGGGCAGGAACAGCTTGTCCATGACGACGCCGTTCTTGATGCCTCTCGCCTCCGCCAGCCGCGCGAGTTCCTCGGCCGCGGGGAGGTCCTCGGCCAGCGGTTTCTCGGTGTACACGTGCTTGCCCGCCTCGATGGCGACCCGGATCGCCTTCTCCCGCTGGGCGGTGACCTGAGCGTCGAAGTAGATCTGGTTGGCCTCGTCCGCAAGCGCGGCGTCCAGATCCGTGGTGTATGACGTGAGGCCGTGGCGGGCGGCGATCTCGGCGAGCTTGGTCTCGTTGCGGCCGACCAGCACGGGTTCCGGCCATATGCGGCTGCCGTCGCGTGCCGGCAACCCGCCCTGCTCGCGGATGGCGAGCAGGGAACGGACGAGGTGCTGCCGGTATCCCATCCGCCCGGTGACGCCGTTGAGCACGATCCCGATGGTGGTGCGGGACATGCGGTGTCCTTTCTAGGTAAGCGCTTTCCCGATTTACACTAACCGCCCCCGATCGCTGCGGCAAGGGCTTTCCTGAGCGGCTATCCTGGGTGAAACCGCATGGGGAGGGGTTGGATCTGTGGCGACACTGGCTGACGTCGCACGTCTGGCCGGCGTATCGCCGGCCACCGTGTCGCGGATCATCAACGGCAGCAGCAAGCCCGTGGCCGAAGCTCTGCGTGAGCGGGTACTGGCCGCCGTCGAGGAGTTGCAGTACGTGCCCAACGCGCACGCTCAGCTGCTCGCCCGCTCTCACCGCAGCACGATCGGCGTCATCGTGCACGACGTCTCCGACCCGTACTTCGCCGAGATCACCCGTGGACTGCAACGTGTCGCCACCGAAAACGGGCGACTCGTCATCATCTGCAACAGCTACCGCAACCCAGACAGAGAACTCGAATACGTCGAGCTGCTGCGTGCCCATCAGGTCGCGGCGATCATACTCGCCGGCTCCGGTTACCACGACGACGCCTTCACCGCCAAGATGAACGGCAAGCTGCGCGTCTACCAGGCCACCGGCGGCAGAACCGTGGTCATCGGCCGCCATGACCACGTCGGCGACGCCGTCGTGCCCGACAACGAGAAGGGCGGCTACCTGCTGGGCGCCGAGTTGTACGCCCTGGGCCACCGGCGGTTCGGGGTCATAGCCGGGCCTGAGCAGATGACCACCACCACGGACCGGCTCGCCGGGCTGCGCCGCGGTGCGCGGGAGCATGGACTGAGGTTGCCGGCCCGGCGCATCGCCTACGGCGACTTCGACCGCGCCAGCGGAATGACCGCCGCCGCGGCGCTGCTCGACGCCGAGCCGAAGCTGACCGCCATTGCCGCGCTCAACGACTCGATGGCCATCGGCGCCCTCGCGCTGCTGCGCTCCCGGGGCATCACCGTTCCCGACGAGGTCAGCGTGGTCGGCTTCGACGACATGCCTATCGCGTCGGATGTCACCCCCACGCTCACCACCATCCGTCTCCCGCTCGCCGACATGGGCGCCCGCGCCGTGACCCTCGCCCTGCAACCAGCCGAAGGCGACGACGCGCCGCGTATCGTGCAGGTGGGAGCGGAGCTCATCCGCCGGGAGAGCGCCGGCCCGGCGCGGCGGTAGAACTCCTCGTTGTCCCGGGACGTACGCGGGACGAGCCGCGAGGCCTTCGCGGCGCCAGGCGGCGATGGTCTGAGGAGGGCCGCCGCGGTCCGGGCGCTTGCTGGCGCGAAAGGAACCCTTGCGACGCCTTGCGTCGCAAGGGTCACCCTCGCGGTGTCAGCGGCTCGGTGTCAGAGCCGTTCGATCCAGATGTTGCGGAATCGTGGGTTGGCGCCGGGGTCGCCGTGGTCCTGTAGCTTGATTTGGCCCGGGGCCGGGTCTTCCGGCTTGCCCGCGCCGGTCGGGCCGTCGATGGCCACGTCGTTGTGCACCAGCTTTCCGTTCCACCGCACGGTCATCCGCGCGTTCTCCACCTTCTTCCCCGCACTGTCGTAGCGCGCCGCGCGGAACTCGATGTCGTACGTCTGCCACGTGCTGGTCGGCCGCGCCGCGTTCACGTCCGGCGCCTTCTTCAGATAGATGGCACCGGCGCCGTTGAGCTCCGGGGGTCGCCCATAGGACTCCAGGACCTGCAGTTCGTAGCTCTCGTAGATGTACACGCCGCTGTTGCCGCGGGCCTGCCCGGTGACCTCCGCCGGGTAGTCCGGCTCGTACCACTCGACGTGCATGCGGAAGTCGCCGAACCGTTCCTTCGTGCGGATGTCACCGCCGAGCGACTCCATCGACCCGTTCGCCACGGGCCATGTCGCCGGGCCGCCGGACGTCTTCTCCCACGCGTCGAGGTTGGCGCCGTTGAACAGCGTGATCCGCTTCGTCGGCGTCACCGTGATCTTGTCCAGATTCACGTGTCCGGTGTCGGTCGCCTCGTAGACGTAGGAGATGGTGTTCGCGCCAGGGCTCAGCGTCACCGTCTCCACCTGGGTCGCCCACTTGTCCCAGCTGCCGGTGGCGGCGAGCCAGATCTGCTTCTCCTTCTTGCCGTTGACGTACAGGGTCATCGACTTCGATACCGGGTTGGGGCTCGGGTTCGGGCCGTTCGAGTACCGCAGTGCGATGTCGTGCCGGCCACCCTGGTCGGCGCGGACGGCGAACGTGGTGCTGCTGCCCGGTTCCCAGTTGCGGTCGACGAAACCGGCACCCGAGTAGCCGGTGTGGTTGGTGTTCCACCCGGCCCCGCCGGCCAACTTGGCGGACTCCGCCTCGTACTCGGGCGGCGCCACCGTGCCGTCGGTCAGTCGGTTGAGCGTGTACCACGCCTCGGTGCTCCACAGCTCCTCACCGGACGCCGAGGCGAACGGGCGCGGGGAGTGCACGTACACCACGTGGCCCGGCTTCAGGCCCGCGATCTTCAGCGTCACCTTCTTGCGGTCCGTCGACAGCGTCGCCGAGGTGACGCCGAGGGTCTCCTCGTCGACCTTCGGGCCGCCGTACTGGGGCGTCGGCACGTACCGCCACTGTTGGGCCTTGTACTTGGCGGCGAGGTTCTGCGCGGTCTCGTCGGACAGCGGCTGCGTGTACTCGAGCTCGAAGCCGCCGCTGATGGCCCGCATCTTGTAGATGTCGAACGCGTTGGCGCCGTTGACACTGAGCTTCTGCAGGCCGTACTTGAGCTTGCCGGCCTGGCCCCAGTTGCCCGCCCAGCCGATGCCACCGGTGTAGATCGCGCCGTCCGGGCCGAGGCTGATCCGGCTCACCCCGGACTCGAGCCCCTGGGTCATGCGGAACACGGCGCCCTGGTACTCGCCGGCGACCTTCTCCAGGTACGCGCGTTGCAGGCCGCCGTAGGTCACGTCGCCGAACACCATCTGGCCCTTGAACACGCCGTTGGGCAGCACGATCGGGTTGCTCGGCGAGTTGGAGATCTCGTTGTGCGGCAACCACAGCACGGGTTCGGTCACCGGCTGGCTGTCGTACGGGCCACTCGGGTTGGTGTAGTGGTTGTAGAAGGCGCCCTTCTTGATCCGCAACAGCTTCGACGCCGGCAGGTACATGCCCTGGTTGTCGGTGACGAAGATGTCGCCCTCCGGCCCCCAGCCGAGGCCGTTGGGCGTGCGCAGCCCACCGGCCACATAGGACACTTCACCGGTGCGCTTGTTGACCTTGAGGGTGCTGCCGCGGTTGGGTACGGGCTGCGGGTTCGCGGTCGCGCCACCGGGGACCATCGCGATGCCCGTGGTGATGTAGAAGTACCCGTCCTTGTACAGCAGGCCGAACGCGAACTCGTGGTAGTTGCCGCCGAACGGCCAGGTCGCGATCTTGCGGTACTCGTCGGCGACCTCGTCACCGGTCTTGTCGACGAGCGCGGTCAGCTGGTGCTTCTCGGACACGTAGATGGTGCCGTCGACGTACTTGAGCCCCATCGGTTCCCGCAGGTCGTGGGCGATCCGCTTCATGGTCACCTTGGACGGGTCGGTGTTGCCGGTGACGCCGTCGAGAAGGTACACCTCGCCGATCACGGTCTCCCGGTCGCCGCCCCAGGTGGCGATGGCCAGCCGGCCGTCCGGCAGCCAGTCCATGCCGGTGACCTGCGGCTCGAAGCCGTCCGGACGTAGGTTCGTCAGCGTGTAGTCCGGGTGCACATCGGTCAGCGGCAGACCGTCGCCAGGGGCGTCGGTGACGCCCTCGCACTGCTTGCGGCCGGGCGAGGTGACCCGCACGACCTCGGAGTCGGTGCTCAGCACCGAGTTCGGCACGAGGGTATAACCGGCCGCGCCCGGCGGCCGCCACTCGAGCTTCAGCCGTTGGTCGAAGTCGGCGTCGAAGTGGTCGATGTGCAGCGCGTGGTAGCCCGCGGTCAGGTCGATCGAGCCGTCCTTCGCGGTGGCGCCGTGGCGGCCGGGGTGGTCGATCACCTTGGTGCCGTCGAGCGAGAACCGTGCGCCGTCGTCGCTGGTGAGCCGGAAGTCGTAGGCCCCGGCGGTGGATATGTTGAGGTAACCGCTTACCTCGGTGACGAACCGGTCCGCGAACCCGAAGTCCGCGGTGGTCGACCAGTCGATCGTCGGCATCACCTTGTCGATGTTGGGCGTCTGGCCTGGTTTCAGCGTGCAGTAGTCGTTCAGGGGCACCTGCACGTCGAACACGCGCAACGTCACACCCGGTTCCTGGGGCGGGATGTCGGCCTGGGCGGACGCGTGGACGGGGACCTGCGTCGACGCGAGCGGCAGGAGCAACGCGGCGGCGGCCGCGGCGGCGGATGCGCCAAGCCACCGTCGCCTGCGTGCCGACCGGCTGGTGATCGGGGGGGCTGTGCTGTGATCCATCTTCCCTCACAGTGGCTGGGTGACCTCGAACGGATCTGTGACCAGGATCAACGAAGTCGGGTAAGCGTTTTCCTAGGAAAGCGCTTACGAGGTAAACAGAAGTTAGGCCGATGGTCAAGGGCCCCCTCGGAGGGTAGTTCGCGAGTTGATGTCCCTTTTGTCGTTGGGGTTGGAAGAGGCGGGCTGGTCGGGGGTTGGCTGCTCACATCCGGCGCACCGCTGTCCTCAGGGGACAGTGATGCGCATTTCAGAAGCTGCGTCCTTTCAGGGCTGAATCGATTGAAAAGAACCGTTGACGGGGGTGCGCCCGGCTGGTTACGGTCATGGCAATCGGAGCTAGGAAAGCCCTTTCCCACCCCTGTGAGACGGTCGCTCCCAGCTTCCGCCCCACGGTGATCCGACCTAGAGAAGGAGTGCCCGTGCCGAACCAAGCGGCTGACCACGGCATTGGCCTGGCTGCGAAGAACCGGTCTGAGCCGACGACTCCGACAGGGGCACGGGCCGGAACGTCCACCGAGGTGACCGCACGGGCGAATCGCCCGCCCGCCCCGACCGGGCGAGCCGACCGTCCTGGCATACGCCTGCTGCGCTTCGCCGAGGCGCTCTGGCGGCCTGCGCTTCTGCTCGCCGCCGTCTTCGCCGCCTGGTGGCTCGTCGCCGCGCTCGGATGGATGCCGAACTACCTGCTGCCCACCCCGGGCCAGGTCTGGGAGACCGTGATCGAGGACTGGTCGTTTCTGATGCGGAACACGTATGTGACGCTGTATGAGACGGTCATCGGCTTCATCCTGGCCGCCCTGCTGGGTCTGGGTACCGCCGTCCTGATCGCCTACTCGCGCACGATGGAGAAGGCCATCTACCCCATCGTCCTCTTCGCCCAGGTGATTCCGAAGATCGCGATCGCCCCGCTGCTCGTGGTCTGGTTCGGCGTGGGACTCGCGCCGAAGATCGTCCTCGCCGTTCTCATCGCGTTCTTTCCGGTCGTCATCTCGGGGGTGGCCGGCCTGCGATCGACGGATCCGGAGCTGATCGACCTGTCCGCGACCATGGGCGCCGGCCCGTGGAAGACGTTCCGCAAGATCCGATTCCCGAACTCGCTCCCGCATCTGATGGCCGGGCTGAAGGTCGCCGTGACCCTGGCGGTGGTCGGGGCCGTCGTCGGCGAGTTCGTCGGTGCCGACGAGGGCCTCGGCTACGTGCTGCTGCTGGCCAACGGCAATCTGGACGCCGCGTTGCTCTTCGCCGACCTGTTCCTGATGTCGCTGATCGGCATCGTCCTGTTCGTCGTCGTCGAGGTAGCGGAGGCACTGCTCATCCCGTGGCACGCCAGCCGCCGCACCGGCGTACCGCTGACCACGTCCTGAATCGTTCCTCGCCCCCCAACCCCCCCGTCGGATGCTTCAGGAGGCATCACCAATGAGACGTCTTGCATATATCGCCGCCGCGCTCCTGCTGGTGGGAACGGTGGCCGCCTGCGGCGGCAGCGACGGCGAGCAGTCGGGCGCCGCCGACGGCAAGAAAAAGGTAAGCCTGACCCTGAACTGGGTTCCCTACGGCGAACACGCTCCGTTCTACTACGGGCTCAAGAAGGGCTTCTACGATGCCGAGGGCATCCAGCTGACGATCAAGCCCGGCGGAGGGTCCGGGAAGACCATCCAGGCGGTGGCCCAGGAGCAGACCGACTTCGGCTGGGCGGACACTCCGCCACTGCTCAAGGGCATCACCTCGGGCATGAAGGTCAAGAGCGTGGGGGTGTTCCTGCAGAAGGGCCCGGCTTCCATCGAATCCCTCGCCGAGACCGGCATCAAGACACCCGCCGACCTCAAGGGCAGGACCGTGGGCGGCACCCCGGGCGATGCCATCTACGCCACCTTCCCCGCATGGCTCAAGGCCAACGGGCTTTCCGAGACGGACGTCAAGGTGGTCAACCTCGACGCGGCCGGGAAGATCGCCGCTCTCGCCGAGGGCAAGGTCGACGCCATCCAGGGCTTCTTCCACGATCAGGCGCCGACCATCGAGGCCAGAACCGGCAAGGACGTCGATTACCTGCTCTACGCCGACTGGGGGATGAACATGCTCGGCACCGGCCTGGTGGTCAACGAGAGCACGCTGAGCAAGGACCCGGAAGTGGTGAAGGCGTTCGTGCGGGCCACCCAGAAGTCCTGGAGCGAGGCGGCCAAGGACATCCCCGGCGCCGCCGACGCGATGGCCGAACTGGCCGAGAACGAGCCGGAGAAGGACGTACTGGTCAAGCAGCTGACGCTGGCCGTGCCGCTGCTCGACGTCGCCGCCGGCGGCACGCCAGGGGTCAACGCCGAGACGAAGTGGACCGAGACCATCAATCTGATGAGCCAGTACGCCGCCCTCGAAGACCCCGGCGCCCCGTCGAAGTACTGGGACGGCTCCTACGGCAGCAACGGGTGAGCCGGCGATGACCACAGCCGCAGCGACGCTGACCGACACCGCGATCGACATCACCGACCTGACCGTCCAGTTCCAGTCGAAACGATCCCAGACCCTGGCCGTCGACAACGTCACCCTACGGGTCGGTGCCGGCGAGTTCGTCACGGTCGTGGGACCATCCGGGTGCGGGAAATCCACCCTGCTCAAGATCATCGCCGGTCTGGTCAAGCCCACCAGCGGTACGGTCGCCCTCCTCGGCCGGCCGGTCACCCAGCCGCAGAAGAACATCGGCTTCGTCTTCCAGCGGGCGGCCCTGCTCGAGTGGCGAGGTGTGCGTAAGAACATCTTGCTGCAGGCCGAGATGCGTGGGCTGGGACGGGCGTCGGCTGCTCGGCGGGCCGACGAACTGATCGAGCTCACCGGCCTGACCGGCTTCGAAAATGCGCTCCCACACGAGCTGTCGGGCGGCATGCAGCAGCGTGTGGCCCTCTGCCGGGCGCTGCTGCACCAACCGCCGGTGCTCCTCATGGACGAGCCGTTCGGAGCGCTCGACGCGTTGACCCGAGAGCAGCTCAACACCGAGTTGAACCGGATCTGGCAAGAGACCGGGACCACCATCGTCCTGGTCACCCACTCCATCGCCGAGGCGGTGTTCCTCGGCACCCGGGTTGAGGTGATGAGCCCGCGTCCGGGCCGGATCGTGCGCACCCTCGCGGTCGACCTGCCCCCCGGCCGGGACTACGCGCAGGTGATGTCCGACGAACGGTTCGACCGGTTGGCCACGCAGATCCGCGAACTACTCGGTTCGGGAGCCAACCACTGACCGGTGGCCACGCGCCGAGGCGGCAGGCCGACGCCGGCGGGGCATGGCCCGACTCGGTACGGCACCCGCCGCGCTGATCCTGGGCGCCGGGATCGAGCACCGGCACGGCGCGGCCGTGCCGGTGCTCGGCCTGACCGGGGGTGCTGCACTGATGGCGCTGTCGCAGCCGGCAACCGGATCGCCGTGCTCACCACCCGGCGCTGTGGTACGCGGCCGATGTTGACGGTCAACGTGCGCGGCATTAGCGTCGAGCCATGGCCAGGAAAACCCTTTCCCGCGGCATGTCCCCCCGAGACAGGCGATGCCGATGAGCATTTCAACGCGGGGAGTCGTGCCCGTCGCACCGCTGCCGGGCGGGGTCGGAGTCTCCCGGCTCTGCGTTTACGACGCGGTCGCTCCGGACGGCGAGATCGGCGGCACCCCTCACCTGCACCTGTGCTGCACCGAGGCGTACGTGGTGATAGCCGGATCGGGGCTCGTGCAGACTCTCACGCTTTCCGGATATCGGGAGACCCGGTTGCATCCGGGGGCAGTTGTCTGGTTCGCTCCCGGGACGATCCACCGGCTGGTCAACAACGGTGGACTGGAGATCATCGTCCTCATGCAGAACAGCGGTCTTCCAGAGGCGGGCGACGCCGTGCTCACTCTTCCGCCGGACCTGCTCGCCGATCCGGCGACGTACGCGGCCGCCGTAGCGCTGCCCGACGGTGGTGCACCGGGTGCGGACGTGACCGTCGCATATGCTCGGCGTGACCTCGCCGTACGCGGCTTCGAGCGGTTGCGGGCCGCCGCGCTGGCGGGCGATCTCACCCCGTTGCGCGAGTTCCATGCCGCAGCGATCCGCCTCGTCCGGCCGCACGTGGACGACTGGCGGCAGAGATGGCGCAGCGGCGCGTGGCGGGCGGCCGACGAGACTGGACACCAACTCGACGCGCTCGCTCGCGGCGAAGCGCCGCACCTGGCCGAGGCGCAGGTCTACCAGATGGCAGAGCCACGCGATCGTGGCCGGTTGGGCATGTGCGGCCTGCTCGACACCTATCCGGTGAGTTGACCCGGGGGAGAACGGCACGCATGTCCGACACAGTGTCGAGCGCGGCGAGGACGGCCCGGGAACGGTTCGGGAGGGGGGTGGGAATGGCGGAACCCTAGCTGGACTGGGCAGCGGTCTGGGTGACGCCCTCGGTGCTCGCGGGGCACCGGAGTCATTCCCCGGCGGTGGCCAGCTTTCGGAGGACACCGATGAGCGCCGCCACCGTCGGACGGCTCTGCGCCGTGGCGCGCACGATGACGACAATGTGCCGCTCGAATCGCTCGGTAAGGTCGACGACCCGGAACCGGGACGGCCGCAGCCGGAGCATGAGGTCCGTGACCGGGGTGATCCCGACGCCCGCCTCGACGAGCGCGAGGGAGGCGGCGGTGTCGGTGACCTGGTGGCGGACGTGGGGTTCGACCCCCGCGCGCCGGCAGACCGTAAGGATCGCCTGCCCGTAGTGGGTGTCGAGGTCCGGCAGGATCCAGCCGAGATCACGGGCGTCGGCCAGGCTGATCTCCCGGACTCCGGACAGCATGCCTTCGGGCAGGGCGAGTGAGAACCGTTCTCGCAGCATACGGATCAACCGCAGCGCGGGGTCGCGCGGGATCGGCACGTCGGGATAGTCCAGTCCGAGGGCGAGGTCGACCGACCCGGCGGCGACGGCGTCGTAGACCTCGTCGACCACCATTTCCCGGCTGTGCACGGTCAGGTCGGGGTGCTCGTTCTGAGCGCGCGCGAGGGCGAGCGGCAGGATCTCCGCGGCGGCGGTCGCGAACAGGCCCACATGCAGCACGCCCGAGACCGTGTGGGTGGTGCGTTCCAGGGCGGCGACGGCGTCAGCCGCGATGCCCAGCATCCGCTCGGCGTGGGCGGCGAGTGCGCGACCAGCGTCGGTGAGTTCGACCCGGCGTCCCACCCGGCGCAGCAGCGCCATCCCGGCGGCCCGCTCCAGCGCCCCCAGTTGCTGGGAGACCGCGCCTGGCGTGTAGCCGAGCGCGTCGGCTGCCGCGGTGATCGTGCCCCGGCGCGTCAGTTCGACCAGTGAGCGCAGCTGCGCGCTCGTCCATTCCATTTAAGGATTCTAAATAATTCATGGAAAGAAGTGTCAATAGACGTGAACGATCTCGGGACTCACCATGGGGGAGGTCGTCCAGGCACTCCAGGAAAGGGTCGCTTTCGATGTCCCGAACTCCACTGCCCGATAGCGCCTCCGTCGTCGTCATCGGCGGTGGTGTGATCGGCACCAGTATCGCGTTCCATCTCGCCGAAGCGGGCGTCACCGACGTGGTCCTGCTCGAGCGGGGAGAGTTGGGCTGTGGTTCGACCTGTCGCGCCGCGGGCGGGGTGCGCGCCCAGTTCTCTGACAAGCTCAACATCGCACTGGGGGCGCGCAGCCTCGAAGCGTTCACCCGGTTCGGCCGGCGGCCTGGGCAGGAGATCGACCTGCACCAGGTCGGTTACCTGTTCCTGCTGTCCACTCGGGACGATGTCGCGGCATTCGAGCGCGATGTCAAGCTGCAGAACGAACTCGGCGTGACAAGCCGGATGATCGACGTGAACGAGGCGCGGCGGCTCTCGCCGGTGATCGACACCGAGGGAGTGCTGGCGGCGGCGTTCTCGCCTGACGACGGGCACTGCACTCCGGAGTCGGTGGTGCTGGGGTATGCGAACGCTGCGCGGCGGAGGGGCGCGGTCCTGCGTACCGGCACGACGGTGCTCGGCCTCGAACGATCAGGCGATCGAGTGACCGCGGTGGTCTCCGACCAGGGAAAGATCGCGACGGACACCGTCATCTGTGCCGCGGGCGCCTGGTCGGCCGCGATCGGCGACATGGCCGGCGTCGAGTTGCCGGTCCAGCCGTTGCGACGGCAGGTGATGTTCACTGAGCCGATGCCCGACCTGCCGCCCGTGGTGCCCTTCACGATCGACTTCGCCACATCGTTCTACTTCCACCGGGAGGGCCGGGGCCTGCTGCTCGGCATGTCCGATCCGGACCAGGAACCAGGATTCCACCTGGATTACGCGGAGGACTGGTTGCCGCGCCTGGGCGAGGCGATCGAGAGGCGCGCGCCGCGGTTGCTGGACGTCGGCCTGAGACCCGGTTGGGCCGGGCTGTACGAGGTCACCCCGGATCACAACGCTCTGCTCGGCCGGGCCGAGAAGACGGTCAACTTCCTTTATGCCACGGGCTTTTCCGGCCACGGTTTCCTGCAGGCGCCGGCAGTCGGCGAGGTGATCCGGGACCTCTACCTGGAGCGCGAGCCATTCCTCGACGTGAGCCCACTGAGCGCATCGCGGTTCGCGCCGGGAGCGTTCACCCGGCCTGAAACGCACATCGTGTGATCCGCGAATCGAGAGGAAAGCAGTGACGACCATCAGACAGTGGCAGTTGCGCGCCGAGTTCGCGCGCCGGCTGTCCGATATGTACGGCCGCGAGGTGCCCGCCTACACCACGTTGGTCGACGTCTCCCGCGAGGTCAACGCCGCGGTGCTGGAGCGATCGGGCGCCGACGCCGAGCGGCTCGGCTCGATAGCCCGGGTGACCGCTGAGCGGCATGGAGCGATCCGGGTCGGCACACCGAGGGAGTTGCAGCAGGTTGCCCGGATCTTCGGCGCCCTGGGCATGCACCCGGTCGGTTTCTACGACCTGCGTGAGGCCGCTACCAGCGCGGTGCCCGTCATCTCGACGGCCTTCCGCCCGATCGAGGCGGACGAACTGGCCCGTAATCCGTTCCGCGTGTTCACCTCCTTGCTCACCCCCGGGGACCCGCGGTTCTTCGACGATGATCTGCGGGCCCGCCTGGCGAACTTCCTGGCCGGACGCGAGCTGTTCCCGCCGGAGCTGATCGATCTCGCGAACCGGGCCGAACGGGAGAAGGAGCTGCCGCAGGCCCAGGCCGAGCGCTTTGTGAACCTGGCGGTGGGGTCGTTCGCGCTGTCGGGTGAACCCGTCGCGACAAGGCGTGGTACGAGACGCTGGAACAGGTGTCGGCTGTCGCCGCCGACATCGGTGGGGTGCGCAGCACCCACATCAACCACCTCACCCCGCGCGTGCTCGACATCGACGAGTTGTACCGCACGATGACCGAACGCGGTATCGAGATGATCGACGCGATCCAGGGCCCGCCACGCTGGGAGGGACCGGATGTCCTGCTGCGCCAGACATCCTTCCGGGCCCTGGCCGAACCACGCCGGATGCGCCTGGCCGACGGCAGCGTCACCACCGGAGCACTGCGGGTCCGGTTCGGTGAGGTCGAGGCGCGGGGAATCGCGCTGACCCATAGGGGGCGCGCACGCTATGACCTGCTTCTCGAGGAGACCGACCGGCGTGCCGCCGAGTCCGGGTGGGACGAAGCCGCGCGAACCGTGTGGCGGGAGGGTTTCCCCGGCACCGAACGCGGCCTCATCGACGAAGGGCTGGCGTTCTTCACCTATCGCCTGCGTGACGACCGGCCACGCCACGGACAGCCACCGACGGGTGTGACCGACCTGCTTGATCAGGGCTGGCTGCGGGCCGAGCCGATCGTCTACGAGGACTTCCTGCCCCGCTCGGCCGCCGGGATCTTCCAGTCGAACCTCAGTGGCGAAGGAACGCGGGACAACACCCGCGAAGGCGTCCGGTACGACCTGGACTGGTTGGCAGGGGAGATCGACCGGGACATTCACGACCCGTTCTCGCTCTACGAACAGCAGCAGAGCGCATCGATCGCCGAGGTCGCCAAGGCACTCGACCTCGCCGGCGAGCTCGGATGATTTCTCTTCGCGCCTTGGAAAGGACCACTGATGTCACATAACACCCTGCTCAGCACCGACGCGATCCGGGAGCGGGCGCTGGGCGCCCTCCGGCGCGTCGGCATCACGGCACCCGAAGGCACTGGCCTCACCGCACGCACTCCGATCACCGGCCGGCCACTGTCCGAGCTCGCCGCTACCACCGCGGAACAGGCCGAACAGGCGGTCACCGCGGCGGAGACGGCATTCCGCACTTGGCGGACCACACCCGCGCCTGTCCGAGGAGAGTTGGTGCGGCGGCTCGGTGATCTCCTGCGCGAGCACAAGGGCGATCTCGCCGACCTGATCACCGTGGAGGCGGGCAAGATCCGCTCCGAGGCGCTCGGTGAGATCCAGGAGATGATCGACATCTGCGACTTCGCGGTCGGTCTGTCGCGGCAGCTCTACGGCCGCACGATCGCTTCCGAGCGCCCCGGTCACCGGCTTGCCGAGACCTGGCATCCGCTCGGCGTCGTGGGCGTCATCTCGGCGTTCAACTTCCCGGCGGCGGTCTGGTCCTGGAATACCGCCATCGCCCTGGTCTGTGGTGACACGGTGGTGTGGAAGCCATCAGAGCTGACCCCATTGATCTCGCTGGCGTGCAGCCAACTGCTGGACCGTGCGGCCGCTGAGGCCGGCGCGCCTCGCGAGGTGCACCGGCTGCTGCTGGGGAACCGCGGCATCGGAGAGAAGCTCGTCGACGACCCGCGGGTCGCCCTGATCAGCGCGACCGGCTCGACCCGGATGGGGCGCGAGATCGGGCCGAGGGTGGCTGCCCGGTTCGGACGCAGCCTGCTCGAACTGGGTGGCAACAACGCCTCGATCGTGGCCCCGTCGGCCGATCTCGAGCTGGCTCTGCACGGCATCGTGTTCGCCGCCGCCGGTACGGCCGGGCAGCGGTGCACGACCCTGCGCCGGCTGATCGTGCAGCGAGACCTCGCCGACGAAGTGGTCGACCGGCTCACCGCCGCCTACCGGAAGCTGCCCATCGGTGACCCGTTCGCCGACGGCACTCTCGTCGGACCGCTGATCACCACCGCGGCCGCCGAGGGCATGCGCCACGCCCTCGCCCGGGCGGAGGCCGAGGGCGGCAAGGTCCTCGTCGGCGGCGGTCGGCGGCTGGCGGACGAGGCGCCGGACGCGGCCTACGTGGAGCCCGCCCTTGTCCGGATGCCGGAGCAGACCGCAGTGGTGCGCGAGGAGACCTTCGCCCCCATCCTGTACGTGCTGACCTATGACGACTTCGACGAGGCGATCGCGTTGAACAACGCTGTGCCGCAGGGACTGTCGTCGTCGGTGTTCACCCGGGACCAGCAGGAGGCCGAGCTGTTCGTGGCGGCGGATGGATCCGACTGCGGTATCTCCAACGTCAACATCGGCACCTCGGGCGCGGAGATCGGTGGCGCATTCGGCGGTGAGAAGGAGACCGGTGGCGGGCGAGAATCCGGTTCGGACGCCTGGCGCGCCTACATGCGCCGTGCCACCACCACAGTCAACTACTCCAGCCGGCTGACGCTGGCGCAGAACGTCAGCTTCCTCTGACGCGACAACGAGAAACCGCCACGGCCAGGTCAGCGGGCCGCGGCGGTTTCTCGTCCTGTGCCCAGCCACCGGCTGGACGACGTCGGAGTCTGCGCTCAGCCGGCCCCGAGCCGGCCCGTGCTCCGCATCGCGGCGCGCACACGGTCCTCGGCCGGCCGTCGCGCCGCCTGGTGTGGCGTGATGTTCGCGCCCGCCGCCTCCTCGAGGACCGTTCGCGTGTTACTCCGCAGCTTGGCCGAGATCGTCGTGAACACCTCCCTGGTACGGTACCGGGCCGGAATCCGGATTGACGCGCTCCCCGGGCTGAAGGCCCGGGCTTCCGCCTGTGCCGCTTGTCGGGGAAGTAGCGGAAGTAGGAGCGCCGGGTGAGTCCGGCCCGCTCGGCGATATGGGTCACCGTCACGTTGTCGTAGCCGCGCTCCAGGTACAGCTCGACAGCCGCCCGCTTCAGGCGCTCCTCAGCACCCGGATCCCATCTCGCGCAGGCCGATGGCAATGGGTGATGTCCCACCGTGTCATCAGTGGTAGCCTGCACTCACGACACACAGTGTCATCACTGAGGGATACCCGTCCCCGGTGCGGCCCGGAGCAGGCAGGGAGACGCTCACATGACGAAGACCAGCAAGACCGGCGGGACGGCCGGCGAGAGCAGGACGAACGACGAGGTGTGGATCGTCGGGGCCACCGGCCGTGTCGGCCGGGGCGTGACCGCGCGACTGGCCGCGCAGGGACTGACGGTCGTGCCGGTCGGGCGCAGCCGGGAGCGGATGGTCGCCGCCGGGGCCGAAGCCGGTCTGCCCAGGAACGCGAAGGTGGTCGTCGCCGACTCGGCCGAGCGGATCGCGGACGAGATCGCCCGGGAGCGCCCGCGGGTGGTGGTGAACACCATGGGCGCCTACGCCGCCACGGCACCGGTGATCGCCCGTGCCTGCATGCCCGGCGGCCACTACGTCGACCAGGCCAACGACGTGGCCGCCGTGCAGGGGCTGCTCGCCCTGCACGACGAAGCGGTGCGGGCGGGCAGCACCCTGGTCACCGGCGCCGGATTCGGCGTGCTGGCGACCGAGGCGGTGGTGGCGAAGCTGTGCGAAGGCCGGCCCACGCCGCACCGGGTGCGGGTCGACGCCGTGGCCTCGGTGGGCGTCGAGGCGGGCGTACTCGGTGTCGCCTTGGCGACCGGCCTCGTGGACATGCTCACCGCGGGCGGACGGCGGTACGAGAACGGGCGGCTGGTGACGTCGCGCCTCGGCGCGGACCCGCAGCAACTCGCCTTCCCGGGCGGGGAGTCGGCGAAGTCGGGAGGTGCCGCGTCCGGCGACCTCGTCGCGGCGCATGCGATGAGCGGAGCACCGTTCGTCACCGCCACTTCCGCTCTCGTGCCGACCGCTCCGCTGGTACGTGCCCTGCTCCCGCTGCTCGGCCGCCTGCTGTCCATTCCGGCGGTGGGACGCTTCGCCGTCGACCGGCTCGGCCGGGTCACGGCGAAGGCCGCACCCCGTCCGCGCAAGCACTCCTGGGGGCACGCCGTCATCGAGTGGGCGGACGGCACCCGGCACGAGGGATGGCTCCGCGCCGGCGACGGCATGGACTTCACGGCCGACGTCACCGCCACCGTCACCGAACTGCTGGCCCGCGGTGTCGGCAGCCCCGGCGTCTGGACACCGGCAGCCGCCTTCGGGCCCGACCTGGCGACGACCGCAGGCGGCACCTTCGTACTGGACTGAGGAGCGCCGATGCCCGCCGTCCGGCGGCTGCCGGGGCCCCGGCGAGTGCCCGCGACAACCGCGGGCGCGCACACGGCGGCGGACTCCAGCAAGGCGCTCCAGGACGGCGCTTCAGGACGGCGTGGATGTGGTCCTGGACCCGCTGGGCGCCGA
Organism: Sphaerisporangium sp. NPDC051011; assembly: GCF_040653595.1. Classification (NCBI taxonomy): domain Bacteria; kingdom Bacillati; phylum Actinomycetota; class Actinomycetes; order Streptosporangiales; family Streptosporangiaceae; genus Sphaerisporangium; species Sphaerisporangium sp. NPDC051011. The sequence goes on along the minus strand of NZ_JBFAGG010000029.1, from coordinate 39,591 downwards.
TTACAGTCCCGCTAGCTCACCCTTCTGCCGCCAGGCGGGATCGACATCGAGGCGAACTGCTGCAGCCGCTGGTCGATGTCTCCGCGGCCAATTCGAGAAGGGCCGCACCGCCTGATGATCCCCCAGAGCGACGAACTGTTGCTGTCAACAGCTCACTTTTGATGGCCGCCAACCAGGAACCGGTGGGCTTTGTGCCAGAGCCAGTTCCACGTGACCGCTCTCAGAGCGTGACGCCTGTGACCAGAGGCCGCCCGGCAGCACGTACAGAAGCACACCCGACTCAAAGACCTGTTCCACGTCCTGGTCAAGGCCCACGGTAGCCGCCCCCAACCGCTCGCTGGCGGGTGGCGTCGAGGGAGCCGTTGCCGAGGAGTTCGCCGACCAGCCCGCGAAAGTTGGGACAGCGGCGAGCAGAGTGCGATCTGCGAACAGCTTGGTACGAGCCGCGCGCTGATCTTCTACCATGATCGAAATGCGGCGTGTATGGCCTTTGGCGTGCGTGGTTCCTGCGGCGGCGGTTTACGCGATCTTAGGATTGGTCGAGTATGTGCGCTTCCGTACGGGCATCTATGACTTAGTGATCTTCGATCAGGCGCTCCGCGGATACTCCCGCTTCGAGGTTCCCGGCTCGTTCGTGAAAGATCAGTGGAATCAGCTCGGCGTGGCGGTATCGATCCTGGGTGACCACTTCTCCCCGGTCTTGGCCGTGTTGGCGCCCCTGTACTGGATCTACGACGGCCCGCAGACCCTCATCGTCGCGCAGGCGGTGCTCTTTGCGGTCGCGGCCATTCCGCTGTGGAGGCTGAGCCGACGCCGATTAGGAACGACCCCGGCCTATCTGGTCGCCACGGCTTACCTGCTGTCGTGGCCGATAGCCGAGGCTGCGGCTTTCCACTTTCACGAGTACGCCTTCGTGCCCCTGCTGACCGCTGTGCTCTTCGAACGGCTCGACGCCGATCGGCGCGGTGCCGTCATCCTCTCGGCGGCTGCGCTCCTCCTGGTCAAAGAGGACCTGGGATTCTTCGTCGCGGGACTCGGCGTGGCACTGCTCTTCCGCCCGTCATGGCGCCGCATCGGGGCGGCCCTGGTCGTGCTCGGTCCTCTGGCCGTGTGGGTGACGAGTCAGATCATCATCCCGGCGTTCGGCGGCTCGCCCGGCCGCTACTGGTATTACAGTGGCCTCGGAGCAGGTCCGGGGGAGGTCGTCACCCGGCTGCTCACCCGTCCGCTGGATGTCCTGTCAGTACTCACCTCGCCGGGCGTCAAGGTGCAGACGATGTTGCTGCTACTGGCGCTTGTGCTGTTCGTGCCGCTGCTGTCGCCGTACGCGCTGCCGCCCGCGATGCTCATCCTGGAACGGATGCTGGCCACCGATCAACCAGGCTGGTGGGGGACCGGCTACCACTACAACTCCGCCGTCGTCATGGCGTTGTTCTGCGCGTCCATCGACGCCATCTACCGCCTCCAGCGGCATCTCCGCACGGCAACGGGTGCTCACTGGCAGCTGGGCCGCACCTGGGCCGCGGCCTGTGCGGTGCTCGCCGTCGGGCTGGTTGCCGTCTTCCCGCTACGCGATGTCTTCGACCCGGCCTGGTATCGAAGTGGCACACGCGAGGACGCGGCTGCCGCGGCGATAGCCGTTGTTCCCGACGGCGCCCTGGTTGAGGCCGCCAATCAGGTTGGGCCGAATCTCTCGGCCAGGGCCAAGGTGGTCATGTGGCGTCCTATGCCACGCCGTGCCCCATGGGTCCTGGCCGACGTGGCATCACGCCAACCGATCTTCAAGTCGACCGAGGAACAACGGGCCGACGTCGCCGAATTGCAGGCTCGCGGCTACCGGCTGGTGATGGAACGTGAAGGTTACATCGTCCTGCACCTCCCAGAGAGGCAGGTGCAGGGTCGGACCCAGGTCCGCTAAATCCGGCCGGCCGAAGTAGATCGGATTGCGCCCGGCGTGTGAACGCGAGCGGCGGCCTCCTTGTCCCAAGGTGTGCGCTTGGGCGGTGACCTACCCGCCACCGGGCGACTTGTTCCGGCAATTCCATCCAGATGCTTACTTGTCGGTGTATCCCCCGGCTAGCGGGGCGGGGTCGGCGACGTGTATGCGGGCAAGGGCAGCGGCTGGTCAAGGAGGAAGGACTCCAGCAGCGCGGTGTACGTGGCCGGCTGGTCGGCGGCGATGGCGTGACCGGCGCCCTTGATGTAGACCAGCGTCGACGCGGGAAGGGTACGCCGGTAGTCGTACGTCGCCTCCCACTTGATGAAGTCGCACTCACCCCGCATGATCAGAGCGGGTACGCGAACATGCCGCAACCGGGGACGGGGATCGGCCACCTGCTGGAAATCCGCGCTCGTGACCTGGTTGACGTAGAAGCCTTGGCGGTTCTCATGGGGCGTCCTCGGCGGCGTGCCGGGGCATGAGGTGGTGTCCTTCCCGACGAGTGCCAACTCGTGGAATCTGGCGTCGGCTTCGTCGTCGCCGACCAGCGCGTGGGCGGCGCGGGGGTTGATGCCGAGGAGGAGGAACGCCGCGAGCAGCCGCGGGGCGGAGGCCAGTTCGTCGTACCGCTCCTTCTGGGCGGGCGTGAGCCGGTCCCATGGCTCGCCGTCGCCGCCGGGCAGCGCGCCGGGCCACAGGGCTCCCGGTGCGGAGAAGACGACCTTGGCCACGTGCTCCGGATGCGCGGCGAGGTACTGGGCCGCCAGCGACCCGCCCCACGACTGGCCAACGATGATCAACTTGTCGGCGCCGATGGTACGTCGGATCGCCTCGAGGTCGGCGACATGCCTGGCGACGGTGTAGCCCGTGACGTCGGAGAGCCGGGTGGAGCGTCCCGCGCCAAGCTGGTCGTAGGCGTACACCTCGAAGCCTTCCGCCGCCAGGACCTTGCCGGCCGCGGGTATCCCCTCACCGGGGGTGCCTGGACCGCCGTGAAGGAACACCACCGGCGTTGGCCTGGCTTTGCCGTTGGCGGGGGCGTGGACGTACGCGATCCTGGACCCGGTGGGCAGATCCCAGTAGAGGACGCCCGGGGCGGTGGAGGCCGGGCCGGGGATCGGTCCGGGCCGGAAGACGGTGACGGACGCGAGCCCGGCGAGCGCGAGCGTCAGGCCGACCGCGAGAAGGATCGCGGCCCCGCGGCCGCGGCGCGCCCCGATCAGGTGAAACGCCGGCCAGGCGAGGAGGACCCCCGAACCGGTGGCCGCCACCAGCCCGGTGGCCGCGAGCACCGGTACGGCGGCCGTCATGGCCGCGGCGCCGAGAAAGCCGGCGACACCGGCGAGCGGAGCCGCCACGACGCAGACGAGAAGGAGAACGCCACCGATCGCGCGGCGCGGGAGGTTAGATGCCATGCGCGTCACGCTAGAAGCACGCAGAGGACCTTTCTTGGCACTCCGGAACGAGATTCCCCAGGTCGCCACCCCGCCGCACGGCGGATACCCACCCCGCTCCACGGCGGACGCCCACCCGGTGACCCCGGGCGGCGGCTCGCGCTGGTAGGGCAGAGGTGGGTGATCTCGTGCCGGTCGCTGGTCGTGTCAGGGGACGCCGGGACGGACGAGGCCGGTCTCGTAGGCGACGATCGTCGCCTGCACTCGATCCCGTACGCCGAGCTTCCCGAGAACCGCCGCGACATGGTCCTTCACGGTCGCGGGGCTGATGCCGAGCACGGCGGCGACCTCGGCGTTCGTCAGGCCGCGTGCTACCTGCCGGAGCACCTGCGCCTCGCGGGGGGTGAGCACGGCCAGCCGGTCGGTGTCGGCCGGCCCGGGTCCGGTGGCGAAGTGGTCGATCAGGCGGCGGGTCACGGAGGGGTCCAGCAGAGCGTCGCCCCGCGCGACGAGCCGGACCGCGTCGATCACCCGCTCGGGGTCGGCGTCCTTGAGCAGGAACCCGGCGGCACCGGCGCGCAGGGCCGCGAACACATACTCGTCGAGATCGAAGGTCGTCAGGACGACGACGCGGACCGACGGGATCGCGGCGCTGATCCTGGTGGTCGCGACCAGCCCGGTGACGCCCGGCATACGGATGTCCATGAGGACGACGTCGGGACGGAGTGAGGTGGCGAGGGCGACGGCGGCCTCACCGTCCGCCGCCTGGCCCACGACTTCAAGGTCGGGCTCCGCGTCCACGATGGCCGAGATCCCCGCGCGCACCACAGCCTGATCGTCGGCGATCAACACACGGATCACGAGTCGGGCACCCTAACCTGCACCTTGGTCACGACAGGGACACCTCCGGCGGTCACTGCACCACGGCTGCCCTCGGGGTCACGGGACGAATGTCTCTGGCAGCCATACCCGTATCGTGCCGTCGTGGTCGGTCATGAGCCTACCGTCGCAGGCGTCGAGCAGGACGCGCAGTCGCCGCTCCAGGGAGGGGTCGACGGACATGGGACCTGACGACAGTGTGACGCCTTCGCCGGGAAAGGTCACCGTGAGGGTGTCTCCGCTCGCGAGCAGTTCACCGGCGACCTGATAGGCGGCGACCTCGACTGCAGGCGGTAGCGGGCTGCGCGTACCGACATAACGGGCCACGGCACCCCGCCGGGCCGCCAGGGCGGCGATGCCGTCCACGGTGGGAGGCGGGTCGTCACCGTCGTCCACACTACGCAGTTCCGCCAGGAGCTTCCGCAGCGCGGCCAGACCTGCCCTGGCCTCGGCCAGCACGGAGTCGAGGCGGCCCGCGTCGGCCTCCTCGATCACGTTCTGGGCGTGCCGCCGTGCCGTGCGGCGCAACCCGTCGGCGATCCGCCCGCGCTCGGCCGATGCCGCTGAGGCGGCGTCACGGTCGAGCAGGTCGCGACCCTGTGCGGTGGCCGCGCCGCGCCGTCGTCGCCGCGCGGCGACGTACATGCCGAGCGCCCACACGGCGACGCAGGGGATCGCCAGTGCGGTGGTGAGGACCGCCCATACCGCTGGACGGTTGCCGTGGATGCCGTCTCCGGCGGCGAGCACAAGCCCGCCGACGCCCGCGACGGCGAGGGGCGCCGGCCAGCCCCGAGCGCCCGTACGGTGGACGCCGATCGCGTAGAGCAGCGCCAATTCCACCCACCAGGACCACAGGAAGGTGTCGCTGATACGAGGTCCGGGCCAGCCGGCCAGGTCGAGGCCGAGCCAGACCACGAGGGTGGCGAGCGTGACGGTCAGGCCGCGACGCGCCGCGTTCCTCCGCCACCACAGGGGGAGAGCGTGCAGCGCGAACAGCGTTGCCAGCAGCAGGCCCGGTAGCGGCGAGGCGAAGGCATCGGGATCGTCACCCGGCGCAAGCCCCGCGCCGAGGGACAGCGCGATGGCGAGTACGACCAGCGCGGCGTCGAGCGCCGCCGCCCCCCGCCAGTGCTCCCGGCGTGGAGGCGGTGCCGAGCGGGGGGAGGAGGCGATGGGGTCGTAGGGCAGGTGGGCTCGTACTTCCCAGCCGTGCTTCGCCGGGCCCGCTGTGAAGGACCCGCCGAGGCGTGACACCGCTGAGCACAGCCCGGCCAGTCCGTTTCCCGTGCCGAGGCCGGGTGCGGCGGCCGTACCGCCTCGGTCGGTCACGGTGACGACAAGCCCTCCGTGGGTGCTCTCGACGCGGACCCGTGACGCGCCCGAGGCGTATCGCATCGCGTTCGTCAGTGCCTCGCGCACCACCCTGTAGGCGACGGCGCCGACCTCTGGAGGGGCGGCCACGGCCGTGCGCAGGTAGTCGAGGCGCCCGTGTCGGGCGACCAGCACGTCGATGTCCGCCAAGACCGGGGTGTCGTTCAGGGGCGCGGTGCGGTTCGAGCTCGTGAACCGGCTCGGATGCTCGGTGTGGTTCAGCGTCGCGGTGTGGTTCAGGCCGGTGGTCTGGTTCGGGGGCTTGGTGTTCTTCGGGGGCATGGGACCGGGCGAGGCGACGAGGCGGTCCAGTTCGGTCAGGGCCTGGCGTCCGGCGTCGGCGGCGTGACCAATGGCCTCAGCGGCGAGCCGTGGGTCCCCGAGGCGGGTCGCGGCGGCCGCGGACACGACGATCCCGGTGAGCCGGTGCGCCGCCACGTCGTGCAACTCCGCGGCGAGCCGTTCCCGTTCGGCGTCCGCCGCGAAACGCGGTATCGATGAGGCCCTCGCGTGATAGGCGGCGACCGCCGACCGGCCCGCCCGCCTGCGCCGCCTCGACCTGCCCGCCACCCAGAGCATCGCGGCGGCGCCGGCCACCAGCAGCGTGATCCCCGCGACGGTCCTCAGGGCTGCGTCGGCGGCTGTGGCGACCACGGCGGCCACCAGCGAGGTCGCCGTGGCTCCGGCGGCGGCGACCCCTGCCGTACGGTGAACGGCCAGGGAGTAGAGCGCCAGGGTCACCGCGAGTGGCCATACCACGGCGGTGCCGCCCGTGCCGATGCCGAGCAGGGCCGCCGCGAGGATGCCGCCGAGTGCCCACTCGGGCGCGACGCGCCGCAGGACGAGCGCTACGCAGGCAAGGGTGGTGCTCAGCGTCACGAGCACGATCCGCGCGGTGCCGTGGGTGACCCCGGAGAAGTCCGGGGCGAGCACCTGAGCGACCGCCGCGGACACGTCCGGCGATGCCGATACGAGCACCTGCGTGACGGCGAGGAGCGTGGGCAGCAGCGTGTCCTGCCATCTCCACTTCCGCACGGGATCGTGCGAGAGGGCAACAACACCGGGGGCCGGCGGCACGTCGCGCCGCTCCGCCTCGCCGTCCCTCACACCGTCAAGCGTATGGGCGAGGGACCGTGCGGCAGACCCCCGGATGGCCGAGCGGATCAGCGTGATCCTGAGCTGAGCGGCCACCGCGTCATAGTTGAAGCGCTCCCCACGACTAAAGAAGTCGGGGGATTCCAGCCGTCCGGGGCGCCGTCTTCGCGGTGGCTCCAGACGCTGTTGCTTGGCGGTTCGCCTTCCGGCCCACACGGTTGCGTGGTTTGCGCGCCCCAACCCGCACACCCGGCCTGGGCTGTGCGTGCTCCGCCCTCCCGGCGGTGAGGATGTTCTTGGCGGCGTTCACATCAGCATGCTCGGTGTGGTCGCACGAGGTACACCGGAAGACCGCTTGGCTCTCGCGGGACCTCCGATCCACCACCGTGCACACGCTGCACCTCTGGCCCGTGTACGCCGGATTGACACTGATCACATGGCTGCCCGTATACCGGGCCCTACGCGCGCTGGTCAAGCGCTACCAGAGCGCGGGCAAGAAGCTCATGCTCGCGGAGATGGGGTCCATGACCGACGCGATGATGTCCGACTCGGGCCCGCCTCCCCGGTCACCACCCAGCGCTACAACCGCGGCCGCCGCAAACTCGACGGCCACGCCGCCTACCGCATGGCCGCCATCCTCGGCGGCGGCGCCTGATGCCCTGGCAACCAGGCCATGGCCGCCCGGCGACGACCTCCCTCGCACCCTGCGGGCGGGCCCGGTGACGGGCGCGCACGAGGGGCCCTGGCCGCGTCATCGCCGCCGCGCGGTGGCACCGGGGGGATGTAGGTTGCCGTTGAGCTGGGGGTTCGTGGACTTGGCATCCGGGGGTGAGCTGTGCAAAGGATCGCGGGGAATCCCATACTGCAATGGGTTCTACCAGCGTTCCGCTGAGCTAATGTCCTTCTCGGGCGTCTATGTCTCTGGCTGGGATGTGGCGCTAGACGAAAGACGGTCCCTTTCGGAGGTGGAAGCCCGAAGGGCCGTCCTTTCGTCATGCCCCTAACCATTTGGTTATAGATGGGCCTCTCACCCTTCTTCCAAAGCATCCGCGTGAGCTACCGTCCCGATCAACTCGGCTGTCGGCCAGCGCGGGGATCGAAGCTTCCACTGAAGCCCGTTCAGGGCCTTCACCCTTCGTCTCTGAGCGTGCCGGTTGCGGAGCAAGCCCACATCCCAGCCACGAGGTCGGCAAGGAGACGCTTCGATGCAACAGGCTTCCTCGATGATGACCATGGCCGGAGTCCTGGTGACTTTGGCCTTATTCGTCCTCATCGGCTACGTGGTACGCACGCTAGGTACTTCGCACTCACGGCTGGCGGGCGTACTCGCCGCGATAGCCAGCCTTATCATCGCCTTCCCGGCAGTTCTGTACGCGTTGCACGGCGGATGAGCTGAGCATGGCGGGACGTTACACGGCGCCGGCGGTGGATACTCATGGCCCCATCCCGCTCGCTGAGGACCGCAGCACCGCGACGGTCGGGGATCTCGCCCAGCCCAAGGCAAGAAAACTCCCTGTCAGAGCTGACAGATGGCCATCGGGCACGCTGCTCGCCAGTCTCAACGAGGTTTCCAGACAGCGGCTTCTCACCGAGGGAGTACTACGCCAGTTCACCACCGGTGAGACTCTGATCTGGGAGGGAGACCACGCCACCGGGGTCTACGTGCTGCTTGAAGGATGCGTAAAGGTCACCGCCGACACCGAGGACGGCCAAATAGTCTTGCTCGGGATACGCGTGGGGGGCGACCTGGTGGGCGAGATCTCCAGTCTGGATGGCCAGCCACGGTCATCCACGGTCACAGCGGCCGGCCCGACGTTAGTACGGAGACTGTCCCAGTCCACCTTCATCGAGCTCCTCAGTGAGGACCCGGGCCTATCACTGGCCGTCCATCGCGCCGTCGCCGGAAAGCTCAGGGCAATGACCCGGCGTCGCATCGAGGTGACGAACTACCCTGTCCGGACCCGGCTAGCACGCGTTCTCGTCGAGCTTGCAAGCTCATACGGGCAGCAAGTCAGTGAAGGCATCATGATCGGCGTAGCGCTCACCCAGCCGGAGCTGGCGGCGCTGGTGGGCGCTAGGGAGGCAAGCGCGCATAAGGAGCTGAGCCAGCTACGACGTGAAGGGATCATCGGCACTGGTTACCGACGCATCGTCGTCCGCGACATGCCCACTCTGCTATCCATCACTGGTCTAGGACCGAGCGGGCAAGACGAAGTAATCGCCTGATTGTCCGGCCACACCTGGTCATCGGTGACCGTCCGAACGCTTGGGCTCCCGTTCGGACGGTCACCGATGACCAGCACAGACCGAGCGTGAGCGGGAGTCCTTCGAGGCCCGGATCGCCGTGCTGCAGGATCCCGGGAGGAGCTGCGCCAGCGGGCCGAACAGGCCGAGACTGAACTGGTCGCCGCCGGTGGCAAGTGCGTCAAGGGGACGGCCGGTGACCGCCCTGACCGGCGCGCGTCCCCTGCCCGCGCCGCCTGCTCGGCGCGCCGACGTTCAGCCGGGCTGAAGTCCTCGCCGATGATGATCACCTTGGCCAGGCGAAGCAGTTCGCGTTCGGCCGTATGCGAGTCCGGGCTCCCATCGTGCGGGACGGCGGTGTAGGCGCGATGGCGCTCGGACCACAGGGTGGCCACCAGCACCGCGCCGGCCTCCAGCAGAGCGCGCACGGTACCGGCCCGCAAGCCTTCCGGGCCGCCCAGGTAGCGCTGCAGTTCATCCAGCCACACCACCAGCCGCCCTGGCGGATCGGCCGCGATGCCGCGCAGCCGGCCAAGGTCATCGGGGTCGGGGTGCAGCAGCCACCAGGTGGGCACCAGCGCGCGGATGGCCTCAACGGCGTAGCGGGTCTTGCCGGACGAGGAGTCGCACACCAGCACCACCAGGGCGCCCTGTCCGCTTTCGGCCGCCGCGCCGATCACCTGCCGCACCCCGCCTGGCGCGGTGTCGGTATCCCGCTCCACATAGGCAGGCAGTTCCCCGGTCGCGCCAGGGACCTCGATCGCCGCGTGCACCCCCAGGTGCCGCGGCCGGGCCGCCGCCACCCGCACCAGCCCCGGCACATCCGTATCGGTGGAGCTCAGCGCACGCTCGCGGGCCTGCTGCCAGGCCTGCCACTGTCCGCGAGGCACCTGGCAGGCCCGCAGGAACACCTCCAGCGTCTCCACGCTGGGGCGGCCCTCACGCAGCAAATCCGACACGGTCGACTTCGGCAGCGTGCCCTCATCCCGAGGACTCTGCCTGGTCGCTGCATTGAGCTGCTCGTAGGAGCGGCCGGCACGCAGGACCTGCAGCGCGGCGATCAGTTCCGGGATGGTGTGCACCTGGCCGGGATCAGGCACCTGACCGCTCACAACCCACTCCCCTTCCCCCTGCCGGTCGGCTCGAAAACCGCGCCGTCGGCGCGGTGCTCGGGCCGTCCCGCCCGGCCAGGCCGATGCGCCGAACACGCGGCGAACGGTGCCGAACCCGCCCCCAACCCGGGTCGTTCGCCTGCTCATCATTGCCTCCCAGCCTGCCCGATCCCTCACTGGCCAGGGGTGCGGTTCGTCCGGATCGGTTCGCACGTGATGCCGAACCCCTCCCCGGCGGGATGCCCTTGACGGGCGAGGCCGCGACCACGGCGGCCGCAGACCCCTTCTCAAGGAGCACGCGATGGACCTGCTGCCCCAGCTGATCCCTCTGGCGGTCGCCACCCTCAACCTGGCCACCGCCCTGATCACCGGCCGCGCCCACCGCCGCCGCACCCAGCCACACCCGCCTGAAGTCGCCGGCGGTCTCCCCGCCACGCAGTCAAGGCCGGGCCGCCGTCGACGCCGTGGTCCGGGTGGACACGCCCGGCAGATCTGAACCCCCGGCAGTGCCGGGACGCAGAGCACTTGGGAGAGGCAAGAGCGATCTCACCGTGCCGGTCGCGGCCCGCCTGGTGCAGCGCCTGCAGCTCGGCGGCCATGCGCTCGCGCGCGGCCTCGGCCTCGGCGGCGGCGCGCTGTTGTGGGCGTCGACTCGCCGATGATCGCCACCTGGTCGACGGGCGCGGCCCCGGCGACCATGGCGCCGCAGAGCTGACCAGCACCGGCTTCCTGGGGCGGCCTCTTGCTGGGACGGCTTCTGGGGTCTTAGATCTTGCACCCATGCCTTCCAAGCTATGTATCCAGCCGGTAGCGTCAGCACGGCCCCGATGATCCCAGCGATGGCGCCGACCCAATTGGGATCCATTCACGTCGAGGGATGCCCACTTGCCGGACACCCTCTCCTCCTTTCAAGTGGTGCACGAATTCAGTGTTAGACGTGTCATCAAACGGGGCGGCACCCATCCCCGAACAGCGTGCAAGGAGTTTCAGTGCGCTTTGCTGTTGGTCATGACCACACGGTAAGTGCTAGACCACCAGTTACCAACACCTCTCGGCGCAACTCAGGCCCCCTGGTCGCTCGGGTCAGTTCCAGTGCCCGCGCCGGGACCGGTCCCGCATGGTTATGCGCGGCCTCCGCCGAGGCGTGAAGCGGCCGAGGGGTACATGTACCGCATGGCCCAGTGGCCGGACATCGTGGAGCGGGCCCGCCGGAGTATCTCTTACCTTTTCGACAGTGATCAAGCTCGAACACCTTCGTTACGCTGTGTTCGGAATATCAAGAGCAATGACACCGAACAAAGGAGACGCATGAAGGTTGCGCGCCGCGTGCTCGTGTCACTCGCCACTGCTCTTGCCTTGAGCGGCTTGCTCGCAGCTGCCCCGACGCCAGCGCAAGCGGCATTTCCGTGGCCTTCGGTCAGCCCGAGCCCTGAGCACTGGCTCACGAAGTACGGCTGGACCCAACAGCAAGCCACCGACTGGGTCAACGCATGTGCGGCCGGAAGGTTCTGCACCTGGGTTAGAGCTGGTGGAAGTGGTGATACCTACGAGCTATTCCAGTTCTACCGATGCCAGGAATACTCGTTGTCAAACTGGCTTGGGACAACGGCCTACTACAATCACCAGACCGTCCGCGTACAGCTCCTCGGATCCCGGCACGAGCACCTCAGGTATCTGTCGGTCGGACGCCAGTTCATCACGAACTGGGATGCGGTCTGGTACATCAACCTCTGCGCCTGAGCGACGGCGAGCGCGTGGACTGACCGGCCTCCTGGCTGCTGGCGCGGTGGCCTGCACCCTGGTGGCCCAGGTCAGCGACGAGCCAAGGCCGCGCCGACCGCCGCGCTGCACTTGGCCGAGGCCTTCACTCTGCTACCGGCCGGTAATGGGACAGAATCTTGTCCCGCGCGGGCTGAGAGTGGGACATCGTGGCTTATGCCGCGACTGTTCCCCTATCGCTTGAGGTCGGCCCGCGTCTCGTCCACGGCTCGCTGGCGGCGGCAGCGAGCTGCTCGCCGGGTACGGCTGATGCCGGTCAGTCTGGCCTTGGCCCTGACGCTGGTCTCGGCCGCCGCCGCGGTGTGGGCCAGATGGCCGAGGGGACTGGTAACCCCGGCTCGAAGGTGCGCTTCGCCGACGTCGACGCCGACCGGGACGCCGACTACCTGGTGGTCGGCGACAACGGCGACGTCAGTCTCTGGCGGAACAACGACGTCACCACGGGCGGCAGTTGGGGCCCGCAGGTCAAGTACGTCAGCGACCTCAACTCCGCCGGGAGAGTGGAGTTCGCCGACATCGACGGCGACAAAGACGCCGACTACCTCGTCGTCAGCCCGGGTGGCGTCGTCACCGCGTGGCGCAACGACAAGGTCGCCTCGGTGGGCGGCAGCGGCTGGCACAAGCTCGGCATGATCGCCGACGGCGTCGAAATGTTCTCGTCGGAACGGGTGACCTTCGCCGACTACGACGGTGACGGCGACGACGACGACTACCTTGTCGTGTCCGATGCCGGCAAGGTGCGGGCCTGGCGCAACGACGGCGCAAGCCCCCTCCAGGGCGGGGGCTGGGCCTGGAAGTCAGTGGGCACGATCGCCACCGGCAGCACGAGCGAAGGCGAGGTCCAGTTCGCCGACATCGACGGTGACGGCGCCGACGGCTACCTCGCCGTGGTGGGCCACAAGGCCTACGCGTGGCGCAACCACGGCACGAACGCTCCTGGAGGCGGCGGATGGGGACCCAAGACCCAGATCGCCGATCCGTCGCAGGCGAGCGCCAGCGAGAAGACGATGTTCGCCCACATCATCTCCTGCGACGGCCGCGCGGACTACATCCTCCGTGACCCCACCCAGAACAACAAGCTGACCGGCTGGAAGAACCTGGCCGGTTTCGCGAACCGATGGGACGCGGCGAAGAAGGTCGCCTACGGGTGGCCGTCGGTTTCGACGCCGAGATCCACCTGGCCGACCTCTCCGGCGACGGCCTTGACGACTACCTGATCGTCGACCCGCGCTCGGGGGCCGTGCACGCATGGCTGAACAACGGCGCCAACCAGGCCGCCCGATAGTAGGAGGTGACCCGGCGGAGACGGGTGCCCGAGGGGGCCCGTCCCCGCCGGTGCTACGGCGTGCCGTCCCTGATCGAGCACTAGAGGACACTGCGGTCACACACGGGACCTGCGGAGCGCCCGGTGCCGTGAACGTGCCGCGCCGGGTGAGGGAAGCGGCCCGAAGAAACGGACCGGTCGAAAGACCAGCACCGCGCTGCCTCATGATCGAATGCAAATTATCGGTTCTGAATTGAATAAATTATCTGTGCTGAATCAAGGCGCCCGCCACGGTGGGCGCGCCTCGCACGAGACCGGGGCATCGGTCACAGCGGCGAAGTAGGCGGCCGTCTGGGTGATGTCCAGGACACGGCGCAGCAGACCATGGACGTTGACCAGCGCCACGGTTCCATGGACCTGGCCTAACGCATCAACAGCGTGCAGCAGCGCCTCCAGGCCGTGGGAATCGCAGAAGCGAAGTCCGGCGGCGTCCACCACCAGATGCCGGCAGCCGACGCACAGCGCCGCCTCCACGGCGTCGTCCAGGTGAGGGCACGAGGCCACGTCCAGGTCCCCGGCCAGGGCGAGAACGGTGCGATCTTGCCGGTGAGACATCTGGATCGCCAAAGCGGTCATGATCCGATCCGATCCACGAGCGCCGGGTGCCAGGCGATGCCGCTCGAAGACGAGCGCGGGCACCCGTTCTCACGCCCAGGCTATGCCACCGCCGTACGAGGCCATCCTTGCACCAGGGCGACCGTCGAGCCGTCCAGGTCAGCCCTTCATCCCCTGGCGCCACCGGTCGAGAGCGGCCCCGGCCTGGGCGGCCTCGCCTGGGAAGCCGCGCGCCTTGGCGAGCATCCACAGCGCTCCCTGAAGGCGGCGCGCCCGCAGGAACGGCCGCAGCTCCGCGCCGTCGGGGTCCGCGCCGTACGCCCGCAGTGCCGCGCGCCCGTCGAGCCGCCTCGTGCCGCGCAGGCAGGCCAGGTCCCAGCCCGCCGACCCGGCGCAGGTCTCCTCGAAGTCGATCCAGCGCCACCCGGCGGGCGTGGCGAGCAGGTTGCCCGGGTGCGCGTCGCCGTGCAGCGCCTGGGTGGGACCGTCCATCGCGCTCAGCTCGGCGGTCACCCGGCCGAGGTCGTCGCGCAGCTCGGCCAGGGTCTCGGCGCCGGCTCCGGGCATCGGGCCCAGCCGGTCGAGCAGGTGGGCGGTCTCGTCCAGCGCCGGGCCGAGGTACGGCAGTCCGCCCGGATACCCGCGCAGAGCGTCGTGCAACTCGGCGAGAAGGCGACCCGCCACGGCGGCGTCCGGGCGCGCGCCCGGGTCGTGCTCCGCGTACGACCAGAAGGAGACGGCGTATCCGTCCCGTTCGAAGGGCCCAGGGGGCAGCAGGTCGCTCGGCGGGACGACCGGCGCGCCCCTGCTCGCGAGGTAGGAGACGACGGCGACCTCGCGGGCCAGCGCCTCAACGGGGCGCAGGCGGCCGAGCGCGGTGACGGTCGGGACGCGCGCCACGATCGGGGCGGGCCGGAGGTGCACCCGCAGGTTGAACGAGTCCTTCAGGATCACGGGCTCGGTGACGCGCACGCCGTGGCGAACGGCGATCGACACGGCGGCGGCCACTGCCGCTTCGGCGGAGATCACATGGAGATTGTGCCGCTACCGGAGTGACGGCGCGTCAACCACTGGCTTCGCCGGCGGGTTCGTGGCTGGGCGCCAGAATCGGCCTGCCCGTTGCTGGCTATCCTGTGGCACGTCGAGCCAGGCACGGCTCCCCACCACGAGCCCACCGGAAGGCGACGACCGTGACAGCCTCCCAGCGCCGGAGCACATGGCCGGTGACGACGGTGGTGGTGCACGTGGTCCTGGCTCTCCTGACGGTGATCATCCTGGCGGGCGTCTGGCACCTCGGCGCGGACCTGTGGCAGATCTTCGCCGCGGCGGGTGCTGCCGTCCTGCTCCATGTGGGAGCGGTGGTGGCCCATCGACGGCCGTGGGTGGGGTACGCGATCGGCGCGCTGGCAATGCTCGTCCAGGTGATGACGCCCTTCCTGGGTTGGTCACCGAGCATGCTGCCCTCGGCTGTGTGCTTCCCCCTCACGTTGTGGCGGCTGACCAGCCTGGTCTCGGTCAGGTCCTCGGTGGTCGCGTTGGCCGTCGCCGCGCTCGGGATCGTCCTCACCGAGTTGGTGGCGTGGGCCCGGCTGCCCTCTGACATCCCTGGATGGACCCGCCTGGTCGAGGGCGGGCTGCTGATGCTCGTGGTCGGCGGTGTGTGGCTTGCGGCCCTGCTGGTACGTCGCAGGCACGAGGCCGGCCGACGAGCCGAGAGCGAACGACTGGCCGCGGCGGTCGCGGACGAACGGGCCAGCATCCGCCGCGACCTGCACGACGTGATCGCCCACACGGTCACCGTCATGGTCGCGCGGATCGAGGCCGCGGCGGTGACGACGGCGGATCCGGCGACCCGCCGCGAACTCGGCGACATCGCCGAGGCCGGCCGGGACGCCCACCAAGGTCTGCGAGCGATGCTGGCCACCTTGGGCCCGGCCACCGTGGCGCCGCGCGCCGATTCCCGGCCCAGAGAGGTCCCGATCTCGCTCGATGCCCTCCCTGACCTCGTGGCCTCGGCGGCGAGCCCGCTCCATGCGGTGACGTTCGCGGAGGTGGGTGAGCGACGGCCACTGAGCCTGAGTGCCGAGGTCGCGGCGGTCCGGACCGCGCAGGAGGGCATCACCAACGCGCTGCGTCACCTCGAACCACCGGTCGAGGTGACCGTTCGCCTGCGCTGGACCCCGGCCGATGTGGTGGTGGAGGTGCGCGACGACGGCGGCAAGGCGCTTCGCGATGTCGGCAGCCAGGGGACCGGCTTGATAGGGATCGAAGAACGTGTGCGTACCGCAGGCGGCACCCTGTCTATCGACGACGGGGACGACGGGTGGGTGCTGCGGGCGCGGCTCCCCACGAAGGAGCTCCCATGACCGGGATTCATGTCATGCTCGTCGATGATCAGGAGTTGCTGCGGGCCTCGCTCCGTACGGTGCTGTCTGCCGACGAACGCATCGAGGTCACCCATGACGTCGCGAACGGCAGCGACGCGATCGAGGTCGTCCGGCGGCACCGCCTCGACGTGGTACTGATGGACATCCGCATGCCGCGCATGGACGGGGTCGCCGCCACGGCGGAGATCGTCAGGATCGCACCGGCGACCCGGGTGCTCATGCTGACGACGTTCGATGATGACGAACTGGTCGTGGCTGCCATCCGGGCCGGCGCGAGCGGCTACCTGACCAAGGACGTCCGGCCCGCCGCCCTGGCCCAGGCCGTGTGTGACGTCGCCTCCGGGACGTCGGCGCTGGCCCCGGGGGTGGCCGCGACGATCCTCGATCTCGTACGGCAGGTGCCGATGCGGAGGACGGCAGCCCTGGACGGCCTCACCCCACGCGAGGTCGAGATCTTCGGCTTGCTCGCCCGCGGCAGGTCCAACAGCGAGATCTGCGCGGAACTGGTGCTGAGCGAGAACACGGTGAAGTCGCACGTCCGGGCCATCCTGCAGAAACTGAACCTGCGCGACCGCGTGCACGCGGTGATCCACGCGTACGAGAACGGGCTTGTGGGTCGCAACGATCTGCCTGACTGAGATTCCATCCTGCCGGGTGGTGCCGTCTCACCCCTTGGGGTGATGTCGGCCGGTGACGCCCGGCCTAGGTTCGACGTCGTGCATTTCCTACGTCTGCGCTTTCCTCGTGTGACCTCCCTCCTCGTCCTCGGCGGTGTGCTCGTCGCCGTGCTGCTCGGCTGGACGGCACCGGCCCATGCCACCGGCGAACGACTGGTCGACGACTACATCTCCGTCTACGGTACGCCGGGTGTCGCGGCGGCCGTGATCGACGGGTCGTCGGTCGAGACGATCGTCCGCGGCCGGGACGGGGACGGCAACGCGGTGACGGCGCGGACTCGGTTCCGGATCGCGTCGATGAGCAAGTCGATGACGGCTGCGGCGATCATGCTGCTGGTCGACCGTGACCGCGTCTCCCTGGACGACCCGGTCATCAAGGTCCTGCCCGACTTCAGGATGGCCGATCCGCGCTTCACCGGGATCACCGTGCGCCAGGTCCTCAGCCACACCTCGGGGCTGTCGAACAGCACGAACAACGAGTATGTGTTCCCGCCTCCGCGCAGCGCGCAGGAAATCGTGGCCGGGCTGGCCGACAAGACCCTGGCCGCCGATCCGGGCACCCGTTCGGAGTACCACAACACCAACTACTCGATCGCGGCGAGGATCGTCGAAGTGGTGTCGGGGAAGTCCTTCGACGCCTTCCTCCACACCGAGCTGTTCACGCCGCTGGGCATGACCGGCACCAGTTCGACGCTGGGGTGTTCCGATCGTGCCGAGGGCCTGCCGTCCGGGTACGAGGTCGTTCTCGGGGTTGCCGTCGCGGCACCGGAGATGCCGGGATTCTGCGTCGGCAACGGCGGGGTGATCTCGACCCTGGACGACATGGTGCGCTGGCTGCGGTTCAACCAGGGAACCTTCGGGGCGGACCTGCTGAGTGCCGGCTCCCTGGCCGAGTTGCACACCGTCCAGCCGAAGGCCGGCGACTACGCCCTCGGCTGGCGGTCCCGCCCCGTCGCGGCAGACGCCCCGCCGTCGGTGATCGGCCACGGCGGAACACTGGCGACGTGGACCGGGGACATGGTCTTCTCGCCCAAGACCGGTGTGGCCGCCCTCGTCCTCACCAACAGCGGCGGCGATCCCAGCCTGCTCTCGACCAACCTTCTCGCCGAACGGATCGGGGCACCGGCAACGCCGATGAGCAACCCGCTCACCGTCGTGAACGCGGTCCTGCTCGGGCTCACGGTGGGGATGGCCGCACTGCTGGTCACCGCGGCCGTCCGAGCGCGCCGCTGGGCCTCGCGACGCCGCGCGGCGCGCCGGCCGAGGCTGGTTCTGCGGCTCGTGCCCCTTGCCCTGGTGGCGGTGCTGGGCGTGGTGCTGCCGACGCCGATCTGGGGGGCGTTCAACTTCCAGTACTGGATCGTCACCGCCTGGCTGCTGCCGCTGCTGGCGCTCTTCTGCCTCACCTGCTGCGTGCTCGGGGCGGTCGCACTCGGCCGTCGCCTCTGGTGCTTCCGCCGCGCCGGTCAGGCGACCTTCGCACCGGTACGGCCGGCCACGGCGGACAGCTGACCTGGGCGGGAACCTGGCCGGAGCCGCCTCGGGGGCAGCAAGGATCAGACCGTCGACCGTGACCGGGACCGGCCGGGCCGCCATGCCGGATTCACCCTGCAACCGCACGGGCCCGTTCGGAGTCGTGATCACGTGGCTGGGAAAGGACTGGACGGGGTGATGCTCGGGCTTGTAGCTTGCAGTTGACCGTGACACCGCCCGAGGAGGTGAGACCCATGAACGCTGTATCGATGTGGGTGCTCCCCCTTCCCGTCACGGCCGGCGATTGACGTAGGTGTCGCCGGGAGCGCCTCGCCAACAAGGCACTCCCGAAAGGCAACACCTATGCACTCTCCGCAGGTCACCGCCGAGCCGTCGTCGAACGATACGGCCGAGCGCGACTTCACCATGGGCGACGTCCCCGGACTCCGGTCACCGGCCTCCGGCGCCGATCGCACGCCCCTCATGTTCGACGTGATCATTGCCGGGTGCGGGCCGACCGGTGCGATGCTGGCCGCCGAACTGCGGCTGCACGATGTGCGGGTACTCGTTCTGGAGAAGGAAACCGAGCCCAAGTCGTTCGTCCGCATAGTCGGTCTGCATATTCGCAGTCTCGAGCTGATGGCAATGCGCGGACTACTGGATCGCATTCTCCAGCATGGAAGACGGCGTCCGGCCGGCGGATTCTTCGCCGCCATCACCAAACCCGCGCCCCAGGGCCTGGATTCCGCGCACGCCTATCTGCTGGGCATCCCGCAGCCGGTCATCGAACGCCTGCTCGAAGAACATGCGATCGAACTGGGTGCGCAGGTCCGGCGCGGTTGCGCGGTGGCCGGTTTCGAGCAGGACGACGAGGGTGTGACCGTCGAGCTGGCCGACGGGGAACAGCTGCGTTCGCGCTACCTCGTCGGCTGTGACGGCGGGCGCAGTACGGTGCGCAAACTGCTCGGCGTCGGCTTCCCCGGCGAGCCCTCACGGACCGAGACGCTGATGGGCGAGATGGAAGTGGGCGTGCCGCAGGAGGAGATCGCCGCCAAGGTGACCGAAGTCAGCGAGACCCATCAGCGATTCTGGCTCCGGCCCTTCGGCGAAGGGGTCTACAGCGTCGTCGTCCCCGCCGCGGGAGTCAGCGACCGCGCGGAACCGCCCACCCTCGAGGATTTCAAACAACAGTTGCGCACCATCGCCGGAACCGATTTCGGCGTGCACTCCCCGCGCTGGATGTCCCGCTTCGGGGATGCCACCCGGCTGGCCGAACGTTATCGGGTCGGGCGGGTGCTGCTGGCCGGCGATGCGGCACACATCCATCCACCCACCGGCGGACAGGGCCTCAACCTGGGCGTTCAGGACGCATTCAACCTCGGCTGGAAACTGGCCGCACACATCCGCGGCTGGGCGCCGGAAACACTGCTGGACACCTACCAGGCCGAACGTCATCCGGTCGCCGAGGACGTGCTGGACAACACCCGCGCCCAGATGGAACTGCTGTCCACCGAACCGGGCCCGCGGGCCGTGCGCAGGCTGCTCACCGAACTGATGGACTTCGACGAGGTGAACCGCCATCTGATCGAGAAGATCACCGCGATCGGCATCCGCTACGACTTCGGCGAAGGCCCCGACCTGCTCGGCCGCCGCCTGCGTGACATCGACGTGAAACAGGGCCACCTCTACGGTCTGCTGCATCGCGGCCGCGGCCTGCTGCTGGACCGCACCGAACGCCTGACCACCGGCGGCTGGTCAGACCGGGTCGACTACCTCGCGGATCCCACTGCGGAACTGGATGTTCCGTGCGTCCTGCTACGCCCCGACGGCCACGTCGCCTGGATCGGCGACGATCAGCAGGACCTGGACGACCACCTCTCCCTCTGGTTCGGCAAGCCCGCCAACTGATTTCGCCTGAGCACCCGAAAAGGCCCGTGAGGAGGATGGGAACGGCCAGTAGCGATTGACCATCGGAAGGCTGGAGATCTGCCGTGGTGCTCTGGCGCCAGGGTCGGCCTGCGAGGAGGGTTAGCCTCCGAACGACGACCGGAAGACGGCGGAAGAGCACCACGGGATGGATCGGCGCAGAGCTTCATTCGGGTTCGCCCGCGAGGCGAGTGGGGTCTGCGGCGGCGGCTTCGTGTGGCGGCGAGGGGACGCGGTGGTCGCGTAGAGGGCGGTTGACCAGGCCGACGGCGAGGACGGTGAACGCGGCCGAAAGGCCCCCGATCAGCAGCGCCACGGGGGCCGAGGTGAGGGAGGCGAGAAGGCCTCCGCGGAAGTTGCCGATCTCCGGCCCGGCCAGGCCGATGATGTGCTCGACCGAGGAGACGCGCCCGCGGTAACGGTCGGGCGTCTCGAGCTGCACCATGCCGCCTCGGGTGACCACGGAGATGGTGTCGGCGGCGCCGGCGAGGGCGAGGCAGCCGAGCGCGAGCCACAGCGGCCCGGCCAGCCCGAACCCGGCCAGGGCCAGTCCCCACGTGGTGGCGGCGACGAGCTGGACGAGGCCGCTGCGGCGCAGGCGGGTGACCGTCCCGGACAGCAGACCGGCGGCGAGCCCGCCGACCGCGATGGAGGACAGGAACAGCCCGAGCGTCTGGGGAGCGCCCCCGAAGCGGACCTCGTTGACCAGCGGGAACAGCGCGACCGGCATGGCCAGGACGGTCGCGGCGAGGTCGGTCGCGAAGGCGCCCCACAGCACGGGACGCCGGAAGATGATGCCCCATCCGCCCGGGGCGGGGCCGCGACGCCGGCGCGTGCCGTCCTCAGGCCGGCCGTCCGCGGGTGCGTCGTCCTCAGGTCGTCCGCCCCCGGGCCGCTCGGGCTGGTCCTCGGGCCGCTCGCGGCCGGGCCGCCGGTCGTCGCCGGAACGCAGGGCGGGCATCGACGGCAGGCGGATCACGGCGATCAGCGAAGCGACGTCGGCGAGGGCCTGGATCGCGTACGCGGCGGAATGGCTCCACCGACCGAGCACGATGCCGGCGAGGGCGGGCCCGACGAGCATGGAGGTCTGGAAGGCGATGTTGTGCAGGGCGAGCCCGGCGGTGACCTGGTCGGCGGGCAACAGCCGTACGGCGAACGTGCTCCGGGCCGGGGCTCCGAGCGCCGCGCACGCGGACTGCGCCGCGACCAGGACGAACAGGAGAAGAACGGAACGGTTGCCCGCGGCGGCCTGCGCGACCAGGCCCGCGGCCATGAGGACGTGGCCCGCCGTGGTGGCCCGGACGACGGTCCTGCGATCGACGACGTCGGCCAGCGCCCCGCCGGCCAGCCCGAACACCAGCATGGGCACGGCCGTCGCGAGGCCGATGGCGCCGGTCCACACCGGGCTGCGGGTCAGCTCCCAGACCTGCAGCAGGACGGCGACCGTGGCGATCTGCCCGCCGATCGAGGCCAGGGAGGAGCCGATCCACAGGTCGCGGAACGCCCGGCTCGTCCGGAAGGGGCGCAGGTCGATCAGCCGCTCGCGCCAGCTCACGACGACGGCTCGATCGGCGCGGAGGCGGACGTCCCCGCCGACCCGGAGCCGGGCTCCACGTCGGGCTCGGAGCCGGGCTCGACGAGGTGGGCGAGGATGCGGTCGCGCATGGGACGCCGCTCCAGGGCGCGGGTCAGCTCGGCGACGACGGCGCTGAGCGCGTGCGGCACCTCCTCGTCGAGTTCGTCGACGGCCGCCTCGGTCGCGCGCCACTCGGCCTCGAGGAAGGGGATGAGGGCGCGACTCCGGCCGGTCAGGGTGATCCGGCGTGTACGGGCGTCGGCGCCGGGCTCGGAGTCGACCAGCCCTTCGCGGCGCATCGCCGTGATCGTCTGGCTCATCGCGGAGTGGGAGCGGCCCAGGGACTCCGCGAGCTCGCGGATCGTCAGCGGTCCGGTGTGGGCGAGGCGGATCAAGGGATAGGCGAAACGGGGACGCACCCCTTCGATGCCCCGCTCGGCGTACACGGTCTCGATCTGGGCGTCCAGGGCGGCGAGCAGGGCGTGAAGCGCGTCCCACCGTCCTGGCGACGCGGTCGGGTCCAAAGATGCCACAGCACTAATATAACAGCGCTAATAGAATCGCGAGGAAAGCGCCGCGTGGCCGGCGGGCGGCTCTGCTACCGTTGGCGGCATGAAGCGCGCTGCCATGACGACGACGCCGGAGGTTGTCCCGGCGCGCTGACAGAGTCTTGAGTCCGAAGCCCCGGGGCGAGTGCCCCGGGGCTTCGGCTTGTGGTCACTCGCCCGGCGCACCCGCGAGGAGACCACCATGCACGACCATCGCAAGCTCGGCCGCGAGCTGGGCCTGTTCGACACCGACCCGCTGATCGGCGCGGGCCTGCCCTACTGGCTGCCCGACGGGGCGATCGTGCGGCACACCCTGGAGGAGTACATCCGCGACGCCGAGCGGCGGGCCGGCTACCGGCACGTGTACTCGCCGGTGCTCGGCAAACGGGAGCTGTACGAAATCTCCGGGCACTGGTCCCACTACAGCGACGACATGTTCCCGCCGATGGACCTCGGGTCGGAACAGGTCGTCCTGCGGCCGAGCCTGTGCCCCCACCACGCGGTGATCTACCGCTCGCGGTCCCACAGCTACCGTGAGCTGCCGCTGCGCATGGCGGAGCTGGGCGGCATGTATCGCTCGGAGCTGTCGGGCGTGCTCGGCGGGCTGACCCGCGTCCGCGCCATCCAGCTCAACGACGCGCACATCTTCTGCACCCTGGACCAGGTGGCCGACGAGGCGGGGGCGGCCCTGGAGATGATCCGCCGCGCGTACGGGGCGCTCGGCATCGACGCCGCGCGCTACCGGCTCTCCCTGCCGGGGCCGGGAGGCAAGTACGTCGCCGCGCCCGAGATGTGGGAACGCGCCACCGTCCTGCTGACCGAGGTCCTGGACCACTCGGGCCTGCCCTACGAGGCGGCCGAGGGGGAGGCCGCGTTCTACGGTCCGAAGATCGACGTCCAGGTCGCCGACGGCGCCGGACGGGAGTCGACCCTGTCCACCGTCCAGGTCGACTTCCACCAGCCCGCGCGGTTCGACCTGCACTACATCGGCGCGGACGGCGCCCGGCACCGGCCGGTCATGGTGCACCGCAGCATCGTCGGCAGCGTCGAGCGTGCCGTCGCGCACCTCATCGAGCGGCATGGCGGCGCCTTCCCCGCCTGGCTCGCCCCGACCCAGATGGTGATCCTCCCGATCACCGGCGACGAGCTGCCGGACGCGGCGGAGTTCGCGCGGCGGTGCGCCGAGCTGGGGCTGCGGGCCGAGATCACCGGTCCGGAGCGGGGGAGCCTGGGGGCCCGCGTCCGGGAGTCCCGTCTCGTCCCCTACCAGGCGGTGATCGGCGCCAAGGAGGCCGTCGGCGGCGAGGTGGCCCTGCGCCTGCGCGACGGCCGCCGCCTGGACTCCCTGCCCGCCGCCGACGCTCTGACCCGCGTCAACGCCCTCGTCCGGTCCCACAGCACCGACCTGTGGGACACCGGCGCCTCATGAACGGGTCAGAGATCGTCGCCGACAGCGCCGCCTGCGAGATGACGAGTCCGGCCGTGGTGCACCTGGCAGGTGACTGGAGGGTCGTCGTGGATACGGGGCGGCGGAGCGTGGGTCAGGGTTCCGCGTGCCGGTCGAGGCCGAGCGTGGCGATGAGGTCTTCGTGGAGCTCGAACCAGACACGGTGGCAGGAGTCGACGTCGGTGCGGTCGACCCAGGTGCCCTCCCCGGCTCGGGCGCGCGCTAGGGCTGTGGTGAATCGTATGTCGTATCCGCGGAACCGTGTGAGGATGCTCCCGAGCCGGTCTGCGAGTGGCGTGAGCGCGCGGTCGATGCCGGCGAGCTCGGAGAGGACTCGGGCGTCCCAGGCGTGATCGGAGTGGTCGTTGACGGCGAGCCGATCGTCGGCGGTGGGTCGGAGTTGCCAGTCGGTGCAGGCTCGCAGCAGGAGGGCGTTCAGCGGGAGGAACTCGCGGTAGACGTCGCGGACCTCGCCGGCGCCGCCGACGCGTGCGAGCTCTGCCGCGAGCTCGCGCTCGTTCTCGGCTCGGCCTCGTTCGGTCAGCGACCAGCCTCCGGTGCCGGCGAAGGCGGCGTGCTCTACCCAGCCGAGTGCCTCGGCGTCGAGCAGCAGCTCTTTCGTCTCGGCCGTGTCGAGCCCGTACCGATGAGCGATCACCGGGGTGTCCGCGAACCCGGTGATGCGCACGGCGTGCAGGACCAGGAGGCCGGGCGGAGAGTCGCGCGTCACGAGCCGGCGTCCTGTCGTGCCGCCAGGCGGGTGTAGTGCTGCTGGCACGCCTGCGGGGAGTTGAACCCCATCACGTGCGCCATCTGCGCCCAGGTCAGACCTGCGCTCCGGGCGATGAACAACAGGGCGGATTCGAGTCCTTCGACCTCGGCTCGTGCGGCGGGCAGGAGGGCGAGCGCGCTCAGGATGTCCTCCGGGTCCAGGTCGGCGTTGCGCCAGACGGCGAACTGCACAAGGTCGACCGCCGACGGCGGGACGGGCGGGGGTCGCCACGGACGGGCGTCGAGCGCATCCGCGCCCAGGTCCAGAAGACGCTCACGCGCGTCCCGCTCACACTGGGCCTGCACGTGGTCGGCGCGCGCGCTGTGAGCGATGTCCTGCTTGCGTTGCATGTGACTCATGATGCACAATCAACAAAATGTTTGTCAACAATATGTTGAAGGGTAGGGCGGATGATCATACCCCTCATGTCGGCTGTCGCCGACACCTGCGGGGGGAAGGCCGGCACGCTCGGTGCGTTGCTCCGCGCGGGCCTGCCGGTTCCTGACGGCTTCGTCGTCCCGTTCGCCGCTTACCTCGCCGCCGTCCGCGAGCTGGACCTCGGGCGGCTCGCCGGGGAGCCGGACGATCTCGACGCGGCGCGGCAGGCGATCGAGGCGCGCCCGGTCCACACCACCGTGGTCGACGCGCTGGGACGCGCACTCGGCGAGCTCGGCGATCCGCCCGTGGCGGTGAGATCGTCGGCGGCGAACGAGGACACCGGTCAGGCATCGGCGGCCGGTCAGCACGAGAGCTTTCTCGCCGTGCACGGGGTCAGCGAGGTCGCCGATGCCGTACGTGCCTGCTGGGCGTCGCTGTTCTCCCCACGTGCCGTTCACTACCGGGCTGCCGCCGGCGGCGACGACCGGCCGTCCGACGATCTTGTTATGGCCGTCATCGTCCAACGCCATCTGGACGCCGAGGTGTCCGGGGTCATGTTCACACCCGCGGACCCGAAAGATACGACCGAGATCGAGGCGTCCTGGGGCCTCGGACCCAGCGTCGTCGGGGGCACGGTCACCCCTGACGCCTACCGCGTCGCCGCGGACGGGTCGGTCACCCGCGCCGTCGCGGACAAACGGACCCGCCTTGACCGGCGCGGCAAGCGGCTCGTCATGAGCGACGTGCCCACCCGTGTCCGGGACCGACCGGCGATCGACGACGCGACCGCCACGCGGCTCGCCCAGTTGGGCAAGGAGATCGCCGCCGTATTCGGTGGACCGCAGGACATCGAGTGGGCGATCGTCGACGGCCGCACCTGGGTTCTGCAAGCACGGCCGGTCACCGCAGCACCCCCGCCGCCATCGCCTTCCGGTGCCTCGGACATACTCACCGGAACACCGGGCAGCCACGGGACGGTGACCGGCACCGCGAGGATCGTCCGCGGCCCCGGCGACTTCGCGCGCGTGCGCCCGGGCGACATCCTCATCTGCCCCTTCACCAACCCCGCTTGGACACCGCTGCTGCGCATCGCCGCCGGCGTCGTCACCGAAACCGGAGGCGTGCTCTCCCACGCCGCGATCGTCGCCCGCGAGCACGCCATCCCCGCCGTCCTCGGCATCCCGAACGCGACAATCAGGCTCCACGACGACACCCTCATCACCATCGACGGCACCACCGGCACCGTCACGGCGACCAACGCCTGACCGATCACTTCCGTCCCGGGCCGGGAGTCACTCCCACAAGCCGCACGCCGCCGAGGTGGCAAGAACGTCGGCAAGTCGCAACGGCACCCGCCCCGCCCCGTTCGCCGACGACGATCGCGCCGCCCCGGCCGCGCACGGTCTCCTCGGAGACTGCCAGACCAACGGCTGACCCCACCCAGGCATCCCGCCGCCGAACCCGCACCTGCGGATCGAAAGGAGAGGGGAAACGGTCCCGCACGGGCACCGCGCCCCCAACTGCTGATGACAACGCGACATCTCTACCTGGCACGCCACGGCGCGGCCGACGCGTTCGGGGAGCTCACCGACGTCGGGCGCCGGCAGGCGGGCCTGCTGGGCGAACGACTCGCCGGCGTACCGGTCGACGCCGTATGGCACTCTCCGCTGCCGCGCGCCGTGGCAAGCGCACGCGAACTCGCCCGGTATCTGCCGGACGTGCCCGTGGCTGAGGCCGCCGAACTCGTCGACCACGTGCCCTACGTCCCCGGTGCTGCCGAGACACCCCCGTCCTGGGCCGGCTTCTTCGACGGCTACGACGACGCCGAGGCGGCCTCGGGCCAGAGGCTCGCCGAGGCTCTGGTCGCCCGGTTCGCGAAGGTCCCCGACACGACCACGAAGGAGACCAGGCCCGACACACACGAGGTCCTGGTGACGCACGCCTACCCGATCGCCTGGCTGGTGCGGCACGCGCTGGATGCGCCGCCGTCCCGGTGGCTCGGGCTGAACAGCGCCAACACCGCGCTGACCATCATCGAGTACCGTACCGGCCTGCCGCCCACGATCGTGATGTTCAACGACATGAGCCACCTCCCGGCCGACCTGCGCTGGACCGGGTTCCCCAAAAGCGTGAGGCCGTGAGGTGGCTCCTGCTCTCCGTACGCGCTCCTCCGCTACGTGACGCCGACCGGGTACCTGTACCGGCGGCCACACGGATTCGGTCGCAGCGCGATGTTCGTGCCGACGCCGGATCGACCGCCGAGACCCCTACTCTGACGATCGGCCGTCAGGGCCGGCCTTCGGTGACCGAATCAGTGACGGTAGACGAGCCGGCACCGTCAGCATCAGCTTCAAGAAGTTGCGCTCACTCAGCCTCTGGTCATGCCTGAGTTGCATGGCGCCGACAGCCGCCACACCGATGACAGCGGCAACAGCGACAATCGGCAGGGCCCAGAGCGGCAGGCCTCGACCGGCCAAGAGAAGAACCAGCACAGTCACAACGAGCGTGACAAGGTAAAAGCTGCCCGATGCCCACGGGGTCCGGCGCTGCTCGTGACTCCGCGCCGCAATTGCTAACAACCTCGCCGACGGCGTCCTGGTCGGTCTTGGAGGCGCGGATGAGCACCTCCAAGACCTCTCGGTGGTGGCCTCCCTCCACGGGGCCCGCCCCTCACCCGGCGCGACGCCCTGCGGGCCGGTGACGGCCGCCGGGCGGAGTCCCCCGGCGGCCGGGTGATCGCCGCTCAGCGCCGCGAACGACGCCGGGGGTCCGGACCGGCTCGGGCGGTTAGGGGTGGTCGACGTAGTCGCGCAGGTGCACGGCCGTGAGGGTCGTGCCGGCGGCGACCAGGTCGGCCGGGGTTCCGGAGAAGACGACCCGCCCCCCGTCGTGCCCGGCCCCGGGGCCGAGGTCGATGATCCAGTCGGCGTGGGCCATCACGGCCTGGTGGTGCTCGATGACGATCACCGTGTTGCCGTCGTCGACCAGGCGGTCCAGCAGCTCCAGCAACTGGTCCACGTCGGCCAGGTGCAGCCCGGTGGTCGGCTCGTCCAGGACGTAGGTCGTGCCGTTCCTGGCCATGTGGATGGCGAGCTTGAGCCGCTGGCGCTCGCCGCCGGACAGGGTGGTGAGCGGCTGCCCGAGCCCCAGGTAGCCGAGCCCCACCCCCGCGAGCCGGTCGAGGACGACCCGGGCCTGGCCCGTGGTGAAGAACTCGCGGGCCTCGGCCACCGGCATGGCGAGCACCTCGCTGATGTTCTTGCCGCGCAGGGTGTAGGACAGCACCTCCGGCGTGAAGCGCCTGCCCTCGCACTCCTCGCACACCGACGCGACCTCGGCCATCATCGCCAGATCGGTGTAGATGAGGCCGATGCCCTTACAGGCCGGGCAGGCGCCCTCGGAGTTCGCGCTGAACAGGGCGGGCTTGACGCCGTTGGCCTTGGCGAACGCCGTCCGGATCGGGTCGAGCACCCCGGTGTAGGTGGCCGGGTTGCTGCGGCGCGAGCCGCGGATCGGCGACTGGTCGGCGACGACCACGCCGTCGCGCCCGGCGACGTACCCGTGGATGAGCGAGCTCTTGCCCGACCCTGCCACACCGGTGACGACCGTCAGCACCCCGAGGGGGATCTCGACGCTCACGTCACGCAGGTTGTGCAGGGACGCGCCGGTGATCGGCAGGTGCCCGGAGGGCGGGCGGACCTTCTCGCGCAGCCGCACGCGGTGGTCCAGGTAGCGGCCGGTGAGGGTGCCGGACGCGCGCAGGCCCGGAAGGTCGCCGGCGTAGCAGATGCGGCCACCCGCGGTGCCGGCGCCGGGGCCGAGGTCGACGACGTGGTCGGCGATGGCGATCGTCTCCGGCTTGTGCTCCACGACCAGCACCGTGTTGCCCTTGTCGCGCAGCTGGAGCAGCAGCTCGTTCATCCGCTGGATGTCGTGCGGGTGCAGCCCGGCGGTGGGCTCGTCGAAGACGTAGGTGACGTCGCTGAGGCTGGAGTTGAGGTGGCGGACCATCTTCACGCGCTGCGCCTCGCCGCCCGACAGCGTGGAGGACTCCCGGTCCAGGCTCAG
Source organism: Sphaerisporangium sp. NPDC051011 (assembly GCF_040653595.1). NCBI lineage: Bacteria > Bacillati > Actinomycetota > Actinomycetes > Streptosporangiales > Streptosporangiaceae > Sphaerisporangium > Sphaerisporangium sp. NPDC051011. The sequence goes on along the minus strand of NZ_JBFAGG010000029.1, from coordinate 10,647 downwards.
GTAGCCCAGGCCGATGTCCACCAGCGACTCCAAGGTCTCGCGCAGCGCGTCCAGCATCGGCCCGACCGAGGCGTCGCGGATCGCGCCGACGAACGCGGCGAGGTCGCTGATCTGCATGGCCGAGCACTCGGTGATGGTGCGCCCGTCGATGGTCGCCGTGCGGGCGGCCTCGTTGAGGCGCGCGCCGTCGCAGGCGGGGCAGCGGGTGAGCTTGACCGCCCGGTCGGCGAACGCGCGCGCCCCCGGCTGCATCGACTCGCGGTCCTTGGCCAGGTAGAGGCGGCGGACCTTGGTGATCAGCCCCTCGTAGGTCAGGTTGTTGGCGCCGACCTTGACCTTGGTGGCGGGCTTGTGGAGGAAGTCCTCCCACTGGGCCGGGGTGTAGTCCTTGAGCTTGACGGCCGGGTCGAAGAACCCCGACACCGCCATGAGCTGCCAGTACCAGGTGTCCACCGCGAACCCGGGCACCTTGATGGCCCCGTCGTTCAGCGACAGCTCCCGGTCGACCAGTTCGTCGACGTCGATGTCGGAGACCTTGCCCAGCCCCTCGCATTCGGGGCACATGCCCTCGGCCCGGTTGAAGCTGAACGCGGACGGCGGCCCCACGTGGGGGGTGCCGACGCGGCTGAACATGATCCGCAGCATGGTCTGGGTGTCGGTCGCGGTGCCGACGGTGGAGCGGGCGTTGGAGCCCATCCGCTCCTGGTCGACGATGATCGCCGCGCTCAGGTTGCGCAGCGAGTCGACGTCCGGGCGGTTGAGGCTCGGCATGAAGCCCTGGATGAACGCGGTGTAGGTCTCGTTGATGAGCCGCCGCGACTCGGCGGCGATGGTGTCGAAGACCAGGGACGACTTGCCGGAGCCGGAGACCCCGGTGAACACGCTGAGCCGCCGCTTCGGGATGTCCAGGGAGACGCCGGTGAGGTTGTTCTCGCGGGCGCCGCGGACCTGGATGAGGTCGTGGCCGTCCGCGGCGGCGTGGCCCGGCCCGCGGAGCAGGCCGGTAGCGGGGGGACGGGGGCCCGGAGGGGAAAGGGCGTCGCCGGAGTGTGGCGCGGATATGTGACGAGCGGGGGTCGAAGATTCGCCGTCGTTGTCGGCAACTTTCATGCCTTCAAGTCTCTCATTAAAGTAATCGTGAAGACTTTTACGCATGTCCAGCCGCCTACACTGGGGGGATGAACACTGAACCCTCAACTCCCGGGTGAAAGCCGCGGTGGTGGGGAAGGGGCTGCGTCCGGTCGATCTGGCGCGGCTGGTGGGCGTCTCGGCCCAGCAGATCCGCAACTACGCCGACGCCGGGGTGCTGCCGCCCGCCCCGCGCACACCGGCCGGTTACCGCAGGTTCGACGAGCGGCACCGCGGCGCGCTGCTCACCTACCGCGCCCTTGCCGCGGGCTTCGGATGGGGCACCGCCCGGGCGATCATGCGGGGGGTGCACGCCGGGGACCTCCCTCCCGGCTCCTCTGTCGCCTTCAGCACCAGTTGCCACGCCTGGTCGTAGTCGCCGGCGTAGGTGGCGTTCCTGGTGAGCTCGACCGCTTCGGCGATCAGTTCCATGGGACGAAGGGTGGCGCACCGGACACCCCGCGATCCATCCAATTTCCGGGCAGGTTCTTCCCCAGCTCAGCGGGCCCGCGCTGAGACAGAACTGTGTGCTGCTGTCCGGTCAGCCACCCGCACCAGGGCGCTTGTCACCGACGGGTACCGCTGTTCCGCTTTTCCGCAAGGCCGGTTCCACGATCACGCGCCAGATCGATGAGACACCTGACCGCATTCCTTGTGCTGGCATATCAGCATGCTGCCGTGCTGGCATTGTGCTGGTCGAGTGCGGTACGGCAGGGCCTCGGGGAGACCCTGCCGGTACGGCGGTCGGCTACTGCCGGTCGAGCCATTCGCGTACAGCCGCGGAGACGGCGTCACCCGCTGTGGCCTGCGGCAACGCTCTACTTTGGGGCTCGTCGCACGAACCCGAGCGGGGGGCCGTGTAGAAGAGTTAGACCCATCCGACTCCGTACGACCAGATGGTGTCGTAGGGGTAGCAAAATGCGGTGGATTCCTGTGTTCCGGCGTACCCGTAGTTACCTTGGTTGGTGTAGAAGTGGCTTGAGTTGGTGTGATCTCTGCACTGCACCCAGGCCTGGAATCGCTCACCATCACCGTTGCACCGGCCGTTAACGTACTTGCTGTTCCCGCTCGTTCCCGTCGAAGTCGAGCAACTGCCCCGCGTGGCGTAGGCCGGCTCAGAGACTGTGAGAAGAGTCCCCGCCGCAAGAGCCGCAGCGCAAATGCCTAATAAGAGGTTGCGCACTTTTCTTTCCCTTCCCGTGATTTGCGCCAGATCCGTAACCCTGGATCGGAGGGCTTCCCTCCTGAACCTGATGATCCCATTAGCCGAAAGACGGGTCAATGTGATTCGATCTCAACCGAAAATCCCTGGTCAAGTCGTGTACAGCTTGGCGCACGCGACGATTGCTCTGGCCGGGAACACGAGGCTCGGTTAGTCGGCCCCGTAGTCCTAGCCCGGACACCAGGGAACAAGTAACCGGCCAGTAGGTTCTGGTAGTGGTCGCGTCCGCCGTTTCCCGCCTTCGGGCAAGTCGTTGAGCTGGGCGGGTGAACACCTGAGAGGTCGACGGCAAGGGGCGGATGTGCGGCAGGAGTGGTCACCGGAAGACTTGGTGGCGTGCTGGACGCTGGTGGACGGCGACTGGGACTTGGTGGCGAACAAGTCCGGTCCGACCCGGCTCGGCTTCTGCCTCATGCTCAAGTTCTTCGAGATCGAAGCCCGGTTCCCGGAGTTCCTCGAGGAGTTTCCGCAGCCCGCGGTGGAGTACCTCGCCGGGCGGTGAAGGTACCGGCGGTCGAGTTGGCGAAGTACGACCTGGCAGGCGCGAAACGGCACTGGAGGCAGATCCGCGAGGCACTGGGATTCCGACCGGCGACGCTCGCGGACGAGGAAAAACTCACGGCATGGCTGGCTGCGGAGGTGTGCCCGGTCGAACTGACGGAGGACCGGCAGCGCGAGGCCCTGCTGGCTGAGTGCCGGGCGAGGAAGATCGAGCCGCCGGGCCGGACCCGGATCGAGAAAGTCCTGGTCGCGGCCCGTGGCCGCTTTCGGGGTCGGGGAACCCAGGAACAGCCGTTGGCGGTGAGAATGATCTTGGGCGAAGCGCGACGTCGGGCTTCGGTGTGTGATCGGTTCAGGTTCGAGATCCAGATATCTGGGGCGATCGTCGCTTTGACGCTGATCAGTGACGTGTCTACCGTTATCGTCCGTGCCTGTGGGGTTTTTGTCTGATGGCCAGGTCAGGGCGTATACGGCGTTCGAGGAGTTGCCGTCGCTGTCGGATCTGGAGAAGTTCTTCTTCCTGGACGCGTTCGATCGGGATGTGATCGCGAAGTCACGCCAGGACTCGCATCGCCTGGGCGTTGCCGTCCAGATCGGGACGGTCCGGTACAAGGGGTTGTTCCTGGAAGATCCGCTGGCGGTGCCGTGGCCGGTGGTGGACTATCTGGCCGAGCAGCTGGGGATCGGTGATCCCTCGCAGGTGAAGAGGTATGGGGAACGGCTGGGGACGGCCTATGAGCACGCGTGGATGATCCGGGACGCCTACGGCTACCACGATTTCGACGACCGGGAGTCGTGGGAGGGGCGGGTTCTGGCGAAGCGGTTTCTGACGTTCCTGCACGGCCGGGCGTGGACGCATGCCGAGGGGCCGACGGCGTTGTTCGATCGGTCGGTGGCGTGGCTGCGGCGGCATCGGGTGCTGCTGCCTGGGGTGACGGTGCTGGAACGGCTGGTGGCTGGCCCGGTTCCGGTTGGGGCGGGTGCGTGTCGACAAGGTGCCGGTGCGGCGGATGAAGACGCTCGCCAAGTACGGGGCGGGCAGCAAGGCGCCGCTGCTGGCGCGTCTGCACGAGCCGAGGAAGACGGCGACGCTGCTGGCGGTGACCCGGTCGCTGGAGGCTGAGGCGATCGACGACGCGCTCGATCTGTTCGCGCTGCTGATGGCCTCGCGGCTGATCTCGCCGGCGCGCCGCAAGTCCTCGGGCGAGCGGTTGGCGATGCTGCCGAAGCTGGAGAAGGCCTCCGGGCTCCTGTCCCGGGCGGGGCGGGTGCTGGTCGAGCAGCTCGACTTGGTCGCCGAGGCGGGCGCCGACCTGGATGTCGCTGCGGCTGTGGACGGCCGTCATCGCGGAGGCCGGGGCGAGCAAGGAGCAGGTCGTGGCCGCGCTGGAACAGGTTGACCAGCTGGTGCCGGAGGACGACGGCGCGGCCGAGGCGGCGCTGGTCGACAAGTACAACACCGTCCGCCCGTTTTTGAAGCTGCTGGGCGAGTCGAAGGCCCTGGGTGCGGCGGCCGGCGGCCGCAAGGCTTTGGCCGCGGTGCGTAGGCTGCCGGAGTTGGCGCGCCGACACGTCTCCCGCAAGCCCTTGGCGCCGAAGGAGATCGATGCGTCCCTGGTGACGGCGGCTTGGAAGCGGCCGGTGTTCGCCAACCCCGACCTGGCCAAGGGTGCGGTGGATCGTGACGCTTATGTGGTGTGCGTTCTGGAGGGGCTGTTTCGGGCGCTGCAGGTCCGGGATGTTTTCGCCGCGCCGTCGCTGCGGTGGGCCGATCCGCGTGCCCACCTGCTGGACGGCAAGGCGTGGGAGGCGATCAGCGAGGACGTGCTCGCCTCGCTGTCGCTCACCGACCCGGTGGAGGCGCATCTGGACGCCAAGCTGCTGGCGCTGGACGCGGCGTGGCGGCAGATGGCCGGCCGTCTCGAAGAAGCCGGCGATGACGACCTGGTCCGGGTGGTCGCCCCGCCGGACGGGCACGCCCGCTTGTCGGTGGAGAAGCTCGGCGCGCTGGGCGAGAGCCCGTCGTTGAAGTGGCTGCGCGCGGCTTGCCAGGCGATGCTGCCGCGCATTGACCTGCCGGAACTGCTGTCGGAGGTGCACTCCTGGACCGGGTTCCTGGACGCCTATGTGCACCTGGCCGAGGTGTCCACTCGCATGCACGACCTGCCCCGATCCTTAGTGGCTCTGCTGATCAGCGAGGCCTGCAATGTCGGCCTCACCCCGATGATCAAGGCGCACGGCATGACCGTGCGCGACATCGGCCACCACCTGCGCCAGGTGTACGGCACCGAACTGTCCCACGAGTCGATCTCCAACATCACCGACCAGGTCATGGACCAGGCCCGCACCTGGCAGACCCGGCCACTGGAGGCGGTCTACCCGGTGGTGTTCCTGGACGCGATCGTGGTCAAGGTCCGCGACAACAACACCGTGGCCTCCAAACCCGCCTACCTGGCGGTCGGCATCGACACCGACGGCGACAAGCACGTGCTGGGCATCTGGCTCGCCAAAACACCGCTGGAGGCCGCCACCGCCGGCGAGGGCGCCCGGTTCTGGGCCTCGGTCACCACCGACCTGCGCAACCGCGGCGTCCGCGACATCCTCATCGCCTGCTGCGACGGCCTTGCCGGATTCGAAGACGCCATCCACCACGCCTTCCCCCACACCACCGTCCAAACCTGCGTGGTCCACCGAAGCTGTCAAGAAATAAGGCGTTGCTTTCTGATCTTGGGCTCGTTGCTCTGGTATGGCGATCTCCAGCGAGGTCCGCGATCAACTCGCGCGGAAATTCGAGGTGCTCTTACCGCATCTGAACGAGCGTCAGCGGCGCCTGGTGCTGGCGCAGGAAGCGCGGCTGCTCGGGCATGGCGGGATTCGTGCCGTGGCGGCCATGGCCGGAGTGTCCGAGACCACGGTGCGGGCCGGGGTGTTCGAACTGGAGGCCGGCGAGGATCCGCTTGCTCACGGCCGTGCCCGCCGGCCCGGCGGCGGCCGTAAGCCGGCTGAGCAACTTGACCCCGCTCTGATCCCGGCGCTGCTGGCGTTGGTGGAGCCCGATGAGCGCGGTGATCCGATGTCGCCCCTGCGCTGGACGACCAAGTCGCTGCGCAACCTGGCCGAAGAGCTGACCCGTCAGGGGCATGCGATCTCCGCGCCGACGGTCGGCCGGCTGCTACGTGAGCAGGGCTTCAGTCTGCAGGCCAATGCCAAGACCTTGGAGGGCACGCAGCACCCCGATCGAGACGCCCAGTTCCGCTATCTCAACGAGCAGGTCAAGCAGCACCAGACGGCGGGGCAGCCGGTGATCAGCATCGACGCCAAGAAGAAGGAGCAACTCGGACAGCTGCCGAACCCCGGGCGACAGTGGCGTCCGAAAGGCGATCCGGTCAAGGTGGAGGACCACAGCTTCTACTTCATCGGCCCGGATGTGGAGGTGGCGATCCCGTTCGGCATCTACGACCTGACCCAGGATTCCGGCTGGGTGAACGTGGGGACCGATCACGACACCTCGGTGTTCGCGGTGGAATCGATCCGGCGCTGGTGGCGCTCGCGCGGCCGTCTGGACCACCCGGCCGCTGACCGATTACTGATCACCGCAGACTGCGGTGGTTCCAACAGCTACCGCTACCGGCTATGGAAGGCCGAGCTCGCGGCATTCGCCGCCGAGACCGGCCTGACGGTGACGGTCTGCCACTTCCCGCCGGGCACCTCCAAATGGAACAAGATCGAGCACCGGCTGTTCTCCCACATCACCCTCAACTGGCGCGGCAGGCCGCTGACCAGCCACGAGGTCGTCGTGAACAGCATCGCGGCCACGCGCACCCGCACCGGATTGCACGTCCATGCCGAACTGGACACCGGCGCCTACCCGATCGGCATCTCCGTCAGCCGGGAGTACCTCCGCTCGCTGCCGATCACACCCCACCAGCACCGGGGAGTCTGGAACTACACCATCGCCCCCACCGGCCCAGGCGGCCAGGCCGTCACCGCCGCCGATCGCCGACAGTCCCGAGCCCAAGCTCTGGCGATGCTGGCCGACCCCCGGCTGACCGGCATGAACGCCGAGGAACTGCAGGCCCTCTGCCAACGGCTGGCGCCCGCGCAAGCCGCCCAAGCAGAGCAGCGCAAATTCCAGCAGCGGGGCCGACGACGCTTGAAAGCACCCGGAGCCCACGGCAAGCCCCTGCTGACGGACGCCGACCGCGTCCTGGTCAGCGTCATCTATCTGCGCCAAGTCTGTTCCCAGAAAGTCCTGGTCGATCTGCTCAGCACCAACCCGGTCACCATCGGCGAGGCGATCAGGCAAACGCGGACTCTCATGGATGGACAGCAGATCACCATCACGCAGACCCCGCACTACTTCTCCCGCGCCCAAGACCTACGCGACTGGTTCGACCATGGTGCAGTCACCCCCCGGATGCAGATCTCCCAGGCCTTGTCCGATCCCGAACTGACCGGTATGCCACGTGATCACTTCCACGCCATGGTCGAGCGGACCGCGGTTTCCTACCACGCCGCCATCGAGCGACGCCGACACCATCAACGCGGCGGCGAACGGCTCCCGGGATCCCGCCGCGGTGTCTTCCGGCAGAAGATCACCGACGCCGACCGCATCCTGGCCACCGTGCTGGCCCAGCGGCAACTCTGCGACCAGCAAACGCTGGCCGACCTGTTCGGCGTCAGTCGCGGCACCATCCGCAACGCCATCGACGATGTCCTGCCGCAGCTCAAGCAGGACGGCTACATTCCCACGCCGGCCACGCGTCGTTTCACCAGCGCCACCGAGCTTCTGGCCGCGGTGTCAGCAGCCCACGACGGTGACACGCCAACTTGATTCCTTACGGCTTCACCTCATCCGCAACGCGCTGCGCCCCGTCGCCCGCCGCGACACCGCGGCCGTGGCCGCCGAACTCCGCAAGATCTACACCGCCGTCGACGCCGAGCACGCCTTCGACGCCCTGGCCGAGTTCGCCTCCGGCCGGTGGGGCCGCAAGTACCCCCAGGCCGTGCGGGTGTTCGAGGCCGCCTGGGACCGGTTCACCCCGTTCTTCGCCTTCACCGCCCCGGGCCGCAAACTCCTCTACACCACCAACGGCATCGAGTCCCTGAACTACCAGCTGCGCAAGGTCACCAAGGCCCGCGGCCACTTCCCCAGCGACGACGCGGTGGTCAAGCTGCTGTGGCTGGCCATCATCAACATCGAGGACAAACGCGCCCGCGAACGCGCAGCCCACAAGGCCAAGACCGGCAAAACCGCCACCTCGGCCAGCTCCGCACGCCTCATCGAGGGACAACGCACCATCGGCTGGCGCGAAGCACTCATCGAACTCGACATCGCCTATCCCGGGCGAATCAGGTAAAGAAGACTCTCCACCTCTCAGAGATCATCTTTACACACTTCAGGTGGCTCTGTCCCGTAATCGGTGGTGGCTTTGAGTGGTCTTCATTGCAGCAGGATGCGGTGGCGCAGAAGGTCGAACCCGGCGCGGCCGTGCATCTGTCGCATGATCCTCTTCGTGCGGGTATTGACGCCTTCGGTTCGGCCGTTGTGGTGCGTGAGGGTGAGGGCGGCGTTCACGGCGTCGCGGTCGAGTTCGAGGCCGTTGGCGAAGCTGTGCAGGTGGGGCAGGTCAGCGGTTCGGATGGTGGTGATCCAGGCGGTGAGCTTGGTGTCGTTGCCTTCGGCTGGGGTGAGGAGTTCGGCGAAGCTGCGGACATGCTGGGCGAGTGCGGTCAGTTCGGGGCAGGCGGCCGTGAGCTCCTGCAACAGCCGGGTGTCGCTATCACGCAGCCGGTCGGGGTGGGTGAGCAGGAGACGGGCTAGGCAACGCGGGGTGATGACGGGCCGCTCTCCTTCGGCCCGGCCTTGGGTGATGTAGCGGTAGAGCAGGTTGAGGCTGCCGGCATAGCCGAGCTCTTTGATCTCGCGGAACAACTGGAGGACTGCAACGGCCGGGTCGGCGGCGCGCCGCTCTCGCAGGTGATCGCGGTAAGGATCGACGAGAGTGGGCCGGTAGCGCGGAGCGCGGCGCAAGACCTCGGGCTCGCGGGTGCGGGCGTAGCGCTTGACGGTGTTGAGGGACAGGTTCAGGCGGCGGGCGCACTCCAGGAGGCCGACGCCCTTGTCCAGCAGGTCGTGGATCTGCCGCCAACGCTCGCGGGTGGTCTGTTCGCGGACGCCGGCGGGCCGGGACGGGTTGACCGTGGCCCAGCAGGCGCTGTGGGAACGAATCTCGGCGAGGGTCTTGTCGCAGAGGTTCTTCCAGAGGTGCCACCGGTCACAGACCTGCACTGCATCCGGCAGGGCACGTCGAATCGCCTCGCCGTAGGCGCCCGACCCGTCGCGGCAGACGATCTCTATCCCGGGGTGGGATCGCAGCCAGGTTTCCAGGACTTCGGTACCGCGGCCGGGCAGCACGTCGATCCGCTCGCCGGTCTCGGCGTCGATGAGGATGGTGGCATAGCGGTGGCGGCGCTTGAGAGCGAAATCATCGACACCCAGCACTCGCGGGATCCGTAGCGGTGGCAGCGGCAGCCGCATGAGCAGTCGCAGTGCCGTGGACCTTGAGACCGCGACGGTGAGGACCGCCGAGAGCCGAGCACCCGCCCGGCCGGCCAGCTCTTTGACCACTGCGCCCAGTTGGCCGGTGAGCCTGCTTGTTCGACGCTGGTAGCGCTCGAGCAGCCCGGGTACCTGCTCACGGAACGTCTGCCGAGGGCAGCCCCGTGCCCGGCAGACCAGACGCCGTACCTGTACCGAGACCACGACCCGCCGCCCATCGACGGGGATATCCGTGACCGTCCGGCTGCAGTAGCCGTGCACCCGACCGGTCAGCGCCCTGCACACCGGGCACGGTACCGGCTCGTCGCGAGTACGGGCCATGACCCGAATGAGGTCGTCCTCGTCCTTTACACCCTCGATGACCAGGGCAGACAGCCCCGCAAATACTACACGCGTAAGATCGTCGATCTTTAGCACGCCCCAGCCTGGCAGTGATCACTCATCGCCACCACCGATTACGGGACAGAGCCCTTCAGGTGACAGGCTCCGGCCGGCTGCCGGCGTGGGGTGGACCGGTGGAAGGAGATCAGCGGCCGAACGTGCCCGATAGGCCCGTTGTTGGCAGGCGCGCGAGCAGTATGTGCGAGGACGTCCGGTGGCGGTGCGCTCGACCGAGCTGTCGCAGACGACGCACCGCGCGGTTTCGTCACATCCACCCGCGCGGTCGAGAGTTTCGTCACGCCATGTCTGTTGTGGCTGGTTAGGGTCGGCGAACAGATCGAACTGGTCGGTGAGCGGCTGGTTAGACCAGATGACCTCGACGGCATGGCGATCTCGGCTGCTGTGGTTCGCTGATGGGCGAGCAACCGGAAGGTCCAGCCGATGCCAGGTGGAATACAGCTCGTCGTACAGCGGACTGGCATATCCCGACAGCAGCACGGTGGCCGACGTGGCCTGCGGCGCGGTGGCGAGCTCACGATGCTCGGACTCGGTGGAGGTGTCATGGGTGTAATCACGTCAGCGTGAGCGGTCCCGGCCCGCGCGGGTGGACTCCAGATAGGGCGGATCGACGTACAACACCGCGTCGGGCAGACCGTACTTGCTGATGATCCGGGTGGCGGGCAGGTTCTCGATCAGCACGGCGGGCGCAGACGCTCCGCCGCGGCGGTGAGCTCATCGGCTCGGGCGGCGTGGTCGGGTCTGTCGGCGCCCGCCGTGCTGATCGAGAACCTGCCCGCCACCCGGATCATCAGCAAGTACGGTCTGCCCGACGCGGTGTTGTACGTCGATCCGC
>NZ_JBFAGG010000028.1:0-61843 GCF_040653595.1 Sphaerisporangium sp. NPDC051011 | reverse complement strand
CTACAAGAGCCTGCGCGTCGACCGGCGCACCTACAAAGCGACCATCAGCATCGACATCTTGACAAAGCCGATCAGCCCCTAACTTCACGGCCTTGCCCTTTAGGCGGCGTTCTTCCACCGTCCCACGCAAGGGATCGTTCCTCACCCTTGCGCGTGCCGGCTCCAGAACACCGCCGCGCCCCGAACCAGGGTGGTGGCGTTGCGATCGGCCATGGGCACAGCCATGAACACACGACAAAGGGCGGTGTCTCATGGCCCGGCCCCATGAGACACCGCCCTGTCGGTCATGCGCGCGAGGGTCAGAGGATGTCGATGTTCCCCACGCCGACGCCCACGAGGCCGCCGTTGCCGACGCCGACGTTTCCGCCGCCGTGGCCGCCGCCGTAGTAGCCGCCGCCGTAACCGCCGCCGTAGTAGCCGCCGCCGTAGCCGCCGCCGATGAAGCCGCCGCCGCCGTAGTAGCCGCCGCCGTAGCCGACGGCGTAGCCGCCGAAGGCCGGGCCGCACGGCACGACCGTGGCGGTGGGGATGAGAGCCGCGGCGGGGCCGCAGGGGCAGCAGCTGGCCTTGGAGGCCTTGGCGGGACGGGCCGACTTGGCGGAGTCAGCGGAGGCGGCAGCGGCGGGGACGACGATGGCGATTCCGAGGCATGCCGTAGTGACCAGAAGACGGCGAATCATTCGTACTTCTCCTTGAGAGGACCATCGGAGCATAGGGGCAGGTGTGTACCCGTGGTGCCCTGACAGTTACTTACTGTGACCGCTCAGACAGTACCGAACCTGCGAGCCGGATTGGCGACGTCGAATGGTCAGACGACAGCAATGATTGGCGGGCCTTTACGTGGTCAGGCCGCGCGTTTCCTCCCGCCCGCAGGGAAGAAACGCTAGGTCAGGGCACCTGCCGCCCAGGTCGTCGCCGTCCATGGAACGCTCGTGGAGCGGCTTCGGGCCCCTTCCGGGTTGACCGAAGTTTTGACCGCCGGACTTTCCCGGCTCCGGGCGGGTCAGGACATTTGGTGCGGCGCCTGGGGCGTCGCCGGCCTCGTCAGCGCGACACCCGGGCGAGCCGCACATGCGCGCCGGGCGGCAGGCCGAGGCGCTGCGCGGCGTCCCCGGAGTTGACCGCGACCGAGACCATGCCCGCGGAGTCGGTGAAGGCGACGAGGTTCCCGGGCGCGACGGCCGCGTAGGTGTCGCGGAAGGGCACCGTGATCTGCCGCCTGCCCATGGACACCGCCAGCGTGTCGCCGACCTGGATGCCGAGGGTCGCGAGGTCGTCGGCGGTCACGGAGAGCTGGACGTTGCCGTAGCGGTCCAGCGAGAGGACCTCTCCCTCGGCCGCGCCTTCCCCGATGCGGGAGGTCGGCGCGGGCAGCGACAGCAGCCGGTCGAGCGGAATGCGCGGCCCGAGCTCGTCGGGCCTGCGGCCGGCGACCAGGTGGGCCGCCACCGGCGCGTACACGTCGCGCCCGTGGAAGGTGGGCGAGACGGGCGTGAGGAACAACTCCTCGTTGGTGATCTCGTACGCGACCCGCGCGCCGCCCGAGGCGAGCAGGGCCCACGACAGCAGGCCGTTGTCCGGGCCGATGAAGACGCGCTGCCCGGCCTCGACGGCGATCGAGCGCCGGGCACTCGCCGCCGACGGGTCGACCGCGGCGATGTGCACGCCGGTCGGCAGGTAGGGCAGAGTCTGGGCGAGGATCGCGGCGCCGCGGCGGATGTCCCCCGCGGGAACCAGGTGACAGACGTCGATGATGCGCGCCTCCGGGGCGATCCCGAGGATCACCCCGTGGCAGGACGCCACGAAGCCGTCTTCCAGCCCGTAGTCGGTGAGAAGCGTGATGACTGAGGTCACACTTGGTGACCCTACGTCGTGCGCTCGCGGTGTCATAGGGGCGGCCCACAGGTCTCCCGAAGTGTCATGAACAGCCGCGAATTCCCGACTACCATGGCCACGGGCCGCACGCGCGGCGCGGCCCAGGGTCGCGCTCGTCCGGGCGCACGTTCGCTGGTCTCCCGCTTCCCCCGCCCGGCCTGCCGTCCGCCTCTCCGCGTGCCCGACCGAGGAGGACCTGATGGACACCGCGCCGGATCCCGGTGACAGCGATCCCGAGGAAGGGCCGGCCCCCCGCGTCGCCGGGGAACTGACCGACCGGGAGCGCGAGCTCCTCGCCTTCGAGCGTCAGTGGTGGCGGTACGCGGGCGCCAAGGAGCAGGCGATCCGCGAGACCTTCGAGATCTCCGCGACCCGCTACTACCAGCTTCTCGGGCAGCTCATCGACCAGCCCGAGGCGCTGGCCCACGACCCGATGACGGTGAAGCGGCTGAGGCGCCTGCGGGCCTCGCGTCAGCGCGAGCGCGCGGCGCGGCGTCTCGGTATGCGCCCCTGATCGATGGGGTAGTGCTCCCCGCGTGACTCATGACCTGTTGCCGGACAACGCCGGTTTAGCGGCCATCACGGCCGATCCCGAGGGCGCCGTGATCGGGCTCGACTTCGACGGCACGCTCGCCCCGATCGTCCCCGACCCCGCCGACGCCCGCGTCGCCCCCGAGGCGGCGGCCGCGCTGGCGCGCCTGGGCGGCCTGGTGCGGGCCGTCGTCATCGTGACGGGCCGCCCCGCGGCCACGGCCGTCGAGTACGGGCAGGTGGCGGGCGGGCCGGGCCTCGCGGACGTCCCCGGCCTGGTGGTGCTCGGCCAGTACGGCCTGGAACGCTGGGAGGCCGGGCGGGTGACCTCGCCCCCGCCGCCGCCGGAGATCGACCGCGTGCGCGCCGAGGTGCCGGCCCTGGTCGCCTCGCTCGGGTTCACCGTCACCGACGGAACCGAGCCCGGCGTGACGCTGGAGGACAAGGGACGGGCCGTCGCCGTCCACACCCGGCGGGCCCCCGACCCCGAGGGGACGCTGCGCGCGCTGCGCGAGCCGCTCGGCAAGCTCGCGGCGTCGGCCGGGCTGACCGTCGAACCCGGCCGGCTGGTGCTGGAGCTGCGGCCCGCGGGCATGGACAAGGGGCACGCCCTCGGGGCCTTCCTCGCCGAGCGCGCCGCCAGGTCCGTGCTCTTCGCCGGGGACGACCTCGGCGACCTCGCGGCGTTCGAGGCCGTGCGCCTGTCGGGGCTGCCGGGCGTCACGGTGTGCAGCGCCTCGGCGGAGGTCACCGAGCTGGCCCGGCGCGCCGACGTGGTCGTGGACGGCCCGGCCGGGGTCGCGGCCCTGCTCACGTCGCTGGCGGACGCGATCACCCCTACCGGCGCGCGCTGAGCGCGATGCCCCCGATGGCGCAGGCGATCAGTACCGGCACCATGAGGAACGCCGTGTGGGTGCCGAAGCCGTCCGCCAGCGCCCCGAGCACGAACGGGCCCGCGCCGACCGCGACCGAGGTCCAGATGGACGCGGTGGCGCTCGCCTCGGACGCCCGCCCGCCGGAGGAGGCGATGACCCGGGACAGGCCGAGCGGGAACTGCACCGCGACGCCGAGGCCGCTCAGCACCAGGCCCGCGTAGCACAACAGCGGCCGGTCGCCGAGCCAGAACACCGTCCAGCCCGCGAGCGTCACCAGCAGCGCGCCGCCCAGCAGCCGCGTGGGGTCGATCCGCAGCGCCAGCCGCCCGGCCGCGAACCTGCCGGCGGCCACGCCGATGGTGAACGCGGTCAGCCCGGTGGCGGCGGCCGCGAGCGACATTCCCGTCTGGTCCGCCAGCAGCTCGGCGGCCCAGACGTTGAACAGGAACTCCATCGCCACCAGGCAGAACAGCACGCCGCACGCGGCGTGGAACCGCCAGCCGTAGGGAGCCTTCTGCGGGGCCGGGGCCGGGGCGGAGACCGGGTCCGGCCCGCCGCCGGGGGAGGGCGCGGGCACCCACACCCGGCCCATGAGCACGAGCAGCAGGAACATCGCCACAGGGGTGACCAGGATGCCGGCGCGCCAGCCGAGCGAGGTGGGCGCCAGCGCGCTGATCAGGTAGGACATGCCGATGCCGGCAGTGACGGCGACCGCGTTGGCCTCGTTGATGGCCGCGGGGGCCGCCGTGCCGTGGTGGTCGCTCAGCACCGACATGCCGATGTACAGCGAGATCGAGCCGCCGCCGCTGGCCAGGCCGTACCCGAGCAGCGTGACGGGCAGCGCCGTCGTGGCCGCGACGAGCAGGACGCCGCAGGTCATCCCGGCGAGGCCGAGCCAGGTCGCCCTGCGCCTGCCCACCTTGGCGATCACGCGGGGTATGGCGAGCCCGGCGATGACGCCGCCCACGGCCATGGCCGTGCCGTGCAGCCCGGCGACGGCCTGCGACACGCCCTGGTCGATGCGCAGCAGCGGGAGCGCGGCCGACAGGCCGTACAGATAGGTCGCGAATGTGGCGAGCTGGAAGTAGATCAGCCAGGTCGGACGGTCACGGGCGAGCGAACGGACGACTGCGGTCGAGCTCACTGATCCCCCGCGCCTCGAAAGCCTCGAATGAGCACGAAAGTATCACCAGGCGGACCTTCGCCGTGATCCACCCAAAGGTCAGAAAGCTCCTACCCTCGGCTTGAACACCCCCCTCTCGCCCATGCCGATGACCGCGCCCCGAACCCGCCGAGCGGAGCGAGGCCATAGGCACAGCTCAGGTGTCCAGGGCGGCGAGTTGGTCGGCGAACCAGCGGTGGGGCGGCAGGGCGGTCGCCGCCGCGCGCAGGCGGGCCCCGCGCTTGGCGCGCTCCTCCTCGGGGAGCACCAGCGCGTCGTGCAGGGCGTTCGCCGTGCCGGACACGTCGTAGGGGTTCACCATCAGCGCGTCGGCGCCCAGCTCGCTCGCCGCGCCGGCCTCGCGGGACAGCACCAGCGCGCAGTGCGGCGCGAGGATCGGGCCCTCCTTGGCGACGAGGTTCATGCCGTCCCGGATCGGGTTCACCAGCAGGACGTCCGCAATGCGGTAGGCCGCGAGCGAGCGGGCGTAGTCGTCGTTGACGTTGAGGATCAGCGGATCCCAGTCCTCGCCGCCGAACTCGTCCTCGATCTCGGTCGCGCAGCGCTGCACGGCCGCGGTGTACTCGCGGTATTCGGGCAGGTCGTGCCGGGAGGGATAGGCGAACGCCAGGTGCACGACCTTGCCGTGCCACTCCGGATGGTCGGTCAGGAACTGCTTGTAGGCGAGCAGGCCCCGGACGATGTTCTTCGACAGCTCCGTCCGGTCGATGCGCACGATGAGCTTCTTGTCGCCCACGCGCTCGCGCAGCGCCGTCATGTGCGACTCGACGTCCGGCTCCAGCGCGCGGGCCCACAGCGCGTCGCCGTCCACGCCGAGCGGGTGCACGCCGACGTGCGTCGTGCGGCCCTCGTACGCGATGGTGCGCGCGGCGCGGTCGACGCGAGCGCCGAGCAGCACCTCGCAGCAGTCCATGAACGCCGACGCCCACCGCGCGGTGAGGAAGCCGGCGCGGTCGGCGCCGAGGATGCCCGACAGCAGCTCGGCCGAGATGTCGTCGGGAAGCAGCGAGAAGTACTCCGGCGGGGCCCACGGCGTGTGCGAGAAGTGGGCCACGCGCAGGTCCGGGCGCTCCACGCGGAGCATCGCGGGGGCGAGGGTGAGGTGGTAGTCCTGGATCATGACGCGGGCGCCGTGCGCGGCCTCCTCGGCCAGGGCCAGCGCGAACGCGGCGTTGTAGTCCTGGTAGGACTCCCACTCGCGGCGGAAGCGGGTGTCGAACTGCGGCGAGTTCGGCGTGTCGTAGAGCAGGTGGTTGACGAACCACAGCGTGGAGTTGGCCACCGCGTTGTACGCGCGGTGGAAGGTGGCGGGCGGGATGTCCAGCATGCGCACCGCGCCGGTGTCGTAGCCCGCCTGGTCGAGCCGGCCGCCCGGGGCCCGGCGCACGGCGCTGCGGTCGCCGTCGGAGAGCGCGGCGCACACCCACAGCACGTCGGCGGCCTTGGCGATCTCGGACAGGCCGGACACCATGCCACCTCCGCCCCTGCGCATGGTCAGCGTGCCGTCGTCGGCGAGCGTGAACGAGACCGGGCCCCGGTTGGAGGCCATGAGAACCGTGTTCATCCGCTTACCACTCCTCGTCCGCCGTGCGGCGGTCGTCCCGCGCCGTTCTTCTTCTCCACGTTGGGATGCTCACCTGGCGGCAGATTATTTAAATTTAACGCTCCCAATAAGATGGGCCGGTGGTGGTGGTCAGGGCGAGGCGAGGGCCTCGCGGCCGAGGAGGGCTCCGACATGGCGCTTGACGAGACGACCGAGGAGCTTGCCCGTGCCGCGGCCCAAGGCGACCACCGGTCCCTCGGGGAGCTTCTCCGCCGCATCGAGCCCGACGTGCTTCGCCACTGCGCGCGGCTGCTGCCCTACCACCAGGACGCGGAAGAGGCTTGCCAGGATACTTTGCTGGCGGTCGCGCGCAACATCGGCAGGTTCGAGGGCAGGGCACGTTTTTCCACCTGGTTGCACATCGTCACGGCCAACTGCGCGCGCACGACGTACCGCTCGCTGAAGCGGCGGGCCGCCGAGCAGTCGTCGGAGGAACTGCCCGACCTTCGCGCCGACCCGCGCCGGGTGAGCGTCATCGCCGGGTCCAGGCTCGACCTGCTCGACGCGATGGAGGCGCTGGAGGCCGACAAGCCCGAACTCGCGCAGGCGCTGGTGCTGCGCGACATCTGCGAGCTCGACTACAACCAGGTGGCCGACCAGCTCGGCATCCCGCTCGGCACCGCCAAGTCGCGCATCCACCAAGCCCGCAAGTACGTCCAGGGCGTCCTCGGCGACGAGTACGGCAGGTTCACCTGAACCACCCCTCGGCCGTGAGACGTCTCGCCGTTTGAGACGCGGGGTCATCTCGCTGGGCCGCGAGGTACAGTGATGTCGGCCTGCCTGTCATGACGGCGGGTTCACAACTGCATATTGCTCATCCAGAGGGGTGGAGGGACCGGCCCTGCGAAGCCCCGGCAACCCTCCCGGCTGTGGTCATCGCGTCTCCGAATGTCGCGGCACTAGACCAGTGAGACCGGCCGGGACAGGTGCCAATTCCGGCCCGTGACCAAGGTGGTCCGGGCGAAGATGAGGGAAAGGCCTCGCTTCATGGCGCTCGCAACAGCTGAGATCACCACTTCCAACTCCTTCGGTCCCGCCGTGGCTCTCTCTTGCCGCGAATGCGGTACCCGGTACGACCTCGGCCCCACCTTCGCCTGTATCGAGTGTTTCGGGCCACTCGAAGTGGCCTACACCTGGAACAGCCCGGACTTCGACGGCACCGCGCCGGTCACGCGGGAGCAGATCGCGGCCGGGCCCTCCAACATCTGGCGCTACCGGGCGCTGCTGCCGGTGCCCGTGGACGTCGGCGTCAAGCCCAACCTCGCCCCCGGCTGGACCAAGCTCGTCAAGGCCGAGAACCTGGCCCGCGAGCTGGGGCTGCGCAGCCTGCACGTCAAGGACGACTCCGGCAACCCGACCCACTCCTTCAAGGACCGGGTCGTCGCCATCGCCCTGGAGGCGGCGCGCACCTTCGGTTTCCACACCCTGTCGTGCTCGTCCACGGGCAACCTCGCCGGCGCCGTCACCGCCGCGGCCGCCCGCGCCGGGCTCGACGCCTGCGTCTTCATCCCGGCCGACCTGGAGCAGCCCAAGATCGTCATGGCCTCGGTGTACGGCGGTCGCCTGGTCGGCATCCAGGGCACCTACGACGAGGTCAACCGGTTCTGCTCCGAGCTCATCGGCGACCCGCTCGGCGACCGCTGGGGTTTCGTCAACGTGAACCTGCGGCCGTACTACGCCGAGGGCTCCAAGACGCTCGCCTACGAGATCGCCGAGCAGCTCGGGTGGCGGATCCCCGACCAGATCGTCATCCCGGTGGCGTCCGGCTCCCAGCTCACCAAGGTGGACAAGGGCTTCAAGGAGCTGATCAAGCTCGGGCTCGTCGAGGACAGGCCGTACAAGATCTTCGGCGCGCAGGCCGAGGGCTGCTCGCCGGTGTCCGCCGCGTACAAGGACGGGCGCGACGTCGTGCAGCCGGTCAAGCCCGACACCATCGCCAAGTCGCTGGCCATCGGCAACCCCGCCGACGGGCCGTACGTGCTCGACATCGCGCGCCGCACGGGCGGCGCGGTCGAGGACGTCACCGACGCCGAGATCGTGGACTCCATCCGGCTGCTCGCGCGCACCGAGGGCATCTTCGCCGAGACGGCGGGCGGCGTCACCGTGGGAGTGCTGCGCAAGCTGCTGACCAAGGGGCTGCTGGACCCCGACGCCGAGACGGTCGTGCTCAACACCGGCGACGGCCTGAAGACCCTGGACGCGGTCTCCGACGAGGCCCGGCCGACCGCGGTCATCCGCCCCTCTCTCGACGCATTCCGTACGGCTGTCGTCGAAAACTCCTGAAAGGTCCCGATAAATGAGCGTTTCTGTGCGGATTCCGACGATTCTCCGTACGTACACCGACGGTGCCGCCGAGGTGAAGGGTGAAGGCGCGACGCTTCGCGACGTGTTGCAGAAGCTCGATGCGGACTTCCCCGGAATCGGGGCCCGTATTCTGGACGAAACGGGCAACATCCGCCGTTTTGTCAACGTGTATGTCGGAGAAGAGGACGTCCGTTTCATCGACGGACTTGACACTGTGACGCCCGAGGGCGCTCAGGTCTCGGTGATCCCGGCGGTCGCCGGAGGCTGACCATCGGCGGCGCCGGACGCCCGCGTGTCCCTCGGGATGCGCGGGCGTTCGCGCGTTCTGGGCCCGTGAACGGCCCAGCTATCACAATAGAAGCCTTACTGGGCCCTCTCGGTAGTGTAATTGTCAACTAACTAAACGCAAGTATGAAATAGTCGCGTACTGCTTAGAGCGAACGTCAAGAAGTAGTTTGGTGTTTGACTCTGTTGCGCCAAGGCATGCCACAGGTATGGTCGAGAACGATCGACGTGGCCGAGGAGTTCGCATGCGTCTCGGTTCCGAAGGTCACGGGCCTCGCGGAGGAGTGGGCGGGGTCCGGAGCCCAGCAAGAGGAGTCGGAAAGTGGCGCAGGGCACCGTCAAATGGTTTAACGCGGACAAGGGCTACGGCTTCATCGCGGTAGACGGTGGTAAGGACGTGTTTGTCCACTACTCGGCGATCCTGTCGGAGGGATACCGGTCGCTCGAACAGGGTCAGCGGGTGGAGTTCGAGATCACACAGGGCCAGAAGGGTCCACAGGCAGAGTCCGTGCGGACTGTGTGACGCGGCCGGCGTAGTCCGGCCCGCGGCGGGAGATCCACTGGTCTACCCACAGTCACGAGTTGGAGGGCCCGGTCCGCGCTTCATCGCGGCCCGGGCCTTCTCTCATCCCGGTACCTGCCCCAGCTGCGGATTCCCGCACATGCGTTCCCCGCCGATGAGCGCAGATCCAATATTGTGCATACGGTCGGACAAATCGCTGTGCCTCCCAGGTCATAGGGGTGGTCGCTTGCACTCGACCGGGTAGAGTGCTAAACAGTTCGTTGGCACTCTCGTGTGGAGAGTGACAAACCTGGATCGAGGCGTCGGGGCCCGGCTGATCCACGGCGACAGGTGTCGTGGGAACCGGGTCTACATGCCGTCGCGGGCGTCGGCTCGATCCGCCGCAAGCCACCCTGTATCTGGGAGGTCTAGCCGTATGGCAGCCAAGATGATCGCGTTCAACGAGGACGCCCGGCGCGGTCTCGAGCGCGGTATGAACCAGCTCGCCGACGCCGTCAAGGTGACCCTTGGTCCCAAGGGCCGCAACGTCGTGCTGGAGAAGAAGTGGGGCGCTCCCACCATCACCAACGACGGTGTCTCCATCGCCAAGGAGATCGAGCTCGAGGACCCGTGGGAGAAGATCGGGGCCGAGCTCGTCAAGGAAGTCGCGAAGAAGACCGACGACGTCGCGGGTGACGGCACCACCACCGCCACCGTGCTCGCCCAGGCGCTCGTCCGCGAGGGCCTGCGCAACGTCGCCGCCGGCGCCAACCCGATGTCCCTGAAGAAGGGCATCGAGGCCGCCGTCGAGCGCGTCAGCGAGGAGCTCTCGAAGATCGCGAAGGACGTGGAGACGAAGGAGCAGATCGCCTCCACCGCCTCCATCTCCGCCGGCGACACCCAGATCGGCGAGATGATCGCCGAGGCGATGGACAAGGTCGGCAAGGAAGGCGTCATCACCGTCGAAGAGAGCAACGCCTTCGGCCTCGAGCTCGAGCTCACCGAGGGCATGCGCTTCGACAAGGGCTACATCTCCGGGTACTTCGTGACCGACCCGGAGCGCATGGAGGCCGTCCTCGACGACCCCTACATCCTGATCGTCAACTCCAAGGTCTCCGCGAACAAGGACCTGCTGCCGCTGCTCGACAAGGTCGTGCAGTCCGGCAAGCCGCTCGTGATCATCGCCGAGGACGTCGAGGGCGAGGCCCTGGCCACCCTGGTCGTCAACAAGATCCGCGGCCTGTTCAAGTCCGTCGCCGTCAAGGCCCCGGGCTTCGGTGACCGCCGCAAGGCCATGCTGAGCGACATCGCCACCCTCACCGGCGGCCAGGTCATCAGCGAGGACGTCGGCCTCAAGCTCGAGACCGCCACCCTGGACCTGCTCGGCCGCGCGCGCCAGGTCATCATCACCAAGGACGAGACCACCATCGTCGACGGTGCCGGCGACCCCGAGCAGATCGCGGGCCGCGTGAACCAGATCCGCGTCGAGATCGAGAACACCGACTCCGACTACGACCGCGAGAAGCTCCAGGAGCGTCTCGCCAAGCTGGCCGGCGGCGTCGCCGTCATCAAGGCCGGCGCGGCCACCGAGGTCGAGCTCAAGGAGCGCAAGCACCGCATCGAGGACGCCGTCCGCAACGCGAAGGCGGCCGTCGAGGAGGGCATCGTCCCCGGCGGTGGCGTGGCCCTGATCCAGGCGGGCGCGAAGGCGTTCGACAAGCTGGAGCTCTTCAACGACGAGGCCACCGGCGCCTCCATCGTGCGCAAGGCGCTCGAGGAGCCGCTGAAGCAGATCGCCGTGAACGCCGGCCTCGAGGGCGGCGTCGTGGTGGAGCGGGTCCGCAATCTGGAGCCGGGCGTCGGCCTGAACGCCGCCACCGGTGAGTACGTGAACCTGCTCGAGGCCGGCATCATCGACCCGGCCAAGGTGACCCGCTCGGCGCTGCAGAACGCCGCGTCCATCGCGGCCCTGTTCCTCACCACCGAGGCGGTCATCGCCGAGAAGCCCGAGAAGACCCCGGCCGCTCCCGCCGTGCCCGGCGGCGGCGACATGGACTTCTGAGCCTCCGGCTCCCAGTTAACGCGAAAGGGCCACTCCCGGACCTCCGGGAGTGGCCCTTTCGCGGTATGCCCGGCATGGACGATCGCTTGGGGGTGAAAGTCCCCTCGATTGCGCAGGCGAGGGCGCTCGCTAGTCCAGCTGCTTTCTAATGATCGACATGGGTCATCCGTGCCGAGGCGCTACCCCGGCGGGCGTCCCTTGTCCAGATCAGAGAGATAAGAGAGGCCATGGAGCAGAACGCGGAATTAACCCAGGCAATCTGGAAGAAGTCCTCCCACTCAGGCGGCAGCGGTGGCAACTGTGTCGAGGTCGTCGGGCTGACAGGAGGGCGTCGTGCCGTACGTGACAGCAAGGACCTCACAGTCCCGGCCCTGGTGGTCGAGGCTGGCGCGTGGGTGGCCTTCGTTGAGGGCGTCAGAAACGACAAGTTCTAGTAGCACCCGCTGAGGGGGCCCGTGACGATCGTCGCGGGCCCCTTTCGCAGTACGCCCGGCATGGGCGATCGCTTGGGGTGGAAGTCCCCTGGAGGAAGAGGTGGTGCTGACGCTGAGCCGGAGGCAACTGCGCCGCTGTGAGGCGTGGTGGGAAGGAAGCCCGAGGCGAAACCCTGCACCGAGGGACACGAACCGTGTATGAGGCATGCCGGTCGGGGCGAGCCTGCTGCGTCAGGGATGTCACGCCGTGCCGGTCGCCAGCGGCTTGACCCAGCGGGCGCAGTCGTCCTGGCGCGTGTACCCGGCGGCGGACCACGCCTGGTGGGCGAGGGTGTTGGCGTGCAGGACCATCGCGTCGGCGCGCGTCCCGCCGAACTCGGCGAAGCGCCGCTCGGCTGGCAACGCTGTATCGGAACGCGATCCCGCGAGCCGAGCACCTGTACGAGATTTACTTGGTGGAGCGGCGTAAGGAGATGAACCAGTGAGCAGCTACCGAAAGTGGCGTGACAGTGATCACCTGGAGCGCGCGATCGAAACCGCGGGGGGACCCGAGCGGTTCGAGGACGAGGTGCAGCAGTTGCGCGAGGAGTCGCAAGGGATGGCCACTTGCCGAGATGCGCAAACGCCGCGGCCTCAACCAGCTACAGGTCGCTGAGCGCATGGGTATCTCTGTGGGACGCGTCTCCCAGATCGAGAAGGGCGATGTGTCCACCCGCGAGGTCCTGGACCGCTACGTCGCCGCCCTCGGTGGCGTTCTGAAACTTGTTGCGGACTTCGGTGACGAGCAGTTGAAAGTCAGCTGACCAAGCCCGATCACGTACTGCTGTAACTCTGAGGCGAATCGGTGCGGGTGAGTGACCACCTAGAGGAAGAGGTGGTGCTGACTTCGAGCCGGAGGCAAAGGTGTCATCGTGAGGTGGGGTCTGGAGGAAGCCCGAGCTCCGATCCTAAAAGTGGAGCGGCACCACAGTTGGCGCCGCTCCACGATGGACCTCAGGCCTCGCCGGTGGCCAGCGGCTTGACCCAGCGGGCGCAGTCGTCCTGGCGCGTGTACCCGGCGGCGGTCCACGCCGGGTGGGCGAGGGTGTTGGTGTGCAGGACCATCGCGTCGGCGCGCGTCCCGCCGAACTCGGCGAAGCGCCGCTCGGCGGCGTCCAGCAGGGTACCGGCGATGCCCTTGCGGCGGTGCGCCGGGTCGACGGCGAGGCGGTACAGGTGGCAGCGCCAGCCGTCCCACCCGGCGATGAGCGTGCCCGCGATCCGCCCGTCCAGCTCGGCGATCATCAAGGCGTCCGGGTCGCGTGCGATCAGCCGGCGCAATCCGCCGGCGGTGTCGTGGCGGTCCGTCCCCTCGGCGGCCTTCAGCCAGAACGCCAGCACGGCGTCCACGTCCTCGTCGACGGCGGTGCGGATGCGGGGGCCCGATCGTCCCTGTTCAGCCATGGCCCCGAACGTAACAGGAGGGCGCCCCGGACCGCGTCCAATTATCGGCCCGGCGCCCGGTGACCGTCCGTGGTCTGTGACCCGCTCCGGGGTTCTCCGGGGCGCACGGCCTCGGCGCGGGACTGTCATCATCGCCGATGCAACCTAGCGTGGGAGCATCCTGGCGATCGCCGCTTCGCCGAAACGATCGTGGTCGGCAAGGGCGTGCGCCTGTTCGAGGACGGCAACGACAAGCAGATCCCGCTGAAGCTCGCCGACTCCAAGACCTTCACCACGGGCGTCCTGTCCCTGACCTACGAACGCGCCTGACCCGGCCGCGCCCTCTTCGCCGCCACGACGGGCGGCGAAGAGGCTGTGCCTATGGCCGCGCCTCCGGCACGGCGTGTTCGTCAGACGTCGCCGGACACCCCGCACTCGCCGTCCGGCAGCTTGGGGGACGCGTCGTCGTACGGGTCGTCCTCGGGTCCCTTGCCGCCGCCGCGGCTGTAGAAGTCCGGGCGCAGGAAGTCGTCGTCCGGCTCGCACAGAGAGTTGAACGTCTCGTAATTGGTCTCGCCTATCCAGTGCCGCAGTTTCCCCTTGGGGTCGTTCCTCCAGAACTGGAACGTCCCCTTGACGTGCTGCATGGTCCGGTCGATCGGCGTGTTCTTCCCCTTCGGCCGTACGGCGTAGACGATGCGGTAGTCCCACAGGACGTCGATCTGGCGGTCGCCGTCCTCCACCGTGGACACGGCCGACATCGTGCCCTGCACCTTGATGACATCGCCCACCAGATCGACGAATCCGGGCGCGAAGCTGGTCACCCAGCCCCGGGTGTTCTTGCTCGGGTCCTTGCTGTCCAGGTCTTTGAGGAAGTGCTCGCGCTGCTCGGGGTCGAGCATGCCCGCGAAGGTGTCCGTACGGCCGTCGATCACGGTCCGCCGGTCGAGATGGGCCGCGACCAGCAATTCCTTGCTCGTCTTGTACGCGGCCGCGACGTCCTGTTCCGAGTAGCCCTTCACGGCCTGGGCCCGCGGTATGGCGATGCCCTTCTGGCCGTCGCCGAAATGCTCCGAGGGAGAGTTCGCGAACGGCCGTTCCGGGTCGATGATCTCTTTGTCGGTGAGCTGCGAGGCCATGTAGTCGACGCTTCCGCAGCCCGCCAGCGCGACGGCGGTGAGAGTGGTGGCCGTCAAATGGCGTAATTTGGGTGATTTTCGGGACACGAGGGGATGCTAGGGGCGTCCGACCTCGTTGATCAACTAGGTTGCGGCGCCGGTGAGCTGGGGTGGGAGGTCGGTGGTGTGGAGGACCGTCAGGCTGGTGACGGCGCGGGTGAGGACGACGTAGAGGCGGGCGAGGCCGCGCTCCTCGGCGGCGGCGATGTCGGCGGGCTCGGCGACGATGACGTGGTCGTACTCCAGGCCCTTGGCGAGCGTGGCGGGGATCACCGAGAGGCGTTCGCCGGGGGAGGAGTCGGGGCCGAGGACGTCGTGGCCGACCCCGCGGGTCGTGAGCGCCGCAGAGAAGGCCGGGACGGCGGCGTCCGCGGCGATCAGCCCGATGGACCCCTCCCGGCCGGCCGCCCGCTCCACCGCGGCCGTCACGGCGGACGTCAGGTCGCCGGTCCTGAGGATCGACAGCGAGCCCGCGCCCGGGCGCAGGGAGCGCGGCGCGGCCAGGGCGGGGGCGACGGAGGGCAGCAGGCGCGCGGCGAAGTCGAGCACCTCGCGCGGGACGCGGAAGCCCAGCGTGAGCTCGGTGACCATGCCCTCGGCGAACCCCAGGTGGTGCAGCACTTCCTCCCACGAGCGCGCCGACCACGGGGTCGTCCCCTGGGCGAGGTCGCCGAGGACGGTCGCCGAGCCGGTGCGGCAGCGACGTCCGAGGGCGCGTAGCTGCATGGCGGACAGGTCCTGCGCCTCGTCCACGACGACGTGGCCGAGCGTGGGGGTGCGCTCGATGAGGTCGGTCAGCTCGTCCAGCAGCGCCGCGTCGGCGGCCGACCACTTGGCGGACTTCCACGACCGCGGCGGCTTGCGCCACAGCAGTGTCTCGCGCTGCTCGGCGGTGAGGTCGTCGCGGGCGGCGCGGGCCAGGAACTCGCCGTCGGACAGCAGGCGGAACAGCACCTGCTGCGGGGTGACGCGCGGCCAGACGGCGTCCATCAGCTGCTTGACCGGCTTGGACCTGGCCACGGCGTCCTGGACGCGGTCGTCTGGGGACTCGCCGCGCTGCTCCATGCGCACGAGCACGGCGTGGGCCAGGCGCTGGGCGAGCGCCGCGCGGCCGGGGCCGTACCGCGTCGTGCCGCGCAGGGACGCGACGATCTCGCGCACCTCGTGGTCGGGGACGCGGAACCGGTTGACGCCGCGGGTGATCAGCAGGCCCTCCTCGGGCTTGCTGATGTGCAGCCAGAGCGCGCGGCGCAGGACGGGGGCCATGCGCGCGTCGCCCTTGAGCGCGGCGACGGCGGCGTCCTCGGGGGCGGCGTGGTCGCCGAGGATGCCGGCGACGGTGGTCTGGTCGACGCGCACCTCGCCGAGGGCGGGCAGGACGGAGGAGATGTAGGAGAGGAACGCGCGGTTCGGCCCCACGATCATGACGCCCGAGCGCGACAGCTTCTCGCGGTGGGTGAAGAGCAGGTAGGCGGCCCGGTGCAGGCCGACGGCGGTCTTCCCGGTGCCGGGGGCGCCCTGGACGCAGACCGTGCTGCCGAGGTCGGCGCGGACGATCTCGTCCTGGTCGGGCTGGATCGTCGCCACGATGTCGCGCATCGGGCCCGTGCGCGGGCGCTCGATCTCCTCGGTGAGGATGTGGGACTCCTGGAGCGTCGTGCCCTGGTCCAGCGGTTCGTCCTCGTAGGCGGTGAGGGCGCCGCCGTGGAACCCGAACCTGCGGCGGCGCCGCACGCCCATCGGGTCGGACGGGCGGGCCTGGTAGAACGCCCGGGACACCGGCGCGCGCCAGTCGATCACCAGGGGACGGCTGTTGTCGTCGTGCACGTGGCGGCGGCCGACGTGGATCGTGAGGGGGAGGTCGTCGTCGCCCGCGCGGTCGAGGCGGCCGAAGAACAGCGGGGTGTCGGGGTGGTCGGCGAGGGCGGCCACGCGCTGGTCGAGCAGGCCCTGGAGCACCTGCTGGGACACCCAGTCGCCCGCGGCGTCGGCCGACAGGGACTGCGCGTGCTCGCGCATCGCCCGCAGCGCGGCGTGGGAGGCCGCGAGGTGGGCGCGCTCGGCCTCCAGGACGTCCGCCGGGTCGGGGGGCTCGCCGGGCCCGTGGGTGGAGGCGATGGGGTGGGAGGGGGATTTGCCGGGTTCGGCGTCGGAGGAATCGGGGTTCTGGTCAGGTATGTCAGGGGCCAGTTGATGTCCGGGCATGCGGACGTACTCCTTCAGGGTCGGAGGTGGTCGTCAAAACGCACGAACCCACAAGCCTAGTACGTCCGGCCCCGCACGCGCCGTGTCGCCAGAGTGACGCGTGTCCGCGCCGGCGTGTGATGTGGCCCTTGCCCCGGAGTTTGCCGAGAGTTGGCCTTTGGGTACGCCGTGGGGGTGACGACGCGTACTCCGGTGGCGGTCTCTCCGGTCATCCCGGCCCTGGCGAACCTGCTCCTCGGCGGGTTGTGGGTTGTCTCCGTCTTCGCGGGCTGGGGTTTCCAGGCGTTCTGCGGCAGCGGTGAGCCGCCCGAGTCCTGTATGGACCGGCTCGGCATGGTTTCCCTGCTCTCCGGTCTCTTCGCGGTGGCCGCCGCGACGTGCACGGCGGCGGCCCTTCTTCCACCCCTATTCCGGAAATACCCGGAAAAGTCCCTCCTGTTGGTAGGGATTGCGACGGCTTCCTGGCTAATCGCGCTGGCCGTGCTTTACGTCGGCGGGTTAGTCGGTCGGTGATCTGGCCGATACGCTGCGTCGCCGTATACCAAAATCCCGAAAAAGCGGGACAATCCCTGTGATTTGGTTAGATCATAGGGTATGTCGCAGTTGGCGCCGTGGGAGCCAATGAGCGAGGGGGTGAGGGTGTTGTCCAGGGGTATTTCGTGGATCTGAATGTCTGTCTCGGCTGAAAGTTTTCTCAAGACAGCATTTGGGGGGGACGGCGGCGTGCCGCTCAGCGTGTTTATTCGCTGGCGCGCACGTCGTCGGCATCGATGATTTGGTAGGCGTAACCCTGCTCGGCCAGAAAGCGCTGGCGGTGCGCCGCGAAATCCTGATCCACCGTGTCCCTGCTCACCACCGAGTAGAACCGCGCGCCGCCGCCGTCCGCCTTCGGGCGCAGCACCCGGCCGAGTCGCTGGGCCTCCTCCTGGCGTGAGCCGAACGTCCCCGACACCTGGATGGCGACCGACGCCTCCGGCAGGTCGATCGAGAAGTTCGCGACCTTCGAGACGACCAGGACCTGGATCTCCTTGTCGCGGAACGCCTGGAACAGCCGCTCGCGCTCCTTCACCCGCGTCTCGCCCTTGATCACCGGCGCGCCGAGGTGCTCCGCCAGCTCGTCGAGCTGGTCGATGTACTGCCCGATGACCAGCACCTGGTCGCCCGCGTGCCGCCGCACCAGCGTCTCGGTGACCCGGGTCTTGGACGGCGTCGTCGCGCAGAAGCGGTAGCGCTCCTCCGGTTCGGCCATCGCGTACGCCAGTCGCTCGGAGTCCGTCAGCGTGACCCGGACCTCGACGCAGTCGGCGGGCGCGATCCAGCCCTGGTTCTCCATCTCCTTCCACGGCGCGTCGTACCGCTTCGGGCCGATCAGGGAGAACACGTCCCCCTCGCGGCCGTCCTCGCGGACCAGCGTCGCGGTCAGGCCGATGCGCCGCCGGGCCTGCAGGTCGGCGGTCATGCGGAAGATCGGCGCGGGCAGCAGGTGGACCTCGTCGTACACCACCAGCCCCCAGTCGCGCGCGTCGAAGAGCTCCAGGTGACGGTAGGTGCCCTGTCGGCGGGTCGTCATCACCTGGTAGGTGGCGATGGTCACCGGGCGGATCTCCTTCTTGCTCCCGGAGTACTCGCCGATCTCGTCCTCGGTCAGCGAGGTGCGCTTGAGCAGCTCCTGCTTCCACTGGTGAGCCGAGACCGTGTTGGTGACCAGGATCAGCGTCGTGGCCTGCGCGTGGGCCATGGCCGCCGCGCCCACGAGCGTCTTGCCCGCGCCACAGGGCAGCACGACCACCCCGGAGCCGCCGTGCCAGAACGCGTCCGCCGCCTCCCGCTGGTAGGGGCGCAGCTTCCACGCGTCCTCGGCCAGGGAGATCGGGTGGTGCTCGCCGTCGACGTACCCCGCGAGGTCCTCGGCGGGCCAGCCAAGCTTCAGCAGCGCCTGCTTGATGTTGCCCCGCTCGCTCGGGTGCACGGCGACGGTGTCGTCGCCGATGCGCGCGCCCAGCATGGGCTGCACCTTCTTGGACCGCAGCACCTCTTCGAGCACGGCCTTGTCGGTGCTGGTCAGCGTGAGCCCGTGGTGCTCGCTCTTCTCCAGCCGCAGCCGACCGTACCGGGACATCGTCTCGGCGATGTCGACCAGCAGCGCGTGCGGCACCGGGTAGCGGCTGTGGGTGATCAGCGCGTCCACGACCTGCTCGGCGTCGTGCCCGGCGGCACGCGCGTTCCACAGCGCCAGCGGGGTGACCCGGTAGGTGTGGACGTGCTCCGGCGCCCGCTCCAGCTCGGCGAAGGGCGCGATCGCCTTGCGGCACTCGTCCGCCCTCTCGTGGTCCACTTCGAGCAGCAGCGTCTTGTCCGACTGGACGATCAGCGGGCCATCAGACACGTTTCCTCTTCTCCCTCGGTTCTCCCTGGTCTCCCCGGGCTCGTACGTGGGCCGCCGGTTCGTACGCCTATCCAACAAGACGGCGGGCCGGATCAGTCCCGCTTCCCTCGGCCGGACGTCGTCGTACCACCATACGGAAGGGGGGAAGGTCAGTTCACGTCGGCGACGCCGGTGATGCGGTGCAGCGCGAAGCGGTGGACGGCCGCGCGCGTCTCGTCGTAGGCGGTGAGGTAGCCGCCCTCCATGCGGGCGGGTTCGAGGATGCGGCTGGTGGCCTGGCCCTGGGAGTCCAGGTAGCCGATCCAGACCCGCGAGCCCTGCCGGATCGCCTCCTGCAGCAGCGTGACCGTCCCTGTCGAGGGCGTGCGCGGCACCTGCCCGTCGGGCGCCGCGGACGGCAGCCGGCGCGCCTGGTGGGCTTCTTCCCCGGCGCGCATCGCCCGCACGGCCGCCGCCACGAGATCGGCGTCCGGGGCCGAGGCGCCGACCGGGGGACGGACGGACGGCGGGCGCTCCGTGCGCCGCGCGTCGGCCCGGGTCACCAGCACGTCGCCCTCCGCCGACTCGGCGACCGGGGAGTATCCGAACGCGCGCAGCGAGTCGACCACGACCGCCCGGGAGCTGCGGGACGCGACCACCGTGGGCGCCAGGCGGCGCAGCCGCAGCGGGACCGCGCGCTTGTCGGCCATCACCTCGTCGAGCACGGCCGGGTCGTCGCAGCGCACGTACGAGCTGGCGGTGCCCACCCGGACGCGGCCGTGCCGGCGCGCGACGTCGGACACCAGGTAGCGCAGCGGCTGGGGGACCGGCGTCGCCGAGTGCTTCTCCAGCATGGACACCAGCTCGTCCCCGCTCGACCCGGCGTCCAGCGCGCGGCGGATCGAGTCCTCCGAGAAGCGGTACACCGTCGCGCCGCCCTTGGACTCCACATCGGCGGCCAGCGCGAGCCAGCGCCCGAGATCGCTGGTCAGCGGCCCGGGGGCGACGGCCGTGAGGTCGGCCTGGAGCAGTACGTGGTCCACCGGTTCGGGCAGCAGCGGCGCCAGCAGCCCGGCGGGGCCGTCCTTGACCTGGGCCTGGCCGGGCAGCAGCGGGCGGCCGAACAGCGACAGCGCGCCGAGGCCGGTCAGCCCGAGCTGCTCTGCCTCGCGCAGCGTGAAGCCCACCAGTTGATCGCGGTAGGAGCCGCGGCGGCGCGGCTGCTCGAACGCGAGCCGCTCGCGCACCGACTCGGCGGACGGCGCGAGGCCCGGCCCGGCCGAGGCCAGTACGCGCAACGTGCGCACCCGGACCTCGGCGGCGGTGGGCCTGCGCAGCTCGGGGTGCAGGACGTTCAGCAGGCGGTCGCGGTCGTCGCGCTCGCCGACCAGGCCGGGCACGCGGTCGCTGGTCAGCCAGGCCATGGCCAGGACCTCCCAGCGGTCCTCGGTGGCCTTCACCCGCCAGGCGTCGTAGGACGTCGTCGGCAGCCACTCGCCGTCCGTGGGGGCGCTGGAGGCGATCAGGCCCGCCGCGTGCGCGGACTCGATGACCAGCGCGGCCGTCCATTCGGGCAGGTCCAGGAGCTGGGCCGTCTTCTTCAGATCGCGTACGGAGAGGCCGCCCGTGCGCAGCGTGCCCGGCGGGTCGACGCCCCAGCGCTCGCACAGCTCCTCGGTCGTGCGGACGAACGCGAACGCCTGCCCGGCCGCCGTGCGGTCGGCCAGTGCCTGGTCGCGGGCCGTCCCGGCGAGCGGCGGCGCGCCCGGGCGCAGGTCGCGGTGCACCCGGCCGCCGCGCAGGACCAGCCCGACCTCGCGGGGCAGCACGACCGACTCCTCGCCGGTCGCGGCGAGCAGGCCGCGGGCGAGCAGCTCCTCGATGGGGGACTGCGCGGTGGCGACGCTGACCTCCCGCCGGGCGTTCGGCAGGCGGCCCGCCGGAGGGCCCCACGCGAGCTCGTCCAGGGCCGCGCGGGCCTGCGGGCCGATGTCCCCCAGCAGGCGCTCGACGATGCCGCCCTCGGCCAGCAGCCCGGCCAGGCGCTTCACCCCGGTCTCGTCCCCCTTCCGCCCCTGGTGGATCGCCCGGACGAGCTCCTCCAGGCGCTCGGGCGGGTGGTGCCGGAACACCTCGGCGGCCGGGGGGCCGAGCCCGGCCGGCGCGTCTGACACGTCTCGGACGCCCGGCGCGGGACGCAGCGCGTCGTCCGGGCCGTACACCAGGGCCAGGCCGCGCAGCCGGTCGACCGCCTCCCGCAGCGGCCCGTTCAGCGGCCCGGCGTCGGACGGGACGGACCGGGCGATCGCCGCGCGCAGCTCGGCGTGCGGCACGCCGGGGCCGTCCTCGGTGGTCACGACCAGCAGCGTCTCGACGACCGCCAGCGCGAAGCGGTCGAGCCGGTCGAGCGCCCGGCCGGTCGCCGAGGGGCTGGTGGCGCGGATCACGAGCCCTTCGAGGTGGGCGGGGACGGGGGTGATCAGCTCGGGGCGCCCGGCCACCAGCGCGCGCAGCCGCTCGTCCGGCAGGCCGCGCAGCCATTCAGTGAACCGGGTGTCCATCAATCGCCACCGAACCCTCTGTCCACCGTCACCGCAAACGCCCGCTCGCCGTAGAAACCGTTTCCTCCATCGTAGGAGGCCGCGCGTGGTCGCACACCGGGCGGGCGATCACAAACCGGGGGCCCGTTGTTTGCCCGTTCGGGCGAAACGGCGCGTGGGCTCGGGCGCGCCCGGGTTCTGTAACCTCGCGGAGTGCGCGGGGCCGCGCGGGATTTGGCATCCTTCAAGGGTGTATTCAGTAGGGTTTGATCTTGATCTGACGCTCGCGGACACGCGCGCGGGAATCGCGGCGGTATACGACGAGGTGGCGAGCCGTCTCGGCGTCGCCATCGACAGCGCCGCCGTCGTCGCCCGTCTCGGCCCGCCGCTGGAACAGGAGTTGGCCCACTGGCTGCCGCCCGAGAGCATCCCGGACGCCGCCGCCCTGTACCGCTCGCTCTATCCGGAGATCGCGATCCCGATGACGACGCTCATGCCGGGCGCCGCCGACGCCGTCGCCCTGGTGCGCCGCCACGGCGGCCGCGTCATCGTCGTGACCGGCAAGTACGAGCCGAGCGCCCATCGCACGCTCGCGGCGCTGGGGCTGGAGGTCGAAGAGGTCGTGGGGTCGGTCTTCGGCGAGGCGAAGGGG
The DNA here is from genome assembly GCF_040653595.1 of Sphaerisporangium sp. NPDC051011. Taxonomy (NCBI): domain Bacteria; kingdom Bacillati; phylum Actinomycetota; class Actinomycetes; order Streptosporangiales; family Streptosporangiaceae; genus Sphaerisporangium; species Sphaerisporangium sp. NPDC051011. Next base: position 39,827 of record NZ_JBFAGG010000028.1, on the reverse strand, counting down.
ACGGCCATCGCGTCCTTCGGCGCCGCCGCCTACGTCGGAGATCATCCGGGCGACATCGCGGCGGCGCGGGCGGGCCGCGCGCTGAGCGTCGGAGTGGCCACGGGCGCCTACACCGCCGATGCCCTGCGTGATCACGGAGCCGACGTAGTATTGCAGGATTTGACGGGGTTCGGGCCGTGGTACGAGCGCTGGCGTGTCGCCGAAATCGGGGCCGTTTCGACGGTCATCTGATGCCCCGCGTGGGCATAACCTACATCCATTCACCATTCATGACAGTCTGAACGAGGTCACCCTGTGCCTACTGGCAAGGTCAAGTGGTACGACGCTGACAAGGGCTTCGGTTTCCTCACCCGCGACGACGGCGGTGAGGTCTTCGTGCACTCCTCAGCGCTTCCCAAGGGCGTGGAAGCGCTCAAGCCCGGTCAGAAGGTCGAGTTCGGTGTCGCCGAGGGGCGCCGTGGCCAGCAGGCTCTTTCGGTCCGCGTGCTGGAGCAGCCCCCGACGCTCGCTAAGACGGCGAAACCAAAGGCTAAGCGCAAGAAGCCGGACGAACTGGTTGTTATCGTCGAAGACCTGATAAAGCTGCTGGACGACGTCTCCAATTCCTACCAGCGCGGCAAGCACCCCGACGCCGCGCACGCGAGGAAGATCGCGACCGTGCTGCGCGCCGTCGCCGACGACATCGACGCCTGAGACGCCGAGCATTCTCCTCCCCGCCTCACCCGGGCGCTCCACATCGGCCCGGTGCGGGGGAACACATCCCGTACGGGCGGTTCATCCGTGCGGGTTGGTCAGTGGTTTGGTCCCGCCCGGCCTCGGGCTGTCCGCGTACGGCTCGGGGCCGGCGGGGCGCACGTCCGCGGTGCCGGTCCACGCCTCGGGCTCCGGCGGCGGCGCATGCTCTGGCGGGGCGTGCTTTGGCGGGGCGTGCCGCGCCGGGGCGTGCGGCACGGGCCGGGGACGGGCGCGCAGCCGTCGCCGCCGCGTCGTGAGGACCCAGGCGAGCGCGGCGACCAGCGCGGCGGCGACGATCGCCAGCCCGATCGGCCCCGCCGAGCGTCCGGGCGCCAGCGACAGCAGCAGCCCGGCCAGCCCGCCCGCCACCCACGCGATCTGCAGCAGCGCCTCCACCACGCCGAACGTCGAGGACCGGACCTCCTCGCCGATCTCGCGTTGCACGACCGCGTCCAGCGCCAGCTTGCCGACCTCCTGGGCGAACCCGGCGACGAGCGCGACCACGACGGCCGTCCACAGCGAGAAGAAGAACGCCGACGCCGCCGCCGTCACCGTGGCGAGGCCGAGAGCGGACAGCACGATCACCTGCGGCGGGCGTCCGCGCACCCAGGACGCCACCACCGCGCCGAGCAGGCCGCCCGCGCCCGCGCCGCCCGCGAGGATCGCGATCAGCACCTCCGGGGGAAGGCCGTTCCCGCGCAGGTGCCCGTCCTTGACCAGGAACAGCAGGAAGAACACCAGGAAACCGGACAGGACGCGCAGCGCGGCGTTGGCGCGCATCGCCTCGCCGACCACCGGGCCGATGCTCAGCAGGGTGCGCCAGCGCGGCCTCGCCTCACCGGCCTCGCCTTCCTCGGCCTCCAGGTCGGGCGCGTCGACATGGCGCGGCAGCCGTACGGCCCCGACCCCGGCCGCGATGAAGATCACCATCGTGCCGCGCAGCACCCAGTCGGCGCCGAGCCACGCCGTCAGGCCCGCCGCCACCGGCGCGGCCACCCCCGCCGAGACCAGGGCGAACAGGGCGACCCTCGCGTTGGCGGTGACCAGGCCGATGTCGGCGGGCAGGACGCTCGGCATGGTGGCCGCCCGGGACACGTTGTACGCCTTGGACAGCACCAGGACGGCCAGCGCGGCGGGGAAGAGCGTGAGCCCGTCGGACGGGCCGATCGCGGCGGCCATGCCCCAGCAGAGCAGGCCGCGGGCCAGCAGTGTCCCCGCCATGATGTACCGGCGGCCGGACCGGAACCGGTCGAGGACCGGGCCGACGAAGGGCGCGAGGACGGTGAACGGCACCATCGTGATCAGCAGGTAGAGCGCGACCTGGCCCCGGGCCTGGTCGACCGGTAGCCCGAACAGCAGGGTGCCCGCCAGGGCGACCGTCACGAGGGCGTCGCCGGCGCTGTGGGCGGCGGTCAGCTCGATCAGTCGGCCGAGGCCCGTGCGGCCCGCGCCCTGGGCGTGGGTGAGCCTGCGGGTGGCGCGGCCGACGCCCCGGCCCGCGCGGGCCGTCCCCCTGGCGGCGGCGCCTCCGGCGTGGGCGGTCTTCTTCGCGGCCGTGCGCCCGGCGCGGAAGGTGCCGCGCCCGGCCCCGGCCGTGGCGCGGGCGGCGCGTGAGATCGACCTGCGGGCGCGGTCCCAGCCCTCCGCCATCACACGCGCGCGGACAGGGCACCGTGATCGGTGGCCGGGTCGTCCACGCTCCCTCCTTCCGCGCGCTCACGTCGGATACAGCCGGTTAGTGCCCGTTCTTCCCCTTCGTGATGCTCGCGGTGATCTGACCGGCGACACCATCGTCGGCCCGTCGCGCGTCCTCCCCAAGCTCCCCAAGCCCGCCGCCGCGATCCTTGACGATGGATCTCCGCGATCGTGCCCACCTCTTTGGTTTACAGTCCTACCCGACCAGGAGGCGTGTTGTTCGGTCCCGGCATGGGTGAGAATTGACGTGTGAACCGCACTCGTTCCCGCACCTTTGCCGTCGACCAAGCCTGCGCCGCCGCTGTGGAGCCGGCCAGGGCCGCCGCCGAGGCCATCGCCCGCCCGGGCGAGGTGGGCGAGCACCTCGGCTTCGAGGCCGAGGGCGAGCGCGTCGTCACCCATTTCTTCGCCTGCCTCGACCGCGCCTATCGCGGGTGGCGGTGGGCCGTGACGGTCGCGCGCGCCTCCCGCGCCCGCAACGTGACCATCAGCGAGACCGTCCTGCTGCCCGGCGGCGAGGCCCTGCTGCCCCCCGCGTGGGTGCCGTGGAGCGAGCGGCTGCTTCCCGGCGACCTCGGCGTGGGCGACCTGCTGCCCACCTCCGACGACGACGACCGGCTCGCCCCCGGCTACACCGCGACCGGCGACGACGACTCCGACCAGCAGATGATCTTCGAGTACGGGCTCGGCCGGGCCCGCGTCCTGTCGGCCATCGGCCGCGACCGCGCGGTCCACCGCTGGCACGCCGGCGACTCCGGGCCGCACACCCCGCTCGCCCACGCCGCGCCCGCGCAGTGCTCCACCTGCGGGTTCTACTGGCCGCTCGCCGGCGCGCTGCGGCTCGGCTTCGGCGTCTGCGCCAACGAGTACGCCCCCGACGACGGCAAGGTCGTCGCCGCCGACCACGGCTGCGGCGCCCACTCCGAGGCCACCGTGGCAGCCACGGGCGTCGAGCACGCGGTGCCGATCCTGGACGATCTGGGCTACGACCTCATGGAAGAGGGCGCCCCGGCCGCCGGCTCGGTCGAGGACACCGAGGAAGAGGACACCGAGTCGCTCGGCCATTCCTGACTCTTCGCGGGTTTACCGGCCGCCGCTTTGGGCGATGGCCGGAAAGTGTCCGAGCGCCGCGCCATGATATCTGCGGAATTCACGCGTTTCCGGCTGTGCGGCAGCCGGCCACCCTCCACCTTGGGACATGACTGGTGACTGACATCTTTGGCACCGAACGCATGCGCACGACGGTCCTGGCCGCCTGGACGGCCTCGCCCGCCCGCTTCCGCGAGGACGCCAACGCCGAGGAGGACTTCGCCCTCGGCGGCTACCGCGACCGCCTGATCGTCGAACTGGCCCAGAACGCCGCCGACGCAGCCCTGCGCGCCGGCGTTCCCGGCCGCCTCCGGCTCACCCTGCGCGACGGCGTGCTGAGCGCCGCCAACACCGGCGCCCCGCTCGACGCGACCGGCGTCGAGGGCCTGTCCACGCTGCGGGTCTCCGGCAAACGCGACGAGATCGGCTCGGTCGGCCGGTTCGGCGTGGGCTTCGCGGCCGTCGTCTCCGTCTGCGACGAGCCGCTGATCGCCTCCCGCGCCACCGGAGCGGTCCGCTGGTCGCGGGCCGAGACCGCGGCGCTGGTCGCCGCCGAGCCCACCCTGTCACGCGAGCTGGCCGGGCGCGACGGCCACGTCCCGCTGCTGCGCCTGCCTTTCGAGGCCGAGCCGGTCGACGTGCCCGAGGGCTACGACACCGTCGTACGGCTGCCGCTGCGCGACAAGACCGTCGAGCAGGCCGTGCGCCAGATGCTCGCCGAGACCGGCCCGGCGCTGCCGCTCGCCATGCCCGCCCTCGCCGCGATCGAGATCGAGGCCGACGGCGAGTCCCGCACGATCACCGCCGACGGCTGGCAGGTGGTGGAGGCCTCCGGCGACTTCAGCGCCGAGCAGGTCGCCGAGCTGTTCGCCGACCGCCCCACCGAGGAGCGCGCCCGGCCGTACTGGCTGGTCCGCTGGGCCGTGCCCGACGGCGACGGGCGGCTGCCCAAGGACGTCGCGCCCGTCGTCCACGCGCCCACCCCGAGCGACGAGCCGCTCGACCTGCCCGCCCTGCTGATCGCCACCTTCCCCCTCGCCACCGACCGGCGGCACGTCGCGTCCGGGCCCCTGGCCGACTACCTGGTCGAACGCGCCGCCGAGACCTACATCGAGCTGCTCAAGACCCTGCCGAAGACGCCCCGCCTGCTCGACCTGGTGCCCGGCCTGATGGGCAAGGGCGAGCTGGACGCCGCGATCCGCCGGGCCGTCCTGCGCCGCCTGCCGGACACGCCCCTGCTGCCCGCGATCTCCCCGCCCGCCGATGCGGAGCCCGCGGAGCGTTCCGGCGATCTTTTCGTGCTCTCCGGCCGCGAGGCGTCCGTGGTCGAGGGCCCGGCCGGGTTCCTGGACCGGATCGCCTTCGCCGTCCCCGGCCTGCTGCCCGCCGGCTGGGCCGGCCGCCACCCGGCGCTCACCACCCTCGGCGTGCGCCGGGTAGAGCTGTCGGACGTCGTGGACATGCTCTCCGGCGACGCGGTCGACGACAAGACGCCCGCCTGGTGGCATTCGGTGTACGACGTCGTGCCCGCCGATGACCGCGAGGCCCTCGGCGCGCTGCCCGTCCCCCTGGCCGACGGCCGCCTCGTCCGGGGGCCGCGCGGCACGCTGCTGCTCGGCGACTCCTCCCTCGACGCCTCCCTGCTCGCCCCGCTCGGCCTGCGCGTCGTCCACCCCGAGGCCGCGCACCCGCTGCTGCTGCGGCTCGGCGCCGCCGAGGCCACCCCGGGTAGCGTCCTGGACGACCCGCTCACCCACGCCACCGTCTCCGAGTCCCTCGACAGCGCCGACCCCGAGCCGGTCGCCCAGGCCGTCCTCGCGCTCGTCGAGGCCGCCGGGCTGTCGGCGGGTGAGGCCCCGTGGCTGTCCGCCCTCGCGCTGCGCGGCGCCGACGGCGAGCTGTACCCCGCGGGCGAGCTGCTGCTCGGCGAGGGATCGCTGGCCAAGCTCATCGACCAGGACGTCCCCTTCGGCGTCGCCGCCCCCGACCTGGTCGAGCGGTACGGCACGCACGTCCTGTCCGCGGCGGGCGTCCTGGACGGTTTCGCCGTGGTCAACGACTCCGACGTGCCGCTCGACCCCGACGAGTGCGACCACGAGCTCGACACCGAGGACGAATGGCTGGAGGCCGTCCTCGACGTCGTCCCCGAGACCCTCGTCCCGCCGGTGGCCCGCGAGTTCACCGCGATCCGCGACCTCGAATACGTCGCCGACTGGCCGTCGGCGCTGGCGCTGCTGTCCCGCCCGCCGCTGCGGGCCGCGCTCCAGCCGCTGCGCGCGCTCGCCGACGGGCAGATCGTCGAGGCCCCCTCGTACACCGCCTGGTGGCTGTCACGCCACCCGGTCCTGGACGGCCGGCGGCCCACCTCCCTGCGCCTGCCCCACGGCGACCCGCTGCTGTACGGGCTGTACGGCGACGCGCCCGAGGGCTTGGACACCGGCGCGCTCGCGATGATCGGCGTGCGCACCACCCTCGCCGACCTGCTCGCCTCGCACGGCGGCCCGGACGAACTGCTCGATCTTCTGGCCGACCCCTCCCTGGAGGTCGACCGCGCCCAGCTCAGGTCGCTGTGGATCGCCCTCGCCGCCGTCGAGCCGTCCCGCGTGGCCCCGCCGACCGCCGTCCGTGCCGTGCTGAACGGCCGCATCATCGTCGCGGATGCCGAGGACGGCCGCCCGCTCGGCGGCAACGGCCCCGCCGAGGCCGACGTCGAAGGCCTGGTCGCGGCGGGCCCGCCGGTCGTCGTCGAGGCGCCCGACCTGCTCGCGCTCGTCGCCTCCCGTCCGCTGGTGCTGGCGCCGTTCGACCTCGCCGAGGCGTTGTCGGAACTGCTCGACGTCCCCGTCGCCGGGGAGGAGTTCGGAGGCGAGGTCACCTCGACCGGCGAGGAGCGTCAGGTGCCCGCCCAGGTGCGCTCGCTGCTGCCCTCCGCGCCCGCCACGTACGTCGACCACGCCGAGCTGACCGTCGACGGCGTCCCGGTGCCGTGGCGCTTCTACGAGGGCGCCGTGCACGCCACCGGCGTCGAAGGGCTCGCCCGCGGCCTCGCCTGGGCCACCGGCCAGTGGGGCGACCGGCTCGCGGTCGCCGCCCTCCTGCGCGACCCGGACGCCGTCCCCCTGCTCCTCGCCGAGGCCGACCTCGACAGCTAGGTGATCCGCGTCCGGCGGGCGGTCCCCCGGGACGCCGCCGCCCTGACCGCCGTCCAGACGGCGTCCTGGCGTGCGGCGTTCCGCGGGCTCATGCCCGATGGGTACCTCGCACACCTGAACACCGCGGCCGTCGTCGCAGCCCTGGCCGAGGCCGGGTACGCGGAGGCCACAGCGTGGGTGTTCGAACGCGACGCGCGGGCGCGGAGCTTTTACCGAGGGCAGGGGTGGAGCGAGGACGGCGCCCGGGACGGCAGCGGCGACGGCTTCGACCTCACGATCGTCCGCCACCGCCGTCCGTTGCCCGCTCGCTGACGCGCGAGGAGCCGTCGCCGGGCCGCGCCCGGTCGCGCGCGGCGGCGCGCCGGTCGCGTCGCCACACGTAGAACATGCCGAACAGGCCGAGGCCGACGCCGGCGACGCACGTCCAGATCCACCAGCGGTCCTCCGGCGGGAGACCGAGGGCGAGCAGCACGACCAGCGCGACGACCCACAGGCCCGTGCCCGCGAGAATCGCCGCGGTGTCGTTGGTCTTCAACGGGGCGGGATCCGGGGGGCTCGGCTCGTTCACGCAGTCCAGCCTAGGCGAGAACCTCCGGCGCGGTGTGTCCGGGGGCGGCGGCCTTCGCATGGAGATGGAGTGTCAGATCCGTGATCAATGAGCCGAGGGGCGGCCGCTCGGTACACTTGTCGGCCATCAGACGCCGAAACCGCCGGCGAGTTCCGCGTCGATCTCCTCCGCGCTCAGGGGCCGAGAGCTACGGAACCCGCCGACCGACGGCTTCGGCCTTGGCGCATGCTGATCGATCAGCTTGTCGATCTCCTGGGCGAGCGTCACCCCATCGGCGGCGGCCAGACGATGCAGCCTGTCACGCGTGCTCTTGGGCTCCTTGATGGTCGTCACAGATTTCGGCCTTCGGTGGCAGGGGCGGGGCAGGGTCAGCGTTTGACGGCGCGGAGGACCACGAACTTCGGGTCGCTGGCGGCGACCTCGCAGTTGCCGAAGAGGTGGCGGAGCTTTGCGTGGTAGCCCAGGTGGCGGTTGCCGACCACCCACAGCTCTCCGCCGCGGCGCAGGGCGGCGCGGGCGCCGTTGAACATGCGCCAGGCCGTCGCGTCGCTCGTCGCGCGGTGGGTGTGGAACGGGGGGTTGTTCAGGATGAGGTCGACTGATCCGTTCGGAATGCCGGACATGCCGTCGGCGGTGAGGAACTCCGCGGGGGCATCGACGTTCGCCCGCCACGTCGCCTCGGCGGAGGCCACCGCCTGGTAGGACTCGTCCACGAAGACCACCTCGGCGTCGCCGTTGTCCAGCGCCGCGGCCAGGCCGAGCACGCCGTTGCCGCAGCCCAGGTCCACGACGCGCTCGCGGCCCTCGCGGTGGGGAAGGTTGCGCAGGAGGAAGCGGGTGCCGATGTCGAGGTGATCGGCGCAGAAGATGCCCGCGTGGTTGACGACCGTCCGGCCCGACGCCACTCCGACGTCCTCGGGCAGCGCGTAGCTTCGCGGCCAGGGGCTGGGAGGCGGGACGAGCGCCGGGTCGGGGAAGCAGAAGACGAGCCGGGCCTTCTTCACCGCCAGGGACGTCCTGGTCGGACCGAGGATCTTCTCGAACGTTCTGAGCGTCGAGGTGTGGATCTCGGTGACCATTCCGGCCGCGACGACGACCGTGCCCGCGTGGAGGTGCGGCGCGAGGCGGTGAAGCTGGTCCTCCAGGAGCACGAGGTTCTTCGGCACCCGGATCAGCAGCACGTCGACCCGCTCGGGCGGAGCGTCCTGGGTGGTCAGGAGCCGTACCGCCCCCGCGTCCACGCCGTTGCGCCGCAGGTTCGCGCGGGTCGCCTCCTGGGTGAGGAACGAGTCGGTGATCTGCACGGGGTGGTGGCCGGCGAGCGCGGTGACCAGGGCGCCCCACCGGTCGCCCAGCGCGACCACGGTGCCCGACAGGTCGACCGGGGCGGCGTCGATTCCGTCGAGGTGACGCAGGAGGTACTCGTCGGCGGCGTCCCAGGCGCGAAGCGGGTCGCGCGGGTCTTCGGGGAAACGGGCGAGGTCGAGCCCACCCCTCGACGTCGTCAACCGGTTCATCGCGCCCCAGGTTAGCGACTCGCCCGGCACGCCGGGTAATCCTGCCGCCGGGGCTGTGGTCCGGGGTTCCCGCGCGCGGGGCGGTCGGTGCGCGCGGTCATCCCGGACCGACGCCGATCACGGCCGGGCGGGCCGTGCCGGACGCGTGAACCCGCGGCGGGCGGGCACGTATGCGGCGTGCCCGGCCCCGCCGCGGGCCGCTTTCAGGGCGCGGTTCGTCGCCACCCCGGTGACGTACGTCTCGCAGGTGATCAGGGTGGTCGTGGCGGGGGGCTCGATTTGTGTACGACTGGACGGGTTCCGGTCCGGCAGGCGCTGCAGGGCCTCCACGTCGAAGGTCATGATTTTCACCTCCTCGCTGGGTCGGTGGGTCCCGCGGCGGGTTCGCCGGGGAGGTCCGAGAGGGCGGGCGCGCGTTGTGCGGGTCGTCATCGGGGATGCCCGTCTTGGGGGGAGAGCGGGGCGGGGAAGACCGGCAGCCGGCGAGGACGAGGAAGACACGGGTGCACTGGGCGGGTTCGGTTATGGTGTGGTGTGGTCGGCAGGGAGCGGCGGACGGTGCCGGTGGAGTTGTTGCCGCACCTCCGGCAGGCGCGTGATCGCATCGACCGCGACTACCGGAGCGACCTCGATCTCGACGGGCTCGCGGCCGTCGCCGGCATTTCCAAGTACTACTTCATCCGCTGCTTCGAGGCTGCGTACGGCGAGACCCCGATGCGCTACCTCACGCGCCGTCGCCTGGAGCGGGCCCAGGATCTCCTGCGCGTCGCCAACCTGACCGTCACCGAGATCTGCATGGCGGTGGGGTTCACCAGCCTGGGGTCGTTCTCGTCCAAGTTCACGCAACTCGTGGGCGAGTCGCCGAGCGCGTACCGCGACCGGTGGGCGGCGCGCGGCGGCCCGCATATCCCTGGGTGCTATCTGTTCATGAACGGGGTGCTCGACCTGACGTGCTCGACGGCGCCCGACGCCCCCGAGAGCCCCGAGGATCAGAGCGGCGAGCAAGATCACTGATTGTGCAATTTTGGAGAAGTCGCAGGCCAGGGGGCACGAGTAGCTTCTCCTGCATGATTACGAACATCTCTCTCACGACGATCTACTGCCTCGACCAGGACGCGGCCCGCGACTTCTACGTGAACGTCCTCGGGTTCGCCGCGCGGGAGGACGTCTCCATGGGCGAGGACTTCCGCTGGGTCACCGTCAGCCACCCCGACCACCCCGAGCTCCAGATCACGCTCATGAAGCCCGGCCCGCCGCTGGACGCCGAGGTGGCGGACTTCTTCCGGCGGCAGCTCGAGAAGGGCCAGAGCGGGGGCCTCGGGCTGCAGGTCGACGACTGCCGCAAGACGTGCGAGGAGCTGAGCGCCAAGGGCGTCACGATCCTGCAGGAGCCGCAGGACCGGCCGTACGGGGTAGAGGCCGTCATCCGCGACAACCAGGGCAACTGGCTCGTCCTCGTCGAGCCCCGGTCCTACACCCAGGAGGACTTCAGCAAGGGCCAGTGATCGCGTGTAGGCCCGTGCTTCCCGGAGGGGGCCATGTCGGGAGGGAGGGCCGTCGCCGCGGTTCGCCGGGGGACGGCCCTTTCACGGGCCGGACGGAGGAATGTAATCCGCCATCCCTAAGATCACTCTTCGTCCCGATAAGGGACATGTGGCGTATATCGGGAGGCCGGAGGGGTGGGCGCGGGCCGTACGCGGGGCGGCCCAGCTCGGCTGACGTCGCGCGTAAAACCGATTGCGACCGCCGGAACCGGCTGACTAACGTCGGAGCACCTCTGCCCTCGCACGGATCGGACGATGGCCATGCTGTGGCGCGTCGCCGCCCGCCGCTTCCCGGTGCTCGCGATCCGCGACTTCCGGCTGCTGCTGGCCGACCGGCTGCTCGCCCCGGCGGCCGTCGCGTTCTCGATGGTGGGCGTCTCGTTCGCCGTCCTGGACGCCACCGGGTCCACCGCCGACCTCTCGTACGTCCTGGCGGCGCAGATCGCCCCGTCCCTGGTGTTCACGCTGATCAGCGGCGTCATCTCGGACCGCGTCCCGCCGCAGCGGGTGATCGTCGCGGCCAACGTCATGATCGCGGTCGCCGAGGGGCTGCTCGGCGTCCTCGTGCTCGCGGGCGACGCCCGGCTGTGGCAGATGATCGTGCTGGAGACGCTGAACGGCGTCGGCATGGCCGTGTTCTGGCCGGCCTCGCAGGCCCTGCTGCCGAAGATCGTGCCCGATCCGCTGCTGCAACAGGCCAACGCCCTCAGCCGGCTGGCGATGAACGGCGCGCAGATGGGCGGCGCCGCCGTCGCGGGCGTGGTCGTCGCGGCCGTCGGCCCCGGCTGGGCGATGACGGTCTGCGGCGTCGGCCTGCTCGGCACGATCCCGATGCTGCTCGCGATCCGCGCGCCCGGCCACGAGCCCGCGGCGGGCGAGGAGGCGGGCATGCTGCGCGAGCTCAGGGAGGGCTGGTCGGAGTTCCGCAGTCACTCCTGGCTGTGGACGATCGTCCTGCAGTACGGGGTCGTCCTGATGGCCTGGTACGGCAGCTTCCAGGTGCTCGGCCCGCCGGTCGCCAAGGCCCATCTCGGCGGCCCGGCCTCCTGGGGGGCGATCATGTCGGCCGAGGCGCTCGGGCTGATCGTGGGCGGGCTTGTCTCGCTGCGGTTCACCCCGCGCAGGCCCCTTCTGGTCGTGGTGTGCATGGGGGCGATCACCGCGCTGTCCCCACTGTCGCTGGCCATGCGGTGGCCCCTGGTGGCGATATGCCTGGCCGCGGTGGTGATCGGCGTCGCCATGGAGATCATGGTCGTGCAGTGGAGCGTCACGCTGGCCCGTAATGTGCCGCCCGGCAAGCTGGCGCGGGTCTCCGCCTACGACGCGCTCGGCTCCGTCATGGCGATGCCGGTCGGCGCGCTGATCGCGGGCCCGATCGCGGCCCAGATCGGCCTGTCGGCCACGCAGTACGGCGCGGCGGCGCTGATGATCGTGGCATCGGGGCTGGCCCTGCTGCCGCGGGACGTGCGGACGCTGCGCTCGCCCGCGGCGGACGACGCGACGGTGCCGCCCGCCGTGTCCCCGTCCTCGGCGCCCTCCGCCTGACCGCGCGTCACCCCCTTTCTCCGCGCCCTCGCCTGATCCGCGTGTCCCCGTCCTCCGCGCCGGGTTGAACCCGGCCCGTCTGATCCGGCTCGTCTGATCCCCGATTGCGCGCGCCGAGCCGTCCGCGCCGAGCCGTCCGTGCCGAGCCGTCCGCGCTGGGCCCGGTTGCGGAGCGCGCCCCACTGTGGCAAGACGTAGCAAATGATCTCCGCCTCCGGCATTTCGGCGTTTCGGACATCCGTCACGTTCGTGGGGGTCGTGTGGGAATCCCGACACGGGGTATATAGTTAGCAAAGGTAATGAGTTATGACGAACACCACCACAAGGACGGGACGCCTACCGGGCCCACGCAGCGACGCCGAGCTGGCCTCCGCGCTGCGCGTGTCGCTGGCGCGCCTGACCAGACGGCTGCGGCGACAGGCCGGAGCCAACACCCTGACCCCCACCCAGCTCGCGACTCTCGCCGCCGTCGAGCGGCACTCCGCTATAACGCCTGGCGAGCTCGCCGAGCTGGAGAAGATGCAACCCCCTTCGATGACGCGGGTGATCGCCGCCCTGGAGGAACGAGAGCTGCTCGCCCGCACCCCACACCCGACCGACCGGCGGCAGGTGACCGTCAGCGTGACCGAGGCCGGCCGGGGGCTGCTGAAGGAGGAACGCCGACGGAAAGAGGCGTGGCTTGCCAAGCGGCTGGAGGAGCTGACGCCCGAGGAGCGGGCGACGCTGCGGGCCGCGGCGCCGATCCTGGAGAAGCTCTCGCAGATGTGACCCGTTCCCAGGCCGTGGAAGACGCCGGGACAGCGGTGGGGGAGGTGCGGGAATCCGAGGTGTGGGAATCCGAGCCGCGAGCGGTCCAGGCCGAGGAGACGCGCGGCGCCGAACCGCTTCCGCGCTCGCGCGGCGGGATGTTCCGGTCCCTGCGCAACTACAACTACCGTCTGTTCGTGTCCGGCAGCGTCGTGTCGAACGTCGGCACGTGGATGCAGCGCACCGCCCAGGACTGGCTGGTCCTGGAGCTCACCCACGGCAGCTCGGCGGCCCTCGGCGTCACCACGGCCCTGCAGTTCCTCCCGGTCGTCCTGTTCGGCCTGTGGGGTGGCATGCTGGCCGACCGGTACTCCAAGCGCCCGCTGCTCATGGCCGCCCAGTCGCTGCTCGGGCTGCTCGCGCTGGCGATGGGCCTGCTGACGATCACCGGGCACGCGCAGACCTGGCACGTGTACGTGATGGCGTTCATGCTGGGCCTCGTCTCGTGCGTCGAGGTGCCCACCCGGCAGTCGTTCGTCGTCGAGATGGTCGGCCGGCGCGACCTGGCCAACGCGATCGCCCTCAACAGCTCGACCTTCAACCTCGCACGGGTCGTCGGACCGGCGCTCGCCGGTGTGCTGATCTACGCGCTGGGCGGGACCGGGCCGATCTTCCTGCTGAACGCGGTGTCGTTCGCCGCCGTGATCACCGGCCTGCTGCTCATGCGCACCTCCGAACTGCGCACGCCCGAACCGGTCGCGCGCGGCAAGGGCCAGCTCCGCGAGGGCCTGCGGTACGTGTGGCGGCGTCCTGAGCTGCTGATGCCGATCCTCCTGGTGGCGTTCGTGGCGATGTTCGCGACGAGCTTCTCGATGAGCATCGCGCTGATGGCCAAGCAGGTCTTCGGCCAGGACGCCTCGTCGTTCGGCGTCGCGTCCAGCGTGTTCGCGGTCGGCGCCCTCGGCGGGGCGCTGCTGGCCGCGCGCCGCGCCCGTCCCACGCGGCGGCTGCTGATCGCCGGAGGGGTCGTCTTCGGCCTCGCCCAGATCGCCGCCGGCCTCGCCCCCGTGTACCTGGCGTTCCTGCTTCTGCTGGTCCCGGCCGGCATGGCGCTGATCACGACGAACACCGCCGCGAACTCCTCGGTCCAGCTCGCCGCCTCGCCGGAGATGCGCGGGCGGGTCATGGGAATCTATGTCCTGGTGTTCACCGGTGGCGCTCCCATCGGCGCACCGCTGATCGGCTGGATCGGCGAGTTCGCCGGGCCACGCCTCGGGGCCGTGATCTGCGGGGTGATGTGCCTGGCCGGGGTCGGGCTCGCCATCCTGCTCACCAGGTTCGCCGCGGGAAGGACGCATGGTGCGGTTGTTCGTGGCGTTGTCCCCGTGCCCGGAGGCGCTCGCTGAGGTCTCCGCGGCCGTCGAGCCCCACGTCGAGCAGTGGCCCGGCCTGCGCTGGACGGCCCCGGAGACCTGGCACCTCACGCTGGCCTTCCTCGGGGAGGTCCCTGAGACCGCGCTGCGCGGCCTCAGGACGCGGCTCGCCCGCGCGGCGCGGCGGTACCCGCCGATGACCCTGGCCTTCCAGGGCGCGGGCGCGTTCCCGTCCGCCCGCAGGGCCCGCGTCGTCTGGCTCGGCGTCGAGGGCGGGGGCGCGGTGCTCTCACGGCTGGCGGCCTCGGTCGCCGCCGCCGGTCGCCGCGCCGGGGCCGCGTACGAGGAGAAGAAGCCCTACCACCCGCACCTCACGCTCGCGCGGGCCCGTCCCCGGGAGGGGCTGGACGTCACGCCCCTGACGGCCGTGTTGAAGGAGTTCGCGGGCACGTCGTGGCGCGCGGACGCGGTGCACCTCATGCGCAGCCACCCCGGGCCCAAGGTCCGTTACGAGCCCGTCGGGTGCTGGCCACTGGGCGGACACGACTAGGCTCCAATACGTGGACCGTCCCCGTCGCTGGCTGCTGCCGGCAGTGCTCGCGCTGCTCGTGGTCATCGTGGTGATCGGCGCGTTGCTCTCCTGAAGAGCCCGCCTGAGCCGTTCTGTCCCTGCTCTGCCCCTGCCCAGGTCCCCTTGAGCCCCTCTGACGAGTGAGGCCGTGACCCCCGGCGGATCGGGGATCACGGCCTCGACGTTCCGGCGGCTCAGGTGCTACCAGGCGTAGGCCTCGGGGGCGGGGCCGCCCGGGCCGGGGAAGATCTCGTCCAGGCGGGCGAGCGCCTTCTCGTCCAGCTCGATCTCCAGGGCCCGCAGGCTGCCTTCGAGCTGCCCGATCGTGCGCGGGCCGATGATCGGACCGGTGACGGCCTTCTGGGCGAGCAGCCAGGCCAGCGCCACGTTGGCCGGGTCCTCGCCGAGCTCGTCGCAGAACGCCTCGTACCGCTCGACCTTGTCGCGGTGCTTCTCCAGCTCCGTGAGCATCCTCTCGGAGGCCGACCGGCCCTTGTCGATCTTCCGGAGCACGCCGCCCAGCAGGCCGCCGGCCAGAGGGCTCCACGGGATCACGCCGAGCCCGTAGTCCTCACAGGCCGGGAGGACCTCCAGCTCGACCTCGCGGACGAGCAGGTTGTAGTGCGACTGCTCCGAGACCAGGCCGGAGAACGGGCGCCGCGCGGCCGCCTCCTGCGCCTTGGCGATGTGCCACCCGGCGAAGTTGGACGAACCCGCGTAAATGATCTTGCCCTGCTGGCGGAGGACCTCCATCGCCTCCCAGATCTCGTCGAACGGGGTGCTCCTGTCGACGTGGTGCATCTGGTACAGGTCGATGTAGTCCGTCTGCAGCCGCTTGAGCGAGGCGTCACACGCCCGGCGGATGTTCAGCGCGGACAGGTGCGTCTCGTTGGGCCAGTCGCCCATCGAGCCGTACAGCTTGGTGGCGATGACCGTCTTCTCCCGGCGCCCGCCGCCCTTGGCGAACCACCGTCCGACGATCTGCTCGGTTACTCCCTCACCTTTCTTCCAGCCGTAGACGTTTGCCGTGTCGAAGAAGTTGATGCCCAGGTCGTGAGCCTTGTCCATGATCGCGAACGAGTCCTCTTCCGAGGTCTCGGGCCCGAAGTTCATGGTGCCCAGGCACAGGCGGCTCACGGAGAGACCGGCGCGTCCGAGGTGTGCGTAATCCATGAACCTCACCCTAAGCACCTGGAGTGGACTCCAGCCCAGCGGTGGGGCCGGGAAAGGTGTCGTACGTCAGGAAGACCTGGCGGGCGGCCCGCCGGAGACGGTATCTCGACCAGACCTATCCCAACTCCAGCCCCGACCCGGCGCGGGCGGTCGAGCGCGCCGCGCCTGCTCGCGGGGCATGATGTGCCAATGGGGAGTAGACGGGTGGTCGTGACTGCGGGCGTTCTGGCGGCGCTCGCGTCCGTGCCGGCGGGGGGCGTCGCGGCGGCCTCGGCGTACGCCGTGACGGGCTTGAACGTGAGCACGGATGTGACGGGCGCGGACCGCGCCGCGAAGGCCGGCGACGGCACCGGGCGGCTGCTGTTCCGCTTCAAGGACCCGCGCATCACCGAGTCCAGCGGCCTCGCCGTCTCGCCCACGCACAAGGACGTCTATTACACGCACAACGACAGCGGCGCCGGCCCGCAGTTCTACGCCGTCGGCCCCGACGGCGGCACGCTGGCCACGTTCACGATCGCCGGGGCGGGGGCCCGAGACTGGGAGGCGATGGCGGCCTCGGTGGACCCGGCGACCGGGCAGAGCTTCCTGTGGTTCGCCGACATCGGGGACAACCTCAACGGCGGCTGGCCCGACTACTCGATCTACAAGGTGCCCGAGCCGAAGAAGATGGCCGACGCGACCGTCCACGCGACGCGGTACCGCTTCAAGTACAAGGACGGCAACCGCAACGCCGAGGGCATCATGGTGCACCCGAAGACCGGCCGGCTGTACGTCGTCAGCAAGGAGTTCGCCGGGTCGATCTACGCGGCGCCCGAGAAGCTCCGCACGGACAAGGTGAACATCCTGCGCCGCGTGGGCCCGGCGCCGATCATGGCGACGGACGCCGCGTACGCCCCGGACGGGTCGAGCTTCGTGATCCGCACCTATTTCTCCGCCTCGCTCTACCGGGCGCCCGGCGACCTGATCGGCCGCGTCACCATGCCCGCGCTGGACCAGGCCGAGTCGATCACCTACACCCGTGACGGCAGGTTCCTGCTGACCGGCACCGAGGGGACGTCCAGCCCGGTGTACTCGGTGCCGCTCCCGGCCTCGGCTCTGCCCGAGCGGGCGGCGCCCGCGCCCGCCCGTACGAGCGGCGGGACGCCCACGCGCGTGGCGGCGGCGCCGGACGCCTCGGCCTCGCACGCGGCGGCCGGCTCGGGTGACGGCGACGGCGGAGTCCCGGCCGGGGTCATCGCGCTGTGGCTGGGCGTGGCGCTGGGGGCGACCGGCATCATCGCGGTCCTGGCCCGCCGCGTCGGCTGACCCGGCCCCTGACATGGAAAGAGCCTGCCGGGCGGTGGTCCGCCGGCAGGCTCTCGTTCGTCCCGGCCGGGTCTCAGCCGGGTGTGATCCCTATGGGTGTCACCTCGCGGGGCGGGGGAGCAGCGGCGCGGTCGCGGGGGGCAGCGGCGTGGCCGCGTGGGCGGCCTGCGACGCGGGCGCCTGCGGGGAGGCGGACTGCCCGCCCGGCTGAGACGTACCGGACTGGGCCGTACCGGACTGGTTCGTACCCGCAGGCTGCGCCGGGGCCGCCTGCTGCGGCTTCATGGACGGCTGCCACGGGTCGGCCGGCAGCCCCCCGGTGGCGGGCCGCGGCTGCACGGTCGGCTGCCCTGGGTTCAGGGCCGGGTTCGCCGGCTGCGGCTTCGTGACCGGCTGTGCCGACGGGTCCTGGATCGTCGGGGTGACCGAGTGCGGTTGCTGGACGATCGGAGGCTGTTCCGGGGTGGCGGGGGTGACCGCCTGCGGCGGCTTCACGGCGGGCTGGACCGGGGTGACCGGCTTGGCTGGGATTGCCGGGATGGCCGGGTGCGGCGGCTTCACGCCCGGACGGACCGGGGTGGCGGGATGCCGGGGCTTGGCGACGGGGATGTAGGGCGACAGCGGGAGCCCCAGCGCGTCACACGCCTTCGGACCGAACCTCTTCTTCGGGCAGGGCGGCGTGCAGATGACCTCGAACGAGTCGAGGAAGTTGCCGTAGCTAGGCGAGCCCGCGGCCGACGAGACCGACTCGATGGAGATCCGGGTGACCTTCTGGCCCCTGGGCACGCGGTAGATCCCGGCGTAGTGGCCCCATTGGATGCCGCCGTCGGAGATGTCGCCCGAGGTCTGCCCGAGCGGGATCTGGACGGTCTGCGCGTGCGGCGTGCCGATCTTGACGTGGATGACGTCCTTGTTGTCGGCGCTGGTGCTCCGAGCGCGGTGGGCGAGCCGCCACACCAGGATCGTCTTCGGGTGGGTGGCGACGTCCTGGTAGAGGGTGGAGACCTGCGTCCCGTTGAGCTCGGCGAACTGCGTCCCGGTGTCGGCGGCGACCTCCCCGCCGTTGGCGCCGGCGTTGCCCGGTCCCCAGATCTCGATGGCGCCGTCGGTGGCGGTCGTGTGCCAGGCGGGGATGTCGGTCCTGAGGTTCCCCGCGTGGACGAGCCCGGCGGGCTGCTCGAACCCGCCGTTCCCGGTCACGCAGGCGGTGGAGGCGGGCGGGAACTGGGGCGGGGCCGGGGTGGCCGCGGCGGCGGCGGTCCCGAGCCCTGCGGTGGGGACCGCGACGAGCGAGGCGGCGGCGCCGAGAAGGAGGACACGCTGAGGCAGGGATACCAGAGCATGGGTCTTTATCATGAACTTCCCCTCGTTCGGATGACTACCCCGACGGGGCGGGGCGAGCACGCCGCGAACACCAGTACGAATCATGTCGGCGTGCCTGTCGAGGTATGCCCTGCTGAAACGCGGACTCCTGTGACTCAAGTGAGTCTTGGGATCGACACACCCATGGTTTTACCTGGGCGATCTTCTTTGTCCCGAGTCGTCCATGCGGGCGACGAAGGGTTCGCCGCGCAGCGCCTGTTCGACGAGTTCGATCGAGGCGGCGAGCTGTACCAGCCGGGGGCCCTCGCGGCGGTAGGCGGCGAGGACGGCCTCGATGGCGTGCGGCGGCAGGTGCTCCTTGAGGTCGACGGCCGCGGTGCGGTACCCGGCGCGGGCGGCCTCGACGGTGGCGTTCACGTGCTGGCGCGCCATGCGGGCGAGGGCGAGCGGGTGGCGGCGCAGCACTCCGTACGCCCGGTAGTCGGGCGGGACCGCGTCGAGCAGCCAGGCCACCGCCGACGTCTCCCAGTCCGGGCTCCCTGGGGGGAGGACCTCGGACGGCCACCCGGGTGGAAGGTACACGTCGGGAAGTGTATCGAATGTCCGTTCGAGTCGAGGTATAGGTGTTATGTCGGTTGTGAAGATCCTGGCCTGCTGGCCCGGACATTTCGCCCTGCCTGGCGCGTGCTACCCAAACCTAGGAAAATAACTACTTGTGACTGAGCGAATCGGCGTGATCGGCGCGGGCATCCTGGGGCTGGCGGTCGCCCGCGAGCTGGCCGCGCGCGGCGCCACGGTGACCGTCCTGGACAAGGAGGACCGCGTCGCCGCCCACCAGACCGGCCACAACAGCGGCGTCGTCCACGCCGGCATCTACTACGCCCCCGGCTCGCTCAAGGCACGCCTGTGCAGGACCGGCGTCGCGCTGCTGCGCGAGTACTGCGCCGAGCACCACATTCCGTACGAAGAGGTCGGCAAGCTCGTCATCGCCTCGACGGGCGCCGAACGCGCCGGGCTGCGGCGCATCGCCGAACGCGCCCGCGAGAACGGCGTCCCCGGCATCGCCGAACTCGACGCCCTCGGCCTGCGCGAGGTCGAGCCGCACGCGGTCGGCGTCGGCGCCGTCCACTCGCCCCACACGGCCATCGCCGACTTCCCCGCCGTCGCCCGCCGCCTCGCCGAGGACGTCAGGGAGGCGGGCGGCTCCGTCCTGCTCGGTCATCCGGTGCGCGCAATGCGCGAGACCGCCTCCGGGGTACGGGTACACGCGGGCGACGGCCGGTTCGACTTCGACCGCCTCGTCGCGTGCGCCGGCCTCGGATCCGACCGCGTCGCCGCCATGGCCGGACACGCCGGGGACGTCCGGATCATTCCGTTCCGCGGGGAGTACTACAAGCTGACCGGCGGCGCCAAGGACCTCGTCCGCGGCCTCGTCTACCCCGTGCCCGACCCGCGCTACCCCTTCCTCGGCGTGCACCTCACCCGGCGCATCGACGGAGAGGTGCTCGTCGGGCCCAACGCCGTCCTCGCCCTCGCCCGCGAGGGGTACACCTGGCGCGACGTCTCCGTCCGCGACCTGCGTGAGATCCTGCTGTGGCCCGGCATGCGCAGGCTCGCCGCCCGGCACTGGCGGACCGGCGTCACCGAGGTGTACGGCTCGCTGGTCAAGGGCGCGTTCCTCAAGGCCGCCCGCCGCTACGTGCCCACCCTGACGTCGTACGACCTCATGCGGACCACCGGAGGAGTGCGCGCGCAGGCCGTGGCCAGGGACGGCGGCCTCGTCGACGACTTCGTCGTGGACGTCCACGGACGGGTGGTCCTCGTCCGCAACGCCCCTTCCCCCGGGGCCACGTCCAGCCTCGCGATCGCCCGGCACATCATGTCTTTCATCCGCGCTTAGGCCGGTCACGCCACTATAGGTTCGTGACCGAATCGTCTGAAGCCCGACTACTGATCGTCGAGGACGACCCGAACATCCTCGAACTGCTCGCCGCCAGCCTGCGATTCGCCGGATTCGAGGTCGCCACGGCCGCGAGCGGTACCGACGCGGTCGAGGCCGCCCAGCGCCACCGGCCCGACCTTATGGTCCTCGACGTCATGCTGCCGGACATGGACGGGTTCGACGTCGTCCGACGCCTGCGCGGTGGCGGCGCGCACACGCCGGTCGTCTTCCTCACGGCCAGGGACGCCACCGAGGACAAGATCCGCGGGCTCACCCTCGGCGGGGACGATTACGTCACCAAGCCCTTCAGCCTGGAAGAGGTCATCGCACGCATCCGCGCCGTGCTGCGCCGCACGGCGGGCGACCCGCAGTCGCCCCCGCCCCGGATGACCTTCGCCGACATCGAGCTCGACGAGGAGAGCCACGAGGTCTGGCGGTACGGCAAGGTCATCCCGCTCTCGCCGACGGAGTTCAAGCTGCTGCGCTACTTCATGGCGAACGCCGGGCGGGTGCTGTCGAAGGCGCAGATCCTCGACCACGTGTGGGACTACGACTTCCGCGGCGACGCCGGCATCGTCGAATCGTACGTCTCCGTCCTGCGCAGGAAGATCGACAACACCACCCCGCGCCTCATCCACACCCTGCGAGGCGTCGGCTACGTCCTCCGCACCCCACCCCGATGACCCTCACCCCCCGGCCCATGCCCCCCACCCCGTCCCTGTTCGCGCGCACGCCGCTGCGGGTCAAGCTGATCTCCGCCATGCTGGCCCTCGTCGCCATCGCGCTCGCCGGGATCGGCGTGAGCAGCGTGTCCGTCCTGCGCGGCTACCTCGTCGACCGCGTCGACCAGCAGCTCGACACGTGGGCCCACGACGTCGGACGGCGCCTGCAACGCTTCCCCGGGCTCGGCCTCGGCAGCCGGGTGCCGCCGGACGGGCTCATCCAGGTCCGCGACGCCGCCGGGCGGGTCGTCGCCGAGGCCGTCGGGCTGGAGGCCGAGACCGTGCCCGAACCCGTACTGCCGTCCCCGTCCCCCGCCTCGGTCGTGGCCGCGCAGACGGTGCCCGCCGCCACAGGAGGGGGAAGCTGGCGCGTCCGGATCGTCCCGATCGAGGGGATCGGAAGCGTCATCATCGCGATCGACCTGAACTCGGTCGATCAGATCACCTCCCGCTTGATCATGAGCGAGCTGCTCGGCGGCGGCGTCGTCATGATCGTGCTCGCCGTCGTCGGCGTGGTGATCGTCCGCAGGAGCCTGCGCCCGCTGGTCGAGATGGAACACACCGCGGCGGCCATCGCGGCAGGCGACCTCGGACGGCGCGTACCCGACCGCGACCCGCGCACCGAGGTCGGCAGCCTGGCCGCGTCCCTGAACGGCATGCTCGCCCAGATCGAGACCGCGTTCCGCGCCCGGGAGATCTCTGAGGCGGCGGCCCGGTCGTCCGAGGAACGCATGCGCCGCTTCGTCGCCGACGCCTCCCACGAACTGCGCACCCCGTTGACCTCGATCCGCGGCTACGCCGAGTTCTACCGGCAGAACCCCGCCGGGGACCCGGCCCGGCTCATGCGCCGCGTGGAGGACGCCGCCGCCCGCATGGGCGTCCTGGTCGAGGACCTGCTGCTCCTGGCCCGCCTCGACCAGCAGCGGCCGCTCACCATGAGCCCGGTCGACCTGCTCGCCCTCGCCGCCGAAGCCGTCCAGGACGCGCGCATCCTCGCCGCCGACCGGGAGATCGCGCTGGAGGTCGCGGGCGAGGTCGCCCCCATCGTCTCCGGCGACGAGGTACGGCTACGGCAGGTCCTCGGCAACCTGATGACCAACGCGCTCACCCACACGCCGCCGGGTACACCTATCCGCGTACGGGCGGGCGTCGACGGGGTGACCGCCTTCGTCGAAGTGATCGACAAGGGCCCCGGCCTCACCCGCGACCAGGCCGAACGCGTCTTCGAACGCTTCTACCGCGCCGACCCCTCCCGCACCCGCACCGAGTCCTCCCGCGCGATCCCCGACCCTTCCGACCCGTCGCGCAACGGCGCCGCGCACGACCCGTCCCTGAGTTCCGCCGCGGCCGATCCATCCCGGACCCGTACCGCAGGCGACGCCAACGCCGAGTCGGCGACGAGAGGAACCGGCCTGGGCCTCGCCATCGTCGCCGGCCTCGTAACCGCCCACGGCGGCACCGTAACCGTAGAAACAGCCATAGGAGCCGGCTCCACATTCAGAGTTATCCTCCCCCTGTCCCCTGAGGTCCTCCCCACTCCCTGATCACCCCGGCTGTGTTCACCAAGATCGGCTACTCGCGGCTGAACCGGCCGGAAGTACGGTTCGGGTCGCCGCGAACCCTACGTTCGACCGATCCGGTCTCGGAGGGGGGACCGCAGGATGAGGCCTCATGCCTTCTGCAACGCACCCCCCGGCGCCGGAAGCCACGAGACCGGAACAGCCACTCACGACCGCCTCCTCTGGCAGGCCGCGTATCGTCGCGCTCGACGTGCTGCGCGGGTTCGCCCTGTGCGGGATCCTGCTGGCCAACGTCAAGCCGATCGCCCACATGCTCGACACCGGATCGGTCACCCGGCCGGTGGTCACGGCGGCGAGTGAGGATGGCGCCGGGCTGGGGCTGGGCCTGTTCGTCGACCAGCGCATCTTCCCGATCTTCTCGCTGCTGTTCGGCATAGGGTTCTCGCTGCTGCTGAACTCCGTGGAAGGCCGCGTCTCCCGCCCGCGCGTGCTCCTGCTGCGCCGGCTCTTGGTGCTGCTCGCCATGGGCCTGGCGCACATGTTCCTGCTGTGGCGGGGCGATATCCTGACCATCTACGCCGTCGTCGGCCTAGTGGTGCTGCTGCCCTCCACCTGGCTGCCGCGCTGGGCCGTCGCGGGCCTCGCCGGGGTCCTTATCGCGTTACCGCCGATCTTCGGCAGCAACCACGTGGCACTGGTACCCGGGCTGTTCCTGCTGGGCTCGGCGCTGACCCGGTACGGCGTGATCGATCGGATCGACCGTTCCGTCCGTGTTCCAGCCACGCTGGGCCTGGTTTTCGCGGCGGGGGCGGTGCCCGCCGCCTGGATGCAGATCGATTCCGGGGCCGCCGGCACGGACGATTTCACCTCCTGGTTCGCCATCGCCGGGTTGCTGATCGCGGGTGCGTACGTGTGCGCCCTGCTGCTCCTGCTCAGAACGCCACTCCGGCCCGTGCTCCAGGGGGTCTTCGCGCCGCTCGGCCGGATGGCGCTGACCAACTACCTGTCGGCCACAGTCCTCGTCCTGGTGACCGCCCGCCTCATCGGCGGCTCACCGGACGGCTGGTCCGACGCGATGGTGCTTCTGATCGCGGCAGCCATCCTCGTCCCCCAATGGCTGGTCTCCACCCTGTGGCTGCGCCGTTACAGCCAGGGCCCCCTGGAATGGCTGTGGCGCTGGGCCACCTGGACCCACCGCCCGCCCCTACGCCGCCCCACCTGACCCTTGAGTCCCGGCCCTGAAACCGCTGGCCACGAATGGGTGCCAGCTTCTCATATACGGCGAGATCACCATTCCGCGCGAGCGTGAATCGTCCGGTTCGATTGATCGAGTGTTCGGGTACTTGGGACGTCGCCACGTGCTTTGTTACGTCCCCAGCTTGGGTGGTGAGCCGTAGGCTGGCTGTGGATCCGCCCCGCCATGTGGTGGAGGACGTCATGGATGTTCCGCCGAGTTTGAGTACGGGTGAGCGTATTCGGCATATGCGTGAAAAGCGGGGAATGAGTCGCACGGTGCTCGCCGGGCTGGTCGGGTACTCGGCGGACTGGTTGAAGAAGATCGAGGCCGGGCAGCG
This sequence comes from Sphaerisporangium sp. NPDC051011, assembly GCF_040653595.1. Lineage (NCBI taxonomy): Bacteria > Bacillati > Actinomycetota > Actinomycetes > Streptosporangiales > Streptosporangiaceae > Sphaerisporangium > Sphaerisporangium sp. NPDC051011. Next base: position 15,732 of record NZ_JBFAGG010000028.1, on the reverse strand, counting down.
AGGGGTGTCCGTTCCCGCGCTGATCCGCCTGGCGCATGTTCTTCGTGTGGATGACCTCTCGCTTCTCATCGACGGTGATACGCCGATTCCGGTCAGTGCCTGGGATGCCCCGCACCACCCGAGCGTCGCCGCGGTACGGGAGATCGTGGAGGTGACGTCGCTCCGCCCGGTGTCCCGCGACGCGGCCGACTTCGACGTGCCCGCGCTGGTCGCGCGAGTAAGACAGGCGTGGATCGCCTGGCACACGCTCCCGGGCAACCGTACGGCGGTCGCCGGTGTCCTCCCCGGGCTCATCTCGGAGATCGAGGACGCGGCCATTGTCCTGGACGGCGTCGAGCGGCGTACCGCTCAGGCCGGGCTGGCGAGCGCCTACGGGCTGGCGCAGCATCTCGCGGTGGACCTGGTGGAGCCGGAGGTCTCCCGGGTCATCGCCGACCGAGCCGTGCGCGCCGCACAGGCGGCCGACGAGCCGGTGAGCCTGGCGTTCGCGGCCTGGACGTACGGCCACGTTCTGCGTGGTACGGACGCCGATGCCGCCTTCCGGATCGTCGATGGCGCGGCGAACGACCTGCGTGCGCGCGTGGAAGGCCACGACGACGTGGCGGGCCTGTATGGAAGCCTGTGTCTGCACATGGCCATCAGCGCCGCGTACCAGGGGCAGGACGGCACGGCCTGGCGATACTGGGACACCGCCGAATCGGTGGCGCACGCTCTGCCCGGGGGATATGCCCATCCTCAGACCGTCTTCGGACAGGCCAACGTCGCCCTCCACGGAGTCAGCGTGGCCGCCGAACTGCGCCGTTACGGCGAAGCGGTCAGAAGGGCCGAGCCGATCAAGCCTGAGGACATCCCCTCCCGTGAGCGCCAGGGGCGGCTGTTCGGGGAGATCGCGGCAGGCCACCTCCAGCGCCGCGACCTCGGACAGGCGCACCATTTCCTCGTCCGCGCCTGGACCACCTCTCCTGAAGCCACCCCTTTCTCCCCGCTGACGCGCGGCGTCACCGTGGAACTCGTCCGCCGATCGACCGGCACCCTCAAGGCCAAGGCCGTCAAGCTGGCCGAGGACATGGGAGTCTTTCCGGCCGCATGAGCACGGGGACAGGTTGTCCCCATCGACGCCCTCGCGCATGGCTACTTTCCGTGCATGGCTCATCGACTCAGCGAAATCATCCCCATGTCATGCCTGGACGGGCTCACGACGGCCGCCACGGGTAGAGGATCGCCCTTCGGGGCATGGGCGGTCTTCACGACGGCGGCACGGTCCGGTCGGCGTGGGCAGGACTGACTCACCAGGGCGGCATCGGCACGGTACGGCGCCCGTGCCCGTGCGCCAACGGAAGTGGGACGTCGTTCAGCGCGCGGCCGCGGAGCAACTCGATCAGGTGACCCCCGCCTGGGTCATCTGGTACGGCGTCGGGACCCGTCGCTTCTACGCCGTCGCCACATGGTCGACACCTGTCGCGCTCATCGTCATCGCCCGCAGCGTCGGAGAACTGCGCCGGCAGATGAGCGAAGCCGAGGCGACAACATCACCCCACACAGCGGACGTTCGCCACGACCGGCAACCGCCTCAGTGGCCCACCCCACTTCGGAGAACCCCCCATGATCACGATTCCTGGCAAGCTGCACGCGGCCAGTTGGGACATTCCGCATGACCTCGCGGCGGTGCCCGGCGTCCGCCGGCAGGTCCGAAGGACGCTGAGCCGCTGGACTCTTGAAGAGTTGGCCGATGATGTCGCCCTGGTGGTGGATGAACTTCTCGCGAACGCCATCTGCCACGGCGCGCCACCGATCCGGCTCTCCCTGTGGCGGACACGCGGTGTTCTATGCGTGCGAGTCACCGACCACGGCCTGGGACATCCCCACGAGCTCGACCCGGAGCCGGAATCCGTCCATGGGCGCGGACTCGCGATCGTGGCGGCCTTGGCCGGGGAGTTCGAGGTCTTTCCTCTGCCCAACCGCCCCGGGAAGGTCGTGTGGGCCAGGTGGACGGTGAAATCCGGCCCGGCGACGATCCAGGAGCCCCAGCCTCCCGATCCAACGATCCGGCGCTTGCCTCGCCTATAACGTTCATGGGATGAGCCGGATAGGTGAGCGCAGGGCGTGGGCGGACAAGGGGGCGGAGATCAGGGTCGTCCCGGGGCCGAGGCTCCCAGGAACCCTGAGGAGCGCTGCACTTCACTGGCGTAGATCACGCACCGGCATGAACAGGGAGTCCTATGCTGGCATCCGCTAGAGGGGCGTCATAGGCTATTTCATGCAGGTTCTGTGTACCAAGCCGTGGATGGCAGGGCGGAGAGCCGTGTCTCGATAGGAGGTCTACGGTGCTGATCCGTTTCCGGCTGGCAAACCATCGTTCCTTCCGTAACGAGCATGAGCTGTCGCTGATCGCAACTGAATTCGATGAGGGTTCGGGGCGTAGGACGGGTCTCAAGTACCGGGGACGGGATGTTTCGGTGCAACCCGCACTAGGCGTATTCGGAGCCAACGCGTCGGGGAAGTCCAACCTGCTCAGCGGGTTCCGGCTGATGCGTGACGCGGTGCGTGATTCTTTCGCGGACTGGGCCAAGGCGCCAGGGGTGGTTCCCCGGCAGCCCTTCAAGCTTGATTCCACGTCGTGTGAGGAGACAAGCCTGTTCGAAGTGGACCTTGTACTGGGCCGGGATCCCGTCCGCTACACCTATGGTTTTGAGCTGTCGGACGAGCGGGTGGAGGCGGAGTGGCTGCACGCGTATCCGCACGGCCGCCGGAACGTCTGGTTCGACCGAGAGGTGAACCGCCCGGACTCGGAAGGTGGAGAATTCATCTTCAGGGGAGAGGGATTCAAAGGAGAACGAGAACCCCTGGTAAAGCTGACCCGCCCGAACGCTCTGTTCTTGTCTGTCGCTGCGACTCTCAACGACCCTCAGCTGTCATCGATACACAGATGGTTCCTCAGCAACCTGTGGTTGGAGACACCGGGACGAGATCTCATTGCCCGAATGAACTGGACCAAGCGGTTGCTGACACGCTCAGAGCATGCAGGGTCTTACCACCAGCGGATCGTGCAGTTGCTGCAATCGGCTGACTTGGGAGTCACTCGCCTTGACACAGACCCTGAGAGTGGCGAGTTCAGGCTGTGGCACCGTACACCGGACGGCGGAGAGATTCCCTTGGATTTCCGTACAGAAGAATCTCTAGGAACTCATGCTTGGTTTGCCTTCTTGGGACCCATGCTCACTGTCCTGGACCAGGGATCGGTCCTGCTGGTGGACGAACTGGATTCGAGTCTGCACCCTGCACTCGCGGCCGAGGTCGTACGCGTTTTCCAAGATCCCACATCCAATCCGCGCGATGCGCAGTTGATCTTCACTACGCATGACGCGACCTTGCTGGGCAGTGAGGTGCTTGACCGTCCGCTCGACCGTGATCAGGTGTGGATCACAGCGAAGCAACGCTCAGGAGAGACCGAACTGTATCCGCTTACGGAGGCTAAGCCGCGCAAGGAGGAGAACCTGGAACGTGGTTATCTACGTGGTCGTTACGGTGGGGTGCCACGGGTGACCGCAGGGGAGATCGTTCGTGAACTGTCCGGGAATAAGGCGAAGGCTACGGCGTGACCGGGCGGATGGGGAAAGAGCGGGAACAGGGAAGGCGGAGAAGACGCGGGCGTCTGGAAGACGAACGTCCGCTGGTACCAAGATCCAGTCCGCGCTCTCGTGAAGTACAGGTGTTGTATGTGGCCTGCGAGGGTGAGTCCACAGAACCCGACTATTTGCAGTATCTAAACGAGCAGTTCGGGGATGGCGATGGCCAGGGGAGGCGGCCTTTCCGGATCCAGCCGGTGTGTCGCAGGAACGGGCAGACGCCTTCCAGGGTCGTCGAAGCCGCACGGGATGCCGCCGGTGAGGATGAGGCGTGGGCGCTGTTCGATCGCGACCAGTGGGATGACATCCCTCAGGCGGTCAAGAACGCAGCCGAGTCCAAAGTCGAGCTCGCCCTCTCGCATCCGTCATTTGACCTTTGGCTGCTGCTGCATTTCCAAGCGTTTGGAGGGGCACAGGGCGGCAGCAACAAGCTCGTGGTCGAGAAGCTGCGACAGGCCAAGGGGGCAGACGCCTTCAAGGACTACGACAAGAGAGGTGACAAGAGCGTCAAGGGGGCCCGGCGTGACGCCTTGAAGGGACGGGAGGACAAGGCGGTGGCGCACGCCCGGAGCCTGATCGCCTCCTGCACTCACGGGCTCTGCAAGCCCGGCCAGGCGATGACAGGACCAGTCGGTGAGAGTATTGCCACTCAGTCCCCCCAAGAATGGGCGGCTCGCTCCGGGCACGCGCCGGACTGCCCAGTTCTCCAGCGTGATCCCTCCACTGACGTATGGCGCCTTCTAGTCAGGCTAGGCATCGTTGAACGGGAGCCGGCCGGCAAAGGTGGGCCCACCGAAACGGAAAGAAGCCTCCGCCGCCTCGGGTATTCACCCGGTTCTTCGTCCTGCTGATGAAGTTCGTACCCGGCATGCCGGTGGCCGGGGCGGTCAGGATGCGCGTCCGGCGCCGACCACGGCGTTGTCGGTGTCGTTGTGCTCTTTGATGACGGCGAGCGCCTCGTCCCTGTCGTGCCGAGCGACCGTTTCGACGAGCCGCGCGTGCAACTCGCAGCGGGCTGCCATGTCCCCCCGGGCTTCGGAATCCTCGGGAGCGGTCTCCGGGGCCGCGTCCGCGGGCGCCGCCTCCAGCGTCTGGGACTCCAGGACCTTGATGAGGCTCAGGTAGAACGTGCGTAGCAGCGGGCTGCGGCTGATCTCGGCGATGCGCGCGTGCAGCGACCAGTTGACGCGCGCGAACGTCTCGATGTCCGCGTCCCGGACGGCGGCTTCCATCCGCCGTACGACCGCGCGCAGCTCCTCGACGTCGGACGCGGTCGCATGCGCGACCGCGTCCTCCATGACAAGGGGGTCGAGGGCCTTGCGCAGGCGCAAGGCGTCGGCGACGAACTCCGCCGCGCCCTCGTCCAAGGTCAGCAGGGTACTGCCCAGGCGCATGAGGGGCGACTGCCGGCGGGCGAAAAGACCGCCCCCGGGACCGCGCCGGACCGTGACCACGCCGCGGCCCTGGGCGATGCGCAGCGCTTCGTTGAAGGTCCCGACTGAGACACCGAAGTGGGCGCGCAACTCGTCCTTGGTTCCCAGGCGGAGTCCGGGTTCGGCCTGGGCCATGACTTCGAGCGCGTTGGCGACGGCGGCCGGGCGGGTGGGTTGCGCGCCGGCAGGGGCCGGCGTCCAGTCCGCGCGCCGGAATCCGGGGAGCTCGACGTGCCGTTCGTTGTCCGTACCCGCGGACTTCCAGGTCTCTGCTCCCACGGTGCCTCACGATAGATCAGCATGGTGATTTCCGCCAGTACGGCATCAGGCGACGTCTGCCCTGTCGACCAGGTCGCGTAGCCGTTCGTTGGTGGCGTGCTGGTTCCGTGAACCTCGTCCGGCCCTTCCTCGGCTTGGCGTGGCCGTACAGCATGTCCTTGCCCGGGTCGTAGGCGGCGAAGGGCCGCCTCCCGGGTTGGATAGTGTCCAATGATGTTAATTGGATATAATAGGAACTATTGGATGTATGTCCCATGGGTGTGACGGCATGGAAAACAGCGGGGCGGGGGCGTCGGCCCCGTGCGCCGGACACACACGACCGTGCGCGCCCGGTGATATACCGTGGTGCGCGAAGTATCCAGTGATGAGAAAGAGCGGATGAGCCACTCACGTCCCGGTCCGACCGACCCCGAACAGACGCAGGAAGCGGGGCGCAAGCGCGACGGCCAGAACGTCGCGGCAGCCCACGACCGGCTGCGGACCGCCATCCTGCACGGCGAGTTGGAAGCCGGGCTGAGCATCTCGCAGGGGGCCCTCGCCGATCGCTTCGACGTCGGGCGCACGCCGCTGCGTGAAGCGCTGCGCCTGCTGCAGCGCGAAGGTCTCGTGGTGGCGAAGCCGAACCATCCGGTCCAGGTGGCGGCGCTGTCGGCCGCGGACTTCGAGCAGTTGTACCTCATGCGCATCTCCCTGGAGGCCACCGCGATCCGTGTCACGGTGCCGCGGCTGACCTCGGACGACTTCGCCGAACTCGAGGCGAGCATGGCGAAGATGGACCACTACGAGCGGGCCGGCGACGCGCTGGGGGTCCGCGCGCCGCACCACGCGATGCACCACGTCCTGGTGGCCGGCGCCGGACCGCGGGTGTGCGCCGAGATAGATCGGCTCGCTGAACACTGCGAGCGCTACCGGCTGCGGTTCGCCGTGACCGAGCACAGCGACGAGCGCCGGGTGGAGCACCGGGCGATCCTGGACGCGGCCCGCAGCGGCGACCCGGATCTGGCGGTACGTGAGCTCGTCCTGCACTACGCGCGTTCCGCTTCCCTGGTCTTCGACGCGCTGGACCCGCACCGCGACCTGGAGCGGCTGCGCACCTGCGTCCGCGCCCTCGCCCCGGAGGCCGAGCAGGTACTGCGCGCCGGCGCGTGACGCCGCCCGGTCGGCCGGTGACGGTGTGCCGGTGACAGTGTGCACGGTCAGCCCGTGACGGTGTGCACGATCAGGAACGCGTTCATGGCGGTGATCACCGCGGCGATCGCGCCGACGCCGACGACGGCGGGGCCACGGCAGGCGAAGGCGCCCATGACGCGCCGGTCGCGGGCGACCGCGATGAGCGGGACCAGCGCGAAGGGGATGCCGAAGCTCAGGAGGACCTGGCTGGCGTTGAGCACCGAGGTGCTGTCGAGGCCCGCGGCGAGGACGGCCAGCGACGGCAGCATCGTGACCAGACGCCGCAGCGCCAGCGGGACCGTGCGGTCGACGAAGCCGGCCATCACCGCTTGGCCGGAGAAGGTGCCGACCGACGAGGAGGAGATGCCCGAGGCGAGCAGCGTGACGGCGAAGACCGTCGCCGCGGCGCCGCCGATCGACCGGGCGAATCCGGCGTGCGCCTCCTCGAGGGTGGCGACCGCCGCGGCCCCGGAGCCGTGGAAGAGCCCTGCCGCGGTCACCAGCATCGCCAGGTTGACGGCGCCCGCCAGGCCGAGGGCGATGATCACGTCCCAGCGTTCGAAGCGCAGCACCCTGCGCCGGTCGGCGTCGTCGCGGGCGTGCACCCGCCGGGCCGTCATGGCGGAGTGCAGGTAGACGACATGGGGCATGACCGTGGCCCCGACGATGCCGACCACGAGGAACAGTCCGTCTCCCCCGGGTATGGACGGCCACAGGCCGTGGGCCGCTGCGGCCGGGCTCGGCGCGGCGCCCACCACCTCGTAGACGAATCCGCTGGTCACCACGAGCAGCAGCGCGGCGATCGCCCGCTCGAAGGGCCGGTAGCCCCGCACCTGGAGGGCCAGCACCGCGAACGCGGTGACCGCGGTGATCAGCCCGGCCACCACCATCGGCACCCCGAAGAGCAGGTTCAGGCCGACCGCGGCGCCGATGAACTCGGCCAGGTCCGTGGCCATCGCAACCGCTTCCGCCTGCGCCCACAGCGCCCAGCGCACCGGCGCGCGGTAGCGGTCGCGGCACAGTTCGGGCAGCGACCTCCCGGTGACGACGCCGACCTTCGCCGACAGGAACTGCACCGGCATCGCCATGAGGTTGGCGAGCACCACCACCCACACCAACTGGTAGCCGAACTCCGCGCCGGCGGTGATGTTGGTCGAGAAGTTCCCCGGATCCACGTAGGCGACGGCCGCGACGAAGGCCGGGCCGAGCATCGCGACGGCGCCGCGCACCCGGCCGCGCCCGAGCAGAGCGGGGAGCGCGACCGCCTGCGGGGCCGGGCGCTGTTCGGTGCCGGTGGTCATGGCGCCGGCCGTCCGGGCCGGTCGGCGCCGAGTCCGCTCGGCCGGGCGGTACGCCCACGGCCGTTCACCGGGCGTGCGCCAGCCACCGCTGGATCTCCGCCTTGACGTCGGCCTCCTGCTCGCCGCCCGTCCAGGCCCGGGCGACGTACGCGTCGGGACGCACCAGGACGGTGGTCGCCGTACGCAGGTCCTCCGGCAGCCGCACCGGCACACCGCTGACCACGTCGACCGGTGCGGCGGCGTACGCTAGGCCGCGCAGCAGCTCGTCCCCGGTGAGGTCGAGCACCAGCATGTGCTGGCCGCGCAACAGGGCCCCGACGGTGGTGGTGCCGCTGGGCAGCCGCAGCTCCAGGTCGGGCATCCGCCGGCCCGCCAGGGGCCCGGCGTCGGGCGCGGTCGGGTAGGCCAGGGCCAGGCCGTTCAGCTCCAGCGCCAGCCGCCGGTTGACCTCGGGGACGGGCATGACGACCGACTCGAACCAGCGCTTGAACACCACCGCCTGCGGCGAGAACGCGAACTGCACAGCGCACTGCGCGGCCACGCTGCGCAGCAACTCCTCGGCCACCGGCCGCCGTTCGGCGTCGTAGCTGTCCAGCAGGGAGGGGTCGGCGTGGCCGTTGACGACGGCGGCGAGCTTCCAGCCCAGGTTGAATCCGTCCTGGATGCAGAAGTTCATGCCGACGCCGCTGGCCGGGTAGTGGATGCGGCTGCTCTCGCCGACCAGCAGGACGCGGCCCTGCGCGAAGCGTTCGGCGATGCGCGTGGCGTCGCTGAACCGCGAGGCCCAGTGCAGCGACGCGAAGTCGAGGTCGGTCTCCAGGATCTCCCGCAGACAGGTGCGGACCTCCTCCACCGTGACCGGCTCGGCGGGGTCGGCGTGCATGCGGTCGGCGTGCACCAGGTTGAAGCGGGTGACGCCTTCTCCGAACGGGAAGGACGCCAGCCAGCCGCGGTCGTTGTCGACGATCCGGCGGCCCTCGGCCCACGGGTTGTCGATACGGACGTCCGCGACGATGCCGGTGAAGGTCGCCGGGTGGCCGGTGCTCGCGATGCCCGCCTGCTCGCGCACGACGCTGCGGCCGCCGTCGCACCCCACCGCGTAGGCGGCCCGTACGCTGCGGCGCACACCCTCGGCGTCGACCGCGGTGACCTCCACGCCGGTGTCGTCCTGCCGGACGGTCTCGACGGTCATGCCGCGGCGGATGGTGACGCCGCACTCCAAGGCCCGCTTGATCAGCACCTCTTCGGTGATGTTCTGCGGCAGGACGAGCCGGTAGCCGAAGCGGGAGTCCAGGTGGTGCCACTCGACCGGCTTCATGCCGGCCCACATGTGGGTGCGGAACAGCGGGTTGGGCAGGATCTCGTGGGCCCGCGCGATGATCTCGTCGGCCCAGCCGCGCGCGTCCAGCAGTTCCAGCACGCGCGGCAGAATCGTGCCCGCCCTGGACTGCACGACGCCGGTGCGGCGCTCGAAGACCACGACGTCCACGCCGGCCTGGGCGAGTTCGGCCGCGACGACCAGTCCCGACGGGCCGCCGCCGACGACGATGACGCCGTGTTCCGTGGCGCCCTGCGAATTCCTGTCCATCACTTTCTTCCCTGCGTCGAGTACGCCTGCCTCTGCGCGGGCGCGGGTGAGTCCGGACCGGCGGCGTCCGCCGGTCGCGGCGGCAGCATCGCCGCGAGGCGTTCGAGCAGGGCCGGTACGTCCTCGGCGCGGCGGGCGCTGCCGAAGACGTAGAAGTCCGGCCGGTAGACGATCGCCGCGACGTCCTCGGCCTCGAAGTACGAGGCGTAGCCGCCGTCGACGTCCGCCGCCTCGTCGACGACGATGGTGCGCAGGCCGAGCCGGTCGAGCCGGTCCCGCACGCGGTCGTCGGCGGGGCCGGGGACCGGGCGGGTGCTGAGCAGGATCCAGCCGCGGCCCGTGAGGTCGTCGAAGAGCCCGGTGCGTCCGCCCTGGCGGATACGGCCCTGCGGCGCCAGCCGTCCCGACACCGGGTCGTCCCCGCCCGTGAGCAGCCCGGCGGTGAGCGCGGGGAACGGGTCCAGCGGCGGGACGGTGCCGGTGCGGAACGCCTCGTCGCGGGCGGCGGCGACCTCGGGGTCGAAGGTGCAGGAGACCTGCCCGGCCGCGATGGACATGCGGACCAGCGTCTCGGCGTGCGGGGCGCGTTCGGTCTCGTAGCCGTCCAGCAGCTCGTCCTCCATGCGGCCGGTCAGCACCAGGTCCAGCCGCCAGGCGAGGTTCATCGCGTCGCGGATGCCGGTGCACATGCCCTGCCCCATGAACGGCGGCATGAGGTGGGCGGCGTCACCGACCAGGAAGGCGCGGCCGGAGCGCCAGCGCTGCGCGATGGACGAGCCGAAGGTGTAGACGGCCCGCCGCTCGATCCGCGCGTTCGCCGGCGTCACCTCGTAGCGGGCCATCAGCTCCCAGGCGGTCTTCTCCTCCGCCAGCCGCGCGGGGTCCTCGCCGGGGATGGCCGCGAACTCGAACCGCCGGTGCTCCTTGCCGAGTTGGAACAGGCAGTGCGGGCGCGCCGGGTCGCAGACCTGGCCGTTGTCGAAGTCGAACGACATCGGGCCGGTCGGCACCAGGTCCACCACCAGCCACGTCGAGCGGAACCCGAGGTCGTGCCAGGCGATGCCCAGCCGCGTGCGCACCGAGCTGTTCGCGCCGTCTGCCGCGACCAGGTAGCGGGCCCTGACCGTGTGCGGCCGACCGGCGTGGACGCGTGTGCCGGCCGCGTCGTACTCGACCCTGCGGACGGTGACCTCGACGCCTTCGGCGTCCTGCCGGACGTCGGACGCCTCCCAGCCCTGGTGCACCGTCACCGATGGGCACGCCCGCACCGCCGCGTCGAGGGCGTCCTCCACGCGGGGCTGGTAGACGATGTAGTCGCTGCGCCAGCCGGAGATGCCCTGCGCGCTGTAGTCGAACGCCATCAGGGTCTCGCCTTCGGCGTTGCGGAACACGTACCGGTCGGCGAGGTGGGCGTCGCGCTCGACCGCCTCGGCCGCGCCGATCGACTGGAAGATCCGCATGATCTCGTGGTCGACGTGTCCGGCCCTGGCCAGCCCGTACAGGCTCGGCCATCGTTCGAAGACCGCCACGCGGTGGCCCCTGCCGCCGAGTAGGGCGGCCGTCGCCTGCCCGACGGGGCCGTAGCCGATGACGACCACGTCGACCGTCTCGTTCCCGCCGTACTCGTCGTAGTCGTCCTGCATGACGCTCCCTTGCCGCGGGCCTTCAGTGGTTTCAGTGGTCTTAGTGGGCTCAGTGGTCGATCTGGCCGTCATGGATCGGGCCCCAGCTGTTGATGGTGGCGAGGTCCACCTCCCACGTCTTGGGGTACTGCGGGTGGTCCTCGTGCCAGGGGCGCGGCTCGAAGTAGCCGTTGGCCTCGTTGCTGATGGTGTCGAGCTGAGTGAACAGCTCGATGTTGTTGCCGTCGGGGTCCCGGTGGTAGGTGAAGATGTTGTGGCCGGGTCCGTGCCGGCCCGGCCCCCACTCCAGCCGGGTGCTGCGGGTGGCCAGGTGGTCCAGCAGGGTCTGGAGATGGTTGAGGTCGCGGGTCTCGAACGCGACGTGGTGCATGCCGGTGAACTTCTTCGACGCCATGAAGTTCGCGGCGTGGTGGTCGGAGTTGCACCGCAGGAACACGAAGAAGTCGCCGACGGTGTCCGACCAGCGGAAGCCCAGCAGGTCCTGGTAGAAGTCCTGGAGCGGGCCGAGTTCGGGGGTGAAGGCGGCGACGTGGCCGAGCTTGGTCGGCCGCAGCGTCTCCTGGCCGTCCACGCCGCTGCCGGACTGGGCGTCGTAGAGGTGGATCGGGGTGCCGGTCAGCGGCTCCTCCACGACGAGCACCGTCGGCGTGGCCGGCGCGATGTCGGTGCGCCGCTCCACCGGGTAGCCGGCCTCGCGCAGCCGACGGGCCGCCGCGTCGAGGTCCTCGGCGACCTGGAAGCCGACGAAGCTGCGGGACTGCTTCTCCGGCGCCTGCTCCAGGACCACGCAGTGGTGGTCGAAGGACGTGGTGAGGAACGCCCGCCGGGTGTCGCGCTCCACGAGCACGAAGTCCAGGGTCTTGGTGTAGTGCTCCACCAGCCGGTCCAGATCCGGCGTCCGGAAGCCGACGTAGCCGACCTTCGACACGTTGACCACCGGCGGGGTCGTGCGTGCGGGTTGCTGGGGCATGGCTGTAGCTCCTTGTGGTCCTTAGTCCGGTTAGTCCGGTTGATCTGGTTCAGCCGGTTCGGTCGGCGAGTGGTGCGCGGCGGATGCCCGCGCACAGCCGCTCCCAGGTGCCCGACGCGAACTGTTCGCGGTCGGTCGCGGTCAGGTCCGCCTGCTCCAGGAAGGCGCGGGCGCCGCCGGCCGGCGCGAACTCGAAGGGGTAGTCGGTGGCGAACAGCAGCCGGTCGGTGCCGACGATGTCGGCGGCCCAGCCCAGGTACCGGCGGCTGAACATGCCGCTGGGGGTGAGGTAGAGGTTGGTGCGGAAGTAGTCGAGCAGCGGGCGGTCCAGGCGCGCGAGGCCAGGGATCTTCGCGATCCGCTCCAGATAGAAGAGCACCACTTCGCCCCAGTGTCCGACGACCACCTGGAGCTCCGGGTAGCGGTCGAAGACGCCGCCGATGATCAGCCGCAGCAACTGCACGCCGGTGTCGTAGTGCCAGCCGATGCCGAAGGTGGACAGCGCCGCCGTCGTCAGCTCGTCCGCCGTGCGGTAGTACGCGGCGCGGACCTCGGGCGGGGGCGACTGCGGGTGCAGGTAGAGCGGGGCACGCAGTTCCTGCGCGGCTTCGAGGATCGGCGAGAAGACCGGGTCGTCGAGGTGGCGCTCCCGGGTACGGCCGAACACCATCGCGCCGTTGAGCCCGAGCCGGGTCACCGCACGCACCAACTCCTCGGCGGCGGCGTCCGGTTGCGGCGTGGCCAGTGCGGCGAATCCCTGGTAGCGGTCGGGATGGGCCCGCACCGCCTCCGCCAGTTCGTCGTTGACCGCGCTCTGCAGCGCGACGGCGTCGGCAGGCGCCAGGTTCTGCAGACCGGGCGTGGTCAGCGACAGGACCTGGGTGTCGATGCCGGTCTCGTCCATCGCTTCGAACCGCGACGCGCCCAGGTCCGCCAGCAGCCGGGCTGGCTCGCCCTGGGTGGCCGGCCGCAGCGCCAGATCCCTCCAGTGCGGATCGAGCCGGAGCCAGGCGTCGATCACCTCGCCGGTCACGAAGTGCTCTTCCAGGCCGATGATCTTCACTGCCGCACCGCCTCGTTCCTGTCCTGGTGGTAGTAGGCGAAGGCCGCGTAGCGGATCCAGCGCGGCACCTCCCAACCGGGCCAGCGGGCAAGGGCGTTCCGCTCGATCACGGCGGCGGCGTCGTCGAACGGCACCCCGCGGGCGCGGGAGTCCGCGGTCTGCTCGCGCACATGGGCGAGGTACGCGCGCACCTCGCGGATCTGCCGGGTGTCGGTGACCTCGCCGTGGCCGGGCACCACCACGTCGGCGTCGAGCGCGATCAGCTCGTCCAGCGCCTCGATCCAGCGGTCGCCGTCGAAGTGCGTGTCGAACGGCGGGAAGTACGGCAGGATCGGGAACATCCGGGACTGGAGCAGGTCGCCGGCGAACAGCACCCGCCCGTCGACGAGGACGGTCTGGTCGTCCGCGGTGTGCGCCGGGCCCCAGTCGCGCAGGACGGCCCGCACCCCGCCGAGGTCGATCTCGCACCGGTCCTGGTACGTCAGGTCGGGCTCGACCAGTTCCATGCCGTCGAGTCGGCCGGCCACCGCACCGCCCATGCCGCGGAAGGTCGCGAGGTAGGCGGTCGCGTGGTGGCGCGAGCGGTCGCGCTGTGCCGCGCTGTAGACGATCGTGGCGTGGCCCTTGAACGCCTGCGCGCCGAAGCCGTGCCCGGGGTCGAGCTGGGTGATGGCGAGGTACAGCGGCAGGCCGCCGGTCAGCCGCCGGGCCGTGTCCCGCACATGGGCGCCGTTGCCCGGCCCCACGCCGGTGTCGATCACCAGCGCGGCGCGGTCGCCGACCACGATCCCGATGTTCGGGACGAGCGGCACGCGCCGGTCGGGTATGACGTACACCCGGTCCGCCACCTCCACCGGGTCGCCCTGCACGACGGGCGCCGCGTACCGGGTCGCGTCCGGCGGCTGGGGCGTCTCCTGAGCGTTCATCGGGCGGCGAGGAGGGTCTTGACGCCGGTGGCGATCCACCACGGCTCCTCCCACTGGTCCCAGTCCGGGTGGCGGCTCAGGGCCTGAGGGATGAGGGCGCCGGCGACCGCGTCCTTGCCCTCGGCGGCGGGACGACCACCCACCACCGGCGGGCCGGCCTCCGCGGTCGGCTCGTCCGGAACCGTTGCCGTCCCGCCCTCGGGCAGCCGGTCGGGTATCTGGTCGGACATCTGCGGACCTCCAGGGCTAGTTCCCAGCCAGAGGTTGGATATATTAATCATCGTTGGATACACTAGCAAGTGAGGCTCGACAGATCATCCGGGTTCGTCATTCACCATGATGAATACGATCGCGGCGCTTGACACCCCCTTCGGCGAAATTCACCATGCTGTTTTATTGGGGCGGCTGGGCCGGGCGATCGCCCGGCCCCTGCGTGCGGTGGCGCGGGCCCCGGCCGGGGAGTGCGCCTCGGGCGGCAGGCCGACGACCGGCGGACCCCGATCTACTGCGAAAGGAGCCGCCATGGCTCTCCACCAGCTGTCCTCGGTCACCATCGGGGTCCCCGACCCGCGTGCGACCAGCGCCTACTACACCGAGTTCGGCCTCAGCCCCGGGCAGGACGGCTGGCTGGCCACCCGCGACGGCGGAGACCAACTGCGCGTGGTGGCCGCGCCCACGCGGCGTCTGATCGAGATCGTCGTCGGCGCGGACGACCCAGACGACCTGGACCGCGTGGCGAGCCGGCTGCACGGGCTCGGCCTGCCGACGACCCGCACCGCCGACGCGCTCATCGCCTACGAACCGGTCGCCGGGTTCCGCGCGGTCGTGCGGGTGGCACGGCGGCTGGCCCAGCCCGAGACGCCGCCCACCCCGTACAACGGGCCGGGCCGCATCGAGCGGCACGGCACCCGGGCCCCCGGCGTGCTGCGGACGGACCCGGTGCGGCCGCGCAAGCTCGGGCACGCGGTGGTGGGATCGACGGACCTCAACGTCACCCGGACCTTCTTCACCGACGGCCTCGGCTTCAAGCTCTCCGACGAGATCAAGGGCGAGGGAGCCTTCCTGCGCTGCTCGACCGACCACCACAACCTGCTGGTGCTGCGCGCCCCGGTGAACTTCCTCCACCACACCTCGTGGCAGGTCGACGACATCGACGACGTCGGCCGGGGCGCGACCACGATGCTCGACGGCAACCCCGAGCGCCATGTGTGGGGCCTCGGCCGCCACCACGCCGGCTCGAACTTCTTCTGGTACCTCAAAGACCCCGCGGGCAACTTCTCCGAGTACTACTCCGACATGGACTGCATCCTCGAGGACCAGCTGTGGAAGCCGGAGGCGTTCGAAGGCGCCCAGGGCCTCTTCAACTGGGGGCCGCCACCGCCGCCGTCCTTCCTGCGCCCCGACGACCTGGCCGCCCTCATGACCGGCGCGCACCAGCCCGGCTGACGCCCGACCCCCGCGCGGGGACTCGGGCGGGCGTTCGCGAAAACGGCCGGCCGACGAGGGCGCCCGCGTCGTGAGGACGGCTCCTCGGTCGCTTCGGCCATCACGGCCCGCGGTGGGCAGGCGTCCGCCTGGCGGTGCGACGTGACCTAGGCCGAGAGCGTCGCGGCGCTGGCCGAGGAGGACCCGGCGAAGCGGTCAGGAGGGTGGTGCCGCTCCCGCGCGGGGGTCGGGCGTCAGCCGGGCTGGTGCGCGCCGGTCATGAGGGCGGCCAGGTCGTCGGGGCGCAG
>NZ_JBFAGG010000027.1:0-70416 GCF_040653595.1 Sphaerisporangium sp. NPDC051011 | reverse complement strand
ACTAACTGTCCTTGATCAACAGCCAGTGTTACGGGGCTGCGGGCTCTCGCCTATCAGGCCACGCCCACGAACTTCCCCCTCAAGATCGAAGAGCCCCTAAAGTGCAGCCGAGCAACGGCCACTATGCCAGGCGGCCGGCCGCTATCGAACAGACAAAGAACTCCAAGATGACCATATTCGACCTGGAAATAAGAGAAAAATATCATCCCTAGCCAGAGCGGCCGGAAACGCAAGCTATCTTCTCCATTGCATCAATATCCTGGTCGGTAATCCTACCGCGAAGCGATCCACCGATATTCCATCGGTTCGTCAGATGTCCATGCTGGCCCGCAACAATAGCAGGACCCAGCCCCAACTTCGCAGAAAGGAGAAGCAACTGCGCCCGGGTGCGCGCAGCCTGTATTTGCTCTCGGCAGTTTCCAGGAAAAAGAATTGATTCAGCGAATTCGTCGGCTTCCTTCTCGGCCTCGTCCGTCTCTCCGCGAAGCTCTAGGAAGGTAGTTCGTTTCGGGTGCAGGATGATGTGCGCGACTTCGTGTATCAAGCTGAACCAGAAGATATCGGGTTTGCGCTGCCGCTCAGTCAGCCCGATGACTGGCCGATCGGCGCCGAGCCACCAAGTTGCCCCGCAGAGGCGGGTTTCGGGCACCTGACGAACGAACGTGAGGACAACCCCAACCTCGGCAAGCGCAGTCCGGGCCGCGGTGAACCCATCGACGACGTTGAGCGTGGTGAGAGAAGGGATCGTTCGAGCGACAGCGCGAAGTGCACCGATCTTCAGCGGCTTGACGTCGAAATCTTCGGCGCTACGCTCTACTAGCCGCAGCCACAGTGCAGTATTTTGCTCGACAATTTCGAAGGCCTGACTCCGCCGGAAAGACACTCGCGGACGCTGCCAGGTTTGCGCAAATGCCGCAGGGCTCGCAACCCTAAAGAACCTGAGGGTCTTTTCGACCGCAGTCGCATCCGAATCATCAGGACGAGTTATCCCGCGCCTATGGAGCTCGGAAATGTCAAATCCTTTGAGCCAGGAGACATATTCAGGCAGCTGACTCTTGGCCTTTTCTGCACTGATATAGGCTTGATAGTCGGCTTCAGCCCTTGTCCAGAAGGACGCGTCGACGTCAAGTACCCTTCCGAGCAGGACGGCGATATCCCCGGAAATTCCGACGGTTTCTTTCACAATCTGATTAATATGCTTTGGGCTCAAACCGGTGCGTTCCGCCAACTCGTTCTGGCGAATTCCCTGGCGCTCCAAGGTCGTACGCAGAATGGCACCTGGATGTAGAGCCCAGTTCGGTGAGAACTCGTGCGTCTCCGGCGCGCCCGTCACGCGGCCATCCCCAGCCCCGACTGCCCGTCCACGATCATGTCGGCGACTTCGAGAGCCCAGACCTCTGCAGGCTTGTCATAGGGACGCGAGACAGCCTCCCCGAACTCGCCCTTTGCCAGCGCCATGATCACAACGCTCCCATACGCGACAGAGATCAGACCGTCCGGGCCCTCGACACGCGGAGGAGTGATCTTGATGCCGAGGCCCAGTGCGTTCACGAGGGTTGGCGCGGCCAACTGCAAGAGCTTCATGATCATCATCACCTCGACCACGGCGAGCGGCCACACCCTCATGATCGACAGGTGGTCGTTAACGATCTGTGCGAGGCCAGCGTCCTGGAAGCTCAAGAGCATGCCCCTCATTATTACTGCCTCCGGTTGAGCCCCCAACATACCCAGGGCTCGGGCTCGCTCAAAAAATTAACCGTTAACGCGACTTCTTCATGGTGTATGGTTCCGTCTCAAGGGTGCTCTCCTGCACCACAATCGCCATCTCTACCAAGGGAGCGTCTCCCGTGACTCGAATCCACACCTACGCCCGTGGCCCGCAGGGCATGCTCACGCACACCGACATCCCGGGCAGGACGCGCCTCCGCGATCTCCTGACCCTGGAGCCCGACGAGGTCGTCTACCGCCTGGACGAGGACGCCGAACTCGATATCGAGCGGACCGTCGAGGAGCTCTTCGGGCAGGGCGCCGGACAGGTGATCGTCCATTCCTGCAAGAAGGTTAAGATCACCGTGTCCTATGCCGGGGTCCAGAAGGTCGTGGAGGTCAAGCCGTCGGCGAGGATCCGGCGGGTGCTCAAGAAGGCTGTCGATGCCTTCGAGATCACCGATGCCGAGGCGACCGACCTGGTCCTGCACCTGCCCGGATCCACCGACGATCTTCCGGTGACCAACCCTGTCGGGATGTACATCCCCAGGGGCACGTGTTCGGCCGCCCTCGACCTCGCCCACCTCGTTCGTTCCCAGGGGTGATGGCAATGCCAGAGCCCGTCTTCAATCCGGCCCGCCATCGGCTCGAACACGATCTCTCGTCAGCGGAGTTCGAAAGTGGCGTCGAAGCCGGGCTCTGGCGCCTGGTATCGCTCGACTGGCCTCACCTCATCGCAGCCGTCACAGCCGGAGACGGCCAAGAACTCGGTATGCGCTTCGACGTCGAGAACTACCCGGGGACAGCGCCCGCCGGGCAACCCTGGGATCTTGAGAACGCAGAGCCCCTTCAGATCTCGCGCTGGCCAACCGGGGGAAGCTCGGCCCAGATCTTCCGCCCGGATTGGTCGCCGAGCAACGGCAACGCGCCGTATCTCGCATGCGACCGGATCGGGCTTGCCACCCACCCGAACTGGGCCAACGACAATGCCAACCGAGCATGGAACTCCGGCCGGACGATCGTCTTCTATCTCAGACAGCTCCACCATGAGCTTCGCGCCGCCCACCTCACTCAGCAGGAACCCGCATGACGGAGCCCGATCTCCGGCGGCTCACCATCAGTAGTCGCCTATTCGCCACCCTCGTGCACCAGCTCGCTGCCAGAGGACGAGGAGAATGTGAGGCAGGGGCCTTTCTCCTCACAGATGCCGCTGGCGACCAGCATGCGGTAGAGCAGCCGATCACTGCGATCGCCTACTACGACGATCTTGATCCGACCTGCCTGACGGGAGGGATCAGCTTTAGCTCTCAGGGATATGCATCACTTAACGAACTCTGTCGACTCCGATCCGTTCGGGTGGTCGCCGACATCCACACCCACCCCGGCGCATCGGTCAGACAGAGCTCTATAGACGCAGCACATCCCATGGTCGCTCTACCCGGTCACATCGCACTCATCGCACCCGGCTACGCCCTTGGACCTCTGGGCGTTACCGATCTTGGAGCTCATGTCTACCTAGGGCGATCAAGGTGGACCGCCTACTTCGGCGACGAGGTTAGAAAAGTCATTCACGTCGTTCCAGCTACTAATAGATCTTGGCCCGGTCGAGTGCTCCGCCTCCTCAGCCGTCTCCTCAAGTCCTGGAAACACTCATGAAGACCCTTCCTCACGCAGACGACATCGACAGAACCGCCCTGTTGAGCGCCCACGACGGGTCCCAACCCACCCTCGAGGCCGCGATCCGTGCGCACGAGACGACCGGCGTCACCATCTGCGCAGACTCCAGTACTTGCACCGACGCTCTCGGGCAGGCGGCTCTATTGACCGCACTCGTCACCGCCGTCCGCGCGTTCGGGAACACCGTCGTGGTCCTCGACTCGCCCGAAGCAGAGGTCACCTCAGGCATCTTCACCGGTCAGAGACTTTGTGACGTCGTGCATGCCCAAGGCGCCCGCATGTCGACCGACCAAGGTTCACTGATCGCTAATCCTGTCTGGCCCACAGTGCTCATCGGCCCCAGGTCAGTCCCTCCGAAGGTCGACAACGGGGCCACTTCGCAACGGATCGTTCTCCGTGCTTCCTGGAACGGTTGGGTCGCCAAGGTGCATGCCAGCGACGCCCCGCAGAACAACGCCGACAAGTCATCTTGCGTCCTCGCTGCGATCGCAGCCGGCGGCTTGGGCATTAGCGAAGCCTTCGCTGCGGCCAGAAGCATCCCGGGGTGCGACGCGGGTTTCCGGCACGTTTCCCTCGACCTCTGGACTCCTGCCGAGATCAACGACCAGGCTCGACCGAGTCTGGCCTTCGCGCCGAAGTCCTGGTGGCTGATCGGGCTCGGCCATCTGGGACAAGCCTATGCATGGACGATCTCTTGGATCCCTTACACAGACCGCTCAGCTGTCGAGATCGTTCTGCAGGACACCGATCTCACTACACGTTCGAACTTCAGCACCGGTGTTCTAACGCCCAGAGAGTCCCGCGGCGTCCTTAAGACCCGGCTCGTCGCAAAGATCTTCGACGAAATCGGCTTCGTTACCCGCATCATCGAGCGCCGACTCGGCTCGGATCAGCGAGTGGCTGAGAGCGACGACCACGTCGCCCTCGTAGGCGTCGACAACCTCGACACCCGCAGACTGATCTCCAAAGTGGGTTGGCTCACCGCCATCGACGTCGGCCTCGGATCCGGACCCGCGAACTTCTCATCCATCCTCCTACGCCGCTTTCCCGGACGCGAAGAGAGTGGACAGGTCGCAGCGTGGACTACCACCGCCCTTCAAACCGCCATCCCTCAGAGCCCGGCCTTCAATGATCTGAGCACCCGCGGTGACAACTGCGGCATGATCGAAATCGCAGGCAAGGCGGTAGGCGCTGCCTTCGTAGGAGTCATCAGCGCATGCATCGCGGTCGCTGAAGCCACGCGGGAACTTCATGGCGGACGCGGTCACGACATTCTGAATTTTGATCTCACAACGTTCGACCTGCGAGCTGCCCAAAGCTCGCACCCAGCGAACATCATCACCACCCGTCTCTAGAAGCTCAACGATGCCGTGCAACGCACGGTGCCCAGCCAGTTGCGGCCGGGGTCTGAGCGTTGCCGCCTCCACTGCCGTCGGTCGGCCCCGCGCCCGCGGGGATGATCCGTCGCCTTAGACATTAGAAACGCCCGGCAGTGCGTCGGCCCCGCGTCCGCGGGGATGGTCCGTCGCTGGATCACCTGTGGATGGACTACCCCTCGTCGGCCCCGCGCCCACGGGATGGTCCGTGCCTCCGGCGGGGAGCTGGGCCAGGACCTCGGTCGGCTCCGCCCCCGCAGGGATGGTCCCCGCCTGGAGTAACCGGTGGCCAACCTGGTGGTGTCGGCCCGCGCCCGAGGGGATGATCCCGGCGCCGAGTTCACCGCCCGCCAATCCATCCCGTCAGCCCTGCGCCCGCGGGGATAGTCCCGCGCAGGCCCAGGTCCCGCCCGCCGTGGGCACGGTCCCGCGCCCGCAGGGATGGTCCCGTCTCGGTCGCGTACTACATCCCCATTAAGATGTCGGCCCCGCGCTCGCGGGGACGCTCCGTGGCGGCCATCGAGGTGGTTCTTCGCCGCGGTTTCGGCCCCGCGCCTGCAGGGATGGTCCGCGGCTCACGGTGACCGGGACGCCCACATTGACGGTCCTGCTGAAAGAGGCCAAAGTTTCCAAGGCCATTCGTCGACCCCGAGCCCGGGCGCAAGAATGGTCCCCCGGGAAGCTGTCTTCCGTATTGGTGCTGAGGAGTCGGCCCCGCGCCTGCGGGGATGGTCCACAGCATTGTGTGAGATCGATTCGAGGTGGTGGCGACACCAGCCGAGACCACCCCACCCGAGCCGATGTGCTGTGTTCGGTCTCACCTGGCCCCCGACCCTCTCACGGATCGCGAGGAATTCGCGAATTCCTCAGACGCCCGAGCGAGTCTGCGACGTACACCGGCATCATGGACACTTTCGATGTGGTCGTGACAGCAGCTTCCAACACCGACCTGAAGCCAGCGGAGTTCGACGGCCAAGTGGCGATGGTCAAGCCGCTGATGAACTGGGACCCGGCCACCGCGACATGGCGCATACGGTTGAGTGGCGCGCACCCCGAGCACGTCAGCAGCGTCCTGAAGGCCCTGTTCGAGGCCGCACGGATGTACGGCACTGTGGTCACGGTGCAGTTGGTGCCCGCAGAGCGGTCGGACAAAGCCGCGGCGTCCGGTTGACGAAGCCACCGAGCATTCGGCGGACACGTGGGGCAGCCGCTTCATAGGGTGCCGCCATGCCGCGACCCTCTCCGACCCCATGCCCGAGGTGAGCTACGACGATGAGCACACCGTCACGCTGTCCTGGGAGCCGTTCTGCGCCGACGCGGAGACCGGTGACTGCGACGATCCTGACTGTGACCCGGACGTCGACGGCGAATGGATGGCCGCCTGCAACGTGTGCGACTTCCTGGTCATGGCGCCGGAGAGTCGGCGCGCTGACCTGTGGGCATTCGCCGAGCGGCACGAGAAGGCCGACCTCGGCATCGAGCGGCTCCCCGCGCAGTAGCCGACAGTCAGTCATATGTCCAATCGATGGTGATGGTGCGGCGAACTCCGGCGTCCAGCATCGCCTGGGAGCGGTGCTGGCCGTTGACGTAGTAGCTCTTCTATCTGCTCTCGTGACCTACGATGGCCTCCCAGGTGTTGACCAGGCTGCCCAGGGCCTGCTGTCCCACGGGGTCATGCCGTCGGACTTCGCCACCTTGCGCACGGCCTCGGCGATGTCGCCAGCGCCAGCGGTGCTGGCCTGAGGTTGGCGGTGGCCACCCGCCCCGAATCCGCTGCCGTCCTTGACCTGAACACACCACGCTCAAACCGGGGGTTGGGCGTGCGGACCGGGTCGGCGACCGGCATGTGGTCGATGTCGAATTGGACGCAGCCGCCTCCGTACTGGGTGAAGGGCGTCCCGGTCTCCGACCGTAAGGGCCGGGAAGAACTTCTTGGCGTCCGGCACCATCCCGGGGCACCAGCAAGGGAGGGATCCTCGGTCTGCGCATCCGGTCGTCCTCCTAGGCTGCCTCAGGCCACGCGTGCGGGAACAGTGCCGAAGATGTCATCGAAGCGCCGATCCACAGCCGCATCGACCAGGTAGTAGGGCGCTCCGGAGCCGACCGTGCTGTGCGGCCCGCGTCTGCCGGCGCCGCGGACGTCCAGGGGTGTGAGCACGCCCAAGTTGTCGAACACGTAGTAGAGCGGGAGGTCATAGAACGCCGCGAGCAACTGATGGGCCTTCACCGCGGCCCGCTCGACGGCGTGCCGTCCCGTGCTCCGGCTGGTCATGCTCGCCTTACAGTCGATCATCACGACGACATCGTTCCGGGCGGCCAGCAGGTCTGGCTCCCAGCGCAGACCGCTATCAGTGCGCTGCAGAATCCGGGACACCGTCTCAGCCATAACACCTTGACCCCACGGGCTGGTCGCCCACCCGCGCGCGATCAGTTCGCCCGCGACACGTAACTCCAGGCCGTCACCGACAGACTTTCGGGTTCGCCAACTGGTCATGCAAGCCAGTGTGCGCCACCACGAGCGCGCCTGCTGACCGCGAATCGGCCGCCCCAGCGTTCATAGACGTCCGGCTGAGACCGACTGGGACCGCCTGAGTCCGGCTGGGACCGACTATCCAGCCGAAAGCGTTATCAAATCGTGTTCAAGCCTGCCTGCGGCCTTGGACGTCAAGCAGCCCTCGTTCCGAGGGCGAAACATTATCAGGAGCCAGAAGGGAACGGCGGGGAGCTCACTCCAGACCACAGGAACCGACATCAGCCCGCGACTCACCTACCACGTTGCGCGGGAAACACCTGCGACCGGGCGGCTGGCTGGAGAGGATGCAGAGGCGTTCGTCGATGCGGGGAGCAAAGCGGCCCACGGGGGCCGCCACACCATCAAGAGAGGTACGCCCATGCCAAAGCCGACTAGCGACGGCCCGCACGACTACAACGCCACGACCGACACCGTCCTGGTGAGCCGCCACGATCTGGCGCGGCTGCTTAGGAATATCGACTAAGGCAAATATCACCTCATCCTAGACTCGCCGGCAGAGCTTGCATTGCCTGTAGGCGAGCCGGTGGTGGGTCCTGAAACATACGACATCAACCCGGGAGGGGGCGGTTTATCGAGTTCGCGGGGCGCATGCCGCCTCCCGCTTCGCATGGATCTACACCAGGATGCGACTCACACCCGGGAGCGGGGAGGACGCCGCCAGCCACTGGGCGGAACTGTCGGCGAGCGTTACTCCGACGGGCGCGTGGCCTCTTCTCGAACGAAATGGCCGGATCGTCCAGTTCATCACGGTGCCAGAACGGAATGACGTTCCAAGACCATGCCCTCGAGCGGTGCGATTGCCAAAATGTCGGCGCCTCCTGCAATCCTTCCCCCAAACTGGCCATCAAGGCTCAGAGGTGTAGGAGGTGCTCGGGATGAGCAGGAGTTTAGCGGCCCAGCTAGTGACGGCGCTCAGCGAGGACAGGACACACACCGCTGTCGTGGTGCGTGCTGTCTATCAGCCTGTAGGTGGCGCGGGCAATTCGGTGATGCCGCCGACGTTCCCGATCGATGAACGGGAGCGGGATTTGACCAAGAAGTACCTGTCGGCCAACCGTCTTGTCGACGGCGAGGCGGTCAGAAGCGTCACCATCGATCAGGAGCAGTCGCAGGCCAACCGGGTGGAGGAGGCGCTGCGGGACGCCCGGGACAGGGGGCGGATCGAGCTGCCCATGCTGGAGTTACGGGCGCCGACTTCTCACGGGGCCATTCGTATCACCTCGTTCGACGCCCCTCACCGCTACGCCGACGCGTACTGGCGGGACTCTTTGATTGACGGGATTCGCTTCGACAGGAGCCAGATCGGGCAGCGTCTGCGAGCTGTCAGCGCCATCGATGCCCGGCCGTTGTTCGAGCGTGAACCGACTTCGTTGATCTTCGGCGCGTGGGACTCCCACCGCCAGGGCCGCTGGCCGAAGTTCGCGCGACTGTACACGGCGATCATGTTCGGTGTCGGGCCTGTGTTCGGCGCCCGGCGCGGGGGCCGGCTGGATCCGGTTAACCTCACCGGCGCTGTGGACAGCAAGGACAAGGCGGAAAGCGACTGGCAGTACGTGGCGGAGGGAGCGAAGAAGACTGGCCAAAAGCTCAGCGAGATCGGCCACGGCAACATCGCTCCCAATCCCGTCCCGGGAGGCGTGACGGTTGAGGAGATTCGCCGTGTGGCGAGCATCTCGTTGGCTGGGATGGAGCGGCTGCGCTTTGGCAATGCCTCGCTCGATGCCACCACGACTGCTCGTGCGGCCTTGGTCGCCCTGGCTCTGGCTGGGGACCGGCTCGCGTTCGCGCGCCCCTCGGTATGGCTGCGCTCGGGCTGTGACCTGGCCAAGGTGAGCGAGGACGTCGGGCTGGAGCTGCCAGGCGGCGCCCTGGAGCCCCTGGACGTGTCGGTTTCCGCCGTCGTGGACGCCTTCCATGAGTTGAGGGAGTCGGCGGCCAAGCTGGGCGTGGAGATGGCCACCGATGTCGTCCAGGTGACGCCGATCCCGTCTCTGCAGAAAGCGATCGAGAACACCGTCGCGCACACGGCCTCTGTCGAGGACTGAGCCGATGCCTGTCACGGTTCAGGTGCGGCTGCGCCACGGCCGCTACGACGCAGGCAGCATCCGGCCGAGCATCGCCGAATGGCCACCGCATCCGGCGCGGGTGTTCTGTGCTCTGGTGGCCTCGGCACAGAGCGTCGAGGACTGGGATGCTCTGCGCTGGTTGGAGCGTTCCGGTGCTCCTTACGTGTGGGCAGATGGCTGTGTCAGCGTGAGCCGCACGGATAGCTTCGTGGTGACCAACCAGACCGAGCCCGGCGGCGGCAGCCAGTTTTGGCCGGGCCGTACTAACCAGGCGCGCAGCCGCGCATCGGCCACACCGGCGGGGGAGAATTTCGCCGTCGTCTGGCCCGAGGCCGAGACGACTGGCGACCTGTTAACCCGGCTGGAGCGCATGGCCCGCCGCATCCCGTACGTAGGGCGCTCCACAAGTCAGGCCGAGGTGACCACGATCGCGATGCTGCCGGCGGAGCAGCCTGCGTGGTCTCGGTGGGCGCCGAGCCGTATCGGGGCGACGAACACCGTGGACCTGCGGGTCCCCTACCCGGGGTACGTGGACGCGCTGCGCGAGGTCTATGAACTGGGCGGGCGGGCCTGGGAGGTTGCCCGGGCCGTCCCCTACACCCAAGTGGTCGAACAGGTCTCTCTGCCGGTGAAGCCGGTTCGGTCGCCGTGGGACGACCTGATGATCTGGGGGTTTGGCAAACCGACCGCTCGGATCGGCGGGGACCAGGTGCTGAGGCTGACGTCCACGTTGCGGAAGGCGGTGCTGAAGCGGGTCGGCGCTGACATCCCTGCGCAGGTGAGCGGCCACGGGGCCGATGACCGTCCGCATGTCGCCTTCCTGGCGCTGCCGGATGTGGGGCACGAGCACGCCGACGGGCATCTGCTCGGCGTCGCGTTGGCGGTCCCGCGTGATATGCCTGCCGAGGAGTGGAAGCAGCTGGTCCGTGCGCTGATAGGGGCTAACCCGCTCACCCGTCTTACGCCGCGGCCGATGCCGGAGATCTCACTTCGCTATGGGGCCGATCCGCGCCGTCGCACCCTGCGCGTCGAGACGTGGCGGGGCCCCGCTGAGGGGGCGTGCTCGTGGGTGACGGCGACGCCGATGGTCACCGATGGCATGATGCGTGCCCGCCGCAGTATGGAGGACTTGGTGGCCAAGTCCTTGGCCCGAGTCGGCTACCCCGAACCGGTTGATCTCGAGGTGTCGGCTGCCCCATTGACCAGGGGTGCGGTGTGGCGGCCTCGCCAGGAGACGCTGCCGGAGGGGCGGCCCAAGCGGCCGATGGCTCACGTGCGGGTGAGGTTCGCGCGTCCAGTGATCGGGCCGGTCATCGCCGGGTCGCTGCGCTATCTGGGATTGGGGCTGTTCGCCCCGGAGCGGGAGCAGCCATGACCGGCCTGCACCGGCGGGAGTTCGCCGCCTTCTACGCCCAGGTCCACGCCACCCCTGGCAGCGCCCCCCGAGAACCGTTCCCTTGGCAGGAGGACCTGCTCGATCGCGTCCTCGCTGGCGGATGGCCCGAGCTCATCGATGTCCCCACCGGCCTGGGCAAGACCTCCGTGCTTGACATCGCCATCTTCGCGGCAGCTCTGGACCGGGACAGCGTGCCCAGGCGGTGCTTCTTCGTGGTTGATCGGCGTCTGATCGTGGACGAGGCCTACCGGCATGCATCCCGCATCCGGGACGTCCTGGCCGACGCGAGCGCCGACAGCGTCGCGGGCAAGGTCGCCGCAGCTCTGCTGGTGGAGCACGACGAGGAACCGCTCGACGTCACCCGGATGCGGGGCGGGGTCACCTGGTCATGGCGATGGCTGGAACGACCGGACCGGCAGGCCATCGTGGTCGGCACGGTCGACCAAATCGGCAGCAGGTTCCTTTTTCGGGGGTACGGGGTGGGCGATCAGCTACGGCCGATTGACGCCGCCCTGGTCGGCACCGACAGCCTGATCATCGTGGACGAGGCCCATCTGTCCCAACCCTTCCTCACCACCTTGTCGGACGCTCTAGCCCAGGACACCACCCCGCCAGAGGTCAAGCCCGTGGTCGTGACCATGACGGCCAGTCCCACCGCCCAGGGCCCCCGCGTTCACCGCATCAGTAACGCCGACCAGGACCATCCGGTCGCGGGCAAGCGACTACGCGCCAGCAAGACCGCACACCTAGTCGAGGTGAGCGGGGTCACCAAGAGGAACAACGACCAGCAGGTCGTGGCCGCGCTCGCCCAGTGGGCCAACCACCTGTCGCACACCAACCCAGTAGTCGGCGTCATCAGCAACACCGTGGCACGCGCCCGGGCCGTGTTCGAGCACTTGCACGGCACCTACCCTGGCCGCTGCATGCTGCTCACCGGCCGAATCCGACCGGTGGACCGGGACTACCTGCTGCTGGAGTGGTACGACCGGATAAAGGCCGGCCGCCCGTGCGATCCGGAAGAGCCCGTCTTCGTGGTCGCCACGCAGACCGTCGAAGTGGGTGCCAACCTCGACTTCGCCGCGCTCGTTACGGAGTCGGCGTCGCTGCCGCCGCTGATTCAGCGGTTCGGCCGTCTCAACCGCCTTGGCTCAGCTCCAGCCGCACCGGCGGTCATCGTGCACTCTGCGCTGGACAGCGATGGCGTGTACGGTGAGGCGCGCCAGGCCACCTGGCAATGGCTGAGCACACTGCAAACCCCCGCCGCCTTCCGCCCGGGAACGCATCCCCCCTCACTGCCGGAGGAGGGACTCGATGTCTCCCCAGCGGCGCTGCGTCGCCTGACTGCGGCCGTGTTCGAGCACGGCAGGGAGACCTGGGAGCAGCTTCAGGGGACCGAGCCGTACACCCCGTACCTGTCACCGGCACATCTGGACGCGTGGGCGCGCACCTCCCCCATTCCGAGCCCGAACGACCCATCTCCTGCGCCGTTCCTGCACGGCCTGCAGCGGGAGGTCCCGCACGTGTCCCTCGCCTGGCGGAACCTGGCCGGGGATGAGCAGACATGGCGCCACGCCCTTGAGGTCCTACCGCTGATGGCCGAGGAGAGCATCGAGGTGCCGCTGATGGCGGTACGGCAGTGGCTGTCCGGCGAGCATATCACCGCACGCTTCGCAGACGTGGAAGGCGAACCCTCCCCCGATGAACCTCCGCGAGCTGCTGCCTCACCAGGGGAAGGGATGCCACGGCCGGTCGCCCGCTACAGTTCCCGGGAGTCCATCGAGGTCATCGGCGGGGATGCGATCAGGCCCGGAGACCGCATCGTCGTCCCCGTCTCCTACGGGGGCTGCGACGCCTTCGGGTGGAACCCCACCTACCGGCACGCCGTACGCGACATCGGTGACCTGTGCGGCGGCAACGGCAAGCGGCGGGCCTCGGTACGGCTTGGACCAACGCTGCCCATGGCGATCGCCGCCCATGACCCGTCGCTCGCCAGCGCGCTAAAAGAGCTGGTCCGAAGCGTCGGGCGGGACCGTCAGGCCGAGCAACTGGATGCCGGCGCCTACTGCCGCCGGATCGAGCAAATCCTGCGCGCCCGACCGGACATCATCGAGGTGCTCGGCGCCGACCTCGACCACGACGGCGATGACGTACCGCCCCACCTTGCCGTCCTTCGTCGTCTTGCCCTGGCCAAGAAGCCGAAGGTCGACGAGCATCTAGCCTCGGGCGCGGTCGTTTTGACTAGTGACATCACCAGCTACGGCGAGGATGACAGCGCCCAAGGGTCCTCGACTGCACGCACGCCGATGCGACTGGACGACCACCAACGGGCGGTGCAGAAACGAGCCGAGGAGTTCGCGCGTAACCTGCGGCTACCCGCCCCCCTGGTGCAAGCCGTCGGTCTCGCCGCGCTCTGGCACGACGAGGGCAAACGCGATGAACGCTTCCAGGCCATGCTGCACGGGGGCGACCGGTGGGCTGCCGCAGCAGCCGAGGCCGAAGATCCCCCTCGGATCCTGGCCAAGTCCGGAATGAGCCCGCTCGATCGCCAGCTGTTCAGAGCCGCTCAGCAACGTGCCAGCTATCCCGCCGGTATGCGCCACGAGGCCCTGTCCGCCCAGATCGCCGACGCCCTGCTCGACAACACCACAGGCATCGACCGCGACCTTGTCATGCACCTGATCGCCGCCCACCACGGCTACAACCGGCCGCTGCTGAAACCCGTCACTGACCCCGCACCGATCACCAGCATCCAGCGGCACGGGGAGAAGGTCGAGGTGGACAGTGGCCGCTCCATCGACTGGTCTTCCCCCCAGCGACTCACCACACTGACCAGCAGGTACGGCAGGTGGGGACTTGCCCGGCTGGAAGCCATCGTCCGCCTGGCCGACATCTGGTGCTCAGCCCGCGAGGAGGCCGATGCATGAACACTGTTGAACTCCCCGCACTCGACGGCCGCGAACCCCTGGGGTTCCTCGCCGCCCTCGGTGTCCTGCGCGTCTTGACCGAGGAAAGCGGCATCCCGGCACGGTTGTCGTTCTCGGACGCCACCGCCTGCGCCTACCTGCACAGCCCTCTCCAGACAATCCGCGATATCGCTGAGGCTCTGGCCGAGGTCGTGCGCTCGATCGAGGAAACGGCCGTACTGCCGAGCATCGGACCAGGCTTTCCCCCTGCCTCCGGGATAGGGAAAGACCCGCTGCGGTGGCCTCGGCAGGAGTACCGGCAACGAGCCTCGGACATACGCCATACCCACCCTCTCGCGGCCGACCGCTGGCTCCCCAGCCTCACCACCGACCTGGCCATCGACGCGCAAGGCCGTGGCGCTCTGTCGCCCTTCATCGCCCCCTCCGGCCAGCAGAAAATACGCACCTTCTTCGAAATGCCGCTCAAGGCCGTACGGGACAATCCCGAGTACCTGCACGAGGCTCTCATCCGGTGGCGTCGCATCGAGGGCTTCACGGGCGAGTACCTCGACCATCGTGTCTTGCGCAGCACTGCCGACGACCCCGAGGGACGAGCCGGGAGGGAAATCGGCGTCCCCGGAGCCACATGGCTGGCCACTATGGCACTCCCGCTGTTCCGCCTCACCGGGGACGGTCAGAAAGTACGCAGCACCCTCTGGCACCGAGTGGCTGGCGACCACGTCATGATCTGGCCCCTGTGGAAACCCTCCCTCGACGTTGACGCCGTCTGCTGCCTACTCGAACACCCCACCCTCAAACCAATCGACGACCAACCCACCGTCACCACCGAGCAATGGCAACCCCTCGGGGTGTTCAGCGTCCACGGCGCCCACCGCCAACGCATCGCCGGACGCAACTTCGACGGAGTTCTCTCCCCCCTCCCCGTCCACGTGCGATAGACCTGACCAATCAGCGTGGTCGTACCTTGACAACAGCACAGCGTGATACAGCGGCCAGACGAGCTTCGAACGTGTCACCTGGGTTAATCGGCCGGGCCTCATTGCGGCTTCGAAATGGTGACGGTGCAGCCGACGACGTACTGGTTTCAGCCGGCCTTGGCATCTGGGCTTCATTGCGGCGACCCGGACAGTGTGCGCCAGGAGCCGGTAACCGAGTCTCACCCGGCGTGGCCGGGCCTCATTGCGGCCATTTCACCACGGCTCTCGCGAAGGACGGGGTCGAGGTCTTACCTGGCCTTAGCAGCCGGGCCTCATTGCGGCGTGTCGGTCGTGGCCGGTACCGCCGACCAGATCGACGTTTCACCCTGCCTTGGCGGCTGGGGCTCATTGCGGCATCCCCTACGACCGGGCGTACCGGCCCCGGGCGGAGTGTTTCCCCGGCCTCCGTGGCCGGGTCTCATTGTGGGATGTGGTCGGCCCACACGATGTCGATGTAATTACGCGTCTCACCCGGCACTCGTGGCCGGGCCTCATTGCGGCCACAGACCGACGATGATGTTGTGGCCCAGGGTTGCATCTCACCGGCCTCCGGGGCCGGGCCTCATCGGGGTGCCGTCGTGTTCGACCTCACGACCTTAGCGCCGCCAGTCTCACCCGGCCCAGTGCTGGCCTCATTGCGGCTACCGAGGCCATCCCAAGGACGGGTCCATCCGCCAGCTCTCACCCCGGCCCAAGCCGCCGGGCCTCATTGCGACGACGAGGGCACCATCGCCGGAAACGTCCTCGCGAGTACTGACTCACCCGGCCCCAGCGGCCGGGCCTCATTGCGGCTGCCTGACCATCCCCGCCGTTGGGAGCCCCACCGATTTCACCTGGCCTTAGAGGCCAGGCCCCATCGCGGTGACACAGCCTATGCGGTTCGGCAGCATGACGACCTCGATTTACCCGGCCCTATCGGCCGGGCCTCATGGCCACAACTGCCGAGGTGGCGGCCCTGCTAGGCAGAGGCCAGCGATAGGCGCTGCGTGCGCATGGCCCAACGCGGGTTTCACCCGGCTGGTAGGGCCGGGCTTCATTGCCGCGGCGTGCCCTGGTCCATGAACACGATCTGGAGCACCTCTCTCACCCGGCCACAGCGGCCGGGCTTCATTACGGCCCCATGGCCGCGCGCAGCGAGCCACTGAAAGCATCGCGTTTCACCCGGACCTTTCAGCCGGGGCTCATTACGGCCCCATCGCGGCGCGCAGGCTCGCAGAGAGCGCATCGGTTTCACCCGGCTTGCGGCCTGGCCCCATTCCGTGGCGCCATGCACCAGTTTTCGCTGACCGCTCGCGTCTCACCCGTCTTAGCGGCCGGGCCTCATTGCGGCCCCTTGCAGCTCAGCGTCCATCCGCGCTGGATGAGATCTCACCCGGCTCTCGTGGCTGGGCCTCATTTCGGGGCCGCGTACTGGGCCGCGACCGCGCCGGGAGTGACCCGTCTCCCCCGGGCCTCCGTGGCTGGGCCTCATTGCGGACTACTCCCGTACTCCGAGCACACCTGCGCCCAGGCGCCCCGTCTGCGTGCGGTTACCGGCCCCACAAGGTGTCTGCCCCAGCTCCCGTGGCCGGGCCTCACCGCGGTGACAGCATCACCCCGCCGTCCGGCAGGGAGAGTTGCCGTTTCACCCGGCCTTGGTGGCTGGGCCTCATTGCAGCTTCTTCAACGTGCGGAGCTTGATGATCTAGCCGACGTTTTGGCGTGGCTCAGTGGCCGGGGCCTCATTGCGGCGCGCTCGGGGGCCGGTCCCGATGGCAAGGCGGCAAGTTCGCGGCTTGAAGGCCGTGGCGCAGGAAATCGCGCTGTACGGTGTTTCACCTAGCCTCAACGGCCAGCCTCATTGCGGCCCCGACCGCTTGAAGGTCGCGGAAGACCCACAGATGTTTCACCCGCCCCTACCGGCCGGGCCTCATTGCGGGTTGTGCACGTGCTCATAGTGGCCAATCTCTCGGACGTTCACCCGGCTCTACCATCTGGGCCTCATTGCGGCGCCACCGGGGAGATCCCGATCACCCCGGAAAGTTTCGCCCGGCGGGGCCTCATTGCGGCTCCCGCAGGCAGGCGACGACCTTCCCCGGATCCACGGGTTTCACCCGGCCGGGCCTCATAGCGGCAAGCGCATCCCCAGCACGGGTGAGCTGGCGTACGAGACATTTCACCTAGCCCCAGCTGCCGGGCCTCATTGCGGTGACGCGGGCAAGAATGCTGGCAAGGGTTTCCTCACGGTCTCCTCCGGCCTCAGCAGCCGGGCCTCATTGCGCCGTGGGTTCATGGACCTGTGGGCCAGGGACTGGGTTTCACCCGGCTCTACCAGCTGGGCCTCATTGCGGCTGGGACCAGCTCCCCGCACATCTTTCCGTACCCGGCGCGTTTCACCCAGCCTCCACGGCCGGGCCTCATTGCGGCGTCGTTGATGTCGCGCCTATTCCGACTCCACCTCGTCTCACCTAGCCGCCACCCGCTGCGCCTCATTTCGGCGGCACGCCGACCAGCATCTTGGCCCACGCCGAGTCCCGTTTACGCCCCAGTGGCCGCGCCTCATTGCAGCCTCCAGAACTGGGTGGCGCCGACAGCCGACCGCATGTCCCCTGGGCTTTACCAGTTGGGCCTGATTGCGGGGCGTGCAAGATCTTGGGGCTGGCACGCATAATGGAGGTTTTACCCGGCCTCAGCAGCCAGGCCTCATCGCGGCTCGTACAGCTTGTCGATGTCGCCGCAGAACCCGCCGCTTTCACCCGGCCGCTGTAGCCGGGCCTCATCGCGGCCTGCGGACGGCGGCAACGGGCCGCCGGATCGAGCTCCTCTCACCCGGCCGCTGAGGCCGGGCCTCCTTGCGGCTCCTGGAACGTGCTGCGGACCCCGTCGTCCTCGTCGGTTTCACCCAGCCTTACTGGCTGGGCCTCATCGCGGCGAGAAGCCCGTCGAGCAGTCGGCGGTCATGTCGCTGGTTCCACCTGGCCTTGTGGCCGGACCTCATCGTGGCATCACTTGCTTGCCGAAGAACTGGGTGGTCCCCACTTTCATCCGGCCCCAGCAGCCGTTCCTCATTGCGGCATCCGGTGGACCGACGCCTTGGCCCAGGCGTCCGCGTTTCACCCGGCTCCACCAGCTGGGCCTCATTGCGGCCCCATGGCCGCGCGCAGCCTGCCGCTGAAAGCATCAGGATTTAACCCGGTTTCAACAGCCGGGCCTCATTGGGGTGCCGGGGCGTAGTCCCCGATTCCGGGCATCGGCCGTTGCACCCGCCCGCTACCAGCTGGGCCTCCTTGCGGCGATCTGACCGGCGGCTCCGGCACAGCGACCGTCGCTTTCACCCGGCCTGAGCGACCGAACCCCATCGCCGCGGCGCCACCACCGTCGCCACCGCGGCGGACCCGCCCGTCTCCCCCGGCATCAGCGGCCAGACCTCATTGCGGCACGCCGGACAGGCTGAACTGAGCGACCGATCCTCAGTTATTTCGCCCGGCCCCCATACCGAGCCTCGTTGCGCCATCGCCGGCCAGGCCTCATTGCAGCAATCTCACGGGCGGCTCCGGCACAGCCACGGTCGCGCTTTTCGCCCGGTCTCAGGAGCGGGACCTGATTACGGCATCCAGTCCGTCAGCTCTTGGCCGGGGCACTCGGTCGTCTCACCCGGCCTCAGCGGCCGGGCCCCATTCCGGCTCGTTCGCCACCTCCTCAGCTCTCCAGTTTCACCCGGCCCCACCGGTCGGAACTCACTGCGGCTGGCAGGCGGTGGCCGTGCCGCGTCTCGGCCCTGGCATTTCACCCGGCCGCTGTGTCGACGACGTGTGAAAAAACTTCGTTCTGGCCCACTTTCGGATGCTGTTTGGTGATCTTTCTGTGGCGTTCAGTTGGGGGATGCCGGGGGCAGGCGGTTGCACAGTCGCTGGAAGGGGGTAGCGGGGCGCTTTGATCTCGGCGTGTCGTACTGGCTGAGACGGATGATGTTGGTTCCGGCGACGGTCAGGACGTGCTGAACGTGGGTCATGGCCAGGCCAAGGTAGCGGCAGTGGCGCAGGCCGTGGGCGTGGACGGTCTCAGAAACGGTGGCTTCGCATCCGGCGCGTATCGCATAGCGTGCCCGCCATTGCTGGGTCTGCTGCTCGGCTCGGACGCGGGTTTGGATCTCTTGCTGGGGCCGAGGCAGCAGGGTGACGTGCCGGCCTTTGCCGTCGATGTTGCCGGTGCAGGCCAGGCGGTCCTCACAAGCCCGGCATGCCTTGCGGGGAAACAGCACCGAAAAGCGCGGGCGATCGCCGTCGAACGTCGGCTTCCATGGCGGCCTGGTGATCCCACGAGGGCAGGTGAGGGTGCGGGCCTGCCAGTCGATGTGGAAGTCCTCCTTGGTGAAGCCCGGCCGCGGGCGCGGTTCTGAGCGGACCGGTCCCAATAGAAAGATGCCCCACCGCGCTGCGGCGTGGTGGATCACGTCGGGAGTGACGTAGCCGCCGTCGACCACATGCTCGGCCGGGGCCAGGCCTTGAGCGATCAGCGCCGCGTGGATGGCATCAACGGCGTCGATGTCCTGCTCGGGTACCGGCCGGATGGCCACGTGCACGATGACGTTCGGCCCGTTCGCCTCGCAGGTTTCACTCTGGTGATCCCGGTAGCCGATCCACTCGGCCTTCCCGGCCTTGTGGCAGTAGCGGGCCTCGGCGTCGTGCGGCGTGACGATCTCCATCCCCGACCACGGCACCTGAGCCAAGGAAGGATCCGGCCGCCCGCCGGCAGCCGGGGCAGTGACCGACCTGCGCTGCTTGGTCCGGCGGCTTTGCCGGTCCCGGGTGGACTTGGGCCCGCGCCAGCCCAGCGTGCCGTCCTGATCGGTCCAATACTGCTGCACCCACACCTGCCGCAGAATCTGGACCTTCGGTAATCGGCGTAACCGCGGCGGGGCATCGGCGGCATACACCGCACGCAGGATCGTCATCCCGTCCTGACCGACCCCAAGGGTGTAGGCGGCCAGATCTTCTTGACCGCGCGGCAGCCGGTCATAGCGAATAGGACGCCCGTACCTGTGCGCCTACTCCGGCGTGATCAAATCCGCCAGCCAGCCGGATCGGTGGCGACCAGTTCCTCCAACGCGGCCCGCAGCGTCTCACCGACCAACTCCACCCGGTTCAACCGGCCAACCGCAGCCAGCACATGGGTGGAATCGGTGCGCACCCGCCCACGCCGGTTGACCAGCCCGGCCGCCGCCAGCCGATCCACCATCACCACAAGCAGCCGATCAGCCCGATCCCCCTGCGCCATCCGATCACGAAACTCGCTCAGCACCGAGTGATCGAAATCGGTATCGGTCAGTTCCAGACCAGGCAGTATTTCCAGTCGATCCGGCAGGCCACAGCCTGAGCGGCCTGGCGATCGGTCAGGTTCTCGGCGTACTGCAACAGCGAAACGACAGCGCCAGCATCGCCGGAGACAGCCCCCGACGACCGTCGGCGGGATACCAGTCGGCGAAGTCATCGCCGGTGAACAACCCGTCCAGCCGATCCCGGATCCACATCGCGGGAGTGCCCTTCGGGTTACTCGCCCACGCCGTTCGCACCGTCTGCGCCGGGATCGTCCGTCCCGGGCTACGCCCCATCGACATCGCCGCCTCGCTCCTCGCCCGACCACCCCGGGCCCTCCAGCGAAACACGACATCAAGGTCATGTCTGCAACGAACGAAGATCACCAAGAGCATCCGAAAAGTGGGCCAAACCCAATCGGGGCTGAGCTTCGCGGCCGGAGGCGAACTCATCTTGACGATCGACGCGCTCTTCCCAGGGCGCCCGGAAGACCATCCAGGCATCGGCCAATGGCCTGAGTTACAGGCGATGACAGACTTCTTCGTCGACTTCGAGGAACGCGACGAGGACTGCCGCCTGGCTCGCGGTCATCGATCACACCACAGGAGCAAAGCTGACAAGGAAATGGCTGAAACAGGAACACGAGTACATAACGGTCCGCATGCCCGATGCAGCACGCTGAACCCTCTAACGACGCCTTCCGCAAGCACGCACCGACGCCCAAGCGCGGCCTCCTTCAGCGGCTGGACCATGACCTTCACCGACCCACATCTCAGCGCCGCCATCGTCGACCGCCTTACCTTCGGAGCAACATCATCGAGACCGGCACCGACTCCTACGGCCTCGTACAGAACCGCGCAGCCTAGCAAAGCTAGGGCCTGCCCGTGGATCACATGATCGGTTCGCGAGGCGACATGTAGTTCGGGGGTTCGGCCTGTTCACTTTTCACTATCCACAACTCGGTTTCGGCCCCTACCTGGATGACCCATACTGGTCCAAGAGGTGATGCCGCGCGGCTGGCCCGGGATGTGGGCATTCATGGAGGGCATCGTGCGAACCGGTGAGACGATCTCATGGGATCGGAACACCGCCGAATCCCAGGGCAGGCAGACGTGGGTTCCCCAAGTCGCCGGGCCGCACCTTCGTCACCATGGACGCGGATGGAACCGGCCTGGGCACCGCGAACAGCATCCGCAACCACGGTGGCGGCGCCACACTTATCGCCAGCGCAAGCTTCATGGTCAATGCGAACAACTCCGGCCGGAGCGTTGGCCAGGTACTCAGCGAAGATGACGGTCTGAAACTCCCAACCCGGCCTCGAATCAACTAAATGGAAATGGCCTGTCCGCCCGATGAAAGCGCAGGTCAGTAAGTGTCGGCCCCGCGCCCGCAGGGATGGTCCTCGGGGGCGGGGTCCTGGTCGTCGTCGCCCTACGTCGGCCCCGCGCCCGCAGGGATGGTCCGAGCGTGCGCGAATACAACGTCCCGTGCCCGTAGTCGGCCCCGCGCCCGCAGGGATGGTCCCTCCTGCACGCCGGGTTGTCGAGCCAACTCTGCGTCGGCCCCGCGCCCGCAGGGATGGTCCCATGCGGCCGAACAGGGACTGGCGGAACTACGCGTCGGCCCCGCGCCCGCAGGGATGGTCCGCAAGCTTCCCGGCCCTGAACAGGCCGATCCCCGTCGGCCCCGCGCCCGTTGGGGACGGTCCCCTCGGTTCCGCAGAGGACCGATAACTGGACCGTCGACCCCGTACCGGGGATGGTCCTCCAGCCAACCGCCATGCATCACATAGTCCCTGTGGGCGCGGGATGGTAGTGGGTTCGCAGCCATTTTCTCGCTACCTGTCGGGCCGCCCCCGTGCCCATGGCGACGATCCCAGCTCCACCGGCAGTCCCCAGCGCAGAGGTCACCTTTGGGAAAAGGGGTCCAGCACGCCGCTGACACAGGCTGTGCCACTGTGGTCGACAATTAACGGATGCCCCCTCCTAGTCCGGCGTTCTTGATCCAGCGGCCCCACCGGGGGCTTCGGCCGAACCGGCGGGCGATCAACGTGCCAGAGGGCAGCGAACCATCAGGCTGCCGATTGGCCAACGCCCAGCGCCAAGCTGCCCGGTGAAGATGCGCAACGTCAGACCCATGCTCGTCCTCACTGTCTTCCAAATCCTGGCCTTGTGAGAGGTCGAGCAACTCCGCGGTGACAACCAGCCCCGTCTCACCCGCTCCGGGACCCGGCTCCTCAACCCGAGCGGGCGTACGGGCATACGCCCGGATCTGACCCATGAGCATCTCGTAGGCGCCGATCAACGCAAACGACGGCCACGCCGCAATGACACGGCCGATCAGCGTCGGCTCCGCGGCGGCCACATTCGCTCCCAGACTCGCAAGACTTCCAGCCACCAGCAGAAACCAGGCAAGCCAGCCACCGGACAACCCGGCACGGCTACGCAGCAGCAGCGACATCGACGAGGCCACGATCATGCCGTCCACGGAGAGAGGAACCAACGCGGCCGTCCACGCGCCCTCTCCATGGGAAACAGCGAGTTCGTACATGTGCCGGCACGACACGACCGCAGCGATCGCCGCGAGCAGAAGCACGGTGACGGTGGTGGTCCAGCGGATCCATCGCTCGGCCTGGGATGCGCACATCGCTGCTTACCTGTCCCGGTCAGGCAGAACGAGTGTCGTCGAGGCCGTGAACGGCGTGTACGAAGCGAGGGTGTCGCCCCTCGGACACGAACCTTTTCACCATGTGAGGGCTGAGATTCACCTCGGCTCTCACTTTTGCTTTGCCGGGATGGTAGGTCAGCCGTAGGCCGAGTCGCTGGTAGACCTCGCTCTTACGGTCGGTGGGGCCCTCTGCGATGGCTCTGGCCATGTCGCCGATTTCGGCCACAAGAGTGGTGATCTCTTCCCGGGACATGCGGGTGCTCCTCGTGGTCGTGCGGAGTTCCGCCTCGGCCCTGACCCGCTCGACCTTGGCCTCGGCGATCCACTTGCCGATCTCTTCCGGGTCGCCTCCGGCTTCGAGGGCGGCTCGGTAGCGGGCCATCTTGGTCTCGGCCTGCGCGATCTTCGCTCGGGCGATTTCGGCCTTCGCGTCGTGCCCGGTGCCCACCTGGTCCGCGTACATGTCGTCGATCGTCTGGGCGACACGATGCGGAGCGAACGCCTTGCACAGCCAGCGGTCGACGCGCTGGAGGATGGCGTCCTCGCGCAGGTAGATGCGCGGCGGGGCGAGGCTGCGACTGGTCCTCGACGACCGCACCATCAGCCTCCAGACGAGCATCCGGATCAGAACCACCGAAGGCGACAGCACGAGTACGCGCGCTACGACGTACCTCCTGACCGCCGTCGAGGGAACGAGCGACGTCATGCTCTCCGGCGCCGAGCAGCTCACCTACCCCCTCGCAACCGACAAACCACCCCTCAGCAGCCCCGGCCCCGCCCTGCTCCTCCGCGCCGGCGGAGCCGACTGGGACCCTCCCACACGACGACGCCACGATCCTCGCGCAGCTCATCACCCGCCGCGCCGGCGCGCGTGAACACGCTACGAAGGAGCGGTGAGCAGATCCGTCATCGAGCTGTTGCGGAAGCGGGGAGTGAGCCGGGGAGCGGAATGACGATCGCGGTCGAGCAGTTGGGGGTCCGGCCGGCCCGCCGGTCGTGATCGACGGCCGGCGTACGTCGATGCGTGTGTGAGTGAAGCTGACTGCTCTGTACTGTTTAGCGTTAAAACTTCAGGCTCTGGGTCGACCCCTTGACGGCGCAGGGAGGACTCACTAGCTTGCTGCCAGACTTTTTAGGTCTTTTTAACGTTAAATATCTGGCTAGGGGATGGCGATGGTTCCGCAGCACACGTCTCGGGGGCCCGCGCCGCATGGGCATGTGACGTTGGTGCAGGTGGCACAGCGGGCGGGGGTGTCGGCGCAGTCGGTGTCGAATGCGTTGAACACCCCCCCGCCACCGCACTGGTCCGCGCGTCCGACACGCTCGCGCTCGGCGTGATGCGCGCGCTGCACGAGCGCGGCCTGCGGCCCGGGGTCGACGTCGCGATCACCGGGTACGACGACTCGCCGACCGCCGCCCTGGTGAGTCCGGGCCTGACCACGCTCCGCCAGCCGATCGACGAGGTCGGCCGGCACCTGATCCAGGCCGTCGACCACTTGATGGCCGGCGATCCCCGCGACCCACAGCACGTACTGCTGGAACCGGAGCTGATCGTCCGCGGCTCCAGCCTCCCCGGACCGCGCACCCGCGAGCCGTAGTACCGACCGAACTCCCGGCACGCGCCCGAGTCGCTGCTCCGGCGCGCGTCACTGTGCCAACCGCCTGAAGGGACACAAGATGAGAGCCGGACCCAGAGTGCTCGCGGCCGTCGCCGCTGGGGCACTCGTGGTGACCTCAGTGGTCTCCACCTCCACAGCTTCGGCGGCAGCGCCGCCGGCCGACCCGTTCGTGGTGAACGTCGAGAACCTCCCGAGCGGCCGCGCGAACGCCGGCGCCATGGACCTGACCACGTACGGCGACCTGGACTGGGTGCATGTCACCGGGTCCGGCGTCGACCGCAAGGCCGGGACACCGTCGATCACCGTCGACGACCTGAACCCCGTCGGCGGCCGGACCCAGCTGAGCGACAGCCCGGTCGCGTTCGGCTGGTCCGACGGTGCCGCACCGACCTCGGCATCGGGCGTCACCACCGGCGGTGTCTTCAACTACGACACCACGACCGTCGGTGACACGACCGCCCACGACGCCGGCTACCGGATCACGGTGCCCGCCGCGGACTCGCCACGGCGCCTGGTGTTCGTGGGTGGGATCTGGCAGGCCACCGGCGCCGTCACCGTCGCAGCGGCCGACGGCAGCGGTACGGCGTACACCACGCCGATCACCGCCGGCGGGACAGCGGCCGTGAAGCGCTACAGCGTGACCATCCGCCCGGGTAAAGGCGTCATGGTCACGGCCAAGTTCGCCTCCAAGCTCCAGGCGGCCGGGAACCTGTCGCTGTCCGCCGCCGCACTCTCGCTGGTCAAGTCCGCGGCCGACCCGAGCCTGACCGCGACCGCCGCACCGGTCTCGATGAACCTGACCGCCGACGGCCCGGTCGACTGGCTGCACCTCGACGGCTCGACGGTGAACCGCCGTACGGGCGTCCCGGACTCGACGCCCCGGCTGGCAGTCACGAACCGGCAGGCCGGCGGCGCGATCGGCGCCCAGAACGACAACCCGGTCAGCTACTCGTGGACGAACGGTACG
Source organism: Sphaerisporangium sp. NPDC051011 (assembly GCF_040653595.1). NCBI lineage: Bacteria > Bacillati > Actinomycetota > Actinomycetes > Streptosporangiales > Streptosporangiaceae > Sphaerisporangium > Sphaerisporangium sp. NPDC051011. The sequence goes on along the minus strand of NZ_JBFAGG010000027.1, from coordinate 45,213 downwards.
CCGACCGCGGCCGAGCCGGGCACGCGTCACGGCGGCATCTTCTTCGCCGACGGCGCGAGCCAGAACGTCGACCTGACCGCGCCATACGGCTACGACCTCACCGTCCCGGCCGCGGCCGAAGGCCGTACGGTGCGCTTCGTCTCCGGCGCCTGGCGCGCCACGGCGAAGATCTCGGTCTACCTCAACGGTGCGACCACGCCGACGTTCGTGAGTACGGATCTGGTCAGCACCGACGCCTCGGTCACCAGGATGTTCGACCTCACCCTCGGCGCCGGCGACTCCGCCAAGATCAGTGCGCAGCTGCTCCGCAAGACGAACGGCTCCGGCAACGTCACCCTCGCGGGCGTGGCCCAGGCGAGTACGTCGGCCGACGGCTACCGCCGCCTCACCCAGGACCTGCTCACCCAGGCCGGTGCCGCCGACGTGTACGCCGCGACCGCGTCCGCGCTGAAGCAGCTGGACAGCGAGATCACCTCGGCCAAGTCGACCCTCGCGAACAACTCGGCCCAGCGCGACGAGCTGCGGCTGTCGTACCTGTTGTTCAAGGCAGCCTTCGACGAGGCCGTGTCGTCGGCGGCCAACGCCGAGTACACCAGCGTGACGAACCCGGGGCTCACCTCGTCGTTCGGCTGGGAGGGCGACCTGAACGCGCCGATCGCGTTCATCGACGGCAGCTACCGGCTGCGCAGCCGGGGCAACGCGATGATCACCTTCGGGGTCCCGAACATCCCGGGCAAGATCAAGTGGTACAACGCCGAGGGCTACCTGCCGGCGTTCGTCAGTGAGTACGCCAAGGACGGCCTCCGCCTGAAGGTGCAGAACTTCGCCGACCTGGTCGTTGTCGGCGGCAATCGCTTCGAGGTCGCGTACTCGCGGATGACGGTCACCAACACGACCGCGAAGCAGGTACGGCTGCCCCGGGTCTCGAACCAGCTGACCCCGCTGAACGCGGCGGCCGACCCGGCCGTGACGACGATCGACGCCGGCCGGACCGTGGTCCGCGACTACGCGGTCGCCGCCGACCGGTTCGACGGCACGTACGACTGGCCGACCGCGACACAGCTGCAGCAGCTCGGTGGCCTCGACCAGCACTACGCCCACATGCGCCAGTACTGGAACACCCGGCTGTCGGCGATCGCGGACATCACCGACCTGCCCGACAAGCGGCTGATCAACGCGTACAAGGCCGGCTACATCTACACGCTGATCATCCGCGACGACGTCAACGGTGAGAAGCAGTTGCACGTCGGCGAGAACGGGTACGACACGATGTTCGACCACGACACGATCGGCATCGTGTCGACGCTGCTGACGATCGGCGACTTCACGTACGCGAAGGACTACCTGTCCACGCTGCCGGCACAGCTGCAGTACGACGACGCGAAGTGGAAGTACAGCTGGCCGTACGCCCTGTACCTGCAGCGCACCGGTGACAAGGACTTCGTCCGCAGCCGGTTCGAGACGATCAAGAAGAACACGCACACGATCGAGACCGACCGGATCGACGGCGGCAAGGGGATCATCAAGCAGACCGACGCGATCGACTCGCGCGGGTACTGGACGATCGACAACTGGTCGGCGCTCACTGGTCTGACCACCTACCGGTACCTGGCCACGGCGCTCGGCGAGACCGACGAGGCGGCGTGGGCGAAGGCGGAGTACGACGACCTGCTGAAGGTCGCGACCGACCGGATCGACCAGACCATGCAGCAGTACGGGCTGGACTACATCCCGATCTCGATGGTCGAGCCGAACGAGACCGGTCCGCGCAAGGACCCGCGGGACGCGAACTGGGCCTCGATGTTCCTGTTCGGCCGGTGGGCCTGGGACGGCTACCTGTTCGGCGCCGAGCAGACCGGCACGATGATCGACAAGATCGACGCCACCTACACGCACGGTTTCGACCGGCGTAAGGACATCTCGGACTCGATCTACAACTTCGGCGGCTACCCGCACGGGTACTTCTCCAGCGCGTACAACGCCGGGTACGGCAGTTCCGCGCTGCGCGGTGAGCAGTACCGGGACCTGGGGATCAAGGCCTACCAGTACATGATCGACAAGGCGATGAGCGGTCCGTTCGGCTGGTGGGAGGGCGTCGACTACCCGAGCGCGAGCTCGCCGTGGGACATCGACCACGCCCGGGGCGGCGGCGGTTCGAACCAGCACATGTGGGGTCAGTCGACCGCCACCAAGGTGCTGTTCGACTCGCTGATCGCCGAGAAGTCGGACGGGTCGCTGATCATCGGCCGCGGCGTACCGAACGAGTGGCTCCGGACCGGCCAGAAGATCGGGCTCGACCGGTACCCGGTGCAGAGCGGCGGCCGGGTCGGCTACCAGCTGAAGACGGCCGGCAAGGCGGTGCTGATCCAGTTCAGCGGTGACGTGTCGGACGTCGCGGCGTACAGCGTCGAGCTGCCGGCGTTGCGGGACAACATCGTGAACGTGTCGGCCAAGGGTGCGGTCATCGACCAGAAGGCCGGTACGGTCCGGGTTCCGGCCAGCACCAAGAACCTGACGATCGTCCTGCGGCACACCGTCTAGCAGAGCCGACGACGGCCCCGGACCCGACGGTCCGGGGCCGTCTGCCGTTACTGGGCGGCCTTGGTGAAACTCGGTGGTGTACGTCTTGCCGAGGTCGATCTTCGACTTGTTCGCCTTGACCGTGTCGCTGAAGGTACCGAGCACGTCGAGCACCGTCTCGGGGCCGCGTGCAGGCGCGGGCTGGCCACGAATTGTCCGAACGGCCGCTCGCCGGTCAGGTCCGAGGCCCACACCACCCCGCCGGGTCGTCCGGCGACAGCCCGATCCGCTGCCACAGCAGCGCCCGGGCCGCGTCGCCGACCTCGCGCGGCACGACCGCCTCCACCTTGGCGAACCCGTCCGTCACGAAGCGATCGATATCGATGACCTGCATACTGGGAACGTTATCGGCGCCGTCCACCGGATTTTCCGGCACGCCGGGCGGTCGACGTGCCGAGCGATCAGCGGGCTGCGGCGGACCGGGCGCGGAACAGCCCGACGGCTCTGGTGCCGATCCGGAACGACGCCTGCGCACGCGGTCCGTCGTCCAACCGCAGCCGGCGGCCGCGGACCGCGACGGCGATCACGGCCTCCTCGGGCAGCACCGCCCCCAACGCCCGCAGCATGCCCGCGACCCCGGACTCGCCGTCGGGGCCACGCCAGGCGGTCTGCTCCCCGTAGGGGGCGTCGGTGACCACCAGGCCGGGACGGCGGCCGTCCAGCACCCGGCAAAGCTGGTCGGGGTCGAACACGTCGGCCTGGCGCACGGCGTGCGGCACCTGGCCGCCCTCGGTCGGCAGTCCGCGTGCGAGCCGGCGGGCCGCACGCGCCGCCGCGGCATAGGAGGGCTTGTCCAGGCGTCCGGCGCGCTCGTCAAGATCGGCGGCCCGAGAACAACCCGGCGCGGCTCAGGAGGCCGAGGTTCTGTTCCGCCAGACGCAACGCCTCGGGTTCGATGTCGGAGGCGAGCACTCCGGTGATCTGCCGGGGGTGCAGCAGCCCGAGGACGGTCAGCAAGTAACCGCTGCCGCAGCACGGGTCCCACACCAGGGCCGCACTCTTCCCGTGTAGCGCCAAGGCGCGCTGGAACATCTCGCTGGCCAGCCGCACCGGGAAAGCGGGAAACCCGGGTGCCGAATGCAGCACCCCGCCGCTGGCCGGATCCTCGTGGTTCTCCCGGACGACCGCGTAACGGTAGGCCACTGGCTCCCCTAAGACCGGCGGCCACGCTGGCGGGCGGCCTCGTACAGCGCCACCGTGGCGGCGCATGCGGCGTTCAGCGAACTGGCCGCGCCACCGATCGGGATCTGTGCCATGACGTCGCAGCCCTCCCGCCAGCCCGCGCTCAGCCCGGAGGTCTCGTTCCCGATCACCAGCAGTGTGGGGCCGGTCAGGTCGACCTCGGCGATGTCGGCGGCACCGTTCTCGTCGGTGCCGACCACGCTCAGCCGATGACCGGCCGCCCGCTCCCGGTGCACCCACTCCAGCACCTCGCGGTGCGAGGGGACGCGGACCACCGGCACCGCCAGCAGCGACCCGGTGGAGGCGCGCACCGCCTTGGGATCGTACGGATCAGCGGCATGCCCGGTGACGATCAGCCCCCCGCCGCCGAACGCATCGACCGAACGCACCAACGTGCCGATGTTGCCCGGCCCGGTCGGCCGGTCAAAGACCACTCCCACGAATGACGGCACCACCGCGATCCGCGACAGATCATCGGTCGGCAGCGCCACCACCGCCACCAGTTCGGGGACCTCCTGCTCCTTGCCGCTCAGCTGGCGCAGCAACTCGGGCGCCATCGCCACCCGGTCGGCCCCGGCCCGCTCCAGCATCCCGGCCGCCCACCGCGACAACGGCCGCTCAGCGTCATAAATCAGCGCCCGCACCGGCCAGCCGCGCTCCACCGCCAGACTGATCGGCCGGACGCCCTGCACCAGAAACTCCCCCGCCCGCTGCCGCCTGTTCCGGTTCCGCGACAGCGCCTCCCACTGCTGAAACTGCGCGTTGGGCCGCGAAACCCGCAGCACACCCCCCACCCGGCGCCCCAATCTTCGTCTTCCACCAGCAAACGCCCAGTTTCCCACACCACGACCTAGTGGCTGATTCCATTTCTCGGAAAGCAGTCCCGGAGGTCGCGCGCCACACTTCCCCTTAAACTCCATTTGCCCGCTTTGGTGCTACTCGCAGCTACGGCATCGAACGCACATAACAGATCAGCAGCCTGACGGCCGTCCATCGGATCCTTCCCGCCCGTGACCGCAGCCGGAGGGTGGACCAGTACGTAATGAGGGCTGACGCCTGTGACGCGCTTGGGTGGGCGGAAGGCTGTGGAATGGTCCCCGTCCGCATCGAGTGATCGCATCCATTCGGCGAGTCAACCGGCCGCGCGGCTCGCACGGTGCCGGCGTACCGCGTCGCGGTTGGCGCACCGCTGGGAGCAGTAGCGCTGCCGCCCGGTACGGGAGGTGTCGGCGAAGATCGTGGCGCATTCGTTCACGGCGCATCGCCGGAGGCGGTGCATGCCCCGCCCCACCAGGTGCAGCGCGGTACCCACGGAGATGAGTGCGAACAGCACCGAGCCGAGCGTCTGCCGATCGTCGCGGTAGTGGAGGTGCCAGCCGCTACCCGCGTGGTCGGTCAGCCGTGGGTAGGCCGCGGACTCCGCCAGCATTCGGTTGACCAGTCCGGCACGCTCGTGCTCGTCGGTGGCGTCGACGACCTTCTCCCACGCGTCCAGTACGGCATGGACACGATCCAGGTCCTGCGCCGTGACCGGGTGCTCCAGCACGAGCCCGGCCGCGCGACAGCGCTCCGCGAGTTCCCCGGCGGTCTCCGGTCGCCGGTTGGCCAGGGCCGCGGCCAGGTTCACGGCATCCTCGCCGTAAGGGTTGAGGTGCACAAGACCATTACATCAGTCTGGTCGCCATGACACACCACACCGATGTACGGCAGGCGTCGGAGGACGACGTCGCGGAACTTGTCCGCCTGCGGGCGTTGCTGTTCGAGGACCTCGGCGGCGATTTCTTCAACCCCTCCTCAGCAGAAAACGGCTGGCGGGACGCCCTTGCCACGGTTCTGAAGCAAAAGCTGATGGAGGAGGATGCGCGGATCCTGGTCGTGGACGGCGACGACGGCCTTGCCGCCTGCGGTATCGGCACCATAGAGCAGTGGTTCCCGGGTCCGCACTCGCGGAACGGCCGGATCGGACACGTGATCGGCGTGGTCACCGATCCGGCGTATCGACGGCGCGGCCTCAGTCGCGCGATCATGCGGGGCCTTCTCGACTGGTTCCGGGAACGGCAGGCCGTCCGAGTGGACCTGTACGCCTCGCGCGAGGGCGAACCGCTCTACCGCGAGCTCGGCTTCATCGACCACCCTGATCCCGCGCTGTGCTGGCGTCCGTGACGAATTCCCGGCGCACCGAGCGATCGGCCGGCCGAGCCTGCCGTGACCAGCCCCGCGACGCGTCGTCCGAGGCGGGAACCGGATGAGCGATGGCGGACTCACGCAGCGCAGGTGGCGATACCGGTGGGTCGTCCTCGGCGTCGCCACCTTCACCCAGGCCGCCTCCGGCTTCTTCGTACAAGGCATCGGGGCGATGGGCATCCACCTGCAACGCGACCTGAGCCTGAGCACGACTCAGCTGGGTCTCTTGCTCTCAGCGGCCCAACTGGTCCCCCTGGCCGGGTTGCTGGTGGCCGGGGAACTACTGGACCGCTACAGCGAGCGTTGGGTCGTCGGCATCGGCGCCAGTGTCATCGCCGTGAGCCTGGGTGTGGGAAGCCTGGCTCCGGGATACATATCGGTACTAATCGTCCTGCTGATCGTCGGCGCAGGATACAGCCCCGTTCAGCCCGGCGGCAGCAAATCTGTGGCGTCCTGGTTTGACTCGTCCCAGCGAGGATTGGCGATGGGGATCCGCCAGGCAGGGCTGCCGCTGGGCGGCGTACTCGCCGCGGCCGCGCTACCCTCCCTCGCCGTTTCTCTCGGCTGGCGAGCTACGCTCATGGCCGGCGCGCTCGTCGCGCTGCTGGGCGCCGTCGTCTTCATGTGCTTCTACCGCAGCCCGCCTACCCGAAGCGCTCCACGAGACGATGGTCCCCACGACACCGGGCCGCAGGCTTCGCTCAGGTCGCCGCTCGGCGCACGGCTACGGCTGCTGCGTGAACCATCCATGATGAGGATCATCCTGTCCGGGATGAGCCTGGTCTCTGTGCACAGCGGGGTAGGCGTCCTGACCGTGCTCCACCTCCACGAGGTCGCCTCTGTCGGAGCAGGCCAGGCGGCCCTGGTCCTCGTGGCGACCCAAGGGGCAGGCGTCGCCGGCCGCATCTGTCTGGCAGCTTGGAGCGATCGCAGCAGGTCGGGACGTTACGCCTGGGTCGTGAGCTGTATGGTCGCCGTAACGATGGGGATGACGGCGCTGACGACTCCCCTGGGCCGGTCGCCTGCGGCGGCCTGCCTGTTGTTCATCTGGCTCGGATTCTTCGGGATCGGCTGGTACGGCCCTTGGGTCGCCTATCTGGCCGAATCGGCACCTCCGGGCAGGACGGGATTCGCCCTCGGCTCGGCCATGGCCGTCAACCAGGTCGCCGTCGTCTCGGCGCCGCCGGCTCTCGGCCTGCTCAAGGACCTGACCGGCGGCTTCACACCAGCCTGGGGCCTGCTCTCCGCGATGACCGCTGTCGCTCTGATGGTCACGGCCCGCGTCGGATGTCATCATCGACCAGACGCCTCCCGGCACCGGACGACCACCCTCTAGGCATCTGACGGCTCCGAGCGAAGGCGCCGGATCAGGTAGGTGTCCATGATCCATCCCTTGCGGTGGCGGGCCTCGTCGCGGAGTTCGCGGATGCGGCCGGCGACCTCGGCGACCGGTCCGTCCACGAGGATCTCGTCGGGGGTGCCCAGGTAGGCGCCCCAGTAGATGTGGAAGTCGCCGTCGAGGCCGTCGAAGGCGCCGTGGGCGTCCAGCATGACGACGACGTCATCGGCGGTGGGCCCGTCCTCGGCCAGGCGGCGGCCGGTGGTGACGTGCACCGGCCGGCCGACCCGGGTCAGACTCACGCGGTGGCGCGCGGCCAGCGCGGACACGCTGCTGATCCCCGGGACGACCTCGTAGGTGAAGCGGGTGTCCCCACGGTCGAGGATCTCCTCGACGACGGCCAGCGTGCTGTCGTACAGGCCGGGGTCCCCCCAGACCAGGAACGCCCCGGTCTGCCCGTCGGCCAGCTCGTCCCGGACGAGCCGCTCGCAGATCCGCGCCCGGCGGGCCCGCCAGTCCTCGACGGCCGCGCCGTAGGCGGCGGCGGTGCGGTCGCGCTCGGGGTCGCCGGCCTCGACCACGCGGTACGGGTGCCGGGCGTGCGCGCCGATGAGGTCCCGCCGCAGGTCGGCCAGGTCGTGCGTGACCTCGCCCTTGTCCAGGAGGAAGAATACGTCGGCGCGGGCCATGGCCTTGACCGCCTGGATGGTGAGGTGGTCGGGGTCACCGGCGCCGATGCCGATGATGAGGATGTGCTTCACCCGCACGAGTCTGCCTCCTTCCCTCATCGAGTCGCGGAGCACCCCGGCCCACCCCTAGATGCCCAGGCGTCCGGTGCGGGGGCACTCGCCCCGAGCCGCCGACGCCCCCTAGACTCGCTGGAGCAGTCGGTTCGCCCTGCCCGCCAGGCAGGCGCGTCGCAAGAGGGAACCCGGTGTGAGTCCGGGACTGCCCCGCAGCGGTGAGTGGGAACGACCGCCGTCACACGCACTGGATCCGATCGAGAGGATCTGGGAAGCGACGGCCAGTAGGCACGAGATGGGCGCCCACGAGTCCGAAGACCTGCCACTGCCCGCGCGCGACCGCGCGCGGTGACCGTTCGACGGCCTCGTGGGAGGGCCGGCGGGACGACTGCGGGCGTGTGCCCGTCCGGTCTGCCACGCCTTCGCCCGGGGATCCGCCGAGGTCTCCCGTGACTCGCGAAGGAGAGTTTCATGGCCGAGAGTTCCACAGCGCCCGCCGAGGTGCCCACGGCGCTGGCCACCGTGTACGGCTACCCGCGCCAGGGCCCGGATCGTGAACTGAAGAGGGCCGTCGAGGGCTACTGGGCCGGTCGTCTCACCGCTGATGAGCTGCGGACCGTCGCCGCCGGGCTGCGCGCCGGCGTGTGGCGCGGTCTCGCCGAGGCCGGGCTGGACGAGGTGCCCACCGGAGATTTCTCCCTCTACGACCACGTCCTGGACACCACGGTCATGGTGGGGGCGATTCCGCCGCGGCATCGCCCCGTCGTCGACGCCGACCCGCTCGACGGGTATTTCGCGATGGCGCGGGGCACCCGGGACGTCGCTCCGCTGGAGATGACCAAGTGGTTCGACACCAACTACCACTACCTGGTCCCCGAGCTCGGCCCGGACACCGTCTTCACGGCCGATCCGTCCAAGCCGGTGGGCGAACTGCGCGAGGCCCTGGCGCTCGGGCACAATCCCCGGCCCGTCCTGGTCGGCCCGGTGACCTACCTGCTGCTGGCCAAGCCGGCGCCAGACGCCGCGCCGGACTTCGACCCGCTCACCCTGCTCGACCGGCTGCTGCCCGTGTACGCCGAGGTGCTCGCGGCGCTGCGCGAGGCGGGCGCCCGCTGGGTCCAGCTCGACGAGCCCGCCCTGGTCCAGGAGCAGCCGGAGGCGGTCCTGGAAGCGGTCACCGGCGCCTACCGGACGCTCGGCGCCCTAACCGATGCCGAGCGGCCGAAGATCCTGGTCGCCACCTACTTCGACCGCCTCGGCGAGGCGCTGCCGGTGCTGGCCAGGTCGCCGATCGAGGGCCTCGGGCTCGACTTCACCGGCCCGGCCGCCGCCAACCTCGGCGACCTGGCCGCGGCCGGGGGCCTGCTGGGCAAGCGGCTGGTCGCCGGCGTCGTGGACGGCCGCAACATCTGGACCAACGATCTTGAGAGGTCGCTGTCCACCCTGGCGACCCTCTTCGGGCTGGCGGCGCGGGTCGACGTCGTCGGCTCCTGCTCGTTCCTGCACGTCCCGCTGGACACCGCCGGCGAGACCGACATCAGCCCCGAGGTCCTGCCCTGGCTGGCGTTCGCCCGGCAGAAGGTCCGCGAGCTCGTCGTCCTGGCCCGTGGCCTGAACCGCGGCACCCGCGCCATCGCCGTCGACCTGGCCGACAACCGGGAGGCGCTGCGGTCCCGGGCGACCTCGGCCCTCACCCGCGACCCAGCCGTCCGCGCACGCGCCGGCGCCGTGACCGCGGAGCACGCCAGGCGCGCGCAGCCCTACGCCGAGCGGGCCCGGGCGCAACGCGACCGGCTCGGCCTGCCGCTCGTCCCCACGACGACGATCGGTTCGTTCCCTCAGACCGGCGAGTTGCGCGCCGCCCGCGCCGACCTGCGCGCCGGGCGGATCGGCCAGGACGCCTACGACGCGCGCATGGAGGCCGAGATCCGCGAGGTCCTCGCCTTCCAGGAGGAGGCCGGCCTGGACGTGCTCGTCCACGGCGAACCCGAGCGCAACGACATGGTCCAGTACTTCGCCGAGCAGCTCGACGGGTACATCGCCACGCGCAACGGCTGGGTGCAGTCCTACGGCTCCCGGTACGTGCGCCCGCCGATCCTCGCCGGCGACATCTCCCGCCCCCACCCGATGACCCTGCGCTGGACCGCCTACGCCCAGTCGCAGACCGGGCGCCCCGTCAAGGGCATGCTCACCGGCCCGGTCACCATGCTCGCCTGGTCGTTCGTCCGCGACGACCAGCCGCTCGGGGAGACCGCCCGGCAGGTGGCGCTCGCCCTGCGCGACGAGGTGACCGACCTGGAGGGCGCCGGCACGCACGTCATCCAGGTGGACGAGCCCGCGCTCCGCGAAACGCTGCCCCTGCGCGCCGCGGACCGCCCCGCCTACCTCGCCTGGGCCACCGAGGCCTTCCGGCTGGCGACCTCCGGGGTGGGACCGGAGACCCAGATCCACACGCACATGTGCTACGCCGAGTTCGGCGAGATCATCACCGCGATCGACGACATGGACGCCGACGTCATCAGCCTCGAAGCCGCCCGCTCCCACATGCAGGTGGCCGAGGAACTCGCCCGGTCCGGCTACCCCCGCGAGGTCGGCCCCGGCGTCTACGACATCCACTCCCCTCGCGTCCCTGGCGTCGAGGAGGTCGCCTCCCTCCTGCGCAAGGGCCTGTCCGCCATCCCCGCCGACCGGCTGTGGGCCAACCCCGACTGCGGCCTGAAGACCCGCGCCTGGCCCGAGGTCCGCGCCTCCCTGGAGAACCTCGTCACGGCGGCCAAGGAGATCCGCGCCGAAGTCGCCAACCACCCGTCCGCCTGATGGCTCCGAGGCCGGCCGCGCGGCGCGCCGGCCTCGGCGCTCTCGGCCGGCCGCCGCCGCTCACGAAGCGGCCCTCGCCCATCTACCGGCCAAGGCGAGGGCCTGCCGGTCCGCAGCGGTGAGCGGGAACGACCGCCGTCCACGTAAGCACTGGGCCACGGCCTGGGAAGCGACGGCCAGTAGGCAGATGCGAGACGCCCGCGAGTCCGGATACCTGCCTCCGCTCGCGTACCGCCGGTACGCGGCCCCCTGAGGTTCCGCGAGGGAAGAGGACCCAGACGTGAGACAACCGCGCACCACCGTGCTCGGCCACCCCAAGATGAGCACCGTCGCGCACGCCGATGGCGACGCCTCCGCGCTGCAGGAGCAGGTGTGGAGGCAACTCAAGGAAACAGGCCTGTCCGACATCCCATCCGAGGCGTTCCCCTTCGACGACCCCTTCGCCGGCACAGCCGCGCTGTTCGGTGTGGAGTCGGCACCCATGCTCGGGCCGGCTACGCGCTTCACTCTCAAGTACAACAAGGCGCTTGAGGCGTACCTCAAGGCCAGACGGCTCGGCTTGGAGACGCGACCGGTCCTGCCGGGGCCGCTCACCTTCCTCCAGGTTCTGGGGGAAGGCCACTCCGGCTTCGATGCTCTCCGCCTTCTGGATGCTCTGCTGGAGCCGTACGCGGAGCTGCTTGAGAGACTGGCCACGGCGGGAGCACAGGAGGTGCAGCTCGACGAAGGCGCGCTGGTCACGCGGAGTTCCCCCGCCGTCCTTCGCAAGATGGCTTACGCCTACGCCTGGCTGGGCACTCTGAGCCATCGCCCCCGGCTCCTGGTGTGCCTGTGCTCCGGGGAGGCCGGTCCGGCGCTGGCGGTCCTGGCCGAATCGAAGGTGGAGAGCGTCGCCCTCGATTTCGTCACCTCTCCCGGCAATCTGCGTGCGCTGGCCGGGGTCGGGGGTCTTCCTCGGAAGAGGGTCGTGGTCGGGGTGGTGGACGGGCGCAACGGGGTCCCGGTGGACAGGCCACGCGCCCTGGCTACCTGCGCCATGGTTTTGGGCCTGGTCGATCAATTGGTCGTGGCGGCATCATGCCCAACGATGCGTCCGCCCCCCGTCGGCGTGCCTCAACCGGAGGCCCTCTGCCTGGCCAGGCAGATTGCCGAACATGTGGTGAACCTTGGGAACGCCCTCGGCGCCTCCACAGATGTGGGACCGCCACAATAATCGTGGTCGCGACCTCGGACTGCGATGACCGTGGCCCGTACGAACCAACTGTCCTGTAATGCCGGCCGGTCATCGAGTCGCCGACACCAAGGGTGCACGGAAGCGGCCCATCCAGGGCGGAAGGTGGCAGCGCGCCGGAGTGGTCCGGGCGGATGTCGTTAGATTTGTTTGCCGTCGAGAGAGCAGTCGCCGCACTTCACCCCGCCGGGTACCCGGTAATAAAGGCAGCAGGTCCTGCGTCGGAAAGTCAGATCGGGACCCGTGACGTCGCCCAGCCCGGCCAGCCGACCCGTGACGAGGAGGTCTGTGGTGAGGCGGCGCGCCGGTTCCGCGAGGTCCGGACGGGCGGCGAGAACGGCTCGGCCGGCCTCTGCCAGCGCGGACGCCGCATTGCCGTACAGCAGGCGCGGTGCGACCTTGACGCGCAGCCCGGCGGCGAGCGCCTCCAGGTGCGTGACCACCACCGCTCGATAGAGAACGTGGATGAGCTCGGCATGGGCATTCCCCTCGACATGCCGGCCGGAGGGGGTCGGCAGCCGCAAGGCCGGCCCGTCGTCGGCGCGGTGCAGAGGAGTCAGGTCGGGCACGACGCCGTGGACGACGGCGCACGCGAGCATGGGCGACCACAGACGGGCCGCGTGCCCAAGTTGCACGATGGACGCACCGATGCGCTGTTCCCGGGTGTCGTAGCGAGCGGTGGTCCGTGTGATCAGGTCGGGGAAGCCCCGGGCGTAGTCCTCCTCGATCGGATGCCAGCCGGCGTCGTCATCCGACACGGTGATCGAGAAGAACGAGCTGAAGGAGGCCACGTCTGCCAGAGCGGCGGTGATCGATTGCGCGGAGGCCGGACGGAGAAAACCCATGTCGCGTTACTCCGATCTCTTGATCCGGTGAATCTGTGCCGACTTACGGGGTGGAGTGCGCGGGGAAAACGGCGGATCGTTGAAGGGTCGTCCGGGAAAGGGTCAGGCCGGTGGATCTCTCCTTGGGCGCGGCTCGGTGCGGGTTATCAGGGTGACCTGCGGGGTCCCGGTGGACGGGTGTGTGGTCACCTCGGCCTCAACCTGGTACACATCGGCGAGCAGCGCCGGGGTGAGCACCTCGCCGGGCGCACCGAGGGCGACGACCGCGCCGTCGGCCATGACGCAGATGCGGTCGCAGAACGCCGCGGCCAGGTTGAGGTCGTGCAACGCGATGACCGCCGTGACGCCCAGCCCGCGTACCAGCCTGAGGGCGTCGAGTTGGTGGCGAAGATCGAGGTGGTTGGTGGGCTCGTCGAGCACCATCGTTCCCGCGCGCTGGGCGAGGGCTCGGGCGATGAGCACCCGCTGCTTCTCGCCGCCCGACAGCCGGTCGAAGGGGGCGTGCGCCAGGCCGGCGACGTCCAGCCGCTCCAGCGCGTCCATGACGGTGGCCCGGTCGCCTGCGTCGTCGCCCTCGAACGCCCGCTTGTGCGGGGTGCGGCCCATCGCCGCCACGTCGTACACGGTGAGCTCGAAGTCGCCGCCCGTCTCCTGCATCACGGCGGCCAGCCTTCGCGCCAGCCGCTTGCCGGGCATCCGCCAGACGTCCTCGCCGTCCAGCAGCACCTGCCCGGAGGTGGGTCGCACCGCCCGGTAGAAAGTGCGCAGAAGTGTGGACTTGCCCGCGCCGTTGGGCCCGACGAGCCCCATCACCTCGCCCGGCTCCACGTCCAGGGACACCTGGCGCACGAGGGGTCTGCCGTTCACGACGACGGACACATCCCGCACGCTGAGCAGGGCCGGTCGCCCCGTGTCGCCGTGCGCCGCCTCGGCGGTCGTTCCCGGTGCGGCCGCGATCGCCGCCTCTCCTGCCGTCATCGTGCTCTCCGTCTCATGAGCCACAGGAAGAAGGGGCCGCCGACCAGGGCGGTCAGCAGCCCGACGGGGATCTCCTCCGGACTGATGAGCGTCCGGGCCACCAGATCGGCGACGATCAGGAATGCCGCGCCGAGCAGCGCGCACGCGGGAAGGGCGCGGCGATGGTCGGCGCCGAGCAGCAGCCGTACGACGTGCGGCATGATCAGGCCGACGAACCCGATGGAGCCGCTGACCGCGACGATCGTCCCGATCATCATCGCCACCAGCACGAACAACCCCGCCCTGAACCGGTGGACGTCCAGCCCGAGGGCGGCGGCGGCCTCCTCGCCCGCCAGCAGCAGGTTGAGCGGGCGGGAGACTCCGAGCAGGACCACCGTTCCGGCCAGGACGGCGGCGGCGGGGATCCACACCACGGTCCATGTGGTGCCGGCCAGCCCGCCGAGCATCCAGCGCAACGCCGACTGCGTCTTGTGCGGATCGTTGGATGTCACCACCAGGAAGCCGGCGACCGCGGACAGCACCTCGGCCGTCGCCACCCCGGCCAGCACGAGCCGGACCGTCGTCATGCGCCCGCCGGATCGGGCGAGGAAGTACACCGCGACGAGCGCGGCCAGGGCACCGATGAACGCCGCCACCGGCAGGGAGAAGACTCCGAACAGGGTCACGTTGAACACGACGACGGCCACCGCGCCGACGCTGGCTCCCGAGGACACGCCGAGCAGCATCGGGTCGGCCAGGGGGTTGCGCACCAGCGCCTGCAGGGCCATCCCGCACACCGACAGACCGGCCCCGATCACGCCGCACAGCAGGATGCGGGGCAGCCGCACGTCCATGACGATCGTCTCGCGGACCTGGGTCCAGCTCTGCTCGGCCAGGGCCGGGTGGATCCGGTGCAGCAGGATGCCCCAGACCTGGCCGGGCGGCAGGTCGACCGAGCCTGCGGCCACTCCCGCCGTGGCGGCCGCCAGGGTCAGCAGCACCAGGCCGGCGAGCACGAGCGTCATGGAAATCCGCGGACGGCCAGGCGTTCGGGAGTCGCGCGGGGACGCGACGCTCTCCGCCGCCCCCGGACGCCCAGGTGAGGCGGCGCCCGCGGCAGTCCCGCCGGCCTCCGTCATGTCGGTCATGTCGGTCACTGGAAGCGGTCGGGGTGGAGCTGTCGTGCGAGGGACTCCACCGCGGACGGCACCCGGACGCCGAGGACCACGGACGAGAGCGGCAGCACCGCGAACCTCTGCTTCTTGATCGCGGGGACGTCCTTGAGCGCGGGGTTGGACAGCAGGAACCGCTTCTTGTCATCTACGGACTGGTCGCCGTAGTCATAGATGACGATCACTTCGGGCGCCCGCTCCGCCACCTGCTCGAACGACACGTCTCCCCATGCCTTGGGCAGGTCGGCGAACAGGTTCACCCCACCGGCCAGCTTGATCACCTCGTTGCCGATGCCCGCGCCGCCCGCGGTGAACGCGGTCTTGTCGCCGCTGTCGTAGACGAACAGCTTGATCGGGACGGCATCCGCCAACCTCTCCTTGACGGTGTCGAGGGTCACGTGCAGCCGGCGCACCTCCTGCTCGGCGCGGTCGGGCACGCCGAAGATCTTGGCGACGTTGCGGACCTCCTCGTCCATCATCGACACGGTCACCGGCCCGGATGGGCACTGCTCGACGTTGAGGTAGGAGTCGATCCCGGCCTCGGCGAGCGCGGCCCGGCCGCGTCCCTCCTTCTCGTCGAAGGCGCTGCTGAAGCCGCCGTAGACGAAGTCGGGCTCGGCGGCCAGCAGCGCCTCGTAGGAGGGATATTCCTTCGACAGCACCTTGATGCCGTCGTAGGCCGCCTTGTACTCGGGCAGGATCCGGTCGTCGAGATAGCCCGTACCGATCATGGACTTCTCCAGGCCGAGCGCCAGCATCACCTCGGTCGCGTGCTGATTCAGCGACACCGCGTGCCGCGGTGGCTGTTCGTAGACGGTGGTCACACCGCAGTTGGCCACCGTGACCGGGAAGCCCGTCGGCGTGATGGAGGCAGCAGTCCCGGGCGCCCCGGTCGTGGGGGTGCCGGTGGCGGATGCGCCGGTGGTGGTACCGCCGCAGCCGGTGACGAGCACCGCCGCGGTGAGCGCGAGTGCCGGGAGCAGGAGACGTCCGCGCGTCATATGTATGTCCTCATGCGTATGTCCTCTCGAACAGAAGGGCAGATATCGGAGTCAGGTGGCCGGGTCGGGCTTCTCCGCCGAGCCGCGCACGACGTCGCCGGTGCCGGTACGCCGCGGCGGAGCCGTGACGTGGAGAGCGAGGATGGCGGGGAGATCGGCGAGGCCGGGGCCGCCGGCGCGGATCCACGCGGCGACGTCGTCGGCCGCTTCCGGCTGGTTGACCAGTCCCAGCCACACCGGGCGCCCGCCCGCCTCCCGCCCCGCGGGTGAGGGCTGTACCACGATGACGTTCGCCTGCTCGCAGACGTCCAGGCAGTCGGTGACGCGTACCTCGGCGACCTCGGCCAGGCGGGTGAGCTGCTCGTCGTGGTCGAACCCAGGGACCTTGCGCGCGCTGCCGCAGCAGCACCCCCGGCAGACGGCGATCCTCGTCATGCGCGCTTTGACCGTCTACCAGGTAGGCGTGGGTGACAGCTGAACGTATGCACGGCAAGCGCCGGGTCGGGATGCGGGATCGCGATCAGGTCGGTGAGGATGAACGTCGCACAGCGGAGGAAGGCTCATCGGCGGTCTCCTGGGAACAGGCCGCAGCCGCCATTCCTCGATGACGGGCGTGGCTGACGAGGAGACGGATCACCGGGAGAGGCCCGCTTGGGAAGCGGTGCGGGCAAGCGGAGGTGACCTGCCGGCCATGCGGCATGACGATCACCGTTCCTCTCTTGGGGAGATCCGCCCCAATTTCCGTGAGGAGGCGACCGCATGAGTCTCCTGGCTCTCGGGTCGAGGCTCGCCCCGGCCTTCCCACCCCATCGGGGCAGTGGCGTCGTCGGGGTCCGCTCGCCGATCACAGTGGCGGGACCGCGCCGGATTCACACCGGCTTCCTCGTTCCGCCGTCGCCTTTCGCCGCCCATGGTCGCACACGCCGCTCTGTTCGCAAAAGCTCACATTCTTCGCACCGACTCGCGGGGGCCAGGGCGTTCCGGCGCCAAGGGGGATCGGCCGGCGGGCACCATGGTGATGACCAGCCCGGCGTCGGCGACCCCCTCCGTCGCCGAACGCGCGGCCGCACTCCCTGTGATGCCGCCGTGGCGAGCGCGGCGCCGTTCACGTCGAGCCGTGCACATCATGGCCGTTCTTGACGAGGTTGACGGCCATGCGGCCGCCCATGCCGCCCAGTCCGATGAAAGCGATCTTCATGACAGTCCCAGCTCCAGGTCCCCCAGGGGGGCGAAGAACGCTCCGACCTCCTCGGGCGAGGCGGCGACCGCCCACCGCGGCGTCCGGTCCTTGTCGATGATCTGGGCGCGGATGCCCTCCCGCAGGTCCGGGTGGCGCAGGGCCCGGCACGACACCCGGTACTCCTGGTCGAGCACCTCCTCCAGCGAGCCGAGGAGCCCCGCCCTGCGGATCGCCTCCAAGGTCACCTTGAGCGCCGTCGGCGACCTGCCGACGATCTGCTCGGCCGCCTCCTTCGCCGCGTTGTCGCCGCTGTCCAGCAGGAGCTCCACGATCTGCGCGACGCTCTCGGCCGCGTAGCAGACGTCGATCCAGGCACGCTGTCCGGCCAGCGTCCCGTCCGGGGCGGCACGCGCGTAGGTCTCCAGGGCGTGCGCCACCCCGTGCTCCTCCACGGCCCGGCTGAAGGCGGCCAGGTCGGCGGAGGGGACGAAGTGATCGGCCAGCCCGCAGAGGATGGCATCGCCCGCCCCGATCGACGCCCCGGTCAGCGCCAGGTGCAGGCCGATCTCACCGGGAGCGCGCGAGAGCAGGTACGTACCCCCGACATCGGGGACGAGGCCGATGCCGGTCTCGGGCATGGCCAGTCTCGTGCGCTCGGTGACCACGCGCACGCTGCCGTGCGCCGAGACTCCGACACCGCCGCCCAGGACCAGGCCGTCCATGAGCGCGACGTACGGTTTGCCGTATCGGGCTATGTGGGCGTTGAGGTGGTACTCGTCCCGCCAGAACGCGGGCGTGGCGTCACCTCCCTGGCGAATGTCATGGTAGACGGAGCGGATGTCGCCCCCGGCGCACAGGCCGCGTTCGCCCGCGCCGCTGATGAGCACGACGTCGACCGCGTCGTCCGCCTCCCACGCGCGCAGCGTGGCGTCGAGGTGGCGGACCATGTCATGGGTGAGGGCGTTGAGGGCCTGCGGCCGGTTGAGCAGGATGTGTCCGAGGTGGCCGGAGCGCGTGGTCTCGATGTCCATCAGGCGGCCCCGATCAGTCCGCGGGCGACGATGACGTGCATGATCTCATTGGTCCCTTCGAGGATCTGGTGCACCCGTAGATCGCGCACGATCTTCTCTATGCCGTACTCGGTGAGGTAGCCGTATCCGCCGTGGAGCCCCTTCGAGCCGGCCGGCGGGACCCTCGCCTGGACCCGGCCGGTGTTGGGATCGTGCACCTCGCCCGAAGAAGCGGAGGTGCCGGGGAGATGCTCGCCGCCGATGATATGGGTCAGCTCACGCATCATGCGTGTTCGCTCCATCCTCGTGGACAACACGTACCGAACCCGCGGCCGGTATCCTGACTCCCGGATCGGCGCGCGTCATCCGGCCTTCCCAGCTCTCGCCAGTGGCCCTGTCGAGCGATGACGCACATCCCCGGTCACAGTGGCGGGACCGCGCTGGATTCGCACCAGCTTCCCTGCACCGCGGCGTTACTTACCCCAAATATAGTTGGACGTCCTAGTAAGTCCAGCTTCCAGGCACCGCTTCCCGGCAGTGCAGGGCGGCACCCCGACCGGCGGCGCAATCAGCAAGTGTGCGCTGGGTTTCGGACGGGTCTCGTCGGATTCGGCCAGCGATGTTAATATCAAGCCGTTTATCCCAAGTGAATACTTTCGTCCGTGGCGAGGAAGCCGGTCAAAGTCCGGCGCTGTCGCGCAACCGTAGGTCACCGGAAGGTGGCGAGTCGGGTCCGTGCCGCGGACGAGTGATGTCTGACCACTGTCGCGAGTAGCAGGGGTGGACACGATCCGGCCGTCAGGTGCGCATCGTCCTCTCCTGCTCATGCAAAAGGACGAGGCGTGGACCGCACCTTTCGCAGAAATCGACGGTCGACTGTCGCGGTGCTGTCCGCTGTAGCCGGCATCGTGGCGGCGATGGTTGCGTCCGGCCCTGTCGCGGCCGCTTCGGCCGACGGCGTGGAGGCCGCGCGGAGCAACGCGCGTTGGCTGGCCCGTCAGCTCGCCGCCGACGGGACTTTGCAGAACCCGATGGGTGGCGCGCTGCCCGACCACGGGCTCATGATCGACACCTTGTTCGCGCTGCGGGCCGCCGGAGAGGGCGAACGCGGCGAGGCGACCGTCCGGTACCTGGACGACGAGCGGCACGCGAGCGACTACTTCACCTGGGACGGCCTGGTGCCCGGCATGGGCTACGACGCGGTGATCGTCGGCGGGGCCACGGCGAAGGTGCTGGTGGCCGCGGAGGTCTCCGGACGGGACCCGCGGAACTTCGGCGGCCACGACATGGTCGCCGAGACCCAGGGCACGATCATGCGGTCGGGCCCGGACAAGGGGCGCGTCAGCGACTACTCCAAGAACCCCGACCTCGCGGACTCGGTCAGCAACAACGCGAACGTGTTCGGGCAGGCCCTGGGCGTGATCGGGCTGGCGGGCGCCGGCGAGAACGACCGGTTGGCCATCGACACGCTGGTGACGCAGCAGTGCGCGGAAGGCTACTTCCGGATCTTCTTCGGCTACATCCCGACCTCCGAGACCGGCGACCATGTGACGCCGAACGGCAACAAGGTCTCGACGTGCGACGAAGGCAAGCCGTTCGACCAGTCCGCGCCCGACGGCGACGCCACGGGCATGGCCCTGTCGGCGCTGCTGGCCGCGCGGCACGCCGGCGCGACCGGGCTCGACGGGCCGATCGACGCCGCCGTGTCCTGGTTGAAGGCGCACCAGAAGGCCGGGGGCGGCTGGGGCGGCGGCGTCAGTACCGAGGCGCCGAACACCAACAGCACCGGGCTCATCGTGCAGGCGCTCGCCGACGCGGGCGGCGCCGACGACGCCGTCGAACGCGGCACCGCCTACCTGAAGTCCGCGCAGGTCACGGCCACGGCGGACGGCGGCAACACGCTCAGCGGCCAGATCGGCGCGATCGCCTACACGCCGGAGGAGTACCAGGCCGCGCGGACCGGTGGGATCGCCGGGCTCGACACGTGGATCCGGGCGAGCGCCCAGGCCGCGCTCGGGCTCGCCCGGATCGGGTTCCACGACCTGACGCAGGGCAGGGTCCCGCCGCCAGACCCCGACCCCAGCTCCTCCCCGACCCCAAGCCCGTCCGTCAGCCCCACAGTGAGCCCGTCACCCACCCCTACGGTCACCCCGTCCGCCACCCCTACGCGCACGCCGTCGCCCACCCCTTCGGCCGGCCCCACGGCCACCCCTTCGCCGACCAGAACCCCGACGCCACGGCCGACCCCGACGCCCACACCGAAACCCACGACGAAGCCAACGCCCAAGCCCAAGCCCAAGCCCAAATCGAAACCGAAGCCCAAGCCGAAGTCCAAGCCCAAGCCCAAGTCGAAGTCCAAGCCCAAGTCGAAGTCGAAGTCGAAACCCACGTCCAAACCCAAGCCGAAACCGCGATCCACCGCGACGCCGCACCCGCTCAAGTCCGTCTCACCGCTGGGCGGCAAGCCAGGCGGGAACACGCCCCCGCCCGCCGTCCCCGCCGGGCTCGACGAGAGGCCGCCGCCCGGCGACCTGTCCGGGCCTGGCGTGACGCCGACGCCCGGCGCCCTGCCGGAGTCCGGGACGCCGCCGCAGGCGCAGGCCGCTGACGCCGGTCCCGCCGGACGGCTGGGCGCGTACTTGGCCGGTCGGCTCGTGAACGGCGACCATGTCGAGGTCACCAAGGACGGCGAGACGTACGTCGACTACGACGCGACCGCGGAACTCGTGCTGGCGTTGCGGGTCCTGGGCGAGCAGCAGGCCGCCGTCACCCAGGCGTCGCTGTTCCTGCTGCTGCCGGATTCGATCCAGGCGTACGCCTACGGCGCGCCGTACGAGCAGGGCCAGGCGGCCTACGCTGAGCCGCTGGCGAAACTCCAGATCATCGCCCGGTTCCTCCAGTCCGAGCCCGCCGCGCCCGCCGACCTCGCGACGACCGCCGACCGGCTCAGGGACGGCCTCACCCAGCTCAGAACGGCGCAGGGCCGGTTCGCCGACCGCGGCGCCCAGGGAGATCCGGACGGCTCGGTCCGCAGGCAGGCGTGGACCATCCTCGCGATCACGGCGAGTGGGGCTCCCGGTGAGGCCGCGGCTCCGCTGGACGTGCTCCTGGGGAGCCAGTGCTCGGACGGGTCGTTCCCGGCGGACCTGAACACCAAGGACTGCGCGGCCGGGGACCTGGCCGCGACCGCCGCCGCGGTCGTCGCCCTGAACGGCCAGCCCCGCAGCACTCCCGCGGCGGCGGGGAACGCGGCGGGCGCACCCGCGGCGATCCAGGCCGCGACCCGGGTGAACGGCGCGCCCGCGGGCTGGTCGCAGCACCGCGTCACCGCCCTGACGGACGCCGCCGCAGTGCTCACCTCTCGTACGTCCGGCGACGGCCTGGTGCGGTCCGGCGGCCGGGTCGACGTGGTGCTGAGCGCGGCCGTCGCCGCGGGCCGCCGCGCCGCGGGCCTCGACGCGGGCGACACCACACGGGCACTCGGCGCGCTGCTCCAGGCCGACGGCGGGCTCGGCGTGTCCGGAACCGGCAGCGACCTGCCGACGAGCATCGCCGCGGCGTCCGGGATGGCGGGCCGCTCGTGGCTGAGTACGCCCGGTTCGCCCGTCACGATCGGCCTGCACCTGACGGGCCGGCAACTGGACGCGCGCCGCGTGGCCGCCGAGGACAAGTGGCCGACATGGCCGATCTTCGCCCTCGCCGCGCTGCTCGCCGTCGCCGGGCTCGGCTACACCGGCCGCCGCCTCAGCTCCCGCCACCTCGCCTCCCGCCCATTCGTCTCCCTCCGACTCGCCTTCCGCCGACTCGCCTTCCGCCGACTCGCTCCCGTGGGAGCGGGCGCCACCGCATTCGGCTCGCCATCCGCCGGAACTTCGCCCGCAATCCAACCTCCCGCCCCGGACCCGACCGCTTCTAAGGGGAACACCACGTGAGAAGGATCTTCGCCGGACTCTGCGGCCTCGTCGTGTCAGC
This sequence comes from Sphaerisporangium sp. NPDC051011, assembly GCF_040653595.1. Taxonomy (NCBI): domain Bacteria; kingdom Bacillati; phylum Actinomycetota; class Actinomycetes; order Streptosporangiales; family Streptosporangiaceae; genus Sphaerisporangium; species Sphaerisporangium sp. NPDC051011. The sequence goes on along the minus strand of NZ_JBFAGG010000027.1, from coordinate 23,000 downwards.
CGCGTTATCGGTCGCCGTGCAGACGCCGGCGCACGCCGCCGGCTATGACGGCATCTGCACCGGTGCCGACGCCCTGACCGGCGTCACCATCGTCATCGACTTCCAGGAACTGAACGGCAACGGCGGCACACCCGCCCCGACGGTCACCCGCTGCTCCCCGAACCCCACGCCGGGCACGCAGCGGACCGGCATCCAGGCCCTTCAGGACGCCGGCATCAGCGTGACGGGCGTCGCGCAGTGGGGGCTGGCGTTCGTGTGCCGGCTGCAGGGCCGCCCCTCGGCCGCCGAATCGATCCCCATCACCAGCAACCCGAACTACCACGAAGCGTGCGTCGTCACCCCGCCGGCGGCCGCCTACTGGTCGTACTGGCACGCCACGGGCGCCGGCACGACGTGGACGTACAGCAGCTACGGCGCGTCCAACCGCAACGTGGTCCCGGGCGGCTTCGAGGGCTGGTCGTTCTCGCTGAACAAGACCGCCACCTCGAACCCGCCGCCCGGCGTCACTCCGAACAACCCGGCGGTCAACCCGAACAACCCGACCGTGAACCTGTCCGTGGACGACCTGGACCGCAAGATCAATCTGGGTCAGAGCACGTCGCTGACGTGGACGTCGACGAACGCGACCTCGCTGGCCGCGTTCTCGGTCGCGCCGGCGACGGGTGGCGGCTCCTGGTCGGGTGCGCTGGCCGTCCCCGGCGGCACGAAGACGATCACGCCGACGGCGAAGGGCACCTACACGTACACGATCAGCGCCACGGGTACCGGCGGGACCGTGTACAACACGGCGACACTGACGGTCCAGTGACGCTATCGTCCATCCGCGGCACCCGGACGGCCCTGCGCGCCGTCCGGGTGTTCGCCGCGGCAGCCGTCCTGCTGGTCACCGCCCACCTGGCGCCGGCCGGCGCGTCCGCGATCGACCCGTCCCGGGGCCTGCCGGGGTTCTGCCCGGACGGCAACGGCGTCACCGTCGTCGTCGACTTCCAGGGGCTGGGCGGCACGCCGATCGTGCGCTGCGACCCGCGGCGGGAACGCGGCACCGGCCTGGACGCCCTGAAGGGCGCGGGCTTCCAGATCGACGGGGTGCGGCGGTGGGGCGAGGCGTTCATCTGCCGGATCGAGAACCGTCCGTCCGCCGTGGAACAGATACCGGTGAAGGGCAACGAGGGCTACCGGGAGGCGTGCATCGACACGCCGCCCGCCGCCGGGTACTGGTCGTACTGGCACGCCGGCAACAACTGCGCCTGGAAGTACAGCCAGTGGGGCGTCAAGAACCGCGACTTCATCCCGGGCGGTTTCGAGGGCTGGTCGTTCTCCCTGAACGCGACCGCCGACACCAACCCGAAGCCACGGATCGCCGCGGTCCGTCCCGGAACGGAAGGCGGCCCGTGCAACGCCCGCGACGAGCCCGCTCCCACGTCCAACGACCCGAGCGCGGTCCAGCCCAGGCCGGGCGGCGGCGACACCCGGCAGGACTCGCCGGCCCCTGATCCCCCTGCCACGCAGGATCCCGCTCCGCGCGCGAACCCCGACTCCCCCGCGGCGCAGGACCCCGCTCCTCGCACCGACCCCCCTGCGGCCCAGGATCCGGCCCCGCGCGCCAACCCTGACTCCCCGGCCGCGCAGGCCCCCGCTCCGCACAGCGACTCCGATTCCCCCACTGCGCAGGCTCCCGCTCCGCGCGCGAACCCCGGCTCTCCCGCCGCACAGGCTCCCGCCCGGCGCACCACCCCTGACTCCCCCGCCGCGCGGGATGTCACGGGCACGGACCCGGCGCGGCCAGAAGAACCGGGAGGATCGGGAGGATCGGGGCCGGCGACACCGTCCGGGCAGGACTCCCCGCCCGGTGACGGAACCGTGCCGCCCCCTCTGCCCCGCACCCGGCAGACGTCCGTCCCGGACGACCCTTCCCGCAATGTGGCCTTCACCGGCGGGGAGGACGCCCCGGACGTCACCGAGCTCGTCAGGGAGCAGTCCGGCGCGAGCGACCGCGCGCCCTGGGTGGCGGCGGCCGCGATCGTCGTGCTCGGCGCGGCGACGTGGCTGACCGCGCGCCACCGCCGACGCGCCCGAGACGCCTGATGCGCTCGCATTCGGCCTCCTATTTCCTGCCGCGCGACCTGCACCCGGGCGCCTGGTGGGCGTGGACGCTGGGCCTGGCGGTCGCGGCGAGCCGCACGACGAACCCGTGGCTGCTGCTCACGATCGTCGCGGTGGTGTGTCACGTGGTGGTCGCCCGCCGCTCCGAGGCGCCGTGGGCGATGGCGTTCCGCGTCTATCTCGTGCTCGGCGCGGTGATCGTCACGTTCCGAGTGTTGTTCCGGTTCGTCTTCGGCGGTGCGGAGGGCACGACGATCATCGTGAGCCTGCCGGAGATCCCGCTGCCGGCGTGGGCGGCGGGCATCCGGCTGTTCGGCGACGTGTCCGCCGAGTCGCTGCTCGGCGGACTGTACGACGGGCTGCGCCTGGCGGCGATGGTGATCTGCCTGGGCGCCGGCAACGCGCTCGCGAACCCGAAGCGGCTGCTGAAGGCGATGCCGCCGGCCCTGTACGAGGTCGGCACGGCCGTGATCGTGGCGCTGTCGGTGTTCCCCCAGCTCGCCGAGAGCGTCCTGCGGGTCCGGCAGGCGCGCAAACTCCGCGGCGGAACCCGCGGAAAGCGGTTCCACGCGCTCCGCACGATCGTCATCCCGGTGCTGGAGGACGCCCTCGACCGGTCGCTGCGGCTCGCGGCGTCGATGGACTCCCGCGGCTACGGGCGGTCCGGCACGGCCAGGCCGCGGGCCCGGTTCGTCACCGGGCTGCTGATGATCGCCGGGCTGGGCGGCGTGTGCGTCGGCGTCTACGCCACCCTCGACGGAAGCACACCCCGCTTCCTGGCCCTGCCCGTCCTGCTGGCCGGGCTCGCCATGGCGCTGGCCGGGTTCCGGCTCGCCGGGCGGCGCGTCCAGCGGACCCGGTACCGGCCCGACCGCTGGGGGCTCGCCGAGGTCGTCACCGCCGGCAGCGGGATCGCCGTCGCGGTCGTGCTGTTCGCGACGTCCAGCGTGGACCCGACGAACCTCAACCCGTCACTCATCGAGCTGTCGTGGCCGATGCTGTCGTGGGCTCCGCTGTGCGGGGTGCTCGCCGGGATGCTGCCGGCGTTCCTCACCCCGCCGCCTGAGCTCTCGCATGTCCCGGCCGGGGTGCTCCCGGAGAAGGTGCCCGCATGATCGAGCTGAACGACGTCTCCTTCTGGTACCACGGGCAGGCCGATCCCGTGCTCGCGGGCATCGGCGCGACGATCGGCGAAGGGGAGCTGGTGCTCGTCGCGGGACGGACGGGCGCAGGCAAGTCCACCCTGCTCGGCACGGTCAACGGGCTCGTCCCGCACTTCACCGGGGGCCATCTCGAAGGTCTTGTCGCGGTCGGCGGCGCCGACACCGCGTCCCATCCGCCGCGCGAGTTCGCCCATCTCGTCGGGGTCGTCGGGCAGGACCCGCTCGCCGGGTTCGTCACCGACACCGTCGAGGAGGAACTCGCCTACGGCATGGAACAGCTCGGCCTGCCGCCCTCCGTCATGCGCCGCCGGGTCGAGGAGACCCTCGACCTGCTCGGCATCGCCGACCTGCGCCGCCGGGCCCTGCGCACCCTGTCCGGCGGGCAGCAGCAGCGCGTCGCGATCGGCTCGGTCCTCACCATGCATCCGCCGGTGCTGGTCCTGGACGAGCCGACCTCCGCGCTCGACCCGACCGCCGCCGAGGACGTCCTCGCGACGCTCGCGCGGCTCGTCCACGACCTCGGCACGACCGTCCTGCTCGCCGAGCACCGGATGGAACGCGTGGTCCCGTTCGCCGACCGGATGCTGTACCTGCCGGGCGACGGAACCCTCGTCGACGGCCCGCCGGCCGCCGTGCTCCGGGACATGCCGATCGGGCCGCCGATCGTCGCGCTGGGCCTGTTCGCCGGGTGGGAGCCGCTGCCCCTGTCCGTCCGGGAAGCCCGCAGGCGCGCCGGGCCGCTGCGCGAGGCGCTGCCCCGCGTTCCGGACGTTCCTCCCGGCACGACCGGGGCGCCGGTGCTCACCGGCCGCGACGTCGTGGTCCGGTACGGCGAGACCGTCGCCGTCCGCGGCATCGACCTGGACCTGCACGAAGGGGCGGTGCTCGCGCTGATGGGCCGCAACGGCTCCGGCAAGTCCTCGCTGCTGTGGGCGCTGCAGGGCTCGGGACCGCGCCAGGGCGGCACGGTCACGGTCGCCGGGTCCGACCCGGGACGGCTGCCGAGCGCGCGGGCCCGGGCGCTCGTCGGGCTCGTCCCGCAGACCGCCGGGGACCTGCTGTACCTGGAACGGGTCGCCGACGAGTGCTCCGCCGCCGACCACGAATCGAAGGCCGCACCCGGGTCATGCCGGACCCTGCTCGACCGGCTCGCGCCCGGCATCGACCCGGACGCCCACCCGCGCGACCTGTCCGAGGGGCAGCGCCTCGCGCTCGTGCTGGCCGTGCAGCTCACCGCGTCACCGCCGGTCATGCTGCTCGACGAGCCGACCCGCGGCCTCGACTACGACGCCAAGACCGCGCTCGCCGCCACGATCGCCGCGCTCGCCGCCGAGGGACGCGCCGTCGTCGTCGCCACCCACGACGTGGAGTTCGTCGCGGCCGTGGCCGACCGCGTCGTCGTCATGGCGGAAGGGGAGATCGTGGCGGACGGCCCGGCCCGGGACGTGCTGGGCGGCTCACCCGCGTTCGCGCCGCAGGTCGCGAAGATCCTCGGCCCGGACTGGCTGACCGTCGCCGCCGTCCGCGCAGCACTCCCCCAGGAGGCCCGATGACGACGCCGGCCACCGAGGAGACGCGGGCCATCCGGGTCGGCCTGCGGTCGGCGGCCGTGCTCACGCTCGCGTCCATCGCCGGGCTGATGATGTTCGTGTGGCCGCTGCTCGTCCGCGTCGAGCCGCAGACCATGCAGCACGCGCCCGACGCGCCGTTCATCTTCATCGGCATCCTGCCCGTCCTCATCATCGTCGTGCTCGCCGAGTTCTCCGAAGGCGGCATGGATTCCAAGGCGCTGGCGATGCTCGGCGTCCTGTCTGCCGTCAACGCCGCGCTCAGGCCCCTAGGCGCGGGCACCGCCGGCATCGAGACGGTGTTCTTCATGCTCGTGCTCGCCGGACGGGTCTTCGGCCCCGGCTTCGGGTTCGTTCTCGGCTGCACCTCCCTGTTCGCGTCCGCGCTGCTCACCGCCGGCGTGGGACCGTGGCTGCCGTTCCAGATGATGTGCTCGGCCTGGATCGGCATGGGCGCCGGGCTCCTGCCGCGCCGCGTCAGCGGGAAGGCCGAGATCGCCATGCTCGTCGCCTATGGCATCGTCGTGGCGTACCTGTTCGGCTTCCTCATGAACCTGTGGTTCTGGCCGTTCATCACCGGCGCCGAAGTCCCCTACCACGACGGCCACATCTCCTACGTCCCCGGCGACCCCGTCGGCGAGAACCTGCACCGCTTCGCCGTCTTCACCCTGCTGACGTCCACCGGCGGCTGGGACACCGGCCGCGCCATCACCAACACCATCGCCATCATCGTCCTCGGCCCGGCCATCCTGGCGACACTGCGCCGCGCCTCCCGCAAGGCGTCCTTCGGCGCCGGCCACAAGTTCTCACGCCTGGGTGGAAGACATGTCCACTCCTCAGTCGCCGACCCAACGCGAGACCACCCTGCGGCCACGGTCTCGAGGGTCAGGATGCGGACCAGTGCGGGCCGTTGGGGGTGTCCTGGACGGTGACGCCGACGCGGGCGAGGGCGTCGCGGACCGTGTCGGCGAATTCGTACGCGCCCGCGACCCGTAGTTCGCCGCGTAAGGTCAGCAGCGGGTTCACGAGAGGGGTCAGCCGTTCGCGGGGATCGCGCAGGTCGACCAGGAGGGCGAGGCGGGCGATCATGCCGCGCAGGAGGGCGCGCGCCTGCTCGACACCGCCGTCGTCCTCCTCGGTGTCGGCCGCCCACTTGTTTATCTCGGACTCCAGGTCCAGTACGGCCTGGATGAGCGCGCGCTGACCGACCCGCGCCTGGCCACCGGGTCGGCCCCCGCCGCTCCTACGCCCGATCACATCGAGGTTGACAACGTCGCGGCCCATGCGATCCGCCACCTGGCGTTTCTCCAGGCGACCGACCCGATCGTGCGCGATGCCCTCGCCGTACACCCACACCTGGGCCGGGCGCTGGACGACCTCGCCTCGATGGCGACCGTCGCCGGTCGGCGGTAAGGGCGGTTCACCGCGTCCTCAGGCGGGCGGTTCGGCCGCTTCCAGGCGGTGGATCGTCCCCTCTGCATCCGCCCACCAGGCCAGGAGCTGGGTGATGGCCAGGTCGGAGAGGATCCGGGGTGGTGGCCTCGCGATCGCCGATCGGCGCGTACAGGCTCTCCTGTCCCGGAAACATCACGGCCTCCTTGGCGATCAGCCCTTCTGCACTACTAAGGTAGTTGCAATAAGCATGCAATAGAGGATGACCGAGGGCTGAGGAGAGACTGTTGGGTCAGTACTCGCTGCCGGATATGCCGTACGACTACGCCGCCCTGGAGCCGGCGATCACGGGAGAGATCCTGGAGCTGCACCACGCCAAGCACCACGCGGCCTACGTCAAGGGCGCCAACGACACCTTGGACAGGCTGGCCGAGGCCCGCGACAAGAGCGAGTTCGGCGGCCTGGTCGGACTGGAGAAGACCTTCGCCTTCAACCTGTCCGGGCACGTCCTGCACACGATCTTCTGGCAGAACCTGTCCCCGGACGGCGGTGACCGTCCCGACGGCGCGCTCGCGGACGCCATCACCGAGCACTTCGGGTCCTTCGAGGCGTTCCAGAAGCAGCTCACCACCGCGACCTCCACCGTCCAGGGATCCGGGTGGGGCGTCCTGGCCTGGGAGCCGCTCGGCCGCCGCCTGGTGGTCGAGCAGGTCTACGACCACCACGGCAACGTCGGCGCCAACACCACCCCGCTGCTGGTGTTCGACGCCTGGGAACACGCCTACTACCTGCAGTACCGCAACGTCCGCCCCGACTACGTCGAAAAGCTCTGGTCCCTGATCAACTGGACCGACGTGATCTCCCGCTTCGACGCCGCACGCGGTGGCACGGCCTGACCCAGGCCCCTTCTGACCGCGACGGCCTGTGAGCGCGGGGCAATCCTTCCGAGCGCTATCCACCACAGGCCGTCGCGCCGAACCTGGCCGGGCCACCAACGATCAATCATCGACGGCCGCCCGTCACCGGACCACCCGCCCGACAAGAGCGCTCAACGACGAACGCCGCGTCGCCGTGGCCGCAGCCCGACCGCAGCGACGAATGGCTCGACCGCGCAGCGCCTCTGGTCAGCGCCGGTAGACGGAGTCCCTGAGCCGGTGGAAGGCGGCCAGGTCGGCCGTGTCGGGCGGTGCGGCGAGGGGCGGCAGGCGCACAGCCGCCAGCCACAGCGCCAGCCGTTCCGGCGTGGCCACCCGCTCGAAGCCGATGCCGGTCCAGTCCGCCTTGGTCGCCACCATGTCCAGGCATAGCCGGCCGGGACGTAGGTTGAAGACGAGAAGCTTCCGGAGCAGTCTCTCGTTGGCTAACGGCGCCGTCACTGAGTTGTTCCCTCGGGTCAGGGACGGGCATGCAGGCCACCGACGTAGACGGTGCGCAGCCGCTCGTCCGACAGGATCTGCCTGGGAGGGCCGGCCAATGCGACCACGCCCCGGTCGAGCACAACGAGCCGGTCGGTGACCTCCGTGGCCGCCCGCACGTTCTGCTCAACGACTACCACACACGTGCCCTCGTCGGCGACGCTCCGGGCACGGGCGAATACCTCCCGCCGCGCCGCCGGTGACAGTCCGAGCGAGGGCTCGTCCAGCAGCAGCACTGATGGGCGGGTCATCAGCGCCATGGCGATCTCGACGCTCTGCTGCTGGCCGCCGCTCAGGTCGCCCACTCTCGACCGCCACCGCGCGTCCACCAACGGGTCGGCCCGTGCCTGGCGCAGCCGTTCCCGCAGGACATCGCGCGGCAGAGAGAAGCCCGCCAGGGCCAGGTTTTCCTCCACTGTGAGCCGGGCGAAGTTGACGCGCCCCTGGCCGCAATAGCCGACGCCGTGCCGCACCCGGGTCACGGCCGCCATGTCCTGCACCTCGATGCCGCGCACGAGCACCCGGCCCGAGCGGGGCCGCGCGTGTCCGGCCAGTGCCTTGAGCAACGTGGACTCCCCTGCGCCGTTGGGCCCGATGACCGTTGTCACCTGACCACCGTCGGCGCGCAGGTCCAGCCCGCGCAGCACGGGCGCGGCCCGGCCGTACCCCACGACCAGCTTCTCCACTCGCAGAGCGAGGGTGGCGTCGATCTGGGCCATCTCAGGCGTTTCCCATCAGTGTCTCGAACACCAGCTTGTCGCCGTCCAGAATGTCCGGCGTGCCGCCGGCGACGACCGCCCCGGCGGCCAGCACGGTCACCCGATCGCTGACCTCGCGCACGAACTCGATGTTGTGCTCGACCAGCAGCAGCGCGACCCCGGCGGCGCGGATGTCGCGTACCACGTCGAGCAGCAGGTCGACGGTGGCGGGACTGACCCCGGCGAGCGGCTCGTCGAGGCAGAGCACGGCGGGGCGGGTCGACAGCGCGACCGCCAGGCCGAGCAGCTTCTGCTGCCCGTAGGACAGGTCGGCGGCGTGGACGTCCGGCCGGTCGAGACCGGCAAGGTCTTCGACGTGAACTGACGGAAGCGCTCCGACGTCGGTAGCCGCCTGGTCGAGCGCTCGCCCGCGGCCTGCGCGACCGCGGACGCCGAGCGGCCCGCCGGGGACTCTCTCACCACTGGAACCGGGCCGCCCGGTCACCGCCGAGTTCACCCACCTGGGCGCACTCACGGCGTCCTGCGGCTGATGACTGGGCGCCGCCCTGATGCTGGTGACCGCATGCAGCCGGTCGAGTCAGTCGACGCTCAACCCGCACGGTGAGGGCGCCCGCCGGGTGGCGGGCCTGTGGTGGCTGACGTTCGGCATCTCGGTGGCGGTCACCGCGGTCATCATCGTGTGAAATCGCCCTTTCCCTTCGGGCTGATGCGGTCGCTCGTCAGCTCTGTTCGCGTGCGTCGAGTCGTTCGTCGGTCTGCCCGGTGGCCAGGAGATGCGCACGGTAGATGACTTCGAGCTGGGCGAGATTGTAGAGCTCGACGATGGCACGGTTGACCGTGTTCTGCAGGAGCGCGGGGTTGCCCTGGAATGCCTGCAGGTCAGGGTCGTGCATCCAGGGATACTTCGCGTAGAGCTCCCGCACCTCTGGGGCCAGTCGTTCCGCGAGTCGGCGCTTGGTCGCGAGGTCGGCGTCCGGCGGCAGTTGGGCGAACTCTTCGTCGACCTCGCTCCGCTCGGCTTGGAAGATCTCTCGGAAGGCGCGCATCGCGCCGTCGGTGAAGACGCGCGAGTAGATCATGATGAGCGACCGGTCGGTCTCGGTCATGTTGTTCGCGATGGCTCCGAATTCGACCGGGAGCTCGGCTGCAGGGGTGCCGTGCTGCTGGAGCGCTGCGATCTCCAACCGGATGCGCTGGAGGCGTTCGATGGTGACCGCGAGTTCGGCGTCGATCACCTGCAGTGCATCCTTCTGGTTCGCGTCGGCGCTGCTCATGGCGGGGATCTGGCTCAGCGGCACGCCGAGGTCGGCGAGCCGGCGGATCTGCAGCAGACGCAACAGGTGGGGCACTTCGTACTGCTTGTAGCCGTTCGAGGTGCGTGCGGGTTCGTCGAGCAGCCCGATCTCGTGATAGTGGCGCACGGCCTTCAGGGTCGTGCCCGCGAGTTCGGCCAGCTGGCGGGTGCTCCACGCCACCTCGGGTTCCTCCGTGTGTTCGTTCGCCGGCCGGATCGCCGATCGCCTCAAGTGGAAACCATGCCCCTAGGGCAGTGTCAAGGTTGGAGGCGCCGCCGACGGAGGAGGAGCGGTGTTCCGCGTCATGAACGGGCTGCTCCGCTACGGAGCGGCGGGTGCCGGTGAGCCGCCCGCCCGGGACGCGGCCCGGTCACCCCTGCGCGATCACGTGAATTTCTCCTTGAGCCTGCCGATGGGGCCGGTCTCGGTGCCGAGGAAGGGCCCCGGGTCCCGAGGCTGCCGTCGTAGGTGTCGTGCACCTTGGGTTGAGCCACGGGTCGATTCCACGGGTCGCGGTCATGCCGGGGGCGACACGGAGATCGCAACGTCCAGCACTTTGGGTGATTGATCGAATGCACATAGTAGCGTCCGCAGTGAAGTCGATCTACGAGGACACCCCTCACGACAGAGCGGAGTTCAGTGTTGATGTCACTACGACCCAGATCCGCGCCCACCGCGCTGGCCTGCGCCTTGTTGACCCTGCTGGCCGTATCGGGGACGCAGATGGTGGCCGCCCGGACCGGTGCGCAGGCCGCCACCACAGCGACGAATGCGGTCTCCCGAACCGCCTCCACGCCCTGCGTCCGGCAGGGGCAGGCGACCTACCCGGTCAGTTACTACTGGAAGAACGCGCTCGGCATGCGGCTGGGCAGCGGGTCGGTCTCGGTCGACACCTCTCCGTCCCTGTGGGGCGGGCAGATCACGCCGGGCGGCACCTTCACCCTCACCCTGACCCACCGCACGGCGCAGTGGCCGCTGCTGGTGCGCACCTACACCACCACCTGGGACCTGTCGTCCCTGCTGGCCAACGCCGACATCGTCGGCCAGTCGGGGACCGGCACCATCAACGGCACCACCTTGTCGATCACCTCACCGGGCTCCAAGACCGACCCGCCCGCCAAGGTCATCACCTTCCGGGTCCGCCAGGGCACCGTCGGAGGCAGCATGACCATCCGGCCGAGCGGGATCAGCAGCGTCATAGCCGCCCCGGGCCAACTCGGGAACAACACACCCGCCCCGCCGATCCAGATCGTGAACGGCCAGTCGATCTCGCCCACCTCAGCCGCCGACGACACCGCCACCACCCAGGGCAAACCCGTCAGCGTGCCCGTTCTGGCCAACGACACCGGCACCGCACCGGTGATCAGCAACGTCACCGCCCCCGGCCGTGGCACCGCGACCATCTCCGGCAACACCGTGGTCTACACACCCGCCCCCGGCTTCGTCGGCACCGACACCTTCACCTACACCATCACCACCGCCTGCGGAACCGCCACCGCCAAGGTGACCGTCACCGTCCCGTGCACCGACACACCCGTCACCTTGACCAACGGCAGCTTCGAGGCGCCACCTGTGACCGGGTTCCAGCTGCTCCCCGACGCCTCGACCAACCCGGCCATCGGCTGGCACACCACCGCCACCGACAACCTGGTGGAGTTCTGGCGCACCGGCTACGGCGGGGTCCCATCGGCTGACGGGCAGCAGTTCGCCGAACTCAACGCCAACATGTTCTCCACGCTGTACCAGGACCTGCCCACCATTCCCGGAACCGTCATGACCTGGTCGCTGTATCACCGAGGCGTCGCGGGCACCGACACGATGCACGTGCTCATCGGCGCCCCCGGCGCGACCGTCGCCCAGACCCCCGCCGGAGCCTCCTCACCCGACATCACCGACGGCAACACCGCCTGGCGCCGCTACACCGGGACCTACGTCGTCCCGCCGGGACAGACCGTGACCCGGTTCTCCTTCGAGTCAGTGTCGACCGCAGGCGGTAACCCGGCGACCGGCAACCTCCTGGACGGCGTCGTCTTCGAGACCCCACGCTGCCCGAGCCCAGCCCAGACAACACCGACCCGGCAAGCCAGACTGATCACCGCCTACGCACCCTGACCCCAACGACCGCCTCACCATCGCCCATACGGGGATCGCGCAATGGGCTGAACCGTAACGAGACCAGAGGTCCAGCTCGCCATCAATGCCGGCCAACGCCGCCGGGCGGCCGGGTCGCTACCAACGGGTGCCGCGACCGTCCCGGCGTGCCGAGGCCTGCTCCTTGGGCATTGCCGTCCGTGGACTGGCTGTGCCTGCCCCGGTTCGACTCCGACTCCTGCTTCGCGGCTCTGCTGGGCGCCGGGTGCCGGCCGGTGGCTGCCGGCCCCGGCCAGGGGCGGGACGTGCACGCGCCGGCGCCGGCCCGCCTGGGCCGGCGCGAGGAGTCCCGGCGCCTTTTCGAGCGGCTGTTGTCGCTGCGCAACGACCTCGGGCTCATCTCCGAGGAATACGACGTCACCGACCGGCGTCAGCTCGGCGACTTCCCCCAGGCGTACAGTCACGTCGCCCTGATCAACACCGCCGCCACCATCAGCGCCCAAGAATGACGGATTCCAGGGGCGGACGGCGGGTCCGAGCACGTGACGCCACCCTCGCAGGATCTCAGCGGTGCAGGGGGCCGCGATGCCTGATCGTATCTAGTCCCGCAGGTGGGCGAGGGCGGTGATGAGGCGCTCGGCGATGTCGTTCGGCCAGGGGAAGACGCGGGTCACGGCCCGTTGGTGGGCGAGGCCGTGCAGGCCGAGCCAGAGCGCGATCGCGTCGCTGGGCGGGTCGGTGCTGTCGGCGACTCCGGCGGCCGCGCAGTCGTCGAGGGTCTCGGCGAGGAGTCGCAGACTCGCCGAGCCTAGCGTGGTGAGGTCCTTCTCGGTCAGGGTGTCACCGAGCGTCGGCATCCAGAGGCCGCCGAACATGGTGCGGTAGCGCTCAGGGTGGTTCCGAGCGAAGTCCAGGTAGGCGTGGCAGACCGCGTGCAGGCGCTGTCGTGGGTCGTCGCCGACGTGCGCGCCGGCCGTGCGTAGCTGACGGTCCAACTCCTCGAAGGCCTGCCGCACGACGGCCAGCATGATGGCCGGCTGGTCGGGGAAGTGCGGGTAGATCGACGGCGCGGAGATCCCGATCCGCCGGGCGATGGACCGCAGGGTGACGGTGCGCTCGTCACCGGACTCCTCGAGCAGTTCCATGGCGGCGGTGATGATCTCGTCGCGCAGGCGCCCGCCCTCGCCCCGGCGGTTGCGGGCGCGGGTCGTTCTCGGTGCGGTCTTCGTGTCCTCCATGCCGTGACCTTACAGCGTGAAGGTTAGCCGCCAAGAGACCTTGCACTCGTTAGTTTACATCCGTATATTTACGGCCGTAGGTGATCGCAGCCCGCCAGCTAGGAGCCCCCCATGAACGACACCGCCACCGCGTCCGTCACCGAGATCGTCCTGTCCGGCAAGGTCGAGCCGACCGGGCTGCAGGTCCGCACCCGGCCCCTGCCGCCCCCGGCCCCGGGCCAGGTCGTGCTCCGGATGGACGCCACCGGCGTCTCGTTCGCCGAGCAGCAGATGCGCCGCGGCAAGTACTACGACCAGCCGCCCTTCCCATTCGTGCCCGGCTACGACCTGGTCGGCACGGTCATCGCGGCCGGCCCCGGCGTGGACGCCACGATGATCGGCAAGCGGTTCGCCGCGGTGACCAAGATCGGTGCCTGGGCCAGCCACCTGCAGGTCGACGCCGCGGACCTGGTGCCCGTACCCGAGGGCCCGGACCCGGCCGCCGTGGAGACCCTCCTCGTCAACGGGATCACCGCCTGGCAGATGCTGCACCAGATGGCCAGGGTCCGCCCCGGCGGGACGATCGTGGTGCTCGGCGCCAACGGCGGCGTCGGCACGACGCTGGTGCAACTGGCCCGCCACGCCGGGATCACCGTGATCGGCACGGCGTCCGCGCGCCACCACGAGACCGTACGCGAACTGGGCGCGACCCCGGTCGACTACCGGGACCCCCACATGTACGACCGGATCCGGCGACTCGCGCCGGACGGTGTGGACGCCGTGTTCGACCACGTCGGCGGCGCCGGCCTGGTCGAGTCGTGGCGGCTACTGCGCCGGGGCGGAACCCTCGTGTCGTACGGCACCGCCACCACCAAGAACGAGGACGGCAACTCCCAGCTGCCGGTGCTGAAGCTGTTCGCCCGCCTCGTCCTGTGGAACCACCTGCCCAACGGCAGGAGCGCCTACTTCTACAACTTCTGGGCGGGCCGACGCCGCGCCGACGCCTTCCGCGACCGGCTGCGTGAGGACCTCACCCAGGTGCTGCGGCTATTGGCCGACGGCGTCCTCGTCCCGCAGATCGCCGCGAGGATCCCACTCTCCGACGCCGCGTCCGCGCTGACGCTCGCCGAATCACGCACCGTCACCGGCAAGGTCGTCCTCGTGCCCGACGCGTGACATCCCGGTCCCCTGCCCCGACCACCCGCCACCTGACGGCACGTACCCCCGCGTGTCACGGCCGACAAGGTCACCGTCCCCGTTTCCGCCCCCATCCCATCCCAGGAGATGCCATGTCCCGCACCTACCGCGTCCGCCGTACCTCTCTTCGCACCGCCGCCGTCGCACTCGGCACCGCCGCCATGCTGGCGGTGGGCGCGACCGCCGCCCACTCGCAGGCCCCCGTCCCACCGCCCGCCGCCGGGCAGACCGGTCACGACCGTCTCCCGTACGGGGAATCCGCGCCGCGCATCGCCAAGAGCTGGCTCAACGCCTGGAACGCGGGCGATGCCGAACAGCTGGCGTCCCTGTTCACGGCGGACGGCACCTACACCGACCACGCGTTCGGCGCCTCTTTCACCGGCCCCGAAGGCGTCGCCCAATGGGTGACGATCACCACCTCGTCCATCGAGAACCTGCACGGCGACCTCAGGTGGGCCTACCGGCACGGCGACGAGGTCGTCATCGGCTGGACCTTCAACGGGCACCTCGTGGGAGCACCGTCGGCCTTCTCGGTACCTGCGGTCACCGTCATGCGCCTGAAGGGCGCGAAGATCAAGAACAACGACGACTACTACAGCCGCGCCGAGGTGCTGCGCCAGTCCGGCCTGCCGGCGGACTGGGCCCCCTCCGCCTGAGACCGCGATCGTGAGCTGATCGGACCGGGTTCGGCGGCAGGGAAGCGCTCTTGACGACGATTCGGTGACGGCACCGGATCACGGTCGGCGACAGGTGTCACACCGAAGGCGTCGGCCCCTCCATCGTGGAGATGACTCAGCCGACCGGAACGTACGCGGCCTTCACATCGATGGGTGCCTTGACAACCCCCGTCTTGACCAGGATGTCCGCCCATGCCTGCCACCCTTCCAGGGTGTCGTCACCGGACGGCGGCACGAACCGGATCGCGGCCGCGAGCTTGGCGTCCAACTTGGTGAAGCCGGGCAGCGTGGCGCGCATCTCGTCGTCGTGGGTGGCGGCGTACTTGAGCGCCTCGTCGACCGCCTTCTGGAACTTGGCGATGACGTTCGGGTTCTTGCCGATGTACCGCTCCGAACTGACGATCACGGACTGCGGGGACCCCTCGGGCTGGCCGATGCTGGTGGACAGCAGGTCTCTGATCGCGCCGGAGTCGCGCAGGATGGTACCGAACGGCTCGCTGATCGCAGCGGCGTCGACCTTGCCCTCCCGCAGGGCGGTGCCCATGTCAGGGAACGGGATCTCGACGATGTCGAGGGACTTCGGGTCGACGCCCGACGCCATCAGGGAGCTGCGCATGCCCAGGTCCGGTAGCTGGTAGAGGGTGTCCGTGGCCACCTTCTTGCCGACAAGGTCCTTCGGTGACCTGATGGCGCTGCCGACGGGAACCACGATCTGGATGGGAAAGTCGGCCGGGTCACCGGTGGTGGCCGACGCGGTGGCCACGGACTTGACCGGGACCTTGTTGGCGCGGGCGGCGAGCACCGCCGGCGCGTTGAGGAGGCCGACGTCGTACTGCCCGCTCACCACCCCCGGGATCACCGCGGCCGGCTCGACGAACTCGATCTTGAAGTCGATCCCGTTGTCCTTGAAGATGCCCCGCTTCTCACCCAGGACGAGGGGGGCGGCCTGGGCGATCGACAGGGCGGCGAAGGTGACCGGCACGGTCCCCCCGGCGCCGGCGTCGGATCCATCGTCGGAGGCGGAATCGCCGCAGGACACGAGGGCGGGGACGCTCAGAGCGACCATCAGAGCGGCTGCTATGAAACGACGCATGAGCTTTCCTTCTTCCAATACCTACCTACTCAAGTAGGTAGCAAGAAGCGTATGGCCGCCGTCACACCTCGTCAACCTCCGCGCCCGGACGGGCCGACACCTTCTCAACAACTCATGAGTAGGTTGAGTGGGGGTTAGCCCTGAGACGCCAAGTCAGCCCCGGGGCCTTGCCCGGCGGCCCTGTTCGCAGCGGTGTGCAGATCAGGAAACCGCTTCAGGTGATTTCTTACGGTTATAGGGCTTTTCCCGATCCGCTTGGCCGCCTGCGCGACCGATAGCCCGGCGGCCAGGAGCGGCGGCAGCCGAGGGTGCCAGGAGGTGTCGGGGGCCGGACCGTGCAGTCGCGTGGGACAGGTTGGTCCAGTTTTCCCATCAGTCTGAGAGCTTGCGTGAGGTTTGGTGTTGCGCTCATCCGTGGGATGACTGAGGAGTTCGCGGCCGCGGCCTGGGGTGCGTAGGGCGGCGAGGGTGGGGTGGGGGCCTGCCGCGAGGTCGGGCGAGCCCACGCGTGATCACGCAATGTTCCTGATTGGATTCTCATTGTAGTGATCATCGAGTGGAGGGAAGTTTCACCCATGTCCGTCATCGAGGCCGGCCGGTCCTACCGGATCAAAAATGTGAACAGCGGCTACTACCTCAACGTCAAGTCCAACAGCACAGAGACCGGGGCGCGTTTGGAGCAGTGGCCCATGGAGGACGGCGGGGCGAAGCATGACGCGAAGGTCTGGCACGTCTTCCCCCTGGACTACGGGGCCTACCTGTTCGCGAACAAGAACAGCGGCTTCATCATGAAGATCGTCGACAACAGCACCGAGCAGACGGAGCCGGTGGAGCAGTACCGCAAGCTGCAGTCGCCCAGTACAGCCCCGAGCCAGACCTGGCTACTCGAGCACGTGTCCGATGACACGTACCGGGTGCGGAACCAGAAGAGCAATCATCTCATGAACATCTACGGGTACTCCAAAGAAAAAGGGGAGTGGGTGGAACAGCACAAAGACACCAACAACCCATCCGGCGCCAAGTCGCAGCAGTGGGTGTTCGAGGTCGAGGACGAGTTCGAGCGCGTGCTGAACCTGCCCACCTTCGAAGACGTAGGTATCGGCGACATCCACCGAATGACCGACTTCGCGCCCACGGACTCGGACACCACCGACCCCGTCGAGATCGCCAACTTCGCCTATCCGTTCCCGTTCATCACCGACCAGTCATACAACCGACAGCGCCAGGGGCGGGAGAACCCGTACTACATCCTGCGCAGGTACGGCTACTGGAAGCGCGTCTACTACTACGAGCACGGAGGCGCCTCGCAGCACGAGAAGAAGGAGACGACCTACGTCGGCCTGTCGAGCCGTAACTCCACGGAGGTGGAGGAGACCACCAGCACGTCGGTCAGTTCCGAGGCGTCGTTCGGGTTCAAGGGGTTCGGCTCCTCCATCAGCACCACTTTCGCGCACCAGATGAAGGTCACCACCACCAGCGAGGACATCACGGAGTCCTGGGTGGAGAAGACGATCACGCGCACCTACGGCCCGGGCATCAGAGTCGCCGAGGCGATCTGGTACCGCGAGGACAAGTACGTCCTGGAACGCCTCGACGGGACCACGGTCATGGAGTGGACTGTTTGCGACGACAAAGTGGCCATCTCCGACGCCTGGCCGGAGCAGGCCGCAGAGGAACTCGAGCAGTACCGATCACGCCTGACCTGAGCGCCCAGCGACCGCGGAGCGACCAACCGAACGGCCGGCGACCAGAAGGCAAGCCCACCAGGCCCCCTTCTCGTCACCGGCCGTTCGGTTGCCGCTCAAGGACCGAGTCAGCCTGAGGAGAATCCCTCGCAGTCTCAGCCTCCAGGGCCCTCCGCTCCCGAACATGTCCCGGCCGCCATGTGGGACTGGCGGCACACAGGGTCTGACATCGTGGCCGGATACCCCCACCATCGCGCAAAGGTGAGGCTCGGCCGGTGTCGATTCTCTACGCTGGCGGACATGACCAAAGCCGTTGACCTGCTGCGACGTGTTGATGAGACGATTGCGGTGCATCAGAGCCTCAGCAATCAGCCTGGGGTCGAGATCGTCTCGACCCCAGTGAACATCACCGCGCTGGAGGATGCGGACGCGGAATTGGTCCGACAGCGCATCCGAGCGTCAGGTCTGGACGTCACGCTGGTCGATGACCGCGTCCCGGGGTGTCGGTAAGACTCGTGCAGCCAGGTACACGCGATTGAGTTCGCCCAGTTCAGCGGTGGCCCTACTGATCGGTGGGGAGATGGCTGACGGCGTCTTCGAGGTCGGTGTGGGTAGGCAGGGTGTAGCGGCGGGTGGTGTCGAGGCGGGTGTGGCCGAGGAGTTCGGCGACGACGACGATGTCGACGCCCGCGCGCAGGAGGTTGGTCGCCAAGGTGTGCCGCAGGATGTGGGCGGAAACGGCGGGTGCGCCCGCGTCTGGCCCTGGCGTGGAAGGCATGGTCGGCCTGGAAGTGCTTGTTGAGGGTGGCAGGGCTCACGCCGAGCTTGCCGAGCGCCGCCTTGAAGGTCAGGCCGTCGTTCACCAAGCGGAGAAACTCCTCGTGCCATGTGGTGTCACGACGCCGCGCCATCATCGGGCACGTCCCAGCCAGATCAACTCCCACAGATCCGCCACCTGCACGTGCCGCATCCGAGCCGTCTGAACCGTCGCCGCACCGGGCCCCGTCCGTTCGATGTAGCCCTGTCCACCGGCCGTGACCAGGTAGTACACCATCGGCCTGCACTCACACGTCCACCGCAGCACCCTGCGCCGGTCCTCGGCTTGAGTCGCGGCCTGCCACTGGACTTGTACGCAATCCGGCTGCGGCTCCAGCACATGAGGCCCGTGCCCGGCGCTGCCGTCCGTCGCGCTGAGCGTCACAGCACTCCACCCCGCCTCGCCCCACCGACCACCACGGCGCAGTCGCCGCACATCATCACGCCCGGCATCCAGATCACCCGCGACCCGGAAATGCCGGCCACCCTGACCTGAGCCGTGCACGCCGCAGTGGCCACCACGCCGGGAACGGCAAGCGCCCAGGCCACGGCGTGCTCGACCCTGGACGGCACAACGAACGCGACCGCGTACAACGGCCTGTCACCTCCCGTCGTGCAGGAGCCCGGCGGTTCCCCCGGCCGCCCGGTGACGCGCGGGAAGTAGCCGCCCACCGAGATCCGCGCGTCCGGCCCCAATCCGTACGGGTCACGCCACCCGGCCTCGGACGCAGCGGATTCGACGGGCTCGACGGACTCCACAGACCGGACGCACTCCACAGACCGGACGGACTCGACAGGCTCGACGGCCTGGACGGGCGGGACGGACTCCACCGATCGGACCGACTCCAGAGAGTGGACGGGCTCCCGAGAGCGGACGGGCTCGACGGGCTCGCAGGCGTGCGTGCCGGAAC
Source organism: Sphaerisporangium sp. NPDC051011 (assembly GCF_040653595.1). Taxonomy (NCBI): domain Bacteria; kingdom Bacillati; phylum Actinomycetota; class Actinomycetes; order Streptosporangiales; family Streptosporangiaceae; genus Sphaerisporangium; species Sphaerisporangium sp. NPDC051011. The sequence continues at coordinate 3,658 of NZ_JBFAGG010000027.1, read as the reverse complement.
CGCTCACGCCACCCACGCCCACGATCGCCCCAACCCCGCCATCGCCCCCAACTCAGCCTCACGCATCAGCTCGCGCAGTTCTTCGACCGAGCCCGCCTCGACCCTCAGCGGCTGCGGAGCCCGCCACGTCGCGATCGCAACGAACCGCCGACTCCCGACCCCGTACGACACGAACCACCCCGGCTCCATCTGATCGACCTGCGAGGCCGCCGCCTTCTTGGCCGGATCCCAGCTCCGCGGCTCCACCCGCACCTGCGGCCCACCGACCCTGTGCCGCCCCGCTTCCCGCCCGCTCACGCTGCCGCTCCATGCCGGTACGGCTCAGATCGGTACAGTTCTGGACTCAATTGCTTGGATCGGTCGAACTTCCCTTGGTACGGCTCTCGTCGCCCAGCCCCTGCCGTGCCGGGGAAGTGGCGCCGCTCGTACTGGACGGCCGCTGGGACTGGCCGTGCGTGCCTGCCGCGCCGCGCGGTGGCGGGCGGCTCGACGATCAGCGGACGCGTGGCCGCCACCGCCGGAAGGGACGCGCACAGGCCCAAACGCCGCCGGGCGTCCAGGCGCCGACGCATCTGCGCGAGGGTCGGCTGCTCCCATTGGTGGTGACGGCGGTGCGGGAGGCTGGAGGCGTCGTGGGCGTACGGCGGATGTCCACACCAGCGGCACCCGAGCGGCAACGGCGGAGCATCCGCGCCCCAGCGGACGCGGATGACGCGAATGCCTCTAGTCATGGACATGGGCCAGGAGGGTCGGGTAGGAGGGGAGCATTGCTGCCCCCCTCCCCCCTCAGAACCGGACGTGCGGCTTTCACCGCATCCGGCTCAAGCAAGCCCCATCGGGCGCTCAGGTCTGTCGTCCTGTGTCCTGTTCACGCCTTTTGATTCGACGGTGGCAGTGAGCGTGCACCAGTCGGGTCCGGTTGCCGTCCAGCGGGCCATGTCTTCCGTAGTGGGTGAGATAGCTGGCGGCTATCGCTTTACGGGTGACTTGCAACCACCATCGTTCCCACTGTTGTGGAGATTGTGGTGGTTGATCGGGGGACAATAAGGGTTCCCCGCATAGGGGACAACGCCCATCCTGCTCAGTGAGCAGGCGAAGCGTATAGCCGTCAAGCGGAGGTTTGACCTTTCGCCGCCGTTCGGCCCAGTATTCGTTCAGGGCGGGGTCATCTGGAGAGGCTCTGCCCAGAACCGCAATGTGCCGGACGATGGGGGTCCAGGAAAACTTGATGAGATAAGCTCCGCTGTTGCGGTCGCCGAATACCCACCGGTCATTCCTGAACTTGTTGAACTTGCCGAAGTAGTGGGCGATGACCCATCTTTTCGGCTTTTTGGAGTGGGTGTAGGTAGCCCACTTGTAAGTGAGCTTCCACATGTAGTCGTCCAGTACCCGGAACGTGGCACTGGACACCGCTCCTCGATAATAGGCAGCCCAACCACGGATAAGTGGATTGAGCTGGGCGAGTACCGCCCCCGCATTAGATCCGCGTAACCTACGCATCTCTGCCGCGAGCTCTTTGCGAACCCGTATCACTGCCTGCTTGCTCGGCTTGGTCAAAGTCGCGCCATTGGGATACCTCCGGACGGTGAACCCGAGGAAATCGAACCCCTCGTCGAGGTGTACAATTTTCGTCTTCTCCAGATTGAAGGACAGTCCCCGGGGTGCCATCCACGTGGCGAGCCGCCTTTGAACATCTTCGGCCTGCTCTCTTGTATGACAGCAGACCACGAAGTCATCGGCGTATCTAACCAGCGCCGGGCTGCCCGATCGAGTTTTCCCCGCGTAATCGCCGGAAACGCGGTATCGGACACCGGCAGCTTCCTCCAGCCCATGGAGAGCGATATTCAACAATAGCGGACTGATCACGCCACCCTGAGGAGTCCCTTCGTCGGTAGTGGCGAAACCTTTTCCTGGCTCAATCACCCCCGCACGCAGCCAGTCCCGGGTCATTTCCCTGGCGGGGAACGAGCCAAGAGCGGCCAGCAGCAGGTCATGATCGATTCTGTCGAAGGCCGCCGACAGGTCCGCATCCAGCACCCACACGCGCTTGGCCTTGGGGTTCGCCAAGACAGTGTGAAGAACCCGGATGGCGTCCTGACAGCTACGGCCGGGCCGGAAGCCATAGGACTTCGGCTCGAACCGGGCCTCCCACTCCGGTTCCAGTGCATTACGGACCCGAGCCTGGTGACACCGGTCCATCATCACTGGAATGCCGAGTGGGCGTCGCTTTCCATTAGCCTTTGGTATGTACACCCGCTTGACCGGAAGCGGATCCCATGACGCTCGACTTTGATGAACCCTCATCGCCATCAGCGCCCGGGTCGAAGGGGTCAACGCAACCTCTCCATCCACCCCCGCTGTCTTGCGGCCAGGATTACGCTGCGTCGCCTGCCGCACACTCACGAGCGTGTTCGACATGCTCCGTAGCATCAATTTCTGCAAGTTCCGGACCTTAGCCCAGTCTTGCTCCTGAGACGCCTTGAAGATCCTTTGCCGTAGTCGGCGTACCTCTTCTTCGCGGGAGCGCCAGTCAATGGCATCCCATTCCAGAAATAAGTCCTCAGGTCCGTTCACCATAGGTGTCTAACTTGTCCTTCGGTTCCGCCGGTTCGAGCCGATTCTCTTCAAAGGCTCACCTGCCCACGTCAGCCTGCTTTCGCATCCGGGTTCCAACCGGTATCCGGCCAGTTATACGAGCTACCACTGAAGGGAGTGGCGGTCTCGCCCGTTTTCCTGTTTCCTTTCGGCTGCCGACATTAGCTTCTTGGGCATCCTGTCCCGCCGGAGAATTGAGCCCTCCTTACAGTCGGCCTACCGAAGCGGAGCCCACTCCGGACCCCGACGGGGTTTCCACGTTCCGCGCTTGTGAGATGCGACCGGGGTGGGTGCCTCCTATATCCCGGGGCCAGCGGTGCTCCCGCGGCCGCTGAAAGATCCCACGGCCGCCACTCGCCGCCTTCCAACGGCCGGGCCCTACACCTTGGTCTGGCCTCCATCTACCCAAGGCTGATCATTACGAGACATCAGTCGAAGGTTCACTAGTTCACCCGTCCGGCTTTCCCCTCACCCGTGGCCCCTGGATGGATCAGGAGCACTTCGGCTTTTCCCCGAGCTTCGAACCCCAAGGCCGCAGGACGACCTGGCGCACGTCGGGGCGGGGATGGGCTATTGAGCACGAGCCCAGGGCTACACACTCGACATAGATCGATCCTCCAACCTGTGCGCCCGCTCACACTGTGCGGCTTCGTGTCGCACACCTTCCTGATCAAGGAACCCGTACGGCGCCACGCCTGCGGGTTCCGCCTTGTTCACGCATTGCGTTCGTCGTGATGCTGTCCGTCACATCGTGGCCGCATGCGAAGGGCCTTGGCGTTGACCGGTTGTCAACACCAAGGCCCTTGACTGCCACCCGGCGGATGTGGGACTACACGCCGCACCACTGGGCGAACTTGATCAGCGAGTCGGGGGCTTTCGCCTTCGCACGGAGGAGCGCCGCCACTGTTTCGTGCACGCTTGGGTGATAACGCGTCTGATCGGATGCCACTCGTCTGGCGGTTTCCAGAGACTCCATCGCCTCTGCGTGGCGTGCCGTCCACACTTCGGCGCGGGCACGGTCCACCCAGTAATGTCCGGCTCGTGCCGCCGGATAGCCGTTCGG
>NZ_JBFAGG010000026.1:0-79382 GCF_040653595.1 Sphaerisporangium sp. NPDC051011 | reverse complement strand
AGGCGGCGTTCTTCCGTCGTCACTCGGAAGGGGCTCGTTCCTCACCCCTTCCTCCCTCCTCCTCCAGAACACCGCCGCGCCTCGAACAGGTCAGTTGGTGAAGCCGCCGTCCGGCGGAGGGTCACTGAGCGGCGGGTCCTCGGTCGGGATGTCCTCCGTCGGCGAGTCCGTCGGGACTGGCTGGTCGGTAGGCGTGTCGGTGGGGAACGTCTGCTGCGGCGGCCCGGAGGAGATCACCAGGGTGATCGTCTTGCCGGGGTTCAGCATGGCGCCGGCCCCGGGGGTCTGGCTGATCACGTTGCCCTTCGCGACGCTGTCGCTCTCCCGCTGCTGTGTCCTCACCTTGAAGCCCTCGGCCTCCAGCGTGGACCTGGCGTCGGCCAGTGTCTGGCCGGTGACGTCGGGGACCGCGACCTGCTGCTTGGGCACGTAGATCTTGACGATGCTGTTCTCGTCGGCCTTCTCGCCCTCGGCCGGCTTGGACTCGAACACCTTGCCCTGTTCCTTGCTGGACATGACGCTCACGACCTGCGCCTGCAGGTTGTTGGCCTCCAGCGTCTTGGTCGCGTCCTCCACCGTCAGACCGACCAGCGACGGCACGGTGACCTGCTTGACGCCCTTGGAGACCAGGATCGTCACCTCGGAGTCCTTCTGTACCTTGGTTCCGCCCGGCGGCTCCGACGAGATGACCGTGCCCTTCTCGACGTCGGAGTTGAACTCCTCGGTGACCTTGACCTTCAGGCCCTGGCCCTCCAGCGTCGCCCGGGCGCCCTTGGCCGTTTGCCCGGCCACCGCGGGCACCTGGACCTCACTGCTCCCCTGGGGGTCGCCCGGCGAGCTCAGGTACGCGTACCCGATGCCGATGAAGGCGCCGATCACGAGAATCGGGATGATGAACCACGCTGCGATCGCCAGCCCGCTCGTCCGGGAGCGGCCGCGGCGGCGCTCGTAGCGGCCTCCGCTGTCGCCGCCCGCCTGCGTGGGGGCGTAATCGTACGGGGGGACGGCGGTGGTGCGCTGGGTGGCGGGCCCGCCGGGCGCCTGAAGCGTGCGGGTCTGCTGGCCGGTGTAGGCGTTGGGGGCCACCATCGTGTGGGCGGCGTCGACCGGCATGCCGGACATGGCCCGCTGGATGTCGGCCCGCATCTCGGCCGCGCTCTGGTAGCGGTGGTTGGGGTCCTTGGCCATGGCCTTCAGCACGATGGCGTCGGCCCACTGGGGGATGTCCGGGTCGATCTGCGACGGCGGGATCGGGTCCTCGCGGACGTGCTGGTAGGCGATGGCCACCGGGGAGTCGCCCGTGAACGGCGGCTGGCCGGTGAGCAGCTCGTACAGCACGCAGCCCGTGGAGTAGATGTCGCTGCGGGCGTCCACGCGCTCGCCCCTCGCCTGCTCGGGCGAGAGGTACTGGGCGGTGCCGATGACCTGGGCGGTCTGCGTCATCGTGGCGGCCGAGTCGGCCATCGCGCGGGCGATGCCGAAGTCCATCACCTTGACGTCGCCCGCGAGGGTGATCATGACGTTGGCCGGCTTGATGTCACGGTGGACGATGCCGCCGCGGTGGCTGTAGTCCAGCGCGCGCAGGATGCCGTCGACCAGCTCGACCGCCCGCTCCGGCAGCAGGCGGCGATCCTGGCGCAGCAGGTCGCGCAGCGTGCGCCCGTCCACGAACTCCATCACGATGTACGGCACGGGCGTGCCCTCACTCCCGTCCTCGCCGGTGTCGTACACCGCGACGATCGACGGGTGGTTCAAGGACGCCGCCGATTGGGCTTCACGGCGGAAACGGGCCTGGAAGACGTGATCTCTCGCCAGATCTGCACGAAGCGTCTTGATCGCGACAACTCGGTCCAGCCGGATGTCCCGCGCGCGATAGACCTCGGCCATGCCGCCGCGGCCGACGACGCCGTCGAGCTCATAGCGGCCACCGAGTAGCCGAGGCTGAGTCATTTCCTGCACTGTCCCTTGCCGTTCATCTTGGGTACCGGCCCGCGGTGCGGCTGCCGGTGTCCATCATCGACCCCGGGCCGCATTACGTCTCCCCGTTCGGGGTGATTGTGGTGCTTGCGGATGAAGTGGGGCTTGGCGTCGTGTCACTTGGTGAGGGAGTCGGTGTGGGCGTCGGAGTAGGGGTCGGGGTCGGAGACGGAGTTGGCTTCGGCGTCCGCCGCCGGGTTGGAATCGCCGACGTGCTTACCGTAGCCGACCGTGACACCGTCGGCTTGACAGACTTCACCGGTTTCGGTGGTGGCGACATCCGGGGCGTCGTCCGTGCCGGAGTGGGCGAGGACGCTGGTTCCCCGGTGGACGGCTCGACCGGCTGGGTCGGCCCGTTGTCCAGGCCGAGCTGGGGAAGGCCGCTCGCCGCCAGCGCGCCGAGGCCCACCGCCGCGGCGCAGCCGGCCGCGGCGACCAGGCCGATCGCGTTGCGCCTGCGCCCCCGGGTGTGTGGCGCGGTCGCCGGACGGGGCGTCGCGGGATGGCCGGACGGCGGGCGGCCGATGCGCGTGGGCGCCGGGGCGTCCAGGCCGGGCCGGTCGTACAGGCCCTCGTACGGCGGAGCGGACGGCTGGGCGGGTCGCTGTACGGACGGCGGCGCGGCCATGCCTGGGACCGCGTCCTGCGGCCGGACCGGCTCGCGGCGCGCGGTCTCCTGCGGGAGCGCCTCGCGCGCCGCCAGGCCCGTCGGGTCGGTGAGCATGCCCAGCACGGGGACGTCCGGTGTGGAGAGCGAGCCGCGCAGCACCATCGCGCGGTCGGCCAGCTCGCGCCCGCCCGCGGGCCGGTGCTCAGGGCTCTTCGCCAGCATCGCCAGGACGAGATCGCGCACGGGCTTCGGCACGGACTCCGGCAGCGGCGGCACCAGCTCGTTGAGATGCCGCAGGGCGATCGCCACCTGGTTGCCCCCGGTGAACGGCGGCTGCCCGGTCAGGCACTCGTACGCCACCACGCCGAGGGAGTAGATGTCGGTGGACGCGGTGAGGACGGTGCCCGACGCCTGCTCCGGGCTGACGTACTGCGCGGTGCCGAGCACGGTGCCGGTCATCGTCATGCGGGCGCCCTCCAGGGCCCGCGCGATGCCGAAGTCGGTGATCTTGATCGCGCCGGCGTGGGTGACCAGCAGATTGCCCGGCTTGATGTCGCGGTGGACGACGCCCGACCGGTGGGCCGTGTGCAGGGCCCGGGCCGTCTGGCCGATCACGTCCAGCGTGACCTCGGCGCTCAGCGTGCCGTTGCGGGCGATCACCGCCGCCAGCGACTCGCCGGGCACGAGCTCCATCACCAGGTAGGCGAGCTCGTCGTGCTCGCCGTAGTCGAAGACCTGCGCGATGCCGGGATCGGCCAGACCCGCCGTGATGCGGGCCTCGTTGCGGAAACGCTCGCGGAACTCCGGGTCGGCGGCCACGTGCCGGCGCAACAGCTTGATCGCGACCTCGCGGCGCAGCAGCCCGTCGGAGGCGCGCCACACCTCGCCCATGCCGCCGGCCGCGATACGGGCGATCAGCCTGTATCGGTCGTTCAGCAGCCGCGGCGTCACTTGTTGAGCACCGCCTGCATGACGTCGTGCGCGATCGGCGCGGCGACCGCGCCGCCGGTCGCGTCGTTGCCCGCGCTGCCCGACTCGACGAAGACCGCCACGGCGACCTTCGGGTCCTCGGCGGGGGCGAAGGAGATGAACCACGCGTGGGACGCCTGGCCCTTGGCGGTCTCGGCCGTGCCGGTCTTGCCCGCCACGGTGATGCCGGGGAGCTGGGCGGCCTTTCCCGTGCCGTTCTGTACGACGCTGACCATCATCTGGCGGAGCTTGTCGGCGACGTCCGGGGTGACCGCCTCGCTCAGCTCCTGCTGCCGCGCGCTGTCGATCTCGTCGCCGTCCGGGCTCACGATCTTGTTCACCAGGTAGGGCTTCATGACCTTGCCCTGGTTGGCGACGCCGGCGGCCACCATCGCCATCTGCAGCGGCGTCATCTGGTTGCTCCGCTGGCCGATCGCGGTCTGGGCCAGCGCGGGCTTGTCCACGTCGGGGCCGATATCGCTCTTGGTCACGCTCAGCGGGATGGCGAGCGGGGTGCCGATGCCGAACTTCGCCGCCTGCTCGTGCAGCTTGTCGTAGCCCATCTCCAGGGCCATCGTGCCGAACGCCGTGTTGCACGAGATCGTCAGCGCGTCGAGCAGGGTCGCGCGCCCGCCGCACGACTCGCCGTGGTAGTTGCGCAGGCCGACCGTGGTGCCCGGCAGCGGCAGGACGTCCGGCGCGTCCACGGTGGTGTTGACGTCCCGCGACTCGTCCTCGCTGAGGTAGGCCGCCGAGGTGATCACCTTGAAGGTCGAACCGGGCGCGAACGTGTCCTGGATCGCCCGGTTGATCAGCGGCTTGTTCGGGTCCGCGGCGAGCTTGTCGTACTCCCGCGCGGCCTTCGACTTGTCCGGGGCCGCCATCGTGTTCGGGTCGTAGCTCGGCACCGACACCATGGTGAGGATCGCGCCGGTCTTCGGCTCGATCGCCACGACCGCGCCGCGCTTGCCGCTCTTCTCCAGGGCGCGGTAGGCGACCTCCTGGGCCTTCGGCACCAGCGTCAGGTCGACGGCCGCGCCGCGGGTCGGCTTGTTGGTGATCAGGTCGACGGTGCGGCGGACGAACAGGTCGGGGTGGGTGCCGTCGAGGTACTTGTTCTCGGTGCCCTCGATGCCCTGCGCGCTCTCAGGGGCGAAGAAGCCGATGACGGGCGCGTACACCTCGCCCTTGGTGTACTTGCGCTGGAACCGGAACGTGCCCCCCACGTCCACCGACTTCGCGAGCGTCTGGCCGCCCGCGGTGATCATGCCGCGCTCGTTCTCGTAGCGGGCGTAGAACGTGCGCTGGTTGCGCCCGTCCGACCGCAGCCCGTCCGCCTTCACCGCCTGAACGTAGTTGATGTTGATCATCAGCAGGCCGAACATGAGGAAGCACGCCACCGAGGCTCGCTTGAGCGTGCCGTTCATCGCTGAAACACCTGCGTCAGTCCTTCGTCCTGGATGGCTTGCGGCGGCGGCCTACGCGCGGCATCTGACATGCGTACCAGCAGCGCGATAAGAATCCAGTTAGCCAGCAGGGCCGACCCGCCTTGCGACATGAACGGCGTCACCAGGCCCGTCAGCGGGATCAGGTTCGTCACGCCGCCGACGATGATGAAGACCTGCCAGGCCAGGATGAACGAGAGGCCGCCCGCGAGCAGCTTGCTGAACGGGTCGCGCGCGGCGATCGCCGTGCGCAGCCCGCGCTGGACGATCAGCGCGTACACCATCAGTAGCGCCATCAGGCCGGTCAGCCCGAGCTCCTCGCCGGTGGCGGCGAAGATGAAGTCCGAGAAGGAGAGCGGGATCAGTTGGGGGTGGCCCTGGCCGAGGCCGGTGCCGAGGATGCCGCCCGAGCCCATGCCGAACAGGCCTTGCATGAGCTGGAGGCTGCCGCCGGGGAACCGCTCGTACAGGACCGGGTCGGCCGGGTTGAGCCAGACGTCGAAGCGGGCCCGGACGTGGCTGAAGATGAGCCCGGCCACGAACGCGCCGCTGAGGAACAGCGCGATGCCGATGAGCACCCACGAGGTGCGCTGCGTGGCGATGTAGAGCATGGCGATGAACGCGCCGAAGATCAGGAGCGAGGTGCCGAGGTCCTTCTCCAGGACCAGTACGCCGACGCTGAACGCCCACGTGATGAGCACGGGGCCGAGGTCACGGGCGCGGGGCAGGTCGATGAACAGCAGGCGCCGCCCCGCGAGCGCGAGGATGTCGCGCTTGGCGACCAGATACCCCGCGAAGAACACGACCAGCGACAGCTTGGCGAACTCGCCCGGCTGGATGGAGAAACCCCCGACGCCGATCCAGATGCGGGCTCCGTTGATCTCCTTGCCCAGGAGGGGCACCAGAGGGAGGATCAGCAGGCCGATGCCCACGAAGCCGGCGGTGTACGTCATGCGCTGGAGCGCGCGGTGGTCGCGCAGCACGATCAGCGTGACGGAGAACATGACGATGCCGACCGCGGTCCAGAAGAGCTGGTTGCTCGCGGAGGCGAGCTTCTCGGACTGCTCGATGCGGTAGATCATCACCAGGCCGAGCCCGTTCACCAGCGTGACCAGTGGAAGCAGCAGCGGGTCGGCCCAGGGGGCGAACTTGGCCAGCACGAGATAGGCGGCGAGCATCAGCGCGCCCAGGCCCAGGCCGTAGCCCAGCATGCCCGCGGGCACCTGGTCGTTCAGACCCAGCCCGACGTTTGCGTAGGCCACCATGACGATCGCCACGGCGGAGGCGAGCATGACCAGCTGCGCCCCCCGCCTCTTGGCGGTCATGGGGACGGCCGCGACGTCGACGGCACTCACTTACGAGGACTCCGTAGCGGTGGGGGAAGCGGTCGGCTGGACGGCCTTCTGGTCGCCGAATTTGGCCTTCAAGTCGTCGATCCTCGTCTGCCCCGCTTTGAGGTCGGTTACCGGCATGCCAGCCCGCACCTGGCCACGCTCCGGCTCGGGGATCGAGGACACCGACAAGCCGGTGCGCTTGACGACGGAGTTCAGTTGGATCGGTCCGATGGTGGTGCCCACCCCGCGAAACAACACTAGCTCGTCTCCGAGGGCCCCGACGTAGTACTGATCCTGCGTCCACCGCCAGCCGAAGTAACCACCCCCGCCCAGCAGGATCACCAGCAGCACGAGGACGGTCACCGTCGTCGGCCACATGCGCCGCCGCTTGACACGCCGCGGGGCGGCCACGGCGTTCGCCGGGCCGCCCACGGGTTCGTCGTCCAGGTCATCGTCCACGAGGACCGGCTGCGGGGCGGTGATCGTGGACGCCCGCCCCGCCGGAGTGTCAGGTGGCTGGGATCTCAGCCGGCTCGACCCCGCGGCCCCCACCACGGCGGCGTCGCCCGCCACCACTTGGCCTTCCTCGATCTCGACGACATCGGCGACGATGCACGTGATGTTGTCGGGACCGCCCCCCCGGTTGGCCAGGTCGATGAGCTGGCGGACCACGGCGTCGGGTTCGTCGACCGTGGTCAGCGTGTGGTGCAGGGTCTCGGCGCTGACGACGCTGGACAGGCCGTCGGAACAGAGCAGATAGCGGTCGTTGACCTGCGCCTCGCGCAGCGACAGATCGGGATCGACCTCGCCGCTTCCGTCGAGGGCCCGCAGCAGGATCGAACGCTGGGGATGGCTCGCGGCCTCCTCCTGCGTGATCCTCCCGTCGTCCACCAGCGACTGCACCAAGGTGTGATCGTGAGTGATCTGGTACAGCTCGCCGTTTCTGAGCAGGTAGGCGCGGGAGTCGCCGACATGGACCAGGGCGACCCGGGTTCCCGACCACAGCATGGCCGTGAGCGTGGTGCCCATGCCCTTCAAGCTGGGATCGCGACCCACCATCTCGTGCAGTTTGCGATTGGCGTCGCGCACCGCGGCCTCGATGGCACCGAGCAGGTCACCCCCGGCCGCGTCCCGGTCGAGGGACGACATTGCGGTGATGGCGACCGAACTGGCCACCTCACCGTGAGCGTGCCCGCCCATGCCGTCTGCGACGGCGAGCAGGCGCGGGCTCGCGTACGCCGAGTCCTCGTTTCCTTCGCGGAGGAGGCCGACGTCCGAGCGGGCGGCGTAGCGGAGTGCGATTGTCATTTGCGCAATTCGATGACGGTTTTACCGATGCGGATCGGCTGGCCGAGGTGCACCGGAGTTGGGCGGGTCACTTTTGAGCGGTCAAGATAGGTGCCGTTGGTCGAGCCGAGGTCTTCCACGATCCACTGACCGTCCTGGGGGAACAGCCGGGCGTGCCGGCTGGAAGCGTAATCGTCGCTGAGTACCAGCGTGGCGTCATTCGCCCGACCGATAGTGATTGGCATCTCCGTGAGGTTGATGATGGTTCCTTGCAGGGGACCACCGGTTACGACCAGTTGCCGCGGCTCCCCCTTCTTCGGCTTGACCGGCTGACGGGCGGGCTTGGCCGGTTTGCGCACGCCTGCGGGAGCCGGTGCACGTGATCCGAACAAGTCTGTCCGGATCACTCCCACCGCGGCAATCACAAAGAACCACAGCACCGCGAGGAACGCGAGCCGGATCAGCAGCAGAGTGAGCTCGGACATGGACCGTCTGTCTACCCTTAATCGCGCCGGAACACCAGAGTTGTGCGACCCAACGTCACACGGGTGCCATCCTGGAGTTCGATCCGGCGAACCGGCTGGCCATTGACGAAAGTGCCGTTCGTGGAGCCGAGATCGACGAGGGCCACGGTCGGGCCCTCGACCCTGAGCTCGGCGTGGTGCCTGGAGACGCCCGGGTCCACCAGCCGCAGATCGCAGTCGGTGCCCCTCCCGAGGAGCGTCACGGGGGTCGTCAGCTCGTACGACCGCTGACCCTGCGGGTCGTCCTGAGTGGACACCAGCAGGCGCGGGTGGCCGCCGAACGCGGACGGCTTGCTCGGGGGCAGATCGCTCACCGGATGCCGGATCTCGTCCTGCTCCACCGTCGCGCCGCGGATCACGCCCGAGCGGATGCGGAAAAGCCCGACCGCCAGATCATCGGCGGTCTCGAAGCGAACCCGGACGGGACCGACGAACGAGTACCCCTGTTCCTTGGCGTACTCCCTGGCGAGGTTGGCCAGCTCGTGGCTGATGCTGTCGGCGTACACCTCCAGCCGCTCGGCGTCCGTCGTGGACAGCTCCACCACGAAGTCGTTCGGCACGAGAGTGCGGCCCTGCGCCACGATCGCGGCACGTTCGTCCATCTCGCGCTGCACCGCGCTGGCGACCTCGACCGGCTGAAGGTCAGACTTGAACGCCCGCGCAAAGGCCCCCTCAACCAAGCCTTCGAGCCTGCGCTCGAAGCGCTGAAGGACTCCCACCGGGTACCTCCCTTCCTCCATCGTCTAGGAGGATCGTATCCGGGTTCGGTGGCATGCACGGATCCGTGCTAGCCTTTCCACGCACTCAAAGAGGGCGAGTGGCGGAACGGCAGACGCGCACGGTTCAGGTCCGTGTGTCCGAAAGGATGTGAGGGTTCAAATCCCTCCTCGCCCACGAGCGGCCCCGTGTTCGAAGCCTTCGGCTTCTTCCCGGGGCCTTTGTGTTTGCCCAGGGGGGCGACCCCCCTGGAACCCCCACGTCACCGCGCCGGGTTCGAAGCCTTGCGGCTTCGTCGCCTTGGGTTCTTCGGCGCTTCCGGCCGAGCCTGGCGGCTTCGAGGGCTGGTGGCTTCATCACTTCGGACTGCAGGCCGCTGCTTCTGAGCTTGGGGTTCTTCATGGTGGTTTGGGGGGCTCCTGCGTGCCGGGTTGATTCTGGCTGGGCTTGGGGTGGGCTCTCCGCGTCTGGGGCTCTTTCGGGGGAGAGACGTCTTTTCCTCGGATCCCTCGCCTGTGGGCTTCGGACGGCCGGGGGTGTCGGCCGGATTCTTTGGAGATTCTTAAGTTTCTTGCCGGTTGCTTTACCCGGATGTGTAGTGCGGGCGGCTTTCAGATCGCTTACGGGGCGCTTGCAGCGCTCAGGTGCCCGCCTGGGATGGCGGGCACCTGAGGGGCCTGTCAGCGGGGCTGGGCGGCGGGGCGCTTACGAAGGGCCGCCGGGGTGCGCGTGTCGAGGAGTTCGCCCACGAGGTCGGTCAGGCTGACCAAGCCGGTGACGGCGCCGCTGGGGTCCGTGACGAGGCCCACGTGCGCGCGGGCGTCCTGGAGGTGGGCGACGGCCTCAGGGACCGTCGTGGACGGCTTCAGGCGCGGCACGGAGGTCATGAGATCTTCGGGCGGCGCGCCGGGGTGGGTCAGCGTGTCGCGGACGTGCAGCACGCCGAGGACGTCCTCGGGCGCGCCGCCGTTGACGAGCAGGCGCAGGTGGCCGCTCGCGGCCGCGACGTCGCGGACGAGGCCCTCCGGCGCGCCCGCGGGCACGGCGGCGGCCTCGGCGATCGGCACCATCAGCTTCTCGACCGGCTGCGACTGGACCTTCAGGGCCCGGGTCAGCAGGTCGTGCTCGGCCCGGTCCAGCAGGCCCATCCGTCCTGACTCGCCGACCAGCATGGCGAGCTGCGGCGGGGTCCGCGTGGTCGCGAGCTCGTCGCGGGGACGCACGCCGGCCGCGCGCAGCAGCCCGTTGGCGAGGCCGTTCAGCGCGGCCAGGATCGGCCTGGCGATCCAGGTGAAGCCGCGGAAGGGCAGCGCGAGCCCCATGGCGGCCCGCTCGGGGTGGGTGAGGGCCCACGACTTGGGCGCCATCTCGCCCACGACCATGTGCAAGAACGTGATGATCGCCAGCGCGATGACGTACGCGACGGCGGTCCGCATCGACTCCGGAAGGCCGACCAGGCCGAACACCGGCTCCAGCAGGTGCTCGATGGCCGGTTCGGTGACCATGGCGAGGCCCAGGGAGCACAGCGTGATGCCGAGCTGGGCCCCGGCGAGCATGAGCGAGAGCTGGCGGCCGTTGCGCAGCGCAGCGCGCCCGGCGGCCCTGGCGAGGCTCCCGCCCGCGGCGGCCTCCTCAAGGCGGTGACGCCGGGCGGACACCACGGCGAACTCGGCCGCGACGAACAGGCCGTTGCCGATCAGCAGGACGACGCCCAGCAGGAGCGCGGTCGCGGTGTTCATCGGGCCTCACCGCCCACGACGGCCGCGTCGGCCAGCCCGGGCGCGATGCGCACCCGGTCGGGGATCCTGCGCTGCACTCCGAGGACGGTGAGCAGCACGCCCTCCTCGGCCGGCTCGTCGTCCTCGAAGAGGTCGCGCTCGGTCATCAGGGGGACGGCCACCTCGTCGCCGGGCTCGGCCAGGCGGCCGAGGCGCGCCATGATGAGCCCGGCCACGGTGTCATAATCCTCGCTTTCGGGCAGCCGCAGGCCGGTCGCCCGTTCCACCTCGTCGAGCCGCAGCGTGCCCGGCACCTCCCAGGTGCCGTCGTCCCTGGCCACGGCCTCGGCGGCATCGGGGTCGTTCTCGTCCATCAGTTCGCCGACGAGCTCCTCGGCCAGGTCCTCCATCGCGACGACGCCCGCGAGGCCGCCGTACTCGTCGATGACGCAGGCCAGCTCGCCGCCGGTCACGCGCATACGGTCCAGCAGCGCGGGCAGCGGCAGCGTGGTCGGGACCAGGAGGGGTGCGGTGGCGATGCGCTCGATCGGCACCTCGCCGGGCTGCCCGCGCAGCAGCTCGCGCAGGCCCGCGACGCCCATGACGTCGCCGTCCGCGCCGAGCACGGGGTAGCGGGAGTGCCCGGAGGTCTTCAGGGCGCTCAGCAGGTCGGACACCGGACGGTCGGCGTGGAGGGAGACGACGCGCGGCCTGGGGACCATGACGTCCTCGGCGGTGCGGTCGCCGAACTCCAGGGCGCGCTCCAGCAGGTCGGACAGCCGTTCGGACAGGTCGCCGGCCGCCTCGGACTCGGCGATGATGCGCGACAGCTCCTCGGGGGTGGCGCCGTGCTCGATCTCCTCGACCGGCTCGATGCCGGCCAGGCGCAGCAGCCGGGTGGCCGCGGTGTCGAACAGCCGGATCACCGGGCCGGCCACGGCCATGTAGATCAACGTGGACCGGGACAGCCATTTGGCCACGGGTTCGGGCCGGGCGATCCCGAGGTTCTTGGGCACCAGCTCGCCGAGCACCATCTGGACGACCGTGGCGATGACCAGCCCGAGCGCCACGGCGATGCCGGGGACCGCGGCCTCGGGAACGCCCGCAGCGGACAGGCCGGGGCGGATCAGCGGGGTGAGGGCGGGTTCGGTGACGAATCCCACGAGTAGCGTGGTCACCGTGATGCCGAGCTGCGCGCCCGACAACATGAACGAGAGCCTGCCGGTGACCTCGACGGCCCGGCCGGCGGCGGCGTCCCCGGCCGCGGCCTGCTCCCGGAGGGCGGACCGGTCGGCCGCGACGAACGCGAACTCCTGGGCGACGAAGTAGCCGGTCAGGAGGGTGAGAAGAAGTATGGCCGGCAGACCGAGAACCCACGTCACTGGTCTGCCTTCCCCGATTCAATGGGTCCCGTGCCGGAGCACGGGCAGGTACTCCACGGGTCGGGAGTAGACACGACTGTCCTTTCGCTAGAGGTCGTCGTAACGCTAACGGTCGGGCCCCGGCCAATGTTTCCCATGGGACCGCATTGGTGACTTAGTGTGACTTTGCGTACTTTTGCATGAGAAAACCTTGAGCTACGGACGTCCCGCACGTGCGCGACGGCGTACTTTCGAAGCAAAGCTGTTCCAGCCACAGGACGGGGACGACGACGTGGGTGATTGGCCTGGTGAGCGGGCCGGGGGGTCCGACGAGAGCGGGTCACGCGAGGGCCCGACCCGTGCCATGAGGCGGCCCGGGGGGGCCAGTGGGAACGAACCGTACCAATCGGCCGCGGAGTCCTATTCGGCGGGCCAGCCGGCCCACCGCCTGCCGCAGGGTTCCGGAGGGCGGGCTCACGAGGACGACGAGGCGACCCGGCTGGAGGCGTATCCGGGGGGCGCGCCGTTCGCGGGCCCGGCGGACCCCTCGCGGGGGAAGGGCCGCGTGTACGGCAGGCCGAGGTCCGGGGAGGCGCCCGTCCGGCCGTTGTCCTCGGGGGGCCGGTCGAGGAACGACGACGGCGGGCCGCCGAGGGCGCGGTCGCCGCGCCGCATCGGGCGCATCGTGCTCAGGGTCCTGGTGATCCTGGTCGCGCTGCTGCTCGTCCTCGCGGTGGCCGGCTACTTCTGGATCAACTCGCGCATCAACTCGGTGGAGTCGCTCACCGACTACGACGGGCGCCCGGCGGCCACCCCCGGCGAGGACTGGCTGCTCGTCGGCTCCGACAGCCGGGCCGGGCTGTCGGCCGCGCAGCGCAAGAAGCTCCGCACCGGCAGCGCGGTCGGCAAGCGCACGGACACGATGATGCTGCTGCACATCCCGAGCGGCGGCGGGCAGCCCACGCTGGTCAGCCTCCCCCGCGACTCCTACGTGCCCATCGACGGGCACGGCAAGGACAAGCTGAACGCGGCGTACGCCTTCGGGGGGCCCAAGCTGCTGGCCAAGACGGTCGAGAAGGTCACCGACATCCGCATCGACCACTACATGGAGATTGGCTTCGGCGGTTTCGTCGGCATCGTGGACGCGATCGGCGGCGTGAACATCTGCGTCAAGCAGAACATCAAGGACCCCAAGGCCGGGATCAACCTGAAGAAGGGCTGCCAGGACATGGACGGCGGCACCGCGCTCGGGTACGTCCGCACCCGCAAGACCGGCGCGCTGCCCGACTTCGACCGCACCCAGCGCCAGCGGCAGTTCTTCTCGGCCGTGGTCAAGAAGGTCGCCAACCCAGGCGTGCTGCTCAACCCGTTCCAGTCGATCCCGCTGGCGATGAGCGCCACCGACTCGGTCGCCGTCGACCCGGGGACGGGCACGTTCGACCTGCTGTCCCTGGGCCTGGCGATGGGCGGCAGCCCGGTCACCACGGCCGTCCCGGTCGGCTCGCTGCCCACGATCAACGGCGCCTCCGTCGTCAAGTGGGACACCGAGAAGGCCCTGCGCCTGTTCAAGGCCCTCGCCGAGGACAAGCCGGTCCCGGAGGACGTCCTCACCAACAAGTAGCCCGGAGGCGGCGCCAAGTAGCCCGGAGGCGGCCATGAGAATGCCGGCCGGGCCTCCCGGGAGGCCACCTGTGCTTCCTGGACCGCCGCCTTCGCAGGACCGCCGGTCGCTCCCGTCCGTCGAGCCGGGAGCGACCTCTCACCCGCCCGTTCGCGCAGGGGCTCGCCGGGGTGGGGGCTCAGGAGCCGACGGTGCCCGAGGTGACCGCGACGGTCGTGGCGGCCACCACCCCGGCCATCAAGGCCGCGTTCACGGCGGCGATCGTCTTGGCGACCGCGGGGCCGGCCCAGTCGCCCTCGACTACCTCTTTGACGCGCCGCCTGTCGGCCTCGGGGAACAGCTTGCGGTCCAGCTTGCAGGCGTTCAGGACGCCGATGAGGACGGCCGAGCGCTCATCAGGCTCGGCTCCGGCGAGGACGCCGGCGAGGCGCGCGCGGACCGCCCGCTCGACCGCCGGGTCCTGCTCGGGGTAGGACCTGCTGGGGAACAGGCCGAGCACCTTGGTGGACCGCTCGCTCAGCACCCCGCGCCCGGCCAGGCGGCTCAGCAGGCGCTTGCGCAGCGCCATGGACTTGATCTTGGACACCCACGCGGCGGGCTTGCGCTCGTGGTCGGCGGCGACGTGGGCCAGCACGGCGTCGAGCTCCTCGTCGCCGGTCGGCGCGGGGTCGAGGACGACGACCTTGCCACCTTCGAGGCCGAGGCGCCGGGCGACGAACAGATCGGCCAGCAGGGCACCCGCGAGGCCGGCGTCCAGCTCGGTGGAGCCGATCAGCGGTTTGCCGGTGTCGTCGCGGTAGGCGAGCAGCAGCAGCTCTTCGGCGATGGTCACGTCCATGGTCGGCCCCCAGGCGGTTTCCGTTCTTGCTGACACCGTAGGTCACGGACGGGCGCGCGGTGCGCCGCCGGCCGTGGTTATCCACAGGTGAGTTCGTTGTCCACAGGCCGCCGGGACCCCGCTGGGGGCCGACCCGGCCGGTTCAGGGTCGCTGCCGGTTTCGTGGCGTGGTGAGAGGTTAGTGTGAGGGCATGCCGGAGCTACCCGAGGTGGAGTCGCTGGCGGAGTTCCTCCGCGAGCGGGCCGTCGGCCGCTCGATCGCGGCCGTGGACGTCGTCGCCTTCCAGGCGCTGAAGACCGTCGATCCCCCCGTCACGTCCCTGCCGGGCCTGACGCTGACCGGCGTCACCAGGCACGGCAAGTTCCTCGACCTCGACGCCGACGGCATCCACTTCGTCACCCACCTGTCCAGGGCGGGCTGGCTCCGCTGGCGCGACGACCTGTCCGGCGCCCGCCCGGTGCGCCCCGGCAAGGGCCCGCTGGCCGTACGGGTGCGGTTCGCCCCCGACGACGAGGGCCTGCAGCCCGGGTTCGAGCTGACCGAGGCCGGCACCCAGAAGCGGCTGGCGGTGTACGTCGTCCGCGACCCGGCCGAGGTGCCGGGCATCGCCGCGCTCGGCCCCGACCCGCTGACCCCCGAGTTCACCCGCGAGACGCTGAAGCGCATCGTGAACGGCAGCCGCACGCAGATCAAGGGCCTGCTGCGCGACCAGAAGGTCATCGCGGGCATCGGCAACGCGTACTCCGACGAGGTGCTGCACGCGGCGAAGATGTCCCCCTTCAAGATCGCGGGCTCGCTGACGGACGAGGCCGTGGCGGACCTGTACGACGCGATCGTGGACACGTTGCGCACGGCCGTCGAGCGCGCGCACGGCATCGCCGCGAAAGACCTCAAGAGCGAGAAGAAGTCAGGTCTGCGGGTTCACGGCCGTACAGGCGAGAAATGCGCCGTCTGCGGTGACACGATCAGAGAGGTCTCCTTCGCCGACTCCTCCCTCCAGTACTGTCCGACGTGCCAGACCGGCGGCAAGCCGCTGGCCGACCGCAGGCTGTCGCGCCTGCTCAAGTAGGTCTCACGTAGGTCCGTGATGCGCCGCTGACCTGCCTTCTCGTGAAAAACGACGGTCTGTCATCGATGACAACGGTCTGTTAGCGGGCGGAATGGTCGCGCAACAGGGACAATGAAGGCATGACCGTCCCAGAGATCGATGCCAAAGCCGTGCCCGACGACGTCTTCCTGCTCGACGTGCGCGAGCTCGACGAGTGGCAGGCGGGCCACGCCCCGACGGCCGTCCACATCCCGCTCGGCACGCTGCAGCAGCGCGTCGACGAAGTCCCGGCCGGTGTCCCGGTGTACGTCATCTGCCGCGTCGGCGGCAGGTCCGCGCAGGCCGCCGCGTGGCTGAACCACGTCGGGCGCGAGGCCGTCAACGTCGACGGGGGAATGTACTCCTGGGCCGCCGCCGGACGGCCGATGGTCGCCGAAAACGGAGCCCAGCCGTACGTCGCGTGACCCTTGGATGTAATAATCCAGTAAAAATCCATACCGCGGGAGCTCGGGCGAGACCGGGCTGAGAGGGCGGTTCCCGGCAAACCCGGGCGCACCGCCGACCGCATGAACCTGGACCGGGTAATGCCGGCGTAGGGAGTGTGCGATGTCGTCCATCGTCGACGAAGTCCCCCTGACCCTCGACGAGGCTCCGCCGAAGACGCTGGGGGCGCTCGACCAGGGCGCGTTCTGGGCCAATCTCGGGGTCAGCCTGCTCGGCTTCTCCGGGGCGCTGTATCTGCTCGACCCGCTGGGCGGCCGGCCGCTGAGCCTGGCGGCGGCCGTTCTCGCGGCCGTCGTCGGCAGCCTCGTCGGCACGGTGATGGTCGGTCTGGCGGCCGTTCCCGGGGCGCGTACCGGCGCCCCGGCGATGGTTCTGCTGCGCGGCCTGTTCGGCGTGCGGCTGTCGTACGTCCCGACCGTGCTGAACATCGTGCAGATGCTCGGGTGGGGCGCCTTCGAGCTGTGGGTGATCGCCACCGCCGCCCAGGCCGTCTTCGGCGACGCGGTTCCGTACCAGGTCTGGGTGCTGGCGGCGGGGGCGCTCACGATCGCGCTGACCATACGCCCGCTCGGGGCGATCCGGCTGCTGCGCCGGTTCGTGACGGCGGGCGTGGTGGTCGCCATGGTGTGGCTTGCCGTGGCGCTGCTGCGCGAGGGCCCCTCACTCGGCGCCGGGAGCTGGGACGCGTTCGCCCCCGCCGTCGACTACGTGATCGCGCTGTCGGTCTCGTGGGTCCCGGTCGCGGCCGACTACGCGCGGCACTCGCGCTCCAGCCGCGCGGCCTTCGGCGGCGTGGTCGGCGGGTACACGATCGCGCAGGTCGCGTGCCTGGTGATGGGCGTGCTCGCGCTGTCGCTTGTGGGCAACGACGCCGACCGGGTCTGGGAGGCGTTCGTGGCCGTGCCCCTCGGGGCCGTGTTCTTCGGCGTCCTGGTGCTGCGCGAGGCCGACCAGTCCTTCGCCAACGTGTACTCCACGGCGATGTCGCTGCAGAACCTGCTGCCCCGGGTGGACCGGCGCGTCTTCTCGATCGGCGTCGGGGTGTTGACCACGGGCGTCGCCCTGTTCGTGGACGTCAGATCCTACGGGGCGTTCCTCGGCGTGATCGGCGCGGTGTTCGTCCCGATGTTCGCCGTCCTGGCCGTCGACTACTTCCTGCTCGGCGCGGCCGGCCGCTGGGACACCTCGGAGGACGCGCCCTCCCGGTGGCTGATGATCGTGCCGTGGGTGCTGGGCTTCGTGGCGTACTGGCTCGTGACGGTGACGCCGACGGTGGGCTGGTGGGACGCGGCCTGGGCGGCGGTGCGCGACGCGATCGGGTTCGCGCACCAGCCGTGGATGAACGCGGCGCTGGCGGCGTTCGTCGTCTCGGCGCTGGTCACGCTGGCGCTGGGCCCACTGGCGCGCCTTCGAGGCGCAGCAGGTGCTCCTTCGCGGCCGGCCCGCCGGCGTACCCCCCAAGATGCCCAGGCGCCTCGATCGCCCGGTGACACGGCACGATGACGCACACCGGGTCGGCGGTCAGCGCGTTGCCGATGGCGCGCAACGCCTGCGGGCGGCCGATCCGGTCGGCGATCTCCTGATATGTCGTGACGCTGCCGTACGGCACCGCCATCGTCATCTGGAGCACCGTGCGGGCGAACGGCGTGGCCAGCCGCAGGTCCACCGGGGTCGTGAACGCGCGCAGCCTGCCCGAGAAGTACGCGTCGAGCTCGCGGCGGATCGGGTCGAGGCGGCGGGGGTCGTTGCCGATGAACGTGCCGATCTCGCGGGAGACGCGCGCGAAGACGACGTGCTCGTCCTCGTAGCTGCATGCGGCCACGCCGCGCGCGGTGACGGCGAGCGTCATGCGGCCGACGGGGGTGTCGGTCATGCCGAAGGCGATGTCGGGCGGGGTCTCGCCGACGTAGCCGGGAGAGGTCACCCGCACCAGGGCGTCGAGGTCACCTGTCGTCATCGCCCCATCCCTCCCGGTCCCGCTACCGGCAGCGTAGCGGAGTGCGGCCTCCTACCGGCCACGACGTAGTTGGCGAAGTCCATGTCGCCCGGGTTCCGCCTGCTTTACCCGGGCCGGAGAGGGGGAGGAATGCTCCGGTGGCGAGCGAACCGGTCCCCCCGGCGTCCCCCGAGACCGCCCGGGACGGGCAATTGCGACTATTCGTACATCGAAAGTGCCAAGACGCGGCTGCGAAAACGGGCACGATGGGGGTCATGAGTGACGACAGGGTAGAGAATGCCGATGAAGGCTTTGCTCGCGCTGTCCTCGCGAGCGCGGCGGACGCCGTCGTGGCGCTCGACCGCGACCTCAACATCCTGATGTGGAACCCCGCCGCGGAGCGGCTCTTCGGCTTCGCCGCGGCCGACGTCACCGGGCGCAGGGTGCCGCTCGTCCCGGACGAGCTGATGGCCGAGCACCACGCGGTCCTGGAACGGGTCCGCACCGGCGGTCCCGTCTCGCTGCGCACCAGGCGCTGCCACCGCGACGGCGCGCTCGTGGACGTCCGCGTGGACATCAGCGCCCTGCGCGCCGAATCCGGCGCCCTGCTCGGGTACGTCACCGTCTACCACCCCGTCGCCAACGACTCGGTCGCCCGCGAGCGCGGCGCGCGCAGGGCCAGGCTGGTGCGGCGGCTCACCGACGTCGTGGCCGACATCAACGCCGAGCTGGAGCTGCCGTCCGTCCTCGACCGCATCGCCGCGAGCCTCACCGAGCTGACCGGCGCCGACGCGGGCGGCTTCGTGCTGATCGAGGACGACCGCCTGCGCCTGGTCAGCGCGCACGGGCTGCCCGGGAGGCTGAAGGGCGCCACGGCCGACCTGCGCAGCAGCCTCGTCGGCAAACTGCTGCGCACCGGCAAGACCGTGCTGCTGGAGACGGGCGACCAGGCGGCGCTGGACGAGCTGATCTGGTCGGAGCTGCCCGGCCTGCACACGATCGCGCTCGGCGTCGCCGCGGTGGGCGGGCGTCCGTACGGGGCGCTGTACGCGCTGTTCGCCGAGGGGACGGCCGGGCACATCGAGCTGGAGCTGCTCGAACTGCTCGCCGGGCACGCGGGCATCGCCCTCGGCAACGCGATGGCCTACCAGGACGTCGTCCGGCAGCGGGCGCACGAGCGCGCGGTCGTGGACGCCAGCGCCGACGGCATCGCGGTGCTCGACGACCGCGGGCGCGTCCGGCAGTGGAACCCCGCGGCCGAGGAGCTCACCGGCGTGCGCGCCGCCCAGGTGATCGGCGGGCTCCCGCCGTTTCCGCTGCCCGACCCGGGCGAGAAGCTCACGACGCAGCTTTCGTCCGGGCGCTGGCTGGACGTGGTGAGCGCCGAGATCATCGAGACCGGCGAGATCGTGGTGGATTTCCGCGACGTCACCCGGGCCAAGGAGCTGGAGGAGGCCAAGGACCTGTTCCTCGCCACCACCAGCCACGAGCTGCGCACCCCGATCACCGTCGTCCAGGGGTTCGCCGGCACTTTGGACGCGCGCTGGGACAAGCTGTCGGACGTCGAGCGGCGCTCGGCCGTACGGACCATCGCGGAGCGGTCGCGGGCGCTCGGCCAGCTCATGGACCACCTGCTGCTCGGATCGCGGTCGGGCGCCGACGAGCTGAAGGTGCGCGTCGAGAGCTTCGACCTCGGCGAGCGGGCGCGGGTGGCCACGCTCGGGCTGCCGGTGCTGTCCGACCGGCACCGCGTGGAGATCGACATCCCCGTCGACCTGCCGTGGGTGGACGGGGACGCGCTGGCCACCGACATACTGCTCGGCCAGCTTCTGGAGAACGCGTTCAAGTACTCGCCGGACGGCGGGCTGATCCGGGTGCTGGCGTGGCCGGAGTCCGACCGGGTCGTCCTCGTCGTGGACGACGAGGGGGTCGGTATCGCGCCGGGCGACCGCGAGCGGGTGTTCGATCGGTTCGTCCAGGCCGACAGCGGCGACCGCCGGAGGTTCGGCGGCGTCGGGCTCGGGCTTTACATCGCCAGGAACCTCGCGCGCGCCCAGGGAGGCGAGGTCACCGCGCATCCCCGGCCCGGCGGAGGCACGCGAATGCGTTTCGTTCTGCGTACCGCGCCCGCCTATATCGGATCCGACACACCGAACCGGTAACGAGCCGGTAACGGATGAATGCGTCTAGTGTCGTTTCTGCACAAGCAATGATCGCCACGCGGTTTCCACAACCTTCGATCGGGGCATTTCGGTCGTACTGGGATGTGTTTTCCTCAGGGGGAAATGCAGGAGAACGGGGAAGTGAGGGCGTCGTGCTGTTGCCGTATGCGCCGACCAGCGTCGCCGTCGCACGCCAGCGTCTCAGCGCCGATCTCGAGCAGTGCGGGGTGTTCGCCGCCGCCATAGAGGACGCCGTCCTTGTGGTGAGCGAACTGCTGAGCAATGCGCTCCGTCACGCCCATCCGCTCCCATCGGGCCAGATCATGGCCACATGGGACTGGGCGGACGACCACCTCGAGGTCACGGTGAGTGACGGGGGAGCGGCCACGGAGCCCCGCGCGGGGCGGCCGGCACTCTCGTCGCTCGGCGGGCGAGGGCTCGGGATCGTCGAGTTTCTCGCGGAGCGCTGGGGTGTGCGGCACGACGGGGACATGACGACGGTATGGGCGGTTCTCCATGCCCCGGTCGTGATCCTTAATTCACAACTGAGGACACCCGAAATAGGGGCCCTACGCGAGTGTGGCTAGACGGTCCCTGATAGGGCCCTGCTGATAGGGCACGACATGCACCGCGGACCGCCCCGTCCGCTGCCGAGTTCGCTACCCGCAATTCGGATGACCTTGACGCCCGCGGCCTCCAGACGGGCGTTCGTCTCCACATTGCGCTCGTAGGCGACCGCCACGCGCGGCGCCAGGGCCAGTGTGTTGTTCCCGTCGTCCCACTGCTCGCGCTCGGCCGTGACGGGGTCCAGGCCGGTGTCGATGACCTTCACCCGCTCGATCCCCATCGCCTGCGCCGCCGCCTCCAGGAACGGGCGCGGCTCGAAGACGCGCAGCTCCCCGTTCTCCATCGACGTCACCGTGTACGCCTGGAGCGAATAGGCGACCGGCGGGTACATGACCACGGTGTCCACGTCGACCATCGTGCAGATGGTGTCGAGGTGCATGGTGGCCCGCCGCTGGGCGACCGGCACGGCCAGCACGGTGTGCGCGAGGCCCGCCGCGAAGACCCGGCGGCACAGGCGCTCCACGCCCGCGGGCGTCGTACGCTCCCCGGTGCCCACCGCGATCACCCCCGGGCCCATCAGCAGCACGTCGCCGCCCTCCACGTGCTCCAGCCACGGCTCGTACAGGTGCTCGGTGCCGGCGAAGCGGGGGTGGTGGGTGTAGATCAGCCGGGTGAGCATGCTCTCGCGCGTACGGGCCGGCATGGCGAGGCTGGTCACGGCCACCTTGTCGCCGATCCACACGCTGGAGTCGCGGGTGAACAGCAGGTTGGGCAGCGGGTCGACGACGAAGTCGTGCCGGTCCAGCAGCTCGTACACCAGGCCGCGGCCGGTCTTCAGCTCCTCGCGGGCGAGGCCCGCGATCAGCGTCTGGGCGAGCTGCTCGGGGTCGAGGTCGAACAGGTGCCGCCGGGTCAGCTCGGCGAGCCGGTCGCCGAGCTGGCGCTCCTGGAGCACGGCGGGGACGATCTCCTCGCGCGCCGCCTCGTACTCCAGCGTGTCCTGGAGCAGTTCGGTGAGGTAGAGCACCTCGACCCCGTGCTCGCGGAGGGCCTCGGCGAACGCGTCGTGCTCCTCCTGGGCCCTGCCCACCCAGGGGATCGAGTCGAAGAGCAGTTTGTCGTTGTTGCGGGGGGTCAGCCGCTTGAGTTCGGGGCCCGGCCGGTGAAGGAGCACCGTCTCCAGGCGTCCGACCTCGCTGTCGGCACCGTTCATGGCTCGCCCCCCGTTCTCGCCTGAGCACTTCCGACATTCAACCGTAATGGTGGACAAGACCCCGGCAGGCAGGGGAGGTGGGGTCAGGCGGCCTTCGGGTACAGGACCGCCCGCTCCGCCGCCGACCACGCGGTGCTGACCAGCAGGTACAGCCCGGCGGCCAAGGGAAGGAACGCGGCGGCGAGGATCGTGCCGAACGGCAGCAGCCGGAGCAGGCGCGGCTGGACCTCGCCCATGCGCCGCGAGGTCACGTACGCCAGCACCGCCAGCAGCGCGAACAGCCCCAGGAAGATCAGCGCGGGCGCGCCGAACAGGCCGCCGCCCGCCACCGCGGCGGCGAAGTGCTCGCCCAGCGGCACGCCGAGGGCGCTCTGGGCGAGCAGAAGGTTCGGGTGCCCGGCGATCGTGGCCGACACGAACACGCGGTAGGCGATCATGAAGAACGGCGCCTGGGCGAGCGCGGGGCCGATGCCCGCGAACGTGGACGTCCCCTCCGCCGCGTAGAGCTTGGAGGTCTCGCGGTAGAGGCGCTCGGGGTCGCGCGCGTACCGCTTGCGCAGCGCCTGGACCTTCGGCGCCAGGCGCAGGCGGATCCTTGCCGCCCTCGCCTGCCGGACGGCGAGCGGCAGCAGGAGCAGGCGCACGGCCAGGGTGAACAGGATGATGGCGAGCGCCGCGCCGGTGAGAGACGCGAGGGAGTCGATGAGCCGGTAGGCGGAGCCGAGCACGGCGTCGTAAATCGCGGACATGCTGGAACAGAGCCCCTTCGTCGGGTTCGTCTGATTTGAACGGACATGACGAAAGCGCCCGCCAGGACACCCGGGCACGGCGATGGCCGTACGGGATCGCTAGACGGGCGCGGGGCCTGCGGATGGTGCTCTGGGCCTCGGGCGGCCGGCCGTGTCCGGGTGGCACAGCCGGACGAACACCGGGCGCGCGGCGCGTGATCGGCCCGCGGCGGTGTGCGCGACGGCGGGGACGAACGCCGGCCGTCCGAGGGCCCAGGCTAGGACGAGAAGGGTGACCCCCACGAGACCGACGGCCGTCAGCGTCGCCGGGCCCGAATGCCCGGCGACGAGCTGCGCGAGCAGCGCGAAGGTCGCGTGGAAGGGGGTCATCTCACTTCGAGAGCTTGCTCACCAGGGTGATCGCCGCGAAGACCGCGAGGCCGATGAGGCCGACGACCAGCAGGATCTTGAAGATCCCGAAGATGGTCGGGATCAGGAGTCCGAACACTACGTAGAGTGCCAGGACGACTCCGAGAACGGAAAGCACGATGCGGGCCATATCCAGAAGGTACGTCGCGGCGGGCCCGGCTGCGAGCGAATGCCCGATCATAGATGGAGATCGTGACTTTTCCGTCGGCGCGTCGTCCTTTCGCGGGAAACGGCCTGGTGCTTCTTCTTACGAAGTGATGACGTGGCCTTACGAAGGGGTGCCGCGGGTGCCGCTCGTCCCGATTGAAGCGATAATTTGTGACAAATCGGGCATAGTGGAGGGCTAAAGATTGAACATGGCACACCCTCCCCGCATCCTCGTCGTGGACGACGACCCCACCGTCGCCGAAGTCATCGTCAAATACCTCGAACGCGACGGGCACGTGGTCGAGAGCGTGGGCGACGGCGCCGAGGCCCTGCGCAGGGCCCTGGCCAACCCGCCCGACCTGCTCGTCCTCGACCTGATGCTCCCCGGCATGGACGGCCTCCAGGTCTGCAAGAAGCTCAGGGAGCGCTGGCCCGTCCCCGTGATCATGCTCACCGCGCTCGGCGAGGAGATCGACCGCGTCGTCGGCCTGGAGACGGGCGCCGACGACTACGTCACCAAGCCGTTCAGCCCGCGCGAGCTGGCCCTGCGCGTGCAGTCCGTCCTGCGGCGGGCCAAGGGGACGCTCGTCACCAACGGCACCGGCGTGCTCCGCGACGACGGCCTCGTGGTCGACGTCGGCGCCCACGAGGTGCGGCTCGGCGGCGAGGAGATCACCCTGACGGCGCGCGAGTTCGACCTGCTCGCCTACCTCATGCGCAACCCCCGTCAGGCCTTCAGCCGCGCCGCCCTGCTCGACCAGGTGTGGGGCTGGTCCTTCGGCGACACCTCGACCGTCACCGTCCACGTCCGCAGGCTGCGCGAGAAGATCGAGACCGACCCCACCACCCCGCGCCGCATCGTCACGGTCTGGGGGGTCGGGTACCGGTACGAGCCCGTGGACGGCCCGCCGGACGGGCACATCCGGTGATCGTCCAGATCGTCGCGGTCACCGGCGGGCTCGGGCTCGTCATCGCCGCGCTCGGCCTGGCCCTGCTGTGGCTCCTGCGTGGGCGCTCGATCGGCTTCACGCTCGCCGTCGTCGCGGTCGTCACCGTCGCCGCCACGCTGGCCGGCGTCGTCTCCATCACCATCGAGATGATCATCGACGGCCACCCCAAGAACGTCGTCCTCACCGTCGTCGCCATCGCCGGGCTGGTCGGGCTCGGCGTCGCCCTGATCGTGGCCCGCAGGCTCGTCAAGGTGAGCCGCGGGCTCGTCGCCGCCGTCGAGGCCGTGTCGCCGTCCCAGGACTTCGTCCCGCCGCCGGGAAGGCTCCCCGCCGAGCTGGACACCATCTCCAAGGCCCTGGAACAGGCCTACCGGCGGCTGCGCGAGGGCCGCGAACGGGAACGGGCCCTGGAGGGCGCGCGGCGCGAGCTCGTCGCCTGGGTCAGCCACGACCTGCGCACCCCGCTCGCCGGTATGCGCGCCATGGTCGAGGCGCTGGAGGACGGCGTCGTCCACGACCCCGCCACCGTCAGCCGCTACCACAATCAGATCCGGCTGGAGGTCGACCGGTTGTCCCACATGGTGGACGATCTGTTCGAGCTGTCGCGCATCCACGCCGGCGCGCTGCGGCTCACCCCGCGGCCCATCGGCCTCGGCGACCTGGTCGCCGACGTGCTCGCGGGCGTGGAGGCCCTGGCCGGGGCCAAGGGAGTGCGCCTCGCCGCGGAGGCCGGGCCCGTCCTGCCGGTGTACGCCGACGCCGCCGAGCTTGGGCGCGCGCTGCGCAACCTCGTCGTCAACGCCATCCGGCACACGCCCGAGGACGGAACCGTGGTGGTGCGCGCGGTCGCCGACGACGACACGATCCGCCTCTCGGTCGCCGACTGCTGCGGCGGGATCCCCGAGGACGACCTACCACGCGTCTTCGAGGTGGCCTTTCGCGGAGAGGCCGCGCGGTCTCCTGGCCCCGACCGCGGCGCGGGACTCGGCCTCGCCATCGCGCGCGGCATCGTCGAAGCCCACGAAGGCGCCATCGCCGTCGTCAACGAAGGCGCGGGCTGCCGCTTCGAGATCAGCCTGCCCGTCTCCGCGCCCGCGCTCGCCGGCCCCGTCTGAGAGCGGCCGGTCGCCCTCGGGTGACGGGGTGGGCCCGGACGGCGGCTCGTAGGCCGGAAGCGCCGCCAACGCGTCCGACATTGCCCGAAATGTCGGGCAGGGCCAGCGCCACATGCAGCTCCTGCACCGCAGGATCGGATGCGCGGCGTCGCTCGTGATGCCGCCCGCGTCCCGCGGCTGGTGCAGGTCGAGCAGGCGCAGGCCTAGCTCGGAGAAGCACAGCAACTCGGTGCGCGCCCCCGTGAGCAGCGCCAGATCGTCCACGGACAGGCGCGTCTTGATCGGGACGTATCCATCCCGGTTGACCAGCGGCCGGAGCGGCAGGGCGGCGTCCCCCCAGGCGCGCGCCCTCTCGGTCCGGGCGAGGATGCCCTCCAAACGTTCACGCATGCACTGGCGTTGGGCATCTTCAGGAATCTCACTGTTCATCGGCGCTGTAGGGCCCGTCCAACTCCTCGCCCGCCCCTCCTTCTCGAAGTGACGACCGGACGCGGAGGTTCCGGGCCTCCCCCCCTTCCGGCCGAGCCGGTGTCGCATAGCGTCAAGCTTTGCGTACCCAGCGTTTCCGTGAGGCGGGAACCGGGAACAAAGGGCGGACGACTCTTCGGTTATCGCGGTAGAACGTGACCCGGCGGCCGAGCGGCGCTAGTGTGCCCGCTGTGGAGCTCAAGGTCTCGACTCGATCACATGCCGGACACGCCATCTTGACGGTTGTCGGCGAAATCGACCTATATACCGCGCCGCGCCTGCAGTCGGAGTTCACCCGCCTGCTGGAAACCGGCCCGGATCTGGTCGTCATAGACATGTCCGGCGTGGAGTTCTGCGACTCCACGGGCATGAACGTCCTGCTGTCCGCGCTCAAGCGCATGCGAGAACGCGGCGGTGCCCTGGAGGTCGCCTCGCCACGCCCGGCCGTCCGCAAGATCCTCCAGGTCACCGGCCTGGACTCGGTCTTCACGGTCCACGACACGGTCCCGGCGAACCTCCTGACAGCCGAACACCCCGGCTGACGCCGCCGCCCGACGAGCACCGGGCGGTCGGCGAAATCCCGGCCGACACCGTCACCCGAGCACCTGGGACGACACGCTCACGTGCTCGATCATCACCAAGGTGGTGCCGCTGGGGTCCGTCTCGGTGCGCTGTGGCGGTACCACCCCCGTCACGTTCTCGGGCCGTGGCTTGCGGGCGCCTGCTTCGCGTTTCGGTGGGCGTCAGTGTGGACGAGGGCGGTCGGTGGCCTGCTTCGGTGTGCGGAGGAGACGCGCTCGTCTGGCGGTCGCGGCGTTCGGGCCTCTGTGCGCGACACCATCGTGGCGAAGTTGCCGATGGACGAGCATCCCGGCTAGCGTCGATCGATCGCCACAGGCAGCGAACCGGACGAGGACCGATGAGCGACCCATCCGTACAGCCCGATACCGCGGTCATCATCCCTGCCAAGGATGAAGCCGACCGCGTCGCCGCGACCGTCAGGGCCGCGCTGGCCATTCCGAGCGTCGATCTGGTCGTGGTCGTCGACGACGGCTCGTTCGACGACACCGGCCGGGTCGCCAAGGCGGCGGGCGCCCACGTCGTACGCCACAGCCGCAACCGCGGAAAGGCGGCGGCCATGGAAAGCGGCGCCGAGGCCGTACGCCTCCTCGACACGCTGACCCTTGGCGGCCAACGGGCCCGCCACCTGCTGTTCCTGGACGCCGACCTGGCCGCGACCGCCGGTGCCGCCGCGGCCCTGATCGAACCCGTCCGGGCGGGTGCGGCCGACATGACCATCGCCATGTTCACCACCCGCGTCAAGCTGGGCGGCCACGGCATCGTCGTCCGGCTGGCGCGCGACGGCATCAAGCGCGCCGTCGGCTGGCAGGCGACCCAGCCCCTCAACGGCCAGCGCTGCCTCACCCGAGCGGCCTTCGAGGCCGCACGCCCCCTCGCCTTCGGTTTCGGCGTCGAGACCGGCCTCACCATCGACCTGATCCGCAAGGGTTTCCGCGTCCAGGAGGTCGAGGTCGAGATGGCGCACCGCGCGACCGGCACCGACTGGCGCGCCCAACTGCACAGAGCCCGCCAGTTCCGCGACGTCGCCCTGGCCCTCGCCTCCCGCGAACAACTGGTCACCAACCTGAGATCCACCCTCCGTACCCCCCGCTGACCCGGCCCCCTCTCCACCACATCCACGGCGCCCGCCCCTGCCGCTGGACGCGACAGCCCCGCCGCCCGTGGGCGACGTTGTTGCGGGCTGTGGAAGGAGGTGGAGATGGCTCGGGGAGGTTGTGGGGTGTGCTGGAATCGAGCGGTGGATCGGGTTGGGACGCGCGGGCGGGGGTGGTCGTCTCGCGTCGCGGTGGCCGGGGGCATGCTCAGCGTCGTGGTGACGGTGGTCATCGGCGCGCTGGGGCCTTCCGTGGTGGTCCCGCCGTTGCCGGGGCCCGCGTGGCAGCCTCCGTACTCCTTGGACGCGCGTCCGGATGGCCATCTCGTGGTCGGCCTGGAGGCGGCGGCCGTCCTGCTCGGCGCGCTGGGCCTCGCCGCCGGGTTGCTCGCGCTTCGGCGCGGCTGGAGACCCGACCCGCGCCGGCTCGTCCTCGCCGGGTGTCTCGCGGCCGTCGCGTTGGCGTTCCTGCCGCCCTCCGGTTCGGCCGACCACCTGAACTACGCCGCGTACGGCCGCATGGTCACCCTCGGCCATGATCCTTACGCCACGGGCGCGGTCGACCTGCCCGGGGATCCGATCGCGGACTCCGTGGAGATCCCCTGGAGGGAGGAGCCGAGCGTCTACGGCCCGGTGGCGACCGCCGTCCAGGCGCTGGCGAGCCTCGTCGGCGGCGACTCCGTACGGCTGACCGTCTTCGTCCTCGCCCTCTTCAACGCCGCCGCCTTCGTCATCACGGCCCTGCTGCTCCACCGGCACACCCGGGGCGACCCGGCGCGCCAGGCACGCGCGGCCCTCCTCTGGACCGCCAATCCACTGCTGATCTACCAGTTGCTCGCGGGCATGCACGTCGACACCCTGGCGGTCGTCTTCGTGGTGGGAGCTCTGGCCATCGGCGGGCGTTCGGCTTCCGATCGAATCGCCGACGGCCGGGCGGGTTCGCGGTGGGTCTCCGGTGCGTTGCTCGGGCTGGGGATCGCGGTCAAGGCCAACGCCGGCCTGGTGGCGCTCGGCCCCGCGTGGGCTCTACGCAGGTCGCCGAAGCGCCTGGCGATCGTGGCGGGTTCCGCGACCGTGGCCGTGCTGGTCGCCTACGCGCTCGCCGGGCGCCACTCGCTGGACCAGGTCCTGCACGCCAGCAAGTCCCTGTCCCTGGCCACCCCCTGGCGGCTGCTCCAACACGGTCTGCAAGCGGTGGTCGGGACGGGTTCGGCCTATCGCGGATGGGTCCAGGCCGGCTCCCTGATCCTGCTCGTCGTCCTCGCCGTGGCCCTCTGCCGCGCTCTCCCGCGAGGTACTTCGGCCTCAACCCCCCCGGACGACGAGCTCTCGTCCTCCGGCAACGGCTCTCGCGACGTTCCGCTGTCCGTGGCCGCCTCCTGCGAAGTGTCGTCCTCGAAGGGGTCCGCCACCCAAGTCGGGCTGCCTGATGTCGCATCTCGGGAAGGCGCGTCGTCCGCGGTCTGGTCGTCCGTGGCCGGGCCTGGGCAGGAGCGGGAGGAGGCGGCGCGGGTCGCCGTGGCGGTGGTGGCCGCCTGGCTGGTCGCCACCCCGTACGCCTTGCCCTGGTACGACGGGCTCGGGTTCGCCCTGCTGGCGATGATCACGGTCACCCCGCTCGACGGCTTCATGGCCGCGCGGCTGGCCGTGCTGTCGCTCGCCTATGTCCCGGCCCGTCAAAAGCTCCTGCCGGACGACCTTCAGTGGCTGGTCACCGTGTGGAGGGGCCAGGTGGTGCCGTGGCTTCTGCTGGCGCTGACGGCCGCCCTGGCGTGGTGGGCTGTGCGAGCAGGACGGCGCGCAGGGACGCCGCGAGCGTGAGCGGGACCGCGACCGTGAGGGCCATGGCGGGGATCGCGATGCCGGAGTCATTGAGCAGGAACCCGGCGAGCGCGGCGGTGAGGGCCCCGAACAGCCCGGCGTGCAGCGCGGGAGCCCGTTCGTAGGCGAGGCTTAGCGCCGAGGCGCCCCACCGCGACGGGCGGGCCAGGACGAAGTAGAGGAACGCCAGGGCGACCAGGGACAGCAGGGAGAGTTGCCAGTTGCCGATCGTGATGCCGAGCATCGCGCCGAGCTTGCGGCCGACCACCGGCAGGGCCTCGCCGTCGAGGACCTGCTGGGCGAACGCGCCGAGGTGGGTGCGCTGCTCGGCGGGCCGCAGCCGGTCGGCGAACGCGATCACGAGGATCAGGGCGACTCCGGCGACGCCGACGACCGCGAGCCTGCCGAAGGTGACCCTGCGGCCCGAGAGCAGCATCATGAACACCGCGAACCCGAGGACGAACGCGGGCACACCGCCGAAGTCGGCGCCCCAGCTCGGCCATCCGTCCGCGAAGATCGCCAGCAGCCCGTACGCCAGGCACACGGCGAGGGCGAGCGTTCGCCGCCCGCGCTCGACCAGTGCCTGTGCGACGCCGGCGAGGGCGAGGATCGTGCCGGTCGCGTACACGGCGAAGGCGATGTTGCTGAAGCCGTAGAACCGGCCGCCGGTGACCGGTTCGTACCCGGTGACGGCGTTCACCTGAAGGCGCGAGCCGGTCAGCACGTCCAAGAGCAGGGCGAGGGAGGTGACGCCCGCGACGACCGTGAGCGGGCCGAGCACGTGGGAGCGCCATGGCCCGGCGAACGCCACGGCCGCGAGCAGCCCCGTCAGGCACATGATCGTGACGATGAGCGCCGCCATCGGATGCCCGAGGTTCCACCACGGGACGAGCTGCGCCAGGAACGTGGACACCGCGACGGCGCCGCCGGCGACCGCCATGACCTGAGTGGCGACGAGCACGCGCGCGCCGCCCCTGCGACGGCGGACCGCGAGCGCGGCGAGACCGTAGAACAGCAACTGGAAGGCCACGAACACCGCGAAGAACGGCCCGCGCACCTCGACGAGGACACGGCTGGCGAGGTCGGCGTCGGCCAGCTCTCTGACGGTCTCGTGGACCGAGGCCGGGGCCGCCCCGCCCGGCA
Source organism: Sphaerisporangium sp. NPDC051011 (assembly GCF_040653595.1). Taxonomy (NCBI): domain Bacteria; kingdom Bacillati; phylum Actinomycetota; class Actinomycetes; order Streptosporangiales; family Streptosporangiaceae; genus Sphaerisporangium; species Sphaerisporangium sp. NPDC051011. Next base: position 49,074 of record NZ_JBFAGG010000026.1, on the reverse strand, counting down.
GCCACGGCCGCCCGACCGTTCCGGCGGGCACCCGCACGCCGAGAGTGTCCAGCACCGTGGTCGTCAGGTCGGTGATGGTCACCAGCCCGTCCTGGCGGGTGGAGGACGCGGTCAGGTGACCCGGCGTGTACGGACGCCCGGCCGGCGACGGCCCGGCGGCGAGGGCCACGTGGAGATGAGCGGCCGCCGAGACGTCGGACAGCCCCGCCACAAGGGTGGTCGCCCCGGCCGGAACCAGCCGCGTTATCTCTCCGACCCGCCGATCGACCGCCGCCAGAGCCGCGGCCCGCGCGGCGTCGGAGAGTTCCCCCGGCGATCCAGGCGATGACGGCGATCCCGGTGATCCAGGCGATCCAGGCGATGACGGCGGGGTCGCGGTGGGGGCGGAGAGCCAGGCCTGGGACAGGTCGTCGATGTCGGCGATGACGAGGGTGTACTGGCTCAGATCGCCGAGCTTGGCGATGTTGTCGGCATATTGCTGGACGTTGCCGGATTTGTCGGCGGCGGCGAGGGCGGCTCCCGGGCCCACGGCGGCCACCGTGCCACCCGCGTCCCGTACGGCCTGCCCGAGCATGCCGATCGTGGCCCGGTAGGACGTCGCGGCGTTGTAGGACCTCAGATCGGCCCACCCCGGGACGGTCGCCGGGCCGCCGTCGCCGGACCCGGCGGGAACGGGCGGAAGCTCGCATTCCAGCGCCGCGGACCCGGCCCGCTGGCCCGCCGATACGGTGAGCCACCCGGCGACGGGGCACGTGCTCGCGTGATCCGGCCGGGGGTAGGCCCGGATCGACATCGACGCCGACGCCCCCCGGCCCACCAGTGCCCAGAGATTGGGAGTGCCCTCGGCGCTCAGATCGGCCCACCGCAGCCCGGGCACGCCGATGACCACCACACGCCGGGGATCCGCTCGCTCGGACCCCGCCCGCGCGGAGCCCGACCTGTTCGCGGCACCGGGTGCCGTGGCGCCCGGGACGGTGAGGGCGTCTGAGACGAGGTCCGGGACAGAACCCGAGTCGGCCAGGGTGCCCGAGGCAGACGAGATCCCCGAGGCAGAAGAAGTGCGGGAGGCAAAAGAGGTGCCCGAGGCAGAAGAGATGCCCGGCATATGCGCGTCGGCTGCGCGCGCGGGGACCGCGCCGTCTCTGGCCGCCAGAGCCGTGCCACCGAGGCAGCCGAGGATGGCGAGCGCGCCCAACGCGAGGGCCACAGCAGCCCGGACGGTTCCTCGCATGCCCACCGAAACCTCGCTTCCACCCCTACGGACGACTGCGGACCTGGTGAGACGTCCGCGGACGCCTCGATGCCCCGCTCCTGGAAACCCTAGCCACCCACAGGAGTGCCGCCTGCCGGGACGGGTGTGCCTGTGGATGACCCGCGACGATCCACAGGCCCCGGCTCGTCCACAGGGCCTGGCCGAAGGGAGAGGCGGCGCCGAATCCGAAAAGGACCCCTTGGCGAGGGGAGCATGCGCCCTCCACAGGTTGGGGTGGACGTCGTCCACAGGGTGTGGACGTGCGGGACTCCGCGGGGCCGGCAACCGCGGCGGAGCTCGTAGGGCCGGGCGGCGAGAAGGAGGGGCCTGGAGGAGGTTAGGCGGTAGCCTGCCAGGTCGTGAGCACTGGTGAGATGCCCGTGCCCGGCAGGGCCGACCGCGCCGGGGATGGCACCACGGGCCCCGTGCCCGGCGGGCCGGAAGGCGCCGAGGACGGTACGGCCCCCGTGCCGGGCGGGCGCGGGGCTGTGCGGTCGGGGGCGTGGTGGGCGTGGGCCGTCGCCCTCTTGATCATCGGTGTGGCCGCGGTTCCGCTGGTGGACTACTGGCTGTCCAATCCGGCCGACCAGCGGTTGGTCGATCTGGACGTGTACCGCACGGGCGGGCAGAGCGTGCTGCTGGGGCTTCCCGTCTATGACGTGATCACGCCCGCGCCGCAACTGCTGCCGTTCACCTATCCGCCGATCGCCGCGCTGCTGGCGGTGCCTCTGGCCGTGATGTCCTGGCCGGTGGCCCAGTGGGTGTGGACGGCCGGCGTCCTCGTGTGCCTGGCCGTGTCGGTCCACTTCTGCTTCCGCGACGTCCTCGCGCACCGAAGGCCGCGCGCCTGGGCGCCGCCGGTGCTCTTCGGGCCGGTGTTGTTCGGGGTCGTGGCGGTCGCGTGCCTGTACCTGATGCCGATCAGGGACCAGTTCCGGTTCGGCCAGGTGGACATCCTGCTGGTGATGCTGTGCGTCGTCGACGTCCTGGCCCGGCGCCCGTGGTGGCCGCGCGGCATGCTGATCGGCCTGGCGACGGCGGTCAAGCTCACCCCCGGCGTTTTCCTGATATATCTGCTGATCACCGGTTTCGGCAAGGATGCGCTCCCCGAACAGCGGCGGACGTTCTTCATGGCCGCCTTCACCGCCGCGCTGCTCACGATCGTCCCCTTCCTGGTCATCCCCCACGACGCCGCGAACTTCTGGTTCTCGGCCCTGCTCGACTCCGAGCGCCTGGGGTCCAACACCGCGACCACCAACCAATCGATCCGCGGGATGTTGCTGCGCCTCTACCTGCCGGGCTGGCTCACCGCCGCGCTGTGGCTGGCGGTCGCGGGGTTCGTCGCCTGGTACGGCTTCCGCCACGCCCGCCGGGCCCTGATCCGGGGCGACCGCATGACCGCGGTGGCGCTGACGGGCCTCATGGCCGTGCTGATCTCGCCGGTGGCCTGGATCCACCACCTCGCGTGGCTGGTCATCGCGCTCGCTGCCCTAGCCGCTCCCGTCCTCCAGGACCGCCGAGATCGCCAGGACGGCCACGACCCGGCCGGGGGACGGCCCGCTTGGCTCGCGTTACTGGTACCGGTCGCCGCCTGGCTCTACTACGTCGTGCCGATCCCGTGGTGGGGGGTGTCGCTGCGCGCGGCCGAGATCCCGGTGCTCAGCCCCGTCCTGGGGCGCGTCGTACAGGACGCCTTCGGGCTGGGGGCGCTCGCGCTCGTCTGGCTCCTGGCCCGCCGCGACGCCGAAGCCCGGCAAATCATGACGCCCCAGGGATTCCGGAGCGCCGACGTGATCGATTGATTACTCTCGGCATATGGTGGGCACCGTCATGGCGTTGATCGGCGTGATCGCCGGGATGACCGGCGTGGCCATCGGCCTGCTGGCCCTACGCAGCGCCCGCAGGGCCGTCGAGGACTGTCTGGACATGCTGGCCCGCCAGTACGCGCTCGGCGGCGTGCCGGACGTGAAGGCGATCCGGGATGTGGCCGTGTGCCGGTACGACGCCCTGGCCGAGATGACGGGCCGGCTCTCGTTCTCGGTCGCCATGATCAACGGGCTGGGCGACGGCATCGTGCTGACGTCGATCAACGGACGCACCGAGACCCGCACGTACGTCCGTCCGGTGAGGGGCGGGCGGGGGATCCAGCCGCTGTCACCCGAGGAAGAGCAGGCCGTACGCGCGGCCCGCCTCGGCAACGGCCCCGACATCGCCTTACAGCCCCACCGCTGACCCGGCCCCTGCCACCGACACGGCCCCGCTACCGACACGGCCCCGCCTCCGACCTGCCCTGCCACCGACCTGCCCTGCCACCGACCCCGTACAGCCACTGACCGTGACCGACTTTGACCTCGGCCCCGCTCCTGATCCGGCCCCACCGTCGACCCGCCTACGGGTGCGAAGGCCGAGTGGTGGGCCCCCGATAGGGGTCGTTTTCACGCAGCTCAGAGCCGATGCGAGGACACGCCCGAAGCGCGAGGGGAGTGATTTCGGCCATCTTCCACCATGGTTTCGGCGCAACCGGTGAATATCGCGGGTGAGCTTCCGATCCGGCCCGGTAGCCTGCTGGTATGCCGACGAAACTCGCCTACCTGGGTCCCGAGGGCACCTTCTGCGAGGCCGCCCTGCGGATCCTCGCGCCGGACGCCGAGCGACTGCCGTGCGCGAACGTGACGGCGGCGCTGGACGCCGCGCGGTCCGGCGAGGCCGACGGCGCCGTCGTCCCGCTGGAGAACTCGGTCGAGGGCGCGATCACCGTCACGCTCGACGAGCTCGCCTGGGGCGAGCCGCTGCTGATCACCGCCGAGCTGCTGCTGCCCGTCGAGTTCGCCCTGCTCGTCCGGCCGGGCACCGACCTGGCGCACATCAAGCGCGTGTACACCCACCCGGCGGCGATCACCCAGTGCCGCAACCACCTGGCGCGCGAGCTGCCCGCCGCCGTGGTGGTGGCCGCGCCGTCCACGGCGGCCGCGGCGCAGGAGGTCTCCTCGCCGGGTTCGCCGTACGACGCGGCGATCGCCCCGTCCATCGCGGGCGAGCACTACGGCCTGACGGAGCTGGCGTCGAACATCGGCGACCGCGACGACACCGTGACGCGGTTCGTCCGGGTCTCGCCTCCGGGGTCGCTTCCGGAGCCCACCGGCGCCGACCGCACGTCGCTGGTGGCCTTCCTCCGCGACGACCACCCCGGCGCGCTGCTGGAGATGCTGAGCGAGTTCGCGGTGCGCGGCGTCAACCTGACCCGCATCGAGTCGCGGCCCACCGGCGACGGCATCGGCCGCTATTTCTTCCACTTCGACGCCGAGGGCCACGTCGCCGAGGCGCGCGTGGGCGAGGCGCTCTCCGGCCTGCACCGCATGTCGGACGATGTGCGCTTCCTCGGGAGCTACCCCCGCGCCGACGGCGTGTCGCCCGAGCTCAAGCGGGGCACCAGCGGGTCCGACTTCGCCGAGGCCGCCGACTGGCTCGCGCGAATCCGCGCGGGCCAGGTCTGAACCCGATCAACCTGGCCCGATCACATCGGGCGCCTATTGGCGCGCGAGCGGCGGCCGGACATCGGTAGCCTTTGTTACGTGATTGACCTGCGTACCCTTCGTGAGGGCCCCGACCGGCTACGGGCGTCGCAGCGTGCCCGCGGTGAGGACGACTCGGTCGTCGACACGCTGCTCGACCTGGACGAACGCCGCCGAAGTGCCCTCAGCGGCTTCGAGTCGCTGCGTGCCGAGCAGAAGAGCGTCGGCAAGTCGGTCTCCGTGTCCTCCGGTGACGAGCGCGCGGCGCTCCTGGCGCGGGCCAAGGAACTCGCCGCGGGCGTCAAGGAGGCCGAGGCCGAGGCCGAGAGGCTGGCCAAGGAGCTCGACGGGCTGCTGCTGTCCGTGCCCAACATCGTCGAGGAGGGCGCCCCCGTCGGCGGCGAGGACGATTACGTCGTCCTGGAGGAGGTCGGCGAGAAGCCGTCCTTCGACTTCACCCCGCGCGATCACCTGGAGCTCGGAGAGATGCTCGGGGCGATCGACACCGAGCGCGGCGCCAAGGTCTCGGGCGCGCGGTTCTTCTTCCTGACCGGCGTCGGGGCCCGGCTGCAGCTCGGCCTGCTCAACATGGCGATGCAGCAGGCCATCGAGGTCGGCTTCACGCCGATGATCACCCCGGTGCTGCTCAGGCCGGAGGCGATGGCCGGCACGGGCTTCCTCGGTTCACACGCGAGCGAGGTGTACCGGCTGGAGGCCGACGATCTTTACCTCGTCGGCACCTCCGAGGCCCCCATGGCGGCCTACCACTGGGACGAGATCCTGGACGGCAGGTCTCTGCCGCTGCGGTACGCCGGCTGGTCGTCCTGCTTCAGGCGGGAGGCCGGCTCGTACGGTAAGGACACCCGGGGCATCATCCGCGTCCACCAGTTCGACAAGGTCGAGATGTTCTCCTACTGCCGCCCGGAGGACGCGCGCGAGGAGCACGCGCGCCTGCTGGCGTGGGAGAAGGAGATGCTGGCGAAGGTCGAGCTCCCGTACCGCGTGATCGACACGGCGGCGGGCGATCTCGGGTCCAGCGCGGCCAGGAAGTTCGACTGCGAGGCGTGGCTTCCGACGCAGAACCGCTACCTGGAGCTGACCTCGACCTCGAACTGCACCGAGTTCCAGGCCAGGCGGCTCGCCGTGCGTTACAGGGACACCGACGAGAAGCCCCGGCACGTCGCCACCCTCAACGGCACCCTGGCGACCACGCGGTGGATCGTGGCGATCCTGGAGAACCACCAGCAGGCCGACGGGTCGGTCGTGGTGCCGAAGGCCCTGCGCCCGTTCGTCGGGCTGGACGTCCTCGAACCGCTGAAGTAGGCATTTGAACGGAAGGTGGCCACTTATTACTGTCAAGTGATAAGTGGCTTACTTCTTCCCTGTCTGTCACCGATGTCCGGTTTGTCAGGGCATTAGGTCTATATATGACACGAAGGCGGGATTCGCCTGAGCGAACCCCGCCTTCTGTGTGTCAGTGGTCAGATGGCGCGAAGGTCAGATGGCGCGGACCTGCGACGCCTGCGGGCCCTTCTGCCCCTGCGTGACCTCGAACTCGACCCGCTGGCCGTCCTCGAGGCTGCGGTAGCCGTTACCGACGATCTCGGAGAAGTGCACGAAGACGTCCGGAGCCTCACCGTCGGGGGCGATGAATCCGTAGCCCTTCTCCGCGTTGAACCACTTGACGGTTCCCTGAGCCATTAAAGCTCTCCCTGCAATTCGATCTTGGGGTCCACACCTCGCGAACCCCGGGTTGTGTCGCACAGCTTCCCGGGGCCGCTCAGACAGTCAAGCTGGTTCTGCACATCGGGTTCAGCTAATACAACGCCACCACATCTAACACCATCAGAGCGCCTTTGTTCCCCCCCCAAGGCCAGATTCTTTTACTCCCAGGGCTGACACCGGTCCCACTCAGGCCAAGGCAAACTAGAGCTTGTTATGGTCAGCCCCAGACTCGTCGCCACCGACCTCGACGGAACCGCCCTCCGGTCGGACGGCAGCGTCTCCCCGCGCACCGCGGCAGCCTTCGCGCGCGTCGAACGGGCGGGCGCCATCCTCGCATTCGTCACCGGCAGGCCGCCGAGGTGGATCGGCGCGGTCGCCGAGTCCGTACGGCACCAAGGGCTCGCCATCTGCGCCAACGGCGCCCTGGTGTACGACCTGCACACCGAGCGCGTCGTCGAGTCTCACCTCATCGGCGCTGAAGTCCTGACCGAGGCGGTGAGCCGCCTGCGCCACCGCCTCCCAGAGCTGAGCTTCTCGGTGGAGTACGAGGGCGGGTTCGCCCACGAGACCGGGTTCGGCCTGAGGCGCTGGGACGTCGCCGACAGGGCGGGGCCGCGTGTGGGCGCCTCCACGCTGACCTCCCGGCCATGCGCCAAGCTCCTGGCCTTCCACCAGAGCATGGACCCGGACCTGCTGCACGTGATCGTCAACGACCTCGTGGGAGATCTCGTGACGGCCACCCACTCCAGTGGCAAGGCGCTGATCGAGATGAGCGCCCAGGGGGTGACGAAGGCCTCGGCCCTCGCCGCGCTCGCGCGGCGCCATCTGATCGGCCCCGGCGAGGTCGTGGCGTTCGGGGACATGCCCAACGATCTGCCCATGCTGGCCTGGGCGGGGATGTCGTACGCGGTGGCGAACGCCCACCCGGACGTCCTCGCCGCCGTCACCCACGTGACGGCGGCCAACGACGACGACGGCGTGGCCGTGGTGCTGGAGAAGCTCTTCGCGTGACCGGGACGGCGTCGCGAGGAGGCGACGCGCGCTACTACGCCCGTGCTTTCAGGTCCGTGCTTTCATGCCCGCGCCTTCCGGGCCGTGCTTTCCGGCCCGCCCCGTGCCGCTGAGCGGTCCACAACGGCCCCGGGGCACGGCGGAGGGTCGGATCTCCAGACGGCCGCCGAGGACGCGCTGGAGGGCTTACAGGCGGCCTACAGGTACGGGCCGGAGGTGCGCTGGGGCTGTTCGTTCGCGACGCCCCCGGGGAGCGCGCGCCGCATCTGCTCCAGCTGGGCCCGCGCGGCCATCTGCTGGGCGAACAACGTGGTCTGGATTCCGTGGAACAGGCCTTCGAGCCAGCCGACGAGCTGGGCGTGCGCCACCCGCAGCTCGGCCTCGCTCGGCGGCGCGCCGTCGTCGCCCCCGGAGAACGGCAGCGACAACCGTTCGAGCTCGGCGACCAGCTCCGGCGCCAGCCCGTCCTCGAGTTCCTTGATCGAACTCTGGTGGATCTCCTTGAGGCGCTTGCGGCTGGCCTCGTCGAGAGGCGCCGCCCGGACCTCTTCGAGGAGCTGGCGGATCATGCTGCCAATGCGCATGACCTTCGCCGGCTGCTCCACCAGTTCGGCGACCGAGCGCTCCTCGGGCTCTCCGTCGTTGTCTCCCTCGACCGTGAGGCCGTTCGGGCCCACCACGACGATCTGGGGGGTGCTCTCCTCAGCATTCATGACATTCAACCTAGCTCACCTGGTCAACAGGACTTTCCCGATGTGCTCACCGGATTCGAGGATCTGATGGGCGTGCGCGGCCTCCGCCATGGGTACCGTCGCGTGGACCACCGGACGGACGGCCCCGGCGCTCACCAACGGCCACACATTCTGGTCCACTCCGCGGACGATGGCCCCCTTTTCCGCGACAGGCCGCCCGCGCAACGCCGTGGCGTGGATCGAACCGCGCTTGCCGAGCAGCTCACCGAGGTTCAGCTCGCCCTTCACGCCGCCCTGCAGCCCGATCACCACGAGCCGTCCTCCGGTGTTGAGGACGGACACGTTCTTCTGGAGGTACTTCGCCCCCATGATGTCGAGGACGACGTCGGCGCGGACCTTCTCGGCGAAGTCCTCCTCGCGGTAATTGATCGCCTCGTCCGCGCCCAGCTCCACGCAGCGCGCGGCCTTCTCGGCCGTGCCGGCGGTGACGACCACCCGCGATCCGAGCGCCTTGGCGAGCTGAATGGCGAACGTGCCGATCCCGCCGGCCCCGCCGTGCACGAGAAGCGTCTCGCCGCGCCGCAGCCGCGCCGTCATGAACACGTTCGACCACACCGTGCAGGCGACCTCGGGAAGAGCGGCGGCGTCCCGCGTCGAGACGCCCGCCGGGACGCGCAGGACCTGCTCCCACGGCACGGCGACCTTCTCGGCATACCCTCCCCCCGCCAGCAGGGCGCACACCTCGTCGCCGGGAGAGAACCCCTCGACGCCCTCGCCCACCTCGGCGATCACGCCGGAGCACTCCATGCCGGGGATCTCGGAGGCGCCGGGGGGAGGCGGGTAGATCCCCTGGCGTTGCATCAGGTCTGCGCGGTTCAGGCCCGCGGCGGTCACGTCGATGAGGACCTCGCCCGGTCCCGGGCGGGGATCGGGCACCTCACGCCACTGCAGTACCTCCGGTCCGCCGGGCTCGGTAATGAGGATCGCGTGCATGCGACCAAACTATCCGGGTGGCCAAGTCGGCGGTTGACCGCGTTCGCCGTGATAGCGGGCGGTAATCTTCAAGCTATTTGCTGCCCCTTTAGTCCAGTCCCGAGGGGGAACACGGTGGCAAGACACGATCGCGAGGATCCTCATTCCCTAGAGGAGCAGCTCGCCTGGCTGGACGCCATCAAGGAGACCGAGGACCCGCCCGCGCCGGTGACCATCACCGTGGACGAGACCGTCGTCTCTCCATACCCCAAGGACCCGTGGTCGCTCGTGCCGGCCGAGTCCGCGCCTCCATCGTCCCCCCTGTTCCGCGCGGCGGGCGACCCGGCGCACGGCGGCGCGCAGCCCGACGACCCCGCGGAGCGCGCGCAGAACGCCCAGAGCGCTCAGAGCGAGACGACGGAGATCCGCCCGTCCGCCCTCGAAGGGCTCGACCGGTGGGGGGCGTCCGGCGACTCCTCGCCGTTCGTGGCACGTGACAACGGCGGCGTGGGGGAGCGCGGCGTCACCGGCACACCGTCCGGCGGCGCGTTCGGCACCCTTTCGCCCCCCTCGCCCGGGGGCGGCGGGCTCGGGGCCTTCGGTGAGCGTCCCGCGTCGTCCGGTGGGGCGTTCGGCGAGAGTTCGACGGGCGCGTTCGCCGGCCCCTTCGGGGACCGCCCGGTCTCGTCGGGCGGTTCGCCCACTCAGGCCTTCGGGGACCGCCCGGGTTCGTCCGGCGGGGCCTTCGGCGAACCCACGTCGTCGCTCACCCCGCCGCCGCCCCCGGCTTCACCATCCGCCCCTGCCGAGGCCGAGCCGCCCGCGTCCGGACGGACGAGCCCGGCCCCCGCGCCCGCCGAGCCGTCCGTCAGCGATGACACCGACAGCTTCACCTTCGGCTCCCTGACCGATCTGACCGAGAAGCCGGGCCGCGAGGCCACCTTCGGATGGATCTCCGTCAGCTCGCCTCCCAAAGACGACAAGGCGGCCAGGGACGACAGGCCGGTCAAGGACGACGGGGCCGCGAAGCCCGAAAGGGCCGAGAACGCCGACCCGCTGAAGCGCCCCGAGCCCGAGCCGGACGTCACCGGCGACCAGTCCGTACGCGGCTGGCTGGAGGCCGCGCTGCCGGCCTCCGAGACCGCCGAGACCGACCCGGAGCAGGAGCGCTTCAACGCCTTCGTGAACGGCGGCACGACAGGCGGTGCGGCAGGGGCGGCGACCGGCGGCGCGACCGGCATGGACACCGAGGACGTCGTCGTCCCACGGGTCGAGCAACCCCTGTACGAACAGCGCCCGGAGCAGACCTCCCCCTCCCTCCAGCCGCCCGCCACCTCGGCGCCGTCCGCGGCGGCCTCCACGACGCAGCGGCCCGAGTCCCCGCAGCCCTCCGCCGCGCCCGCCCAGACCCCCGAACCCGCCGCCGGGGCGGCCCGGACGACGACGCCCTCCGCGGAGCCGGGCGCCGACGACGCCGAAGGCAGGGCCGAGGAACGCGAGCCGTACCGCCCACGCCGCAGGCAGGCGCCGCGGCCCGCCGCCGAGGAGTTCGAGCCCGCCTTCTCGCCGCCGGCCCGCTCGTCGCGGGCCAAGGGCGCGGCGGCCACCGCGCCCGGCACACGCCCGACCGCCGACAGCCTCGACCCGGTGACGCTGCTGCGCGGCCGTAGGAACGCTCCCGCGGGCGGCTGGCGCAAGATCGTCTACAAGGCGTCCGCCGGGTTGATCAAGCCGGGCGAGTCCCCCGAGGTGCGGCGGCGGCGCGAGCTCGTCACCCGCGCCCGTACGCCGGTCGCCACCGGCCACCACCGCGTGGCCGTCCTCAGCCTCAAGGGTGGAGTGGGCAAGACCACGACGACGGTGGGCCTCGGCGCGACGCTGGCGTCCGTGCGCGGCGACCGCGTCATCGCCGTGGACGCCAACCCCGACCGGGGCACGCTGTCGGACAAGGTCGAGCTGGAGACGTCGGCGACCGTCCGCGACCTGCTCAACGAGCGGCAGCAGATCAAGCGGTACGTCGACATCCGCGCGTTCACCTCGCAGGCGCCGTCGCGGCTGGAAATCCTGGCCTCCGACCGCGACCCCTCGGTGTCGGAGGCGTTCAGCGCGGTGGACTACCAGGCCGTCGCGCAGGTGCTGGAGAACTTCTACTCGATCTGCATCACCGACTGCGGCACCGGCCTGCTCCACTCGGCGATGTCGGGCGTGCTCGGCCTCGCCGACCAGCTCGTCCTGGTCAGCTCGCCGTCGGTGGACGGCGCGAGGGCCGCCTCGGCGACGCTGGACTGGCTGGAGGCGCACCATTACGCCGACCTGGTGAAGGCCGCGACCGTGGTGCTGTGCAGCGTGCGGCCGCGCTCGAAGTCGACGGTCGACCTGGACAAGCTGGAGTCGCACTTCGCCGCCCGGTGCCGCGCGGTGATCCGCGTGCCGTACGACCCTCACCTGGAGGAGGGCGCCGAGATCGACCTCGACCGCCTGCAGCCGGCCACCCGTCAGGCGTACCTGCTGCTGGCGGCGTCGGTGGGCGACGGGTTCGGCGGGATCCGCCGGTGACGGGACGCGGCGCCGCTGGCGGAGGGTGTGGGATTCGAACCCACGAGGCCGTCGCCGACCTGGCCGCTTTCAAGGCGGCTGCACTCGTCCACTATGCGAACCCTCCTGTGCGACACCAACGATAGCGGTGCCGGACGGACGCTCGCGCGCGAGCGCCGCGGGCGGCTCGGCGTCATTCGTACGGTTCGGCGGGTTGTGCCACCTTGGCGAGGCTGGTGGCCTTCATCTCGGGGGCGACGGTGCCCTTCGGGAGCCGGTCGTACGGGGTGGGCACCCATGTACCGGTCACCTCGACCCATGTGTCCGGGCGCGGCGCGGACAGGCCGAGGACGGCGACCCTCAGCGGGAAGGCGTCGGCCGCGCAGCAGCGCAGTTGCATGCGGGTGAGGTACCACTGGCCCTTCTTCTTGGACGGGACCACGAAGCCGACCAGCCTGACCTTCCGGTCCTTCAGCGACTGGGTCTTGTCTCCCCAGGCCCGGCCGATGAACTCCCCGAGCGGCATCGCCGTCGCCCGGTCCGCGATGAGCGGGACGTAGGCGTTCTGCGGTGTCGGGCGCGGCGGGGGCACGTCGTCCCGCTGCGCCGCGTCGGCGCCGAGCGCGGGCGGGGAGATCAGGAAGATGGCCACCACAGGGAGGCACAGCAGCCAGGCCACCTTCGGGCCGAGCCCATGCCCGTGGCCGAGCCCGTGCCCGTCGTGCCCGGGTTCGAGATCATGCCCGCCCACATGACCAGGCTCGTCCGTCTCGGACGCGGGAGCGGTCGGCGCGTCGCCGGCGTACGGCCTGCGCCACTCCTGGATCAGGCCGAGCACGCCGAGCGCGAACAGGACCAGCCCGGCGATCACCAGCAGCGGGCGGAAGCCCGGCTTGACGTAGTTCAGGTAGATCGTGGACAGGAGGGAGACCCGGAGGATCGCCCCGCCGACCAGCGTCAGCACCAGGCTCTGCGCCATGCGGTTCACAGCAACACCCATCCCACGAGAAGGCTCACTCCGATGGCCAGCGCGAAGGTCAGCGGGACGAACCGCGCGACGAACGCCCGGCCGAACGTCCCGGCCTGAAGCGCGATCAGCTTGAGGTCCACCATGGGACCGACGACGAGGAAGGCCAGCTTGGCCGTGGGGGAGAACGTCGACAGCGACGCCGCCACGAACGCGTCGGCCTCCGAGCAGATCGACAGGATCACCGCCAGCAGCGCCATCACGAGCACCGACAGCACCGGGACGTCGCCCACGGACGCGAGCCAGGAGCGGGGCACGGTGACGTTGAGCGTCGCGGCGGTCAGGCCACCGACGACCAGGAAGCCGCCCGCGTGCAGGAAGTCGTGCCGCATCGCCGACATGAACGCCGCCACGCGCGACCCGTCGGGCGGGGCCGTACGGGAGGGGACGCGCAGCCATCCGGGGCGGCCGAGCCACTGCCAGGCCCACCCGGCCAGCACGGCGACGATGAGGGAGGCGGCGAACCTGGCCAGGACCATCGCGGGCTGGCCGGGGAAGGCCACGGCGGTGGCCACGAGAACGACCGGGTTGATCGCCGGCGACGCGAGCAGGAAGGCGAGGGCCGCGGCCGGGGTGACCCCGCGCGCCATCAGGCCCGAGGCCACCGGCACCGACGCGCACTCGCACCCGGGCAGCACCAGGCCCGCCGCGCCGGCGACGGGCACGGCGGCGTAGGGGTGCCGCGGCAGCGCGCGGGTCCAGAAGGACGGCGGCACGAACACCGTGATCGCCGCGGAGAGTGCGACGCCCAGCACGAGGAAGGGAATGGCCTGCACGCAGATGGCGACGAAGATCGTGGACCAGGTGCGCAGGGCCGGGGCGGTGAGGTGGGGGGCGAGGAGGAGGTTGCCTATGAGGAGGAAACCCACGAGGGCCGCGAACACCCAAGGGAGCACCTGCGCCTCGGGGGCTCGCCGCCCCCATGACGGCGGGGGAACCGGACTGTCGGGCTCGGCGGCCCAGTCAAGTGTGGTTCGGTCGCTCATATGGGTTTTTGGGTGTATTTCCCGACATTTGCGGTTACGGTCGACTTCCTGAACGGTACACCCGTCACGTCGATCGCAGTTGCCCGAGCAGCCAACGAGGCCCGGTGACCTCCGCGCCCAGCTCCTGCACCCTGCGGCGCAGCTCCCGGTCGGCCGTCACCACCAGCACCTGCTCCCACGGCCGGGTCTCGCCCACGACGTCCACGATCGCGTCGTCGCCGCTGCCCCGAGCCGGGACCGCCCTCACCGGCCCGTCCGAACGGACGCCGGCGGCCCGGCCCTCGACCACCATGAGCACCCGGGGGTACCACTTCTCGGGCGCGGGAAACCCCTCCGGCGGGTGGAGGCCCCGGACGACGAGATCCTCGATGTCCTTGAGCAGGCGCAGGGTCGCGCCGGCCCGGTCGCGCCACCAGCCGTGCTCGGCCCGGGCCCCGAGGATGTTCGCCGCGTCCAGGATCACGACGGACGGCGGCAGCGTCTGCCTGATCACCGGCCACGTCTCGGCGAACCCCGGGTGCAGCGTCTCGCCCGCGACCTCGTCCGCGGGGAGCCAGCGCATGTCGGTGCTCTCGGCGTTGGCAGGCGAGGCGGGGAACAGCGCGTCCGCCTCGGCGATCACCGTCTGGAACGACCAGCCGCCGTGGTCGTCGGTGTGGACGCCGATGACGCGCAGGATGTCCGCCTCCAGCGCCGCCTCCTCCAGTGCCTCGCGCAGCGCCCCCGTGACGGCGTCCTCGTGGCTGTCGAGAGCCCCGCCGGGCAGACCCCACGTGCCCCCGTGATGGCTCCACAGGGCGCGCTTCTGCATCAGGATGTGCGGCGTGCCGAGGGCGTCGAAGTGGACGGCGAGCAGCCCGGAGGCTCCGTGCACCCCCCAATGCCGGTGCCCCCGCTCACACAGCGCCCACCCGTCGCCGTCCTTCGCCGCCATGCTCCCCATCCTGCCTCAAGGCCCTCGCCACAAGACCGGACCCGGTTCGCGCATAGGGGTATGCCCCAGGACGATCAGCTGCCGGACGCCCGGGTCGCGACCGCCGTCAGGTGCGTCCTGAAGAGGGCCGCCGCGCCGGGGGTGCGGCTTCTGAGGGCGACCATGGCCGTCAGGATGACGTCGCACAGCTCGCGGTCGACGTCGTCCCACGTGTGGGTGAAGCCCTTGCGGGGGTTCTGCCCGAGGGCGCCGATCACGGCCGCGGCCACCTCGCCCGTCTCCTCCGACAGCTTCAACAGCCGGGACATCAGCTCGACCTCGGGGGCCAGCGTGCTCTGCGCGTCGAGCCAGGCCACGAGCCGTTCGACGGTTTCCCAGGTCTCGGCGTCCATGGCGGCCCAGGCTACAGCGCGCTCTTGGCACGAACGGACCCCGCGGCGGACACGCGGGGAGTTACAGAGAGTTACTCGGAGTGGTTGTCCTGTCACAATGTGTGGCGTTGGCCTGACTTCCGATCGAAAGGTTTCCTCCAGTGAAGGCTCATCTCGCCGCCCTGGCCCTCGCCACCACCGCCCTGCTGCCCGCGGGCGTCGGCGCCGCTCACGCCGACGACGCCCTCTCCGGGCCACCACTGATCACGATCCCCGCAGGTCAGACGCGCTGTCCCGACGGCTACGTCTGCCTGTTCCGCGACAACGAGTTCCAGGGCGGCGGCTACGGCATCGCCTCCGGCCACTCGGTCGGGTTCCTCGGCGACATCGGCTTCAACGACCAGATGTCCTCGTGGGCCAACGACTCGGGAAGGCGCTACTGCTGGTACGTGGACGCCAATTACGCCGGTGATCGTCACGTGATGGAGAACCGCTACCGGGTCAACGTCCTGCCGCAGGAGAACGACCAAGCCTCCTCGCTGCGCCCCTGCTGAGACCCGTCCGGCTCATGACCGTCCGGCCGCCTCGCCCGTAACGGCGGCCGGACGCCGGAGCCCGCGGCGATGATCGCCAGGCCCGTGCCGGCGCAGCTCTCAGCCGCCGCCCTTGGAGAAGTGCTGGTAGTCCTTGGCGCCGTTGAAGTAGCCGCCCCACTCCCAGCCGTACTTCTCGAACAGCCGCACCACGCGGTCGTCGCCGTTGATCACGCCGGGCTTGCGCAGCGGACGTTCGGCGAAGCGCCTGGCGTTGTCGTGGGCGACCGAGCCGTCCGGCTCCACCCACGGGTTCTCGCGCGGGTTGATGTCGATGGCCTTGCCGTACGAGTGCTTGGACCAGCTGCTGGAGCCCGCGACCCTGCGGCAGTTGAAGGCCGAGGTGTTGTCGGCCTCGATCGAGTCGAAGTCGCTGCCGCCGTACTCGTCGATCGGCTCCATGCGGGTGATCGGGAAACGCCAGGCGTACAGCTGCCTGAAGATGGAGACCACGTCGTCGGTGACCGCCTCGTTGACGACCAGATCCCCGGTGTGGGCCTTCTTGTCGAAGCCCCAGTAGGTCATCGTGATCTTCCGCAGGTCCTGTGGCGAGACGGGGCATCCCTCGCGCCAGGACTGCTTGAGCGTGCCGGGCGTGACCGTGGAGACCTTCGACGTGAACGCGGGCGGCTCGGACGGCGACGGGGCCGCGCTGGGCTCCGGCGACGCGGAGGCGGGCGGGGATGTAGTGGTGACAGTGGCGACGGTGGGCGTCGAGGGCGGGACCGAGTCGGCCGCGGGCTCGGCCGCCACGCCGGACCCGGTGCCGGCTCCTGCGCCGGACGCTGTACCGGCTCCCGCGCCGCCGCATGCCGTGACCACGGCGGACGCGCACGCAAGCAGGAGAACGCCCAGGTGGCGTGGCTTTGGTTTCTCGGGCATACGCCACAGTAAGGCCTTCGTGACCCCGCTCGTGACGAAATCGTGATGTCGCCGGTCACGTGCCGCCCGGCGCGCGAGGGCCGGATCCGTGCCGCAGCTTTACCCGGGATCGCTCGCGCACGTGTTCGACTACACGCTACAGTTCTGGTCACCGGATCGAACGGGCGTTCGGGCAGTGGAGTTCCAGGTGAGGGGTGATGTGCCCATGGTGATGCTCTCGACGCCTCAGACGCCCGCTCGGTCGGCGTCACGCCCGGCGCGCGTGCCCTGCCGTCCGGCGACACGCCGTAGCGCTTTCTACGGAAATCTAGGACGGCCGCTATATCCGGTCATACAGTCCGAGAGCGTGGACCCCGTGCGCAATCCCTACGCCCCCGGTGCGGGGCAGCGCCCCCCAGAGCTCGCCGGGCGCGATCGTGAGCTGCAACAGTTCGAGGTCGTGCTCGAGCGCGTGGCCCGTGGGCGGCCCGAGCGCAGCATGGTCCTCACCGGGCTGCGCGGCGTCGGCAAGACCGTGCTGCTCAACACGTTCAAGTCCATGGCGATGCAGCGCCTGTGGGGCACCGGCAAGATAGAGGCCCGTCCCGAGCAGTCGATCCGCCGTCCCGTCGCCGCCGCGATGCACATGGCGATCCGCGAGCTGGCCCCCCGCCATCGCGCGCCCGAGCGCATCGAAGAGTTCCTCGGCGTGCTGAAGGCCTTCGCCATGCGCGATCCCTCGGCGGCGAAGGGCACGTCCCACTGGTCCCCGGCGATCGACGTCCCGGCGGGCCGGGGCCGCGCCGACTCCGGCGACCTGGAGATCGACCTCACCGAGCTGTTCGTGGACGCCGCCTCGGTGGCGACGGACCTCGGCGTGGGCGTGGCCCTGTTCATCGACGAAATGCAGGACGTCCAGCCGCCCGACATCTCGGCCCTGTGCGCCGCCTGCCACGAGCTGTCCCAGAGCGGTGGCCCGCTGATCGTCGTGGGCGCCGGTCTCCCGCACCTGCCGAGCGTGCTGAGCGCCAGCAAGAGCTACTCCGAGCGCCTGTTCCGGTACGCGCGCATCGACCGGCTCGACCGCGCCGCGGCCGATCTCGCCCTCATCGCCCCCGCCGAGCGCGAGCAGGTCGAGTTCACCCCCGAGGCCCTCGACGCGCTGTACGAGGCCGCCGACGGCTACCCCTACTTCGTCCAGGCCTACGGCAAGGTCGCCTGGGACGTCGCGCCGAAGTCGCCCATCACGGCCGACGACATCCGGGTCGCCTCTCCCGAGGCCGAGGAAGAGCTGGCGGTCGGCTTCTTCGGCAGCCGGTACGAACGCGCCACCCCGGCCGAGCGTGAGTACATGCACGCGATGGCGTCCGTCGGCGACGAGCCCGTGCCGACGTCCGAGGTCGCCGAGTTGCTCGGGCGCAAGCCGTCCAGCCTTTCTCCCGCCCGCGACAGCCTCATCAAGAAAGGACTGATCTTCAGTGCCGAGCGCGGCCTGATCGCCTTCACGGTGCCGCACTTCGGCAGGTTCCTCCGGGCCCAGCCCTTGTAGTCGAAACCAGACGGGCGCGCGGCGGCGGCCCGTACCCCATTGGCCTCTCTACGGCTTTCTAGAGGGGAAGCTAGAGAGCCGTAGAGAGTTGAATGCACGATGCCGGGCGGCCGCCCCCGCCGTCCGGCATCGTGCTCTCTCTCGGTACGGCTCTCGGTTATGGCTCTCGGTATGGCGACCCCGGACGCGTATGTCTGCCGTCGTCTAAGGCTTTCTAGTATCCAGCCGATACACCGATAGATTCTCGAAGAGGCCCGGACCCCTCGCCCTCGACCACGGCCACCCGCACGGGAGGCCGCCGCCCGCTGAGGTACACGGCGAACACGACGTCCGCCTCGGCCCCCGAGGCCACGCGCGCCGGGTACACGAAGAACCGCCAGCACAGCTCACGCCAGCTGTCGGACGGCTCGGACGCCGTGAGCAGGTCCAGGTGGGACCGCCACTCGTTGCTCGCCCTGAGCCGGGAGAGCGCCTTGGGCGCCGCGACGGGCCGCTGCTCGCACGGCGCCCGGTGCCGCACGCGGGCGAAGGTCTCCTCCATCTCGGGGGACAGGACGGCCAGCAGCGCGAGCCCCGCCCCGAGTGCGATCAGCGTGTGCCACGATGGCGACAGAAGGTCCGTTCCGGTCACGGGCACGACCGCGACCAGCAACGCCGCCCCGGCGAGCACCGCGGCCCGGCCGATGGACCGCAGGCCCACGGGGGTGGTGCTCGTGTCGCCGAAGCATCCGCACCCGACGTCCGGCCGCCGCCGGCGCAGCTCCCACAGGACGTAGGTCGCCACCGAGAAGAACGCGACCGTCCCCCACCGGGGAAGCGGGCCTGCGGTGAAGACCAGGCCCGCGGCCAGCACGAACTCCATCCCAGCACAGAAGATCATCATCGGCTTGCGCCACCGCTCGGGCACCAGGACTCCGGGACCGAGCCGCGCGAGCGCTCCCGGCTCGGCGTGCGAACCGGCGGTCGCGGCCTTGGCGGCGCCTCCGAGGAACAGGAGGAGCACGACGATCGCGAGAGCGGCGGTGGCGAGGCTTTCAGGCGCCATGGGTCACCCCAATCCGACACGGGCGTTGAAGCATCCGTTGGTGAGATCTCCCCCGAGCTCGACAAAGGACGCCGGCGAAAGCTCGGCGATCCGTCCCCGTGGTGACGTGCCACATTCCACGCATCGATCACAGAATCGGCCCGCCATGCACCCGCAGGCCACGATCGGCAATACGGCGGCGCGGCTTTCGCACACATTGCCGACGTAAAGCATCGACCCAAGCGACAAGTACGGCAAACCAGTGCACGACACCCCGGCGTCGTCACACTGCGAATCGGCACGTTCCAACATCGGGTAGGCGGCCCCGGCCTCACCCTCGTCGAACGCGTCCGACCACGCGGCCGCACCCGAGATCCTCGACTGCACGCCGTTGTACGCGGGCGGCGGAGGCGGTACGGCGGTCGCGCGGTACGGCGGCTGCGAGGTCGCCGGCAGGCAGGCGGTCGTCACGCCCTCGACGCGGGTGCCGATGGCGTCGAAGAGGTATCCCGGTTCGAGCTGCGGGTGGCGTACGGCGATGCGGCCGGACGCGCCGTACGGGATGACGACCTCGCGCGTGCCCCGGTGTGGCCCGCAGTCCAGCTCGACCGTGCGGTCCCGGCCGTCCCTGCCCATGGAGAGGATCACGCCCGTGACGCGCGTGACGTCGCCCCACAGCCGGTCGGCCACGCGGCCGGACTGCCGGGCGCGGATGACCACCCGGCCCCCCGCGGGCAGGTCGGCCGGCGCGACCACGCTGCCGCGCCACGCCGTGGCCCACGGCGCGATGACCAAGCGCTCCTCCACCCCCTCGGGGTTCTCCACGATGATCAGATGCGGGCTGACGTCGAGGATCTCGCCCACCACCGCCGTGAGGGCGGGGATCTCCTCCTCCGGCTGTGGCGGCACCAGGCTGCGGCCGAGTGCCTTGGACGCCAGCGCATGGCGGCGCTCCACTCCCATGGGCCCTCCCCAGCAAACCGCGGCGAGTCACCTAGATGCCCGCTAGCGTCACACGTTTTGCCGAGGGCAGCGTTTCCGGCGGGACGAATATTTCCCCCGCCAAGGGCGCGGGTAGCAAATTACCCACTCTCGGAGGAACTAGTCGCCGTCTCGCCTGCCGTCCGACTCTAACGATCTTTACATTCGGTGGGGCGAAACCTGGATGAACGTTCAGCCGCATTATGGGCCGCGGCTGCGATTCTGACCACGAGATCCGAACGAATCATGCCTTCGTCCCGGCACCGGTGGTCGCATGAGCGGTAAAGATGAGGAGTTCCGCGAGTACGTGGTCGCGCGCGGCCCGGCGCTGCTGCGCGTCGCCTATCAGCTGACCGGCCAGCCCGCCGACGCCGAGGACCTGCTCCAGGCGGCCCTCGCCAAGACCTACCTCGCCTGGGAGCGCATCAACGATCGCGCCTCGCTGGACGGGTACGTGCGCCGGGCGATGGTCAACATCAACATCTCCTGGTGGCGGCGCAGGAAGCTGGAGGAGTTCCCGTCCGAGGAACTGCCGGAGACCCCGGTGCGGGACGGCCCCACGCCCGGGCAGATCCACGAGCTGCTGGAAGAGGCGATCGACCGGCTTCCCGCGCGGCAGCGCACGGCGATCCTGCTGCGCTACTACGAGGACATGACCGAGACGGAGATCGCCAGGACGCTCGGGATCAGCATCGGCACCGTCAAGAGCACGGTCTCCCGCGCGATGGCCAAGCTCCGGGGAGACCTGGTCGTCGTCGAGCCGTGCGGACCCGAGACACGACCCCGGTTAGGGTCCGCGAGGTGATCGAACGGTTGTGGAGGGCCGGGCACGGGGTCAGACTCGGTAAGCGGAGGTGGCACTGATGCGCAGCACGATGCCCGAGTTCCCGCTCACCATCACCTCGATCATGCGATACGGCACCGGCCAGTTCGCCGATCACGAGGTGGCCACGTACACCGGCGACGGCTACCGGCGCCTGCCGTACGGGGAGCTGGCGCAGGAGGCCGCCCGCCTGGCCGGCGCCCTGCGCGCGCTCGGCGTGGACGGCGACCAGCGCGTCGCGACGTTCTGCTGGAACAACACCGAGCACCTCACCGCGTACCTCGCCGTGCCCGCCATGGGCGCAGTGCTGCACACGCTGAACATCCGCCTGCACCCCGACCAGATCGCCTACATCGCCAACCACGCCGAGGACGACGTCCTGCTCGTCGACGGCTCGCTGATCCCCCTGCTCGCGCCGATCCTGCCCGCGATGAAGACCGTGCGGCACGTGGTCGTGATCGGCGCCGGGGACACCGAACCGCTGCTCGCGGCCGGGAAGCGGGTGCACGGCTACCGCGCGCTCCTCGACGCCGCCTCCGACGCCTTCGACTGGCCCGAGGTGGACGAGCGCGCCGCCGCGTCCATGTGCTACACCAGCGGCACCACCGGCAACCCCAAGGGCGTCGTCTACAGCCACCGCTCGTCCTACCTGCACGCCATGGCCATCTGCACGGCCAACGGCATGGCCGTGACGTCCGACGACCGGGTGCTGCCGATCGTCCCGATGTTCCACGCCAACGCCTGGGGGATGCCGTACGGCGCGCTGATGGCCGGGGCCTCGCTGGTCATGCCCGACCGCTTCATGCAGGCGGCCCACCTGGCGAAGATCATCGAGGAGGAGAAGCCCACCATCTCCGGCGGAATCCCCACGATCTTCGCCGACCTGCTGCGGTACGCCCGCCGGCACCACCCCGACCTCTCGTCGCTGCGCCTCGTGCCGTGCGGAGGCTCGGCCGTGCCCGAGTCGCTGATGAAGGGCCTGCAGACGGAGTTCGGCGTCCGGCTCGTCCAGGCGTGGGGAATGACCGAGACCTCGCCGACCGCGGCCGTCGCCCACGGAGACGACTGGAGCCTGCGCGTCACGCAGGGCAGGCTGCTCGCCGGAGTCGAGGGCAGGATCGTCGGCGACGGCGACACCGTCCTGGCCTCGGACGGCGTCGCGGTGGGGGAGTTGGAGGTGCGCGGGCCGTGGGTCACCGCGTCCTACCACCTCGACGAGAACCCCTCGCGGTTCCACGACGGCTGGCTGCGCACGGGCGACGTCGGCAGGCTGGACGAGCGCGGGTACGTGACCCTCACCGACCGCCTCAAGGACGTCATCAAGTCCGGCGGGGAGTGGATCTCGTCGGTCGAGCTGGAGAACGCCCTGATGGGACACCCGGCGGTGGTCGAGGCCGCGGTGATCGGCGTGCCGGACGAACGCTGGGGAGAGCGTCCGCTGGCGTGCGTGGTGCTCGGCGGGGAGGTTGGGGTCGCGGAGCTGGGCGAGTTCCTGTCGGGCAAGGTGGCGCGCTGGCAGGTGCCCGAACGCTGGGCGTTCGTCGAGGCGGTGCCGAAGACCAGCGTCGGCAAGTTCGCGAAACGGACGCTGCGCGAGATGCACGCCCGCGGCGAGCTCACGATCGTGCAGGAGTGACCTGGGTCGGCACGTCCGCGCCCGCGGTGGCGCAGGGCCGTACCACGTCGCGGATGACGCGGAGGGTGTCGAGCAGCGTCTCGAGCTGCGCGGGCGTCAGCAGGCCCGTGAACCAGGTCTCGATGTCCTCCAAGTGCTTGGGCAGGACCGTCTGCAACCGGGCCAGGCCGTCCTCCGTCAGCGTCGCGTAGGACGCACGCCGGTCGCTCGCGCAGGCCACGCGCCGGACCAGCCCCTCGCGCTCCAGCCTGTCCACGACTCGGGTCACCCCGCTGGTGGACAGTGACGTCTGGGCCGCCAGGTCGCTCATGCGCAACTGCCGCTCGGGGGAGCGCGCGAGGCGGATCAGCGTCTCGAAGTCGACCTCGGACAGCCCGCTCTCCGCGAAGGCGGGCGTCATCTTGCTCGCGAGGCCGGACTGGACCTCCATGAGAAGGCCCATCGCGGTGAGCCGGGCGTCGTCAGTTGGGATCACATTCACAGTCTAACCGACGATAGTTGACGGGCGGAATATTCCTCGTGTAGACATCTGTTGCGGCAGACATTCCGCCTAGCAACTACTCCCACGGAGATGTACACCATGAGCACTCGCGCCTGGGAAGGCCTCACGATCCCCGAGCCCGGCACCTTCGACCTGGATGTCGCCCACACTCGCATCGGCTTCAGTGCGAAGCACATGATGGTCACCAAGGTCCGCGGCCGGTTCGGCGACTTCAAGGGAAGCGTCACGATCGGCGAGAACCCCCTCGACTCGTCGGCCGAGCTCACCATCCAGACCGCCAGCATCGACACCGGCAGCACCGACCGCGACAACCACCTGCGCAGCGAGGACTTCCTCGCCGTCGACAAGTTCCCCGAGCTGACCTTCCGCACCACCCGCGTCGTCAGCCACTCGGACGAGGACTTCGTCGTCGTCGGCGACCTCACGATCCGCGAGGTCACCAAGGAGGTCACCCTCAAGGTCGAGTACGGCGGCGCCGCCACCAACCCCTGGGGTGCGGAGATCTTCGGCTTCTCCCTCGAGACCGAGATCGACCGCGAGGAGTTCGGCCTGACCTGGAACGTCGCCCTCGAGACCGGCGGCGTCCTGGTCAGCAAGAAGATCAAGATCGAGGTGGAAGGCGAGGCCGCCCGCCGCGCCTGACCCTTCGAACGGGCCCACGCGCCGCGTCCGCCCTGTCCAACACAGGTCCGCCCGCGGCGCCCGGCCCGTCGAACAGAGGCGCACCCGACGAACAGAGGGGCACCCGCTGACCTCTCCAACGCCGGTCCACCTGTGAGACCAGTCCCCTTGGGGCAAGGGCCTGAGCCTCTCAGCTCCCGGCCATCCGGACACCGTGGGACCGGATGGCCGGTGACACCACATCCCCGGAAAGCGCGGCGGTCAGTTCGGCGGAGGCCGCCAGAGCGCTGAAGCGGGCCGCCGGGCTTCCTGCCCCGGCGGCCCGCCCTTCTCCACAGCCTGTGGACACAGGGTGTGGAAAGCCTGGCAAGCCCCCAAGTCCGGACGCGGCCACCCGGCACAGCCCCGCCCAGACCCGATCGCCCACGATGGCGAATCGATATGATTGCCCCCGACGGCGAATCCACTTTGCCGCCCGGCATCAAGGCCGGTACTCTGTGCTGAGCCAGTCGGCGGCAACACCAAGCCGACCGGCCGATGAGGAGGCTTCGCCTAGTCAGGTCTATGGCGCCGCACTGCTAATGCGGTTTGGGTCTACAGCCCATCCGGGGTTCAAATCCCCGAGCCTCCGCACTTCAAAGGCCCTTCCGCGCGAATCGCGGGAGGGCCTTTCTTCTGCCCGAAGTCGAGAAATCAAGGCGTTGCCGGACCAATGCCAGACCATCCGGCAGACGATCACGCCGTTTCCGCCGACCTGCGGCGATCGAGGTCAGCGGTTCATCGCGCAGGTCGGTCGACACCGTCGATGTCGATGAAAAGATGCCGGGGTCCGCGTAGTCCGGGGCTTGGCCGGTAGGGGGGCGGGTCGGCGACAAGGCGGGGATTGTCCAGGCGTCTCGCCAGTTCGGTCAGCGCGATCTGGGTTTCCAGGCGGGCCAGTGGAGCGCCGAAGCAGTAGTGGATGCCGCCACCGAAGCCGAGGTGCTCGTTGTACCGGCGGTCCGGGTCGAAGCGGTCAGGGTCGGGCACGTGCGCCGGGTCGCGGCTTCCCGCCGCGAGCGCCAGGACGATTGGCGCGCCCTTGGGGATGGTGGTCCCGGCGATGTCGATGTCGTCCAGGGCGATCCGCGACAGAGACAAAAAGTGCACCGGGGGCTCGTATCGCAGCAGTTCCTCAACCATGGAGACCGCCAGGTCCGGCTCATGACGTAGCCGGTCGAGATGCTCGGGATGGCGCAGCAGGGTGAGCATTCCGTTAGTGATCAGGTTGACGGTCGTCTCGTGGCCGGCGATCAGCAGCAGCGTGCTGGTGACCGCCACCTGGATCGGGGACATCGACCCGTCGGGGCCTTGGTCGGTGATGAGGCCGGAGATCAGGTCGTCTCCGGGAGCCCTGCGGCGCTCGGCAGCGATCCCGCCGAGGTACCGGTGCAGCTCGAGCAGCGCGCTCTGCCGCCGCTGCAGGCGCTGTGCCCGGCCCTCCTGTCTGGAGTCCGACGCCTCGACGACCGTGTCGGCCCACGCGTGGAACCGTGCCTCGTCCTCGCGCGGTACTCCCAGGATCCGGCAGATCACCGTCACCGGGAACGGGTAGGCGATGTCATCGACGATGTCGATCCGCCGTCGGCCTGCGACGCCGTCGATCAGGCCGGTGATGATCTCGACCATCTCCGGCCGCAGGTCGTCTATCCGATGCGGCGAATGCGGTGGGCCGAAGTGGCGCATCGCGATGCGGCGGATCCGGTCATGCTCGGGCGGATCGGTGTTGATGAAGGCCCGTGGCTGCTGCGCGGCCTCCTCAGAAAAGCCGGGCTCGCCCGGCTGAGGGAAGGTGGGGCGTGCCGAACTGACGCGCGGATCGTGCAGCAGCGCGACGATCTCGTTGTAGGTACTGACGACGTAGGTGCCGTCCTCCTCCCGCCGTACCGGCGTCTTGCGCAGTTCGGCGTACAGCGGGTAGGGGTCGGCGCGATTGGATTTGTCGAGGCTCTGCTGGAAGACGCTGTGTGGTGTCATGGCGGCGCCTCCTTGTCACAGTCGGTTTAGATGTCGTGGTGGACCAGCCGGGCGCGGCGTTCGGCCGGATCATGTCCGGTCACCACGACGGTCACCTCGGTGGCGTTGATGTGTTCGGGCACCTCGGCCGGCACCGGCCGCATCTCCTCGTTGCGGTCGACACCGCGAAAATCGGGTGGGAAGGGCGCGGCCCGCTCGATCAGTCCCTCGTAGAATCCCAGCCACATGGCCTGGTCGAAGGTGACCGCGGCCGTGACCCGGCCCCGGTAGCCGTAGACGGCGACGAACCGGCGCTCGGCCAGCGAGCCTTGGACGATGACCACCTCATCGGCGAAGGTCGGCACTCCGACCGACTTGATGTTGATCCCGAACTGGTTGGACCAGAACACCGGCAGCGCCAGGTGCGCCCAGCGGTGCGCCTGGTCGCTGATCATGTTGTGCGCGGCGATCTCGGCCTGGGCGACCGCGTTCCCCCAGTGCTCAAGTGTCATGAACTGGTAGTTGTAGACCGGATGCGGGAAGCGCGCGACGTCGCCGGCCACGAAAACGTCGTCGGTCACCAGGCCGTTGATGTCGACGGCCCGGCAGCCCGCGTCGCAGGCCACCCCCCAGACGCCCGCGGCCAGCCCGGAGTCCCGCAGCCACTCGACGTTGCGGACCGCCCCGAGCGCGACCACCGCGACATCGGCCTCCACCGTGGACCCGTCGGACAGCCGCGCCGCCCGTACCCGGCCATCGGCGCCGCCCTCCAAGGCCTCCACTGTGACGCCGCACCGCAGGTCCACGCCGTGGTCGCGCTGCACGTCGGCCGCGACCGCCCCGATCACCGCGCCCAGGGCGCTCACCAGCGGCGCCGGACCCCGCTCGGCGACGGTCACCGGAAGATCCAGGTCCCGGCAGACCGAGGCGACCTCCGACCCGGTGAACCCCGCGCCGATCACCAGCACGCGACGCGGACCGGCCGCGAGAAGCTCGCGCAGGCGGGCCGCCTCCTCCATGGTGCGGAGCGGCAGCACCCCCTCCAGCGCCGCCTCCGCCGGGTTCGGCCACGGCCGGGCCCGTGCGCCCGTCGCGATCAGCACCCGGTCGAACGGCACATCCCGGCCATCGCCGAGCGTCACCTTCTTGGCGGCCAAATCAAGCCCCGCCGCGCGCGTGCCGGCCAGCCATTCGGCATCGACCTCACGCAGGCGAGGGAGCAGGGTGTGATCTTCGGGTACCCGGCCCGCCAGCACCTGCTTGGACAACGGCGGGCGGTCGTACGGCTCGTACGACTCTTCCCCGATCAGGGTCAGCGAGCCTGTGAAGCCGTCCCGCCGGAGCACACCTGCCGCCCGCGCTCCGGCCAGCGAGGCGCCCACGATCACGATGCGGCCCGTCTTCCGGAACCCATCGCCGTCGCCGACCGGTGCGGGAGCGGCCGGTCCGGTCCGCATCCCCGGGTGCTGGGTGGCCATCCGGTCGACGTGGATGGCCTGGACCGGACACGCCGCAGCCGCCCGCAGTACGTTTTCACGCTGCGCCTCGTCCGCGTCCGGGTCGTACAGCAACGCCTCGCCGCCGTGCATCGCAAAGACGCCTGGCGCGAGGAACGCGCACTGCCCGTACCCCTGACACCGTGTGAGATCGACGATCACCCGCACAGCGCATTCCCCCGTCGAGCGCAGGCCACCCGCTGTCCCAAGCCGTGATGGCGTCCCACCCAAGCGGCCTCCCAGCGGTTGACCTACCCCACTCTCTGGCCCCCACCTACCGCAATGATCTTCAATTAATCGTCGGCCGAATATTGAGACCAAAACCGAGCCCAAGAAATGCTCTGGAGACTTCAAAATTCATAATGTCGGCAGAGCGCGGGGGCGAGGGCGTCGGGCCGGCCATGCCGGCCTGGATCGACACGCTCATCGCCCGCACGCCCGGCCTCGCCCGGGGCATGCGCGTCCGCCTGGTCTGGCAGGACCAGGAGACCAAAGAGCGCACCGACATCGCCGAGATCGACCCGGTGGAGAGGCGGGCCGGACAGCTCATCGCCGCGCGCATCGCGGACGACCGCGGTCGGCGAGGGTTCGTGGGAGGGCCCCTTCGTCCGCGCGTAAGCGAAACGGGACATGACGACGTTGCCAGGGGCCTTGCCGGGTCCTCCGGGAGGTCGGCTGGTCACGCTGTGCCGGGCGCTGTGCGGTGTCTGTGGATCACCGCGGCCCGCGGCCTTCCGCTGTCGGCATCGAATGCCAGGCCGCCTGCCCCAGGCCTCCCTGCGGGGCCGCGCTGTCGTGGTTTGGTCGTGGGTCCTACTGTGGTCAGAGGTTGGTGGGGGACGGTCGGGGGCATGGGCGTGGCATGGGTTAGGGCGTCGGTTCGTGGGCGGCGTTTTGGATACCGAATACGGATGGCGCATACTGAATACGTGCGGGACGAGCACGGGGAGTCTGTCAAGCGGTATCGATCATTGCTGGTCGATCTGCTGCTCGCCGCCGCCGTCCTGGCCTTCACGATCCCGACGACGGCCATCGGGCACTCCTACGCACTGTGGGGGGACCCTCCGGACTGGCTCTCGCACCTGGTAGGCGCGATCACGGCCGCGACCATGCTGGTCCGGCGCCGCACCCCCTGGCCGGCGATCATCGCCTCGGCCGTCTGCGCCTGCGTGACCGCGCAGACCGTGCCCTTGATCCTGGCGGCCTTCTCGATGACGTCCGAACATCGAATGCGCTCGTGGAAGATCGTCGCCCTGGTGCTCACGGCGGTGTACGCGGTCGCCGACTACGTGGACCCGTACACCGACGAGACCCTCTACCTCAGCGTCGTACGGGCGTTGACGCTGGTCTACCTGCCCGCGCTGGTGGGGACGTGGGTATGCAAGTACCGGGGGCTGGTCGGTGAGCTGCGGGCAGGGGTGCGTGAGCGTGAGGAGTTCGCCGCGTCGGAGGAGCGGCGCAGGCTGGCCCGGGAGTTGCACGACACGGTGACGCACGCGGTGACCGGCATGGTGCTCAACGCCGGGATCATCCGCGACGTCGAGGATCCCGCGGAGATTCCCGAGCTGGCGGCGGGCATCGAGGACAAGGGGGTCCAGGCGCTGGCCGAGCTGCGCCAGTTGCTCACCGTGCTGCGCCGGGACGAGGTGCCGGCCGCCAGAGGCGCCGACGCGATCGCCCGTTTGGTGAGGGACGCCGAGGCCGCCGGACTACGAGTCGATCTTCATCTCGACCTTCCTGAAGACGGGCTTTCGCCGCGGGTGAAGCACGCCTGCTATCGGCTGGTCCAGGAAGGGCTCAGCAACGTCCGCAAGCACGCGCCGGGCGCGCTGGTCCAGGTCAGCTGCGTCCTGGACGGCGGCCAGGTGTGCGTCCGCGTGGACAACACCGCCGGTGAGGGTTATCACACGCACACGATGGCGAGAAGGGCGGCCTCGGCCGGAGGAGGCTACGGGCTGGACGGCCTGCGGGAGCGCGTCACGCTGGTCGGCGGCCGGCTGACCGCGGGCCCGACCCCCGACGGCGGTTTCGCCATCGCGGCCCGGCTCCCCCTGAGCGCCGACGATAGATCTGTCGAGTGAACAGATCTGTCGAGTGAACGCCGCCGCTCGCGGAGGAACCAACCCCCAGGTATCGCCCAAAGACCCGGCCGCCCCAGCCCAGTAGCCCACCAGCCCACAGACCTGGCCGCCCCCGGCCCCAGCGGCCCCCGAGCGCAGCCGCCCCCGGACAAGGCCACCCCGGACCCGGTTCGCGCCGGAACCCCGGTCAGCTGATCTCCGTACGCCGGACGCGCGGCACCCCCTGACCGTCGGCCGTCCCGTCCAGGCGATGAGCCGCGCCGGAAAGTGTCGCTCACGTAAAGTAGTGTTCATATGACTTAAAGCGACGATCGCGAATTCGATCTACCCCCAGGAGCTTTCGTGTCCACGCTCACCCGCCGCCGCGCCGCTCTGCTCGCGGCCACCATCACCGTCGCCCTGGGCGGCCTCGCCCCCAGGGCGTACGCCGAGGTCGTGCCGTCGTCATCCCAGTACGCCTGTCGCAACGGCCCCTGGGAGGTCGGCACCGACATCGCGGGAACCCAGTGCCGGGAGAACGCCCTGGGCAACCCAGGCCAGGTCTTCTTCAGCCGGGACTGGAGCGTCTACACCTGCGGCAAGGTGGACCGCGTCGGGACGGACGCGCCCTTCTCGATATCGGGCACGAACTGCAAGAAGGTGACGTCGTCCAGGGACGAGCCGCAGGACTGACCTTCCGGCCCGCGCCGAAGGGCCTTCCCCGTTGACCGTTCCGCGTTCCGCCTTCCGACGGGGAGGGTCTTTCCGTTTCCGGTCGCCTCCCGCACGGAACACTGGTCTGCCGTGTCGGTGTGGTCGTCGTGCACCATGAACTGATTGGTGAGGAGGGATGACCGGTGGGCGTTCACAGGTTTCGCAAGCGTCCTGTCGAGGTCGAGGCCGTTCAGTGGCGCGGCGACAATGTGGCTGAGCTGGTCTCCTTCGCCGGCTTTCGCTTCCGCACGGTGGTCGCCGGGGCCCATGGCGGCGACACGGACGTCACCGCCGAGGTGCTGGACGTCCTGCACTCGACGTGGGTGGGCATCAAGACCGGCCAATGGGTGATCAGAGGCGTGAAGGGGGAGTTCTATCCGATCGACGGCGAGGTTCTCCAGGAGACGTACGAACCTGTGGTGTCGCTCTGACGGTCCACCGGCACGTACCCGTGTACCCAGGGCATTTGAGTACGTGCGCTCATGGCGGTGCGGGTGACACGAGGAAGACTTCGAAGCATGCGGATCACCCGAGCTGTCACGGGCTACGTCTCCCGATACCGGCGGTGGCGCCTGGCGCTGGCGATCGCCGTCCCGTACGCGCTGCTCGTCGTCGGCGTGACCGTCTACGTCGAGATCGGGATTCGCCAGCCGGGAAGTCAGGGCCTTGAGGCCGTTCTGCTTTTTCTTGTGACGGCGCCCATATCCCTCGTGTTGCTGCAACTTCCCTTGGAGGTGCTCGGTGCGGACGTCGCCCTTCTCCTGTTCTTCGCCGCCGGCCTGTTCCAGGCGTGGATCCTGTGGATGATCGCCCATGGTCCGAGGAAGGGCGGCGAGCCCGCGGTCGTCCACGACTCTTGAGAACGCCGCGGGAGACGTCATGTTCTGTTGAGGCTGGTGAGCAGCGCGGGGACGTCGTGCAGCGTCTGGATGACGGAAACCGAGGACGGCGCCGGTCCGCCGTGGCGGTTCAGCCAGATGCCGTGCATTCCGGCTTGCTCGGCGGCCAGCGCGTCCGTCCGTAGGCGGTCGCCGACGTAGGCGATGTGGCCGGGACGGAGGCCGAGCAGGTCGGCGGCCCGCTCGAAGATCTCGGGGCTGGGTTTGGCCGCTCCCACCTCGCTGGAGATGATCACGGCGGGCAGGTCGTCGGCGAGGCCGATTTCGCGCAGCTTGTGGCGCTGCTGCTGGGAGTCCCCGTTGGTCAGCACGCCGAGCCGCACACGCGGATGCCGCTCGATCAGGACGTCGAGCACCGGGCGTACGTCGGGGAAGAGCCGCCACGCGGCCTCGTAGTGACGCAGATATGTGGCGAACCAGGCATCGGCCCGCGTGTCGTCCCACGCGCCGAGGCGTAGTTCGGCGGCGAGCGAGACGATGCGCAGGCGCCGCTGCCCGAGGAAGGTGATCTCCCCGGCGGCGTAGCGGTCCATGGCGTGCCGCTCCAGCTCCTTCCACCGGCGGGCGGCGTGATCCCGGTCCAGGTCGGACGGGACGTCGGGGGTGGTCGCCAGTGTTTCGGCCAGGGCGAGCGACGCGGCCGTGTCGTGGTCGATCAGTGTGCCGTCGAGGTCGAACAGCAGTGCCCGGACTGTCGGTTCCATCCTGATGGCCTCATCTCATGTGGCTGTGTAGCCGGCGCCATGACGCCGTCCGCTCTTCACGATCGTTCCCGCCGCCGCGCCCCTATGTCAGGTGGGGAGCGAGTGTCGCGGACCTTGACGGATGCCGGGATGGGAGACACCCTTTCCAGCAGCCCGGCGGAGCGCGGGATTTCGTCCGGGTTCGAGTGGGTTTAAGGTTGATCGTCCAGGGGCTTCGAAGAGAGGAATGTCCGACGGCCCCGTGTGATTTCGTCTCTCGGTCCAGGCGCTCACCCTGGAGAACAGGCAGCACCCCATGGAGCACCCCCCTTCCGAATCGCCGCCGCTACCCCGGCGGGACGAGGCCATGCGCTGCGCCGAAGCCGACACCGGCCGTCGTTGCGTCCTGCCCCTGGACCACCCCGGTGACCATGTCTTTCCCCGTCAGCCCGACACCTGAGCCACCTCCCGTCCCCGCCGGTCGTGACGTGCTTGGATACGCGGGTGGCCAGACGAGGCGAACCCACGGCGGGCGGCGGTGCCGACGGGCGTGCGCGCGAGAAGATGCGCGGCGCGCGCGTGGCGAGGCTGGCGACCGTCGGCGATGACCGGACTCCGCATCTGGTCCCCATCACGTTCGCGTTCGACGGCGAGCGCATCGTGACCGCCGTCGACCACAAGCCGAAGAAGACCAGCGAGCTCCGGCGTATCCGGAATATCCGGGCGAACCCACAGGTGTCCGTTCTCGTGGACCACTACGAGGACGACTGGACGCGCCTGTGGTGGGTGCGCGCCGACGGCCTGGCGGCGGTCCTGGAACGCGACGAGGAACGTCTCCCGGTGCTGGAGCCGCTGATCGCGAAGTATCCGCAGTACGCCGAGCGCGTCCCCGAGGGGCCGGTGATCAGGATCGACGTCGTGCGGTACGCCGCCTGGTCGTACGCCGGGGACTGACCGGTGCGCGGGGGCCGAGCGGTCGTACACCGGCGCTGGCCGATCGTAGGCGGGGGCTGACCGGTCGTACGCAGGGGCTGATCCGCTGTCGCAGGGGTGCGCGGATCGCGGCCGTACCGAATAATCTTCTCCTATGCGGATCTTCGCAGACCTGAGCGAGCTGAAAGCGGCCAAAGGCGAGCACTTGGGATACACCGAGTGGCGCGAGGTCACCCAGGAGCAGGTGAACCTGTTCGCCGACGCCACCGACGACCACCAGTGGATCCACGTCGACCTCGAACGCGCCGCGAGCGGGCCGTTCGGCGGGCCCATCGCCCACGGGCACCTGAGCCTGGCGCTGATCCCCTCGTTCACGAGGCAGATCTTCCGGGTCGACGGACCCAAGATGGTGATCAACTACGGGCTCAACAAGGTACGGTTCCCGGCGCCGGTCCCCGTGGGCGCGAAGGTCCGCGCGGGCGCGGAGGTCCTCGACGTGAAGGGGACACCGTCCGGCACGCTCGCCACCTTCAAGATCACCATTGAGGTGGAGGGCGCGAAAAGGCCCGCCTGCGTGGCCGAGACCCTCTCCCTCATCGTCGTCGACTGATCCAGTTCGAGGCTTCCGGGGCGCCTCGAACCGCCATGCCGGAGGCGCGGCCATAGGCACAGCGGTCCGGTCTACATACCGGCGTACAAGATCGCCGCCTGGACCCGGCTGCGGAGCCCGAGCTTGCCCAGCATGCGGCTGACGTGCGTCTTCGCGGTCGCCTCGCTCATGTCGAGGGCACGCGCGATCTCCGCGTTCGACATGCCCCGCGTCACGCAGGCCAGCACCTCGCGCTCGCGCGGCGTCAGGACGCCGAGGTCGTGCGCCTCGGGTTCACCGGTCCGGGCGAAGGCCCTGATCAGGCGCCGGGTCACCGACGGGGAGATCAGCCCGTCACCGCGCGCGACCACCCGCACGGCGTTAATGAGCTGGTCGGCGTCGGTGTTCTTGAGCAGGAACCCGGCGGCGCCCGCGCGCAGGGCGCCGAACACGTACTCGTCCAGGTCGAACGTGGTCAGGATGAGCACGTCCGTGATACCGGCCAGCTCGCGCGTGGCCGAGATGCCGTCGAGCCGGGGCATGCGGATGTCCATGAGGACGACGTCCGGACGCAGCTCCACGGCCGCCCGGACCGCCGCCTCCCCGTCCGACGCCTCGCCGACCACCTCGATGTCGGGCTGACCTTCGAGGATCAGCACCACGCCCGCCCGCACCGAGGCGTGATCGTCCGCGACCAGGACCTTGATCATCTGCCCTCCTCGGCCGAGATCAGCTTGGCCTCGAACGGCTGTGACTCCGCGGCCAGGGTCGCCACGACGCGCCAGATCCGCGCGGTGCTGGGGGAGTGGCCCGGCTCCCGCTCGCGCGGGCCGGCGGTGAACGTGCCGCCGACGAGGGCCGCCCGCTCGGCCATGCCCACCAGCCCGGCACCGGAACCGGGCAGACCGGCCGAATCCGCCCCGCACGGGTTCTCGACCGTCAGCACCACCTCGTCGGATGTGTACCGGACGGTCACGTCCGCCCGTCCGGCGCCGTGTTTGAGGGCGTTCGTCAGGGATTCTTGGAGGATGCGGTAGCCCGCCAGCTCGATGGACGGCGGGAGGTCACGGGGCGTACCGGACACCGCCAGATCGATGTCCATCCCCGCGCGGCGCGACCGCGCGACCAGGTCGGGCGCGTCCTTCAGGCGATGGCGGGTCGCCTCGGGCTCCTCGTCCTCGGCTTCCGCCCGCAGCAGGCCGATCATCGTGCGCATTTCGGCCATTCCGCGCACGCTGTTCTCCCTGATCGACTCCAGCACCTTCCGGACGGACGCCGCGTCGAGGTCCTGCCGCGAGATGACCGCCGCCGACTGGATCGCGACGGCGCTGAAGTGGTTGGCGATGATGTCGTGCAGCTCGCGGGCCATGCGGGCGCGCTCGGTGGTCACGGCCGCCTGGCGGTCCAACTCGGCCAGCCGAGCGACCTGTTCCGCGCGTGCGCGCTCGGCGATCACCTGGTCGCGGTGCTGCCGGATGATCAGCGCCGTGACGACCGGCGTCGTCAGCACCAGCCCGGCCTGGACGCCGCCGATCGCCAGGGCGGCCCAGTTTCTGGCGACGAATCCGGCTATGGCGCCCACGACGACGGCGAGGACGGACGTGATCCCCAGGAGCCACGTGGCCAGGCGACGCGGGCCGTACAGGGAGGCGGCGTACAAATTGTCCGTAAATATCAGGATAGTGCCCAAGGATGGGCCCAGGGCGAGATCACCCACGATCGCCGCCACGCCGAGCGCCAGCGTCACCACCGGCCGGCGCCGCCGCAGGACCACCCCGAGGCACACCACCGCAAGCGGGATGACGAGCAACGCCGCGGGCCGGCCCCGGTGGATGTACGCGTCGCTGGCCAGCAGGGCGAGGCCGCCGGCGAACACGACGCCCGCCATCAAGGCGTCCTGCCGGACCGGATTCATGCTCTTCATCGCACCATGTCCGAACTCCCCGCGACACCGTCCCCGTCATGACCTGCTCGTACATACAACGGTGTAGTCCGGTTCATCATCGCCGACGACGACGGCCGCCTCCGCCACGTCCAGGCTGGAAGGGTGATCGTAGCCGTCATCATCGGATGTGAGATCGGGTTCTGGGTGCTGCTCGGCCTCGGCCTGCTGGCACGCTACAAGCTGCGCCGCCGGCGCCTCGGCGGCGTCCTCCTGCTGTGCGTCCCGCTCGTCGACCTGGTCCTGCTCGCGGCCACGGTGATCGACCTGCGCGGCGGCGGCACGGCGGCGTGGACGCACGGGCTCGCCGCGGCGTACCTCGCGTACTCGATCGTGTTCGGCCACCGCACGATCCGCTGGGCCGACCAGGTCGCCGCCCACCGGCTGTCCGGCGGCCCGCCGCCCTGGAAGCCACCTGCGGGCGGAATGGCCAGGGCCCGGTACGAATGGGGCGTTTGGCTGCGCATCGTCCTTGCGTACGGCATCGCCTGCGGCCTGCTGGGCCTCGCGATCTGGATCATCGGCGACGCCACGCGCACGGCCGCGCTCACGGACTTCATGCTCAGCCTGGCCCGCGTCCCGGCGATCGCGGTTCTATGGCCCTTGTCCTACACGCTGTTCCCGAAGAAGACCACAGACCAGCGCGCGTCGTGAAATATCGCCTGCGAACCACGGCCCGACCAGGCCCCAGGCCGGGTGGCCGAATGGTCTGGTGGCCGGATGCCCGGAGGGCCACTTCCGCGCAGACCGAGCACCCGGACCGCCCCGCCACTCGCGGACAGACCGAGCACCCGAACGGATCCGTGGCCTTACGGTCTACGGGCCAACAGGGAAAGTGTGACTCTACGCTCGGGGGAGTGGAATTGGCGCTGAGCCTACGCTCGGAAGGGAAGCTCGGCGTATACTCGCCAACCCCCCTGATACAGCCCGGCCGACACCGACCCGCCCAGCTTGCCCGCCCGGCGCCGCATCGTCTCCAACCCCTCCTGCCGACCCCGTGAGCCCGGAATCCGCCCCTTCAGGGGATTGTCCACGGTGACGACCAGCCGATCCGGACGATACGTGAGCATGACGGTGGCGTGCGCCTCCCCATGCGCGAATACATTGGTCAGCGCCTCCTGGATGATCCGCATACCCGCTAGATCAACCGGATCAGGAAGTTCCATGGGGGTTCCGGCAACATGCAGCCGTATCGTCAGGCCCTCATGCCGGGAAGCATGCACCAGATCGGACAGAGTCGGACGCGGGTAGTCATACTGCGTCCTCAGCAGTAGCCGTCTGAGCTGGGTGACGTGCTGCGCGTGCTCGTCCGCGGCGACCGCCCTGTGCCGCCGCCTGGCCAGCAGCGCCCCCACGATCACCACGACGCCGAGCAACGCCAACCCGACGCCCACGACGATCTGCGTCGAAAGCCCGGCAACGCCGTACAGGGATGGCTGGTTCATGCCTCGATCCGGAACTACTCGCCACGTGCGGAAACGTTGCCGAGGTTCATTGCCGCCCCCGCCCCCGCCACGCCCGGAATCGAGAAACTTTGAACACCCTATGTCCCCATCAGTACCACCCACCCGAATAGTCCCACCTGCGAAGTCCCCAGAAGGGTGCCCGAGAAGAAGCCGCTGGAGGAGGTGGCCTGCTGGACGGTAGCCGCTGGAGGGAGGCTGTTGGAAAGCGGCGACGGGTCCGACTCTTCCTAACCATCTGCCTATGCTGGCCTCGTGGACGAAACCTTCCTGGAGGAGACCTTCCAGCTCCGCGACGAGTACATCCCTCTCTGCGACCTGCTGAAGTACTGCTCCATCACCGAAAGCGGCGGCGAAGCCAAGCACCTGATCGCCGAGGGCGACGTCCTGGTGGACGGCGAGGTCGAACTCCGCAAGACCCGCAAGATCAGAGCCGGCCAGGTGGTCAGCGGCATGGACTTCGAAATCCGCGTAGTGCCCGCCACCCCCTGACCCCGGCCGCCGCCCCTGCCCCGCCCCTGCCCGCCCGCCACGCAACCCACCCCGCTCTGTAATCCGGTACAGCGCACTGCCCAAGACCCGCTATGCTTGTCGAGGCAAGCAAGCAGGCGGCCGTAGCTCAATGGATAGAGCATCTGACTACGGATCAGAAGGTTAGGGGTTCGAGTCCTCTCGGCCGCGCCGCAGCTCAAGGGCCACTTCCGATCATCGGAGGTGGCCCTTTGCTATGCGTACAGCAGCGAAGTACAGCAACGTGGCCGCACGCAGACGATCGTCTGCGGTCATCGCGTGTCGAAGTTCTGAGCTTCATGGAGCTGGTGACGCCCACCCAGGGCTCCCGAGGCCGGCAGGTCGTTCAGGCGCCGCCGAGGTCGTTCCGGAGGCGGCGAACCCATTCGGCAGGGAAGACCTGCTCCAGTCGCTCTCTGCTGATCTCCAACAGCCCTTCCTTCGCCAGTGGGAGGAGCGCGCCGTTTTGCACCGCTGCGTGGTTTTCAGGGGCTGGGCAGATGAGGACGGCAAGGATCTGGCAGGTTCGTTGCAGTTCCTCGATCCCACTGATGTGGATCATGCTCTTGATTGGCTCCCACGCTGTCCGTACGGCAAGAGTCACGAGTGCTCTGAGAAGGGGGCTGCGACCCTCGACCTTGCGAGACTTGATGATGGCCGCCGTCACGTGGTCCGGTACCTGGTCCATCGCTTCAGAGAACTTCTCGATGCCCTCTGCCAGGGCGACGAGGAGGTCGCACCAGAAATGATTAGTGAGACTTCTTCTGATTTCCCGAGGCTTGCTGCCGCCGAACCGCTTATCCAGTTCTGCGATGACGGGGCCAGTGAGGAGGTCGCCCGCTTCCTGGATGTGTTCAATGGTGCTTGGGTTCTCGGACAGCCAGTCGATGAGATCGACGGTGGCGCTATCAGCGGCGGCCGCCTGTCTGGGCTTGGACGGCCCTCGTCGGCCCTTGGCTGGCTGGGTGGCTGCCCATGCGGAGTCGCTGCGCTTTCTCGCCTCCTGGCGACCTGTAGGGGATGGATCGCGGGCCAAGGTGATGCCGTAGGGCCAGCCGTGCTGTGCCCCGCCGCAGTCGGAGCATCGGCAGTGATGCCGCTTGGCGCGCTCGCAACTCACAGGGTGTGCCATTCGCCCTCCATTGCGTTCGGCGTGAAGGTGAACTTGGCAGCTCGCCGGAGCCCTACTCTTTTAAATCACGGTTAACGAGCAGCGAAATTGCCGTGATGGGTTAGTTTGACATATCTGTTTGGCTATGGGTAAATGCCCTTGCATGTGAATAAGGCCCTTCAGGGTGATCCCAAAGGGCCTTTAAGGCGGCGGGCGATGAGCTATGCTCCGCCTGGACCGTCGAGGCTCTGATTGAGTCGGTCAAGCGCCTTGCGGGTCTTGGGCGAGGGAATCTGGGTGTAGACATCCATGGTCATCGAGATCTGCGAGTGACGCAGGATGCGCATCGCTACTCGGGGGTGGACGTCTAGGGCGGCCAGGAGTGAGGCGCAGGTGTGCCGGGTGTCGTGGACGCGGATACGCGGGACGCTGGCCTTTCGGCAGTGCGCCTCGAAGGCCCGGTTGAAGTTGCGCGGCTCGATCGGAGTGCCGTTGCGGGTCGTGAAGACGAGGTCGGACTCCTGCCATCGGTCCCCCGCCCGCTTACGCGCGTCATCCTGGACTCGCTGCCGATGGCGCAGCGCCGAGATGCACAGACCCAGCAGCGGCAGCGACGCGGTCGAGTCCTCCGTCTTCGTTGTTCCCCGGTGAAGCAGTTGGCCGCGGACCCGGTTGAGCTGATGAGAGATCCATAGTTCCTCGCCCGCCAGGTCGACACAGTCCCAGACCACTGGATCGGCTACTCCGGCGGGTGCCGAATTCTGGGTGCGGACCGCGTCTACACCATGTACGCGGACGACCCGTTCCGCAGTGAGGTGGCGAGGCACATCAGGGACGCCTTCCAAAACCCGCAGGCGACCGATCCGAAGCTGGACCGGAACGGCAATCCGATCACCAAGAGCTTCCCCGGCAACTATGACGTGATACCCAGACCGCCCCTGACCAGGCGGGCGAGAAACGGGCGCGCACCCGACGGCCCTCTCCTCAACTCGAAGAACCGCACGCAGATGACCTGGTACTGCCCGAACCTCCCCGGGGCCGGCCCGGGCAAGCAGTGCGACGAGTATCCGTTCGCCTCAACCAACCAGGCGATCGGTGTCGAAGGCCAGCTCATCAACAACGTCTGGACGCCCACCTTCAACGCCTCACTTCGTCAGGTGAGCACCGACCACAACCAAGCCGCAGGACGCGACCTGGCGGCCTTCTACGCCCGCTACCGCGTCTTCACCTCTGGCCAGCTCGAAGGCGGCGCGGGCAACTGGCCGTCCAATGCCTTCTGGGTCAGAATCCGCAACGGCGCACCACCGTCATAACGTCATAGCCGGGAGAGGGCCTCGCCCTCTCCCGGCTCCTCCACCATCGGAAGGTGAGCATGCAGTCGCCGACGCACCTGCACGATCTCCTGGTCTCGACCATCTTCACCGAGGGACTCGATGACGAGATGGACCTCTGGACGCTGGGATTCAGCGCCCTCTGGGTCAAAGGAATGGATCGCGACGCCGTCGCCGAGGCCTTCTCCCTGGACCTCGTCACCAGCACGCCGAGCCACCTGAACGAATTGCTCGACAACAGTGAGGAAGGCGGGCCCACCTGGGTGGGCGAGGCCGGAGGGTGGACCTGCATCATTCCGGGGCCGACCGACGACGATTTCCTGCTGCCGTTGACAGCGGGCGGGCGGGAGGCGCTCTGCTTCAGTATGGATATGGGCGGCCATGACCATTTCAAGTATCTGAAGGACGGGGAGGTGGTTGTCGCCTTCCAGCCCACCTGGCCCGACCCCGTGCACGGGAGCGATCCGCACGCGCTCGACCACCTCATGGAAGGGCTGCGCTTCCAGACCAGCGGAGACGACGTCATCGAGGATCGCGTGGACGAGGGCGAGAGCATCAGCTCCGTCCTGACGCTGATCGGCCGGATCACGGGGACGGACATCGCCGCTGACTGGCTTGAGGCGACGCACTCGCTCATCTACCCTCGCTAGTGCGTTGACCACGATGGTTCGCCGGGTGCGGTGGTCAGGCTGCTCGGGATCGTGGTCGGCCCCAGCGTTGCTGGCGTTCGCTGCGGATGCGGGCTCGTTCTTTGCGTTGAGCTTCCAGCAGTGCGGGGTCGCGCCGGTGGTGGTCGCGCCAGCGCAGGTATGCCTGTAGCTCGCGGGCCAGGACGGGGTGGTTGGCCGGGTCGCTGTTACCCAGGACGAAGCGGCGGAGCGGGCCGAAGTGTGGCTCGATCGGGTTGGCCCAGGAGGCTGCGGTCGGGGTGAAGCACAGTTCGACCTTGTGTCTGCTGACCCAGGAGCGAATGCGCTGCGTCTGGTTGCCTGACCAGTTGTCGGCGATGACGTAGATCGGGGCGCCGTCAGGACGGGTAGCGCGGATGCTCTTCAGGGCGGTCAAGGTGTGGTCGCCGCCTTTGCGCAGCCGGGTGACGCCCCACAGGCGATCTTCGCCGATGCTGTAGCAGCCGTGGAAGTAGCGGATGCCGTGGGTGCGGTGGTAGGTGGCCGGGAGCCGGTCGGGGTGCTTGTGCCTGGCCCAGCAGTGGCCGTGGCAGGGCCGGGTGGACAGCGGCCCGAACTGGTCAAAGGCGAAAGCACCGCTGGGGGAAGCGGCGCACGACCTCCTCGATCCGATCCAGTTTCGTATCCGCGTCGGGGTCGGTGCTCTCCTTCCAGGTGCGGGTGCGCTGGAAGGAGATGTGGTGGGCGCGGAGCAGTTGCCGTACTCGTTCCCGGCCGATCACGATGGGCCGGTCGGGGTGGGTGTTGAGGTAGTCGGCCAGCTTGCGCAGGCTCCAGTGGGTGAAGGGCCGGCCCAGCTTCTTGGGTCGCGTCTTGGCGGTCTGGATGATGAAGGTCTCGTCTTCGGCGGTGATCCGGCGTGGCCGGCCGCCGGCCCAGTGCGGGTCCAGGCAGGCCAGTCCGTCGGTGTTTAAGGTGTGGACCACGCCGCGGACGGTGTCCTCGTCGGCCTGGACCAGGCGGGCGATCGCCTGGATCGTGTTGCCCGACGCCGACGCCATGATGATCATCGCGCGGCGGGCCCTGATGGAGCCGTGTTTGCCGCGTCGCACGATGCGCTGCAGGGTGCGGCCCTCCTCGGGGGCCGGACGGCGGGCCTTGACTCTCGTGGCCATCTCCAACTCCTGGTTATTGGCAAGGGAGACCTTGTCGCTATCCAGGAGCGAGATCGTCACACCTCAACCGAAATCGTTCGTGGCCGACGCACTAGCGACGGCCCCGAACGACGGTGGACACGGATGGACTCCAAGCCTGCCGATAGTGGCCGTGACCATCGGCGGAGGATACCAGCGGACCAACCTGGACGATCATGGAAGATCTCGTAATGAAGTGATGGCGACGTGAGCAATCGTGAGTCATTCGCGAACCGATCTCGTGCAGCGTATCGGCAATCGGAGGCGTCGGAACAGATGAGAGTGCGTGGGCGGCCCTAACAGCCTCCCACTCCTAACTGTTCTGACCACGGAGGTTAGGAACAGGGGTTGATCGGTTTGGCATAAGGAAGGGCTTCCGGGTTCGTATGGATAGCGACATCTACCCCGTGAACCAGAAAGCCCTTCATGCTCCACCGTAACGCCCCACTGTCCGAGCTCGGACGGCTGCGCCTGGCCCGCTGTGTCGTCGAGGATGGCTGGCCGCTGCGCCGTGCCGCCGAGCGCTTCCAGGTCGCCCCCACCACCGCCAAACGCTGGGCCGACCGCTACCGCGCGCACGGCCCGGCCGGCATGCACGACCGGCCCAGCCGCCCGCACCACAGCCCCCGACGCACCCCCACCCGCACCGAACGACGCATCATCAAAGTCCGTTTCCTACGCCGGTGGGGACCGCGCCACCGGCCGAGCGATCCGCCGCTACGAACACCCCGCCCCCGGCGACCTGATCCACGTCGACATCAAGAAGCTCGGCAACATCCCCGACGGCGGCGGACACCGCGCGCACGGCCGGGCCATCGGCGGACGCCACAGCGCCGCTCACCGCGACCCCACCCGCCCGCGCCAACCTCGGCTACGGCTACCTGCACAACGCCGTCGACGACCACTCCCGCCTGGCCTACACCGAGATCATGCCCGACGAGAGCAAAGACAGCGCTGTGGCCTTCTGGCAACGCGCCCACGCCTACTTCACCCGCTGCGGCATCACCGTGACCCGGGTCCTGACCGACAAGGGCTCCTGCTACCGCTCCCACCTATGGCGCGACACGCTGGCAGGCCAAGGCATCACCCACAAACGCACCCGCCTCTACCGGCCCCAGACCAACGGCAAAGTCGAACGCTACAACCGCACCCTGCTCGAAGAATGGGCCTATGCGCGCCCCTACCGCACAGAGACCGAGCGACGACAAACACTGCCGCAGTGGCTGCACACCTACAATCACCACCGCGGTCACACCGCACTCGGAGGCCAACCACTCGCCAACCGCGTTCCTAACCTCTCAGGTCATTACACCTAACACAGGATGTCGAATCGCCTGCTGCCCCGCTTCCGGTCCTCGGGCCTGGTGGCCCTGCGGTCCGGGTCGGGTTGCCATCGGGTTCGAGGATTGATGAGGTCTGCTGTACAGCACGCGGGTACAGCAACATCGCCACACAGCGCCGATTTTCCCCACCTTCCATCACCCACCCGACCAGCGCACAAGCCTTCTGAACTCAGCTCTGCCATTGACTACGGATCAGAAGGTTAGGGGTTCGAGTCCTCTCGGCCGCGCCACACCCAAGGGCCACTCCCGATCGCCGGGAGTGGCCCTTGGCATGTCTCCGGGACGTGAGGTGCCGGTCGCGCCCTCGCAAAGCTCCTTCGCTCCGCTCAGGGCTGCTCTCCCCAGGGGGCTTCCGCCCTCTTCGACCCCCGGACGGCGAGCTCCGCTCGTGCCCGGCTCCACAGTCAAGGCCGCTCAAGCGCTGTAAGGCCCCTGGTCGATGTGCTGACGTACTCCAACTTTCCCGCCGAAGGGCTCATACGCAGGGCACGCACTGGCTCAAAAAGCCGTATGTCGACTTGATACGAGGCCCCGGCTTTCGTGAGATGGCCTCATCACACGCCCTGTCTGATGTGCGCCGTTGCTGGTCCCCGCACGGTCTGAGGGACCAGCAACGATGACGCACCAGCGGCAGTGGCTTCGAAGACGGAGCCATCCGTCAGAGAGCGTTGTTGCCCACCTGGGGGCAAAGATGAGCGAACGTGAGACCTGTTTCTTACGCTCCCACCCGATCAGCGAGTTCCCGCAGGTCAGACGACGGCGGATCCTGCATGGTGAGCAGGTCCGACACGAGCTGATGAGCGATCCGGTGGTTCCGGATCTGCTCGGGCGCGATGGACTCGGCCTCCAACAGCGCCGCCACCGCCTCGTCCACCTGACGACGCTGAGCGTGCGCGCGGGCCAGATCGACATGCAGCCGGGCGCGGCGCTCGCGGGACAGCGGCGAGGTGTCCACCGCCGCCCCGACACGCAGCGCGTGACCGGCGTCCCCCAGCTCCACGGCCACCGTCACCTCGTATAGGGCGACGTTGGCGGGCCCGAACTCGGTGTTGTAGTCGTTGCGCCCCTCGCCCAGCCGCTCGGCGATCTCCCGCGCGCGGGCCAGGTGGCCGTAGGCGGTGTCG
The DNA here is from genome assembly GCF_040653595.1 of Sphaerisporangium sp. NPDC051011. NCBI lineage: Bacteria > Bacillati > Actinomycetota > Actinomycetes > Streptosporangiales > Streptosporangiaceae > Sphaerisporangium > Sphaerisporangium sp. NPDC051011. The sequence continues at coordinate 5,452 of NZ_JBFAGG010000026.1, read as the reverse complement.
GCCTCGTTCAGCCGGGAGGCCGCCACGGCGCGTTGCAGGGTAAGCCCGCCCCACAACGACATCGCCTCCGGCTTGCCCTCCTCGGCCAGGAACCACAACGCCTCAGCCGCCGTACGCGCGGTCTCTTCCACCTGGTCGAAGTGCCGTGCCTTGAGGAACACGAACCCCAGCCGGTAGGCCCCGGCCGCCATCAGTAGCGGATCACCCGCCCGCTCGGCCGCCACGATCGCCCGGTCCGCGGCGATCCACGCGGCCTCGGGCTCGGCCAGCTTGGCCAACGCGGCCGAACATGCCTGATAGGTCACCGCCAGCAACGTGAACAACTCGGCCCGCTGCTCCTCCTCGGCCGAACGAACGGCATTCTCCAGCGCCGGGACCAGCCCTTGCAGCAGATCGGTCAGCTCCAGGTACCGGCTGGCGTGCGTCAACTCCCACGCGTGATCGACGCGGGACTTGATCTGCTCGGTGGGCGGGACGGGCGCCGCATGCAGCATCGCCCGCAACGAGTGAGCCCCCGACAGCACCAGCCGAAGGCCGGCCGTCCCGGGGATCTCCTCGGCGGCCGCGGCGACCACCGGCGCTTCGGCGGCCAGCTCCGACAGCGGCACGTCCAGCGCTTCGGCCAGCTTCTCCAGCACCGACATGCGGTCGACCTTGCGGACCCCGCGCTCCACCTGCGAGACCCAGGCCACCGATCTGTCGATCAACCGGGCAAGCTCGGGCTGGGACAGGCCGCGCCGCTTGCGCTCCTGGGCGATGCGCCGCCCGAGAGCGCGTTGATACTCAATGCTCACGCGTCTGTTCCCTTACCGCTCTGCAGCTGCAACCAGTCGACCTCGACCGAGGACAGCAACTCGCCCCGAACGCCCAGGAAGTGCTTGGTGTGGGGCTGCTGTTCGTGGGCGTCGAAGGCCGCCCGGTCACGGTACAGCTCGTAGAAGATCCGCTGGAGCGGCTGTCCGTCGACCCGGTGCGAGGCGTACACCAGCGTCCCCGGCTCCCTGTCGCGGATCTTCTCGATCGTCTCGGCGACGAGCTGATCGAACGCCTCCGCGCTCGCCTCGTCCTTACAGGTGAACCGGACAACTAGACCGAACACGCGCACCCTCCCTTGATCGCAGGCCCGCTCTGGGGCCGCGGTGACCGGTACTTGTCTACGGGACCAGCACTTATTGTGCGACGCAAGTACCCGAAGTCGCTTGTACTCAGAATTCTATACCCGTATTTTAAGTACCGACAGAAGGACCTCCCGGCCTCTGACCTGCATGATCGTGAGGTGAGCCGACATGATCCCGCGACAACGCCCCAGCGAAGACCAAGCCACGCGGAGCCACACATTCCCCGGAAGCACCGACCAGGTACGCGAAGCCCGCCGCTTCGCCCGCACCCACCTACCCGACCACCCCGACGCCGAACTGATCGCCAGTGAGCTGGCCACCAATGCGATCGCCTACACCCGCACCGGCGCCCCCGGCGGCACCTTCACCGCCACCATCCTGGTTCGCGACGATGGCACCGCCTACCTGGAAATCACCGACCAGGGCGGCCCCACTACCTTCGGCCCCCGCACCTCCACCTGTGAGGGCGGACGGGGCCTCCCCCTCATCGCCGCCCTCATCACCGCCTGGGGCATCAAAGGCGACCACACCGGCCGAACCGCGGAACTCCCCCCGCCGAGTCGATGACCGACGTACAGAACGCCCTAGACGAGTTGCGGACCCGCTTTCCTCGGTGGGCGTTCCTCTACGACCCCTTCGCCCACCAGTGGATCGCCCTGCATGGCCGCAAGACCCTGTACGCCGCGGACACCCCTCAACAACTCGCCGCCCGCGTCACCCACACCCAAAACCACCCACGACCCCCAAGACCCCAACCTCGCCGATGACCCGAGAGCCCACCGCCGCCGATGAGCCACCACCACACAGCCCCGACAGCACACGACACCGACGCCATAACGCCAGCCTGCCCTGTCGACTGCCTCAGGCACGTCCTGTCGACCATCACCCACAACACCCTCACCCACGCCTACGGCGCCCCCTTCACCCCACCCCGAACCGTCGAAGACGTGATCAACCTCTGGCAGAGCCACAGCCTTACCGACATCTGGGGTCTGGGCCCCCGCCGCATCGGCGAACTCGAAGTCGCCTTGATCTACATCGGCACACCCCACCCAGGCGACACCCTCACCAACGAGCTCCCCTGATGCATCACAGAACCACGACGCCCGGCTCAGTTCGAACGCGCAGCCACCTGGAACAGCCGAGGTCGTCGAGCTGTCGACCTTCTAGCTAGCTGATGTTTCACGAATTGGTGCTGCTGATGCTTTACATGATCACGACGAGGCTGGCCAACCCGAGCTCTGCGCGGACTGGCCATCATGTCGCCCTGAGAGACTTCCGCTCATGCCGATGTCCGGGCGTGGCTCCAACCCCGGCCCCAGTAGTCGGCGCGGGCTTAGAGCGGCGCCCTCCTACGCCGGGAAGGGCTGGAGCCTGTCGTCGTAGAGAGCCCGATCAGGCCGCTCGCCATCACGCCGCCCCGTGTTCCCTGAGATGCTGGTCAATCGCCATGTGCGCGTCCTTGTTCTCTCTTTGGTTCTGTGCGCAATGGGCGCAGCATCTGGCTACCAGGCGTTGGCTGCCGTCGTCGCCGTGCCGTGGCTAGTCCTCGTGGTGCTGAGTGCCCGCCGCGTGCGGCAGTTGACGCGACAGAGACCGTGCGACTCTCCTACGTCCGCTCATGCCGCCGACCGCGTGTTCATGCCGCCGTAGCGGTGAGGAAGTCCTCGTTGGTTGTGTTCCTGCATAGTCGCTAGCTGATCCTCTGCACGGTGGCACCTCGTCGGATGGCGCGGGGGATCTCGGCGACGGAGTCCACGATGTCGATCAGGTGGGCGATGCTCTCGGCTGAAGCAGTGGAGCTGACGTCGACGGTGTAGGTGATCCCGGTTGACCGCCAGCTCTCGATATCGAAGCCGCCAGCTGCGGAAACGCGCACTCCCAGGAGTTCGATTCCCAGTGGGGCGGCCTCCCGGTAAAGGTCGTTGAGGACGCATCCCGCCGCCGCGAGGTGAAGGAGATGTCCTCCGGTGAAGTCCGCCCTGACGCTCACGCCCTCGGGCGTCCACCGATGAGGGAAATGCACCGCGTGCTCGTCCGTCACCTTCAGCGATCCTGCGCTCACGATCACGTTGAAACGATCATCCATGATTCAGCTCCCGGCACCTCAGGCGTACGGACGTGACGACAAGAGTCGTCCTACACGTCGCAGCCGCCAACCGGCAACACAGCACTCCCTCACACGGGAACACCCGCTCATGCCGCTGGGCCGTCTGGTGGAGGACGCGTCCGTTCGGCTCGGAGTCCGCTCATGTAATACGCGTGACATCTTCGCCACATAGCGTGCCGGCGAAGCGCGCCTCTCGTGCTGCCGCACAGCGGCGCGGACAGTGCCGGGACGCGCGTTGCCGGTGAGCGTTGGCCGTCACCGGAGATGTTTGATGGGATTGACATGTGAAGACACGAGGACATGACATCGAGGTCACGCCTGCGTCGGACCATGTCGTGGTACGGGTCAAGGACTCGGTCGTCGCGACCTCCTCCCGGCCGTTCGTACTCACCGAGACAGGCTGCCCACCGCGGTACTACCTGCCGCCAGACGATGTGAAGATGGATCTGCTCCGGTCATCGACGACGACGTCGCACTGCCCGTTCAAGGGTGATGCCGTCTACTGGTCGGTGGACACTGGTGACGGTCTGGCCGAAGACGTGGTCTGGTCCTACCCGGAGCCGTTCGCACGGGTTGAGCAGATCGCGGGACGGCTCGCCTTCTGGGCCGAGAAGCCAGGCGTCACTCTTGAGGTGAATGGGCAGGGTGCGTAAGCGCCGCCGACTGCGACCACCGCCACATGAACGGCCACACGAAACGGCAGACTGCCCCGGTCGGCACCACCGGGCGTTCAGCAACGCCGAGGCCCGTGCCCGATCTGACCGCAGTCGGCCTCGCGACGTTGTTAGACATCCGCTCATGCTGCGAGTCGCACCGCTGGCGCGACTCCGGATTGATCATGTCAACCATCAATCGAAGCCACAGCGCCAGGTATCAACCGAGGTAGCACCGAGGTCGTCGAGGTGTGCGACCGACAGAGCGACCGACGGAGCCCGTGTGAACCTTCAGTTGATGCTTGACTGATCGTGTTCGGCTGATGCTTTCCACTGGGCCTAGTTCCTGTCGTTGATATTGCCGCTTGCGCGTAGCCGGGTCACTTCTTTGATGGAGCGCCCCGGGTTGGTTGGAGGCCCTGATACCTGGAAGGGTGAGGGGGCTATGGCACCCCCGAGGAAGTACTCCGCCGAACTGCGTGAACGCGCGGTCCGGATGGTGTTCGAGCTACGTGAGGCGTCCCGGGTCTTTCGGACAGGTCCGACGCGGGGCGAGATCACCTTCCTCCTCGACGACCAGCAACAGCCTCCTACACGATCACACCCCACCAGCCAGCCCGTATCTATCGCCCGAGCAGGACGGCGAGTCACCAACCAGGGGCCTGCCCTTCCCTCGTAATGAGGTGGTCAGTTGTGAATGCCTTTAGGCCGGCGAGTACCGACGTTACGGTGTCCGGGTGGAGTTCGTGAGCGTTCATCGCCCCAAGAGAGACAAGCCGTATCCGTGCCCTTGCTGCGGCTTCCTCACTCTCAACGTGCGAGGCGGGTACGAGATCTGCCCAGTTTGTTTCTGGGAAGACGATGGACAGGACGACCATGACGCCGACGAAGTCCGCGGAGGCCCGAACTACGAGCTGAGCCTTACGCAGGGGCGGCGGAACTTAGCCGAGTTCGGTGCGGGCCGCCGGCAGGACCTTCCCCATGTCCGTCCCCCTCGCCCGGAGTATCCCGACGGGTGATCTTGCTAACGGCGTTGCTGACGACAGCCCTGGACGACCATGGACGGCTGTGGAATCACAGAGGCCGAACGCCCCCTACAAACAGGGGCTCGTGTCATCGATGGACGCCTGTAGACATCTCCGATCTTGCTACGGATCAGAAGGTTAGGGGTTCGAGTCCTCTCGGCCGCGCCAGACGGAAGCCCTGGTCATCTCAACGATGACCAGGGCCTTTGCTTATCTTCGATCATGTCTCGGTGTCCGGCTGTGTCCGGCTCTGATCAAACGTATCCAGCTGATCCTTCCCAATGCCTTCCCGCGGGGAAGACCGCAGGACCTCAGCGATTCGGCGCATGGCGATCTCGTCATGACCAACGAGGCACTTCTCGTAGGTCCTGTGGATTCACAGTTGGTCGCCTGATCAGGAGCACGTCCTGACGGCGCATCCGTCGGAAGGATGATCCTTTTTCCGCTGGCAGGTGTAGGACGACGCTCGACTTGGGCATGTAGACGACCCTGACGGTGTCCATGTGGACGACATGGAAGACCCCGCCGGGTGGGTGCCGGGCGGGG